>NZ_BJDU01000005.1 GCF_005405305.1 Companilactobacillus formosensis
AATCGTGGTTATAAAGGATATTATATATGTCCTTTTTTAATTGGTATAAAAAAATCGCGCCAGTAGAATTAATCTACCAACACGATAAAGTGTAGACCCGAGGATCGATTCTAAAAGAATCGACCCTCTTTTTGATTAGCGGAAATTAATAAATTTTTTATTTAAAAGATATTCAAATGCATATCTTTCATTTTAATCTTTAATTTTTCAAAAACTGTTTTGTTTTCACTGATACTTGAGATTACATATGCCTTGATGTAGTCCTCGTCAGTCTTTTGACCTTCACGAGTACCGGCATCTGCCAAGTAACAATACATTTCATCGAGTTTGAACAAAGTTTGTTCTCTTCTAGCAATGAAAATACCTTCATTAGCATATTCCATAGCCTTTTGATTTTCTTCAAGCTTCAATGACAAGTCTGCCATATTGCTGTAAATCAAAATACTGTCGTGGTAATTTTCATCACCAATCTTATCAAGACTTGATTTGATCAAATCTTTGGCTTGATTGTAATAAACTCGAGCCTCGTCCATTGACTTCTTATTGATGTAGGCCTTAGCGGTAAAGACGTCGATCAAAATGTCATACATATCAACATTAGCGATATTAACATTCATAGCCCGGTTGAAATCAAAAATAGCTTTGTCATAATTCTTGCTACTTACGTATTCAATCAATCCATTGAAGAAATGAATCAATTTGATTTCTTGCTTGTTATTGACATTGATGTTTTTTAGTTTACCCAGTTTGTCACTGATGCCCTCGAAATCATCTTGATAAAATGATTTCTTAATGTCACTAATGATGGAATATATTTGACTATCGTCATTGACGATTACAAGGTTCATTGTGATACCCAGTCTTTCACAAATGCGAACCAAAATTTCCATACTTGGAATCTTGTCTTTTTTTTCAATCAGGCTGACAGTTGCCTGTGTACAAATACCATCAGCTAGCTCAGATTGAGAAATACCTCTGAGCTTTCTGTAGTGGCGAATCTTTTCACCTAAAATTTTCATTCTAAACTATCCCCATTCATTTATTAATTCCATGGATAATTTAAACAGTTATTAAAAAATGTTGCAAGAAATAAGCAACGATAAAAAGATAAATTTTAAAAATTTAATTATTTACTTCAAAGAACCATGCATCTTTTTCACTACCATTTAATAATTCAGGATTATCATTTAATTTATCGTTCACTTTAACGATTTTCCCGTCAACCGGTGATTCTAGCTCTATTACAGCCTTTTGGGCTTCAATTTCACCACTAGATTCGCCTTTTTTAATTTCAGAATCTAGATCAGGTAATTCAACATATTTGACATCCCCTAAAGCCTCTTGAGCCTCTTTAGTTAAGCCTATACGAGTTGTCTTGTCACCCTTTTTTATCCAGTAATAATTTTTCTTTTCACTCATAAAAATTCCTACCTTTGCTTAAAAGTACCATTTTCAAACATGTAACTCTTATGATGGAACCTCATCGACATCACTAATCCGATACCGATCATATTACCTAACAGAGCTGACCCACCTTGCGAAATAAACGGCAGTGGAATACCCGTCAATGGCAATAATCCAACACTCATACCAATATTTTCGAAAACATGGAACAAAATCATCATAATTACACCAGTTGATACGTAAGCATAAAATTCATTCTTAGTATCAAAAGTAACTTGAACCATTTGATAAATTAATAAGAAATAAAGCAAAATCAAAACACATGAACCGATAAAGCCAAAATTCTCACCGATAACGGAGAAAATCATATCGGACTCACGGACGGGAACATAAACGTTAGAAACGTTAAAACCTTTACCAAATAACTTACCAGACCCAATAGCTTTCATGTTCTGCCAAATCTGATAACCATTCTCTGACGTATCAGCCGAAGGATTACGCCAACTATCAATACGGGCAAATTGGTAAGATCTGAAACCAAAATGTCCTAGGATCTGACGACCCCAATCAGTTGTAGCAAATAACAGAGCTGTTCCACCGATAACGGCAACAATCAGAAAACCAGTTAAGAGGATTCGCCAATCGATTCCAGATACCAAAATCATTCCACCTAAGATGGCAACGAAAACCAAAATAGTACCGAAATCATTTTGTAATTTCAAAAGAACCATGACTGGTAAAGTCCACAAGAATAATTTGCCCAATAAGATAAAGTCGTTTTTTATGGTGTGAACTTGATATTCACTGTTATGATTCGTAATAACTTTCCCCAGCATCAATATATATGCCGGTTTCATTACTTCAGATGGCTGAAACGTAAACGATCCAACGGCAAACCAACTCTTAGCACCAGTACTGGCAGCATACGAGCGGCTATAAAAAATCAAAACTAAAAACAGCAAAGCAATCCCGGCAAAATAAGCATAATTTGCCACCTGCCACAGTTGCTCCGCATCAAATTGCATGATGATTGCTATCCCAATTGCACCGATAACATACCATGCTAACTGTGAAACTACATTTCTTAATGGATTTTGTGAGTCTTGAATCGTAGCTACGTAAATAGACATTAGTCCAATCATCGCAAGCATCATTACAGAAAAAATAATTCCGTAATCGATTCGAGAATCCACATCATTCTTTTTTCTATTTTCTCTTATTTGCATATTTACACCTGCTAATGATTATGTAAATTATATTGCATTAACAATTCATTGATTGCATCGTCCAATTTTACTGATTTGAATGGAGTATCATTACTTTCTACGAATGAAAGATAACGATCTCCATCTTTTTTGATGGTACCAATATATTTCTTACGATCCCAAAGTTCATAAGTCTCAGGGTCGCTACTGATATCTTTTAAGTTGATTTCAACTGTTTTTTTTCTATTAGACATTAAATCTTTCCTATTCTTTGTTATGAAATTTTTTGGCGATAATTTCATCTTCATATTTTTCCGGATGAGGATTTCTAAAAATAGTGAAATTATCAGGTACTGGGTCTACTCCACCACGAACAAAGGGATTGCAACGTAAAATACGTGCCAACCCCATAATCGTACCTAAAATTCCACCATGCTTTTTAACCGCATCAATAAAGTAAGTCGAACATGTTGGATAATAACGACAACTAGGTGGCAAAACTGGCGAAATAAATTTCTGATAAAAACGAACTATTCCAATTAAAAGTTTTCTTAGCATCTAATTACCTTAAAAATTCAAACATGTGCATCCAAGTTCCTGGCCACAATACAGCTAGTGGGTTGGAACCACCTAAAGCTGATCCAATCAACATGCCTAAAACCAAGAAAATGAGCATTAATAGTAATACCCAACCAATTTTTTTAAAAATATCATGACGATATTCTTTGCCAAAGTCTCTTTTCATTTTTCACCCTAGTATTTTTGATGTTTTTCAATATGATCCAATAATACACCTGTACCTAAAGCAACGGAATCTAATGGACTATCAGTCAAAAGAACTGGTACTTGAAGTTTTTCAGACAACAATTTGTCTAAATTCTTCAACAATGCACCACCACCGGTCAACATGATACCTCGATCAATGATATCACCTGATAGTTCAGGAGGTGTTTGTTCCAAAACATTCTTAGCAGCAGCAACGATTTGGTCAACACCATCACGAAGAGCTTCTTGAATCTCTACTTCATTTGTAGTGATTTCTTTTGGCAAACCAGAAACGATATCGATTCCACTAGCTGAAAATGTCTTACTTTCATCAGCATCCATTACACAACCAATTTCAATTTTGATTTGTTCGGCTGTTCTTTCACCGATAATCAAATTGTGGTGTTGCTTAATGTAAGCTTGAATAGCACTAGTCATCTTATCACCAGCGAAGCGAAGCGATTGACTAGTTACAATATCACCCATTGAAATGACGGCAATATCACTTGTACCACCACCAATATCAATGACCATATTACCTTGTGGCTTGAAAATATCCAAACCTGCTCCAACAGCAGCAACTTTTGGTTCCAATTGAAGATAAACTTTACCACCACCAGCTTGTTCGGCTGCTTCGATAATCGATTTTTGTTCAACTGGCGTTACATTTGTTGGTGCACAAATCATAATTGTTGGTTTCGAGAAACGTCCACCAACATTTAGCTTTTCAATAAAATATTGAAGCATTTTTTCAGTAATATCAAAGTCAGCAATTACACCGTCTTTTAAGGGACGTATAGCTTTAATGTTAGCTGGAGTTCTACCAACCATCATATAAGCGTCTTTACCAACTGCTACTACATCATTATTATTTGTATTGATTGCCACAACTGAAGGTTCATTTAAGACGATTCCTTCACCTTTGACATCAATCAGTACATTTGCTGTACCTAAATCAATTCCTAGATATTTCGACATACTATATCCTCCAAAATCTGAACACAAAAAGTATATCATAACCAGCCTAATCATTAAATTGCCAATAAAAAAAGAAAGTGGTTTTTCCACTTCCTTAAGCGAACTTTAAGCCAATTTTGTAACACTTGGTATTGTATTCAATACTAATCTTTCTCTACCAGATTCATCGATTGAGACTCTTCTGATCTTAGCACCTAAATCTCTTAACTTTTCAGTGAAATGATAATATCCACGGTCCAAATATTGAAGGTTAGATACTCTAGTCTCACCTTCAGCGACTAATCCTGCTAATACTAGTGCTGCAGCAGCACGTAAATCAGTAGCAGCAACGTTAGCACCACTTAATTGCGCTGGACCAAACATAATAACTGAATTACCTTCAATCTTATAGTCGGCCTTCATTTTTCCAAATTCTGGGAAATGCATAAATCTATTTTCAAAGACTGTTTCTGTCATAACTGTAGTTCCCACGCTTAATAATTGAGCCAAAGTCATTTGAGCTTGCATATCAGTTGGGAAGCCAGGATGTGGCATTGTTTTAACATCAACAGGTTTTAATTGATTAGTTCCGACAACATGAATTCCTTCGTCAGTTTCTTCAATTGAAACACCCATTTCAATCAATTTGGAAATCAAAGGACGATTGTGAGCACCAACAGCATCCTTAATAAAGATATCACCATTCGTTACAGCAGCAGCGACCATGAAAGTACCAGCTTCAATACGATCTTGCATAATTGAATGTTCACATCCATGTAGAGCAGATACTCCTTTGATTCTTACGGTATTAGTACCAGCTCCTGTAACATCTGCACCCATCTTGCTCAAAACATTAGCAAGATCAACAATCTCGGGTTCTCTAGCAGCATTGTCGATGATTGTTTCGCCATCAGCTAGTGTGGCTGCCATCATAATATTTTGTGTTGCACCAACACTTGGAAAGTCTAGATAAATGTTAGCTCCGTGTAAACCATCAGTTTTTGCGTCAATGAAACCGCCTCTTTGACTGAATTGTGCACCCATTGCTTCTAGTCCCTTAAGATGCAAATCTATCGGTCTAGAGCCAATTGCACAGCCACCAGGCATTGCAACATGTGCTTCCTTGTTACGAGCTAGGAGAGGTCCTAAGACGACGATTGAAGCACGCATCTTATCAACTAGATCTTCTGGTGCAGTTGTAGCAGTTCCATTAGATGTATCAACAGTCAAAATCTCATCAGCCTCATCATAAGAAACTTCGGCATTTAGAGCTTTTAAAACTTTAGACATCGTTATAACGTCCGATAACGGAGGGATATTAGTCAAGAAGGTTTTACCTTTTGATGCTAAAATAGTCGCCGCTAAAATTGGTAAAGCGGCATTTTTTGCACCTTCAATTCTGACAGTTCCTTTTAATTGCGTAGGTCCATTAACGATTATTTGTTGCACAATATTCTCCTCCAAAACCTGGGATCATTTAAAAAAGTAAGGTTATATTTCGAGCTAAACTAAAAATACTCATGAAAAACGAACTAACTGTATAACCTAGAGCGATTGCGATAAACGCTACAAGTAATTGTAACATTTTAGGGTTGGTTTTGTTATAAATCTTTTTCCAATCAACCACTTGCAACACGTTGAAGCTGATCCAAATAAATATAACATGACTTATAAGCGTTATTATGGCATTTATTCCGATATTTGTCATTTTATAAACCTCACTTTTCTAGATAGTAACATTTTTACTTAATTTATTCTGCTTACAGTCAAATACTTTAAAATTATTTAAAACAAAAAGGATTAGGTTTCCCTAATCCTTTAAGTTAATTTCTATGCGAACTTACGTTAATTCTATTAATAGCCTTACGCAAGGATACTTGAGCACGAGCCAATTCATCAACGTTGTGTTTCTCTTCCGCAACTTTGATAGTATCTTCGGCCTTTTGCTTAGCATATTTTGCACGTCTTAAATCAATGTCTCTAGCTCTCTCAGCACTGTTGGCGACGATTGACACTAGATCATTGCTAAACTCCAAGAACCCGCCATTTACAGCGATTGAATCTTCATGATGGGGCTTATCCACACGACGGACACGAACCTCATCAATAACCAAAGGAGCGATAATTGGAGCATGGTGAGCCATAACACCAATTTCACCATCAATGGTACTTAAAACAACGAGTTTTGCATGATGATCATAAACAACACCATCGGGAGTAACAATATTGACCGTCATAATGTTTTCAGCCATATTATCTCCTCCTATCGTTAATTGGCAACTGCTTGATCAGTATTTTCATCTTGGCCATCAGCTGGTGTCCAGCCCATATCCTTAGCCTTGTCGATAACATCTTGAATTCCACCGACACCATTGAAGGCATCTTCTGGAACGTCATCGTATTTACCGTCTAGGATAGCGCGGAAGTCCTTAACTGTTTCTGCAACAGGAACATAAGAACCTGGTTTACCAGTAAATTGTTCAGCAACACTGAAGTTTTGTGACAAGAAGAATTGAATACGTCTTGCACGAGCAACGACTGTCTTTTCTTCATCAGACAATTCGTCCATACCCAAGATAGAAATAATATCTTGAAGTTCGTGATATCTTTGAAGAACCTCTTGAACTTGTGTAGCAACATCATAGTGTTCTTGACCAACAATTGCTGGATCAAGGGCTGAAGATGTTGAAGCTAATGGATCAACAGCTGGGTAAATACCTTGTTGTGTCAATCTACGTTCCAAGTTAGTAGTTGCATCCAAGTGGGCGAATGTTGTAGCTGGAGCAGGATCAGTATAATCATCGGCAGGAACATAAACAGCTTGAATAGAAGTGATTGAACCCTTCTTAGTTGATGTAATACGTTCTTGTAATTGACCCATTTCTGTAGCTAATGTTGGTTGATAACCAACGGCTGAAGGCATACGACCAAGCAAGGCAGAAACTTCTGAACCAGCTTGTGTAAATCTAAAGATGTTATCGATAAACAATAGAACATCTTGTCCTTCAACATCACGGAAGTACTCAGCAATTGTCAAACCTGTTAAGGCAACACGCATACGAGCACCAGGTGATTCGTTCATTTGTCCATAAACCATGGCTGTTTTAGAAAGAACACCGGATTCCTTCATTTCATAATAAAGGTCATTACCTTCACGTGTTCTTTCACCAACACCAGTAAATACAGAAATACCACCATGTTCTTCAGCAATATTGTGAATTAATTCTTGAATCAAAACGGTCTTACCAACACCGGCACCACCGAACAAACCAACTTTACCACCACGAACGTAAGGTTCGAGAAGGTCGATAACTTTGATTCCTGTTTCAAGAACTTCTGTTGATGTATTTAATTGATCATAAGCAGGTGCTTGTTTGTGAATACTATCTCTTCTAAAGTCAGCAGGGAATTCCTTGCCTCCATCGATAGATTCACCTAAAACGTTAAACACACGACCTAAAGTTTCTTTACCAACTGGTACAGAAATAGGCTTTGCTGTGTTAAGTACTTCGGCACCTCTTTGAAGTCCATCAGTAGAACTCATGGAAATAGCACGCAAGGCGCCATCACCTAGTTCTAGAGCAACTTCAAGGGTAATCTCTGATCCGTCGTTTTTCTTAACTTTAAGAGCATCATTGATTTCTGGCAAATCTGCATCTAAAGAAAATTCAACATCGACAACTGGACCGATTACCTGAATAACTTTACCTTTGCTACTCATTAATTTGGCTCCTTTCTAAACTATTCAAGTGCAGCAGCACCACCGATAATTTCGGTGATTTCTGTTGTAATTTGAGCCTGACGAGCACGGTTATAATGTAATGACAAACTTGAAATAAGATCGTCAGCATTATCACTGGCACTCTTCATGGCTGTTACAGAAGCGGCATGCTCTGCTGTTTTTGCATCCATCATTGCTCCTAAAACTAAACACTCAATATATTGAGGCACAATTGCAGATAGAACTGCTTTAGGGTTTGGTTCTGTGATGTATTCAGTTGCAACTTGTTGTTCTTCTGGTGTAACGTCATCAGGATCTGCCAATGGCAAAAGTTTCTGATTTGTAAACTCAGAAACCAACGAGTTAACGTGATGGTTATGACAAATATCAATTTCATCGAACAATTCTGCTTGATACATTTGTAGAATCGTCTTCATGATTGGAGTGATATCTTTAACCGTTGGAATATCAGGTAAACCACGATATTCATACGATACGTCATATCCACGTGCCTTGAAGAATTCTGTTCCAGTAGCACCTAAGGAAATGATAGTAAATTTACTTTGATCACCATGATACTTCTTTTCGAATAATTCCATCATAGCTTTCAAAATATTACTATTGTATCCACCAACAAGACCACGGTCACTAGTAATAACGACATAAGCGGTCTTTTTGACTTCACGAACTTTTAGAAGACTGTTTAGACTCAATGGATCATCGGAGTCATCAGCGATTGACAATTCTTTGAAAACATCAGCTGCTTTCAAATGTCTAACAATATCTTCAACCTTTTTTTCATACAATTGATAAGCAATAGATTTCTTTTCAATACGAGAGAGTTTAGCACCAGATACCATTTGCATGGCCTTTGTGATTTGACCGGTTTTCTTAGTAGAAGAAATTCTTCTTTTAATATCCATAAGGGACTCAGCCATTATTTAAACCTCCTGTATTATTTTTCTGCTTGCTTGCTATCTGAATCTGTTCCTGATTTTGAAGCTAAGAAGTTTTCTGTAAAGTCCTTTACAGCAGCTTTGAACTTATCTTCGTCAGGCAATGTACCTTTTTCTTTGATTGTTTGTAAAAGATCTGCATGGTTTGCATCGAAATATTCAGAAAGTGAAGTTTCATATTCTTTAATATTATCTACATCGATCTTATCCAAGAATCCTCTTGTCAAAGCAAACAAAATCAAAACTTGTTTTTCAACAGGAACTGGTGAGTGTACAGGTTGTTTTAGAACTTCTTCTGTACGACGACCACGATCTAGTTTTGCCTTTGTAGCTTCATCAAGATCTGAACCGAATTGAGCGAATGATTCCAATTCGTGATATGAAGAAAGATCTAGACGCAAAGTACCAGCAACTTTCTTCATAGCCTTAATTTGGGCATCCCCACCAACACGAGAAACAGAAGTACCAGCATCAATAGCTGGACGTGTACCTGAGTGGAACATATCACTACTCAAGAAAATCTGTCCATCAGTGATAGAAATTACGTTAGTTGGAATATAGGCTGACACATCACCGGCTTGTGTTTCAACAATAGGTAGAGCAGTCATTGAACCGCCACCTAATTTGTCACTCAACTTAGCAGCACGTTCTAGCAAACGTGAGTGCAAGTAGAAAACATCACCGGGATATGCTTCACGCCCAGGTGGTCTACGAAGCAATAGTGATATTTCACGATAAGCATTAGCTTGCTTGCTTAAATCATCATAGACGATCAAAACATGCTTGCCGTTATACATGAAATATTCACCCATTGCAGCACCAGCATATGGTGCAAAGTAAAGCATAGGTGCTGGTTGACTAGGACCAGCTTCAACAACGATTGTGTAATCCATTGCGCCATGCTTTCTTAAGGTTTCAACTTGGGCTCTAATTGTTGATTCCTTTTGTCCAATTGCAACATAGATACAAATCATATCTTCATCTTTTTGATTAAGAATTGTATCAATAGCAATTGATGTTTTACCAGTTTTACGGTCAC
This sequence comes from Companilactobacillus formosensis, assembly GCF_005405305.1. Taxonomy (GTDB): domain Bacteria; phylum Bacillota; class Bacilli; order Lactobacillales; family Lactobacillaceae; genus Companilactobacillus; species Companilactobacillus formosensis. The sequence continues at coordinate 10,048 of NZ_BJDU01000005.1, forward strand.
CGATGATCAACTCACGTTGACCACGACCAATAGGAACAAGTGAGTCAACTGATTTTAAACCTGTTTGTAGAGGTTCAAAAACTGACTTACGTTGCATAACACCGGGTGCAGGTGATTCAATAGGTCTTGTTTTGTCTGTCTTAATATCTCCTTGACCATCAACTGGTTGACCCAAAGAGTTTACGACACGTCCAATCATTGCTTCTCCGACTGGAACTTCCATGATACGACCTGTTCTCTTAACAGTATCGCCTTCACGAATTTTATCGTAGTTACCTAGAATGATGATACCAACATCATCACTTTCAAGGTTTTGAGCCACACCAAAAGTACCGTCTTGGAATTCTAGCAATTCACTTGCCATAGCATTTTCAAGGCCATTAGCACGAGCAATACCATCACCGACGTATGTAACTGTACCTACTTCATCAACTGAGAGTTCATTTTTATAGTTCTTTAACTGTTCTTTGATCAGTGAACTAATCTCTTCAGTTTTGATGCTCATTCTTTTCACCTCGACTTAATTATTAACCAATAGTGTTCTCTTGATGTCATTAAATCTCTTAACAACACTACCATCGATAACTTGATCTCCCACACGGATCACAACTCCACCGATAATAGTAGGATCGACTATTTTCGTTAAATTTACTTTATTTACTGAAAATCTCTCTTTAATTACGGATTCAAGATGACTGATTTGTGCTTCATCCAAGTCAATCGCTGTTTTAACTGTTGCTTCAACGATACCGTTAACTTCATCATATTTTTCAATGAATGCATCAGCAATATCAGTAACACAGTCCATACGATTGTTGTCAAAAACTAATCCCAAGAAATCTTGCATCAATTCACCAAATTGGCTCTTCAATGTATCCAAAATTTTGATCTTTTCAGTGCGAGAAATAGAACGTCCCGCAAGAGCAAAGCTCAAGCTAGGATTTTCTTCATAGACAGTTTTCAAAGACTTTAAATCTTCAAGTACTTCTTCTATGGAATTTTGTTCTTCGGCTACTTCAAAAAGTGCCTTACTGTATCGTTTTCCCACTTGAAATTTACTTAGTTTCATTTACCGTCAACTCCTTAATATAAGAGTCGATTAGTGACTTTTGATCGTCTGCATTAAGTTCTTTAGAAATAACTTTTGAAGCAATTTCCAAAGACAAGTTTGCAATGTCATTTTGAGCATCTGACAACGCATCTTGTTTAGCCTTAGCTGCATCAGATTTAGCTCTTTGTCTTAATTCTTCAGCTTCGCTATGAGCATCGGATACGATAGACTTCTTTTGAGTCTCACCGCTTTCCTTTGCTTTGTTAACAATTTCAACTGCTTCAGCACGTGAATTTTTAAGAGCATCTTCACGTTCTTCAGCCAACTTTTTAGCACGTGTGCGTTCCTGATCCGCATAATCAAGATCGCCAGTAATCTTTTCAGATCTGGCATCCATCATTTTTGTAACAGGACCCCAAGCAAAATGTTTTACTAAGAGTGCCAAAATGATGAAAGAAATAAGAATGAAAAGCATGTCACCCAAAGCTACTTGACCAGCTCCGAGAACTAATAAACCTGCCAATATTCTTCACTCCTTCCTTTCTAATAAATACATAGCATTAAAAGGCGATTATCTTTAGACATCGCCAAATTTAAAATCGTATGTATTAAACGAAAAGAATAACGAACGCAATAGCAATGGCAATGATAGGAACAGCTTCGATAAGACCAACACCAATGAACATTGTTCCTCTTAATTTATCAGCTACTTCTGGTTGACGAGCCATACCTTCAAGAGTTTTTGAAATAACAAGTCCGTTACCGATTGATGCTCCAAGAGCAGCGATACCAGCTGCAAGAGCTGCCGCAATATCCTTCATAATTAAAAATCCTCCAATAAATGTTATTCTTGTTCCATTTTACGTGAAATATAAACCATAGATAATGTGGTAAATACGTACGCTTGGATGGCTCCAATAAATACAGAAAAGCCTTGCCAAATCATGGCTAATGGCATTGCGCCAATAAATGTCACAGCGCCAACGCTTTTGGCAACAGTTCCAATAAGTGCAAGAAGTACTTCACCGGCAAAAATATTACCGTAAAGACGTAGTGACAATGTTAGGAAGTTGGTAAATTCTTCCAGAAGGTTAATTGGTAGTAAAAACTTTACCGGTCTCGCATAATTGGATAAATAACCACCAAATCCAAATTTCTTCACAGCATAATAGTGTGAAAGTAACAATGAAACCGTCGCAAGTCCCATTGTAATCAAAGGATTAGATGTTGGTGACTTAACATATGTGAAACCGTCGATCTTTAGCTGGAAGAATAATCCTAATTGGTTAGAAACAAAAATAAATAGGAATAATACAAACGCGTAAAGATTGAACTGTTTACCTGAACCATCTGGCATTGCCGATTTTACAATACCATTAGTAAAATCAATCATCCATTCAAGTACGTTCTGTGCTTTACCTGGTCTCATTGTGACTTTACGAGATAATGCAAACACCAAAATGAAAACAAGGACTGCAGAGACAAGTACTGACAAGTCATTTGCAACATTGAATCTTAAGCCTAAGAAATCAATAAACTTATACTTATCATCCAATAATAACCCTCCTTTCTTCGCTTATTGAAAACAATTGATACCACAAAATAATAACACTAAATTTTATATATTCAAACAATGAAATTCTTATTTTGTCCCAAATAATCTGTCTCCAGCATCACCTAAACCTGGGAAAATATAACCACTGTCTGTAATCTTTTCATCTAGTGAAGCAGCGTAAATATCAACGTCTGGATGTGCGTCTTGAACTGCCTTAACACCTTCTGGTGCAGCAACTAAGACAACTAAACGCATATGCTTTGCACCACGTTTCTTCAAAGCGTCGATAGCCATATTTGCAGAACCACCAGTAGCAAGCATTGGATCAACGATAAACAATTCACGTTGATCGATATCGCTAGGTAGCTTTACAAAATATTCATGTGGTTTCAATGTTTTTTCATCACGGTACATACCAATGTGACCAACCTTGGCAGCTGGGATCAATTCTAGTACACCATCGACCATTCCTAAACCAGCACGCAAAATAGGAATAACAGCTAATTTCTTACCGGCAAGCACCTTTTGTGTAGATTTGCCCATTGGTGTTTCAACTTCAACATCCTTTAGTGGCAAGTCACGAGTAATTTCATAGACCATTAGTTCACCAATTTCGTTGGCAACTTCACGGAATACTTTTGTACCTGTGTGCTTGTTACGGATAATTGTAAGTTTATGTTGGATCAATGGGTGGTTCAATACTGTAAATTTAGACATTTTAAATCTCCTTAGTTTTTGTAATGTGCATTGCCTGCTGATTTATTCAAACGGTTGCTGTATGCAACTCCATGACCTTCATCAGGAAATCCTTGAGCCAAGATGTAATCCATATGGTCAACATCCAATTGACGCAATCCTGCAAATAATTCTTTGGAAGCGCTATAAACATCATCACCTAAAGAAAAAGTGGTGATGTTTTCAGGTACTTCTTTTAGAATTGCATCAGTTGCTAAAACTCCTAACGAAACATCCTTTTTGCTGTATTCAGCAATCGCTTCTGGAAAGTCTTTGACGTCATCAACAATAATGACTTGAGCGCTTGGTGCATAGTGCTTGTACTTCATCCCTGGTGCCTTTGGAACTTCTGTTGCAGTTACTTTATGATGATCTGAATTGACATTGTCGATAACCTTCAATAGATCATCCGAGTCAATCATCCCTGGACGCAAAATCGTTGGTACATCAACAGATAAGTCAATGACCGTCGATTCTACCCCCAATTTAGTTGGACCATCATCCAAAATAGCTGCAATCTTGCCATGTAAATCGTGGTAAACATGTTTTGCTAAAGTTGGACTAGGCTTGCCACTTGTATTAGCAGATGGACCCACAATTGGTTTGCCAAAAGTTTTAATAAGATCCAAAGTTGCCTTATTGTTAGGCATTCTAAAAGCAGCAGTCGTCAGTCCCCCTGTAACTGCCTTAGAAAGTTTTCCAGGTTGTATTGGCATAATGATTGTCAATGGACCCGGCCAAAAAGCCTTCATCATCTTCTGGGCCAAAGGTTTGTAGCTGTTGTCGGCATATTCCCAGACCATTTCTGGACTAGCAACGTGGACGATCAAAGGATTGTCACTTGGACGTCCTTTAGCAGCATAGACATCTTTGACTACATCAGGTCTTGTCGCGTCAGCACCTAAGCCATAGACAGTTTCAGTTGGAAAAGCAACTAATTGTCCTTTAGCTAGGAAATCTGCAGCTTCTTGAATCTGTGTATTCTCTAGTATCTCAGTTTCCAATACTACATCTCCTTTTTAGCTTTTAGATATCGGTAATTCCCACTTATATCTTTATGAAATTCTACAACATAATTAGGTAAATTATCACGAAAAATCGCTTTTATTGCGTTTTTTTGTCGAAAACCGAACTCCATGTACAAAATACCATCATCAGAAAGATAATTATCGATCTGTTGCGTAATATTCTCATAGAATTCTAACCCATTATCCTTTCCATATAAAGCCAAATCCGGTTCAAATTTAATAACACTTGGATCCATGTCTTTTTTTTCGTCTTCAGCAATGTATGGTGGATTGGAAACAACAATGTCAAATTTTTGCGGATCGATTGCTTTGAACAAATCGCTTTGCTTAAAGAAGACATTATTCGTTTGATAATTATCGGCATTCAACTGTGCCACTTGTAGAGCTTCTTTTGAAATATCAGTCGCCAAAATATCATCTTCGGGGAATTCAATTCCCAAAGTTATCGCAATTATTCCTGAACCTGTTCCAATATCACAAATTGTTAAATTCTTCTTTGGATGCTCATCAATAATTTGTTGGACCATTTCTTCAGTATCATTTCGTGGAATCAGTACGTTCTCATTAACAGAAAAGTTGCGATCCATAAAATATGCGTATCCTAAAATATATTGCACTGGCTCATCCATCCCTAGACGCACCAAACCATCACGAAATTTTCGCATAATGTCAGCTGGAACTTCATCGTTACGATGTAATTGCAATTGGGTATAGTTAAAGCCACTTAACTCTTCCATTAAGTATTGTGCATCTTCAGGAAATTTATTTTGGCTCTTTAACACAGAAAAAGCCCTTTTCAGGGCGTTAGAATAGCTTAGCTTCTCCACTTTGAATTTGCTCCAACTTTTGAGCTTGATCATGAACGATCAAAGCATCAATTATTTCTTCTAAATCACCATTCATAATACGGTCAAGTTTATTCAAAGATAGACCGATACGGTGATCGGTAACACGATTTTGTGGATAATTATAAGTTCTAATACGTTCAGAACGATCACCAGTACCAACAGCAGATTTACGTTGTTCATCGTATTCACTTTGATTTTGCGATTCATAGTAATCGTAAACACGAGACTTCAAAATTTGCATTGCTTTTTGACGGTTTTGTTGTTGTGAACGTTGATCTTGCATGGCAACAACGATACCTGTTGGCAAGTGGGTCATACGAACAGCAGATGAAGTTTTATTGATATGCTGACCACCGGCACCAGATGAACGATAAACATCAGTTCTAATGTCTTTTGGATCGATATCAATATCTACTTCATCGTATTCAGGCATAACCGCTACAGTAGCAGTTGATGTGTGAACACGGCCTTGTGATTCAGTTGAAGGAATACGTTGTACACGGTGAGCACCATTTTCAAACTTCAGTTTTGAGTAAACTTTCGTTCCGGTGATCATGACGGCAACATCCTTGTAACCACCAACTTCAGTGTCAGTTTCATCAATGATGTCAAAGTTCCAGCCTTGTTTTTCAGCGTATTTACTGTACATAGTCAATAAATCTGCTGCAAACAAACTAGCTTCGTCACCACCAGCGGCACCACGAATTTCCATGATAATATTCTTATCGTCATTAGGATCTTTAGGAAGCATCAACAAAGTAATTTGATGTTCAACTTCATCAATTTCTTTCTTGGAACTTTCTAATTCATCTTTGGCCATTGCTTCCATTTCTGGATCATCAGTTTCACGAAGAATCTCGTCACTATCACTGATACTTTGTTTTAATTCTTTGTAATGCTTGAAAGCAGCGACAACTTCACGCATATCAGCTTCTTCTTTTGAATAAGCCATATAACGCTTTGTATCGTTGATAACTTCAGGGTCACTCATTAGTTCTTGAAGTTCTTGATATCTTTCAAGCAATGTTTCTAGTTGTTCAAATATTTTATCCAACTCAACTATCCTTTCTTATTATTAATTTTCATCAAGCATTGGAGGATGGTTATAGTGACGACGGCAAACTGGGTAATACATTTCATTGCCACCAATCACAACCTGTTCACCATCATAAACTGGTTTACCATTAGCCATACGCATATTCATTGTAGCTTTTTTTGTACAGAACCAGCAAATTGTCTTCATTTCTTCCAATTTATCCGCGTACAACAAAAGATACTTTGTACCTTCAAATAACTCATTTTTGAAATCATTCTTCAAACCAAATGCCATAACGGGAATACCTAAGTCGTCAACAACTTGGGTTGCTTGTAAGACTTGGTCCTTAGTCATGAACTCACATTCATCAATCAAAACGCAAGATGCATTGGGATTTTCTTCTTTAACGATTTCATAAACGTTGGAATCATCTTTCAAAGCAATCGCATCACGATTTAAACCCATGCGACTTTCAATTTTTCCATGTCCAGAGCGAGTATCCAAAATACTAGTCATTAAGATAACTGACTTACCTTGTTCTTCATAGTTATGGGCTACTTTCAAAATCTCAATCGATTTTCCACTATTCATAGCACCATATTTAAAAAATAATTGAGCCAAATTTACGCCTCCAAAAATATGTCCTTCAAGATTATAACGAAAAAAATGGCTCTTGAACACAGCAAAGATTTCCCATTTTCAATCAAAAACGGATAAAATATAGTTCAGGTATGATAATATATTTTTAATTAATTCAATTTGGGGTTTTTATTAATGACATTTAAATCAAGTATAGCAACAATTACAGGTAAAACATCATATTTTATTTTAAGCAAATTTTTTAATGGCGGTTCTTCATATCCGGGAAAAATTGCTTATAAAATCGATCCAGATATTTTGAAAAGTCTTGGTAAGGATTACGATTTGATTGTCGTTACGGGTACAAACGGGAAAACTTTGACGACATCTTTGATCAATAAAATGTTGATTCAAAAATATAACGACGTCTTAACTAATCCAACTGGTTCCAATATGATTCAAGGAATCGTTACTAGTTTCGTTACACATCATAAAACAAGCAAGAAACCTTTAGCTGTTTTGGAAGTTGATGAGGCTAACGTCCCTATCATTTGTAAGTACATCAAGCCAAAATATTTCGTCTTAACTAACATTTTCCGTGATCAAATGGACCGTTATGGGGAAATCTACACTACTTATCAAAAAATTGTCGATGGTATCAAAATGGCGCCTGATGCCACAGTTATTGCCAATGGCGATGCTGCTATCTTCTCTTCAAAAGATCTACCTAACAAGTTTATCTACTATGGTTTCAGCGACAAAGGGCATGAAAATGAAGACTTCAAAGCACCAACAAATACTGATGGTGTCTTGTGTCCTAAATGTAATCACATCATTCACTACCACATGATCTCTTACGCTAACCTTGGTAGTTACTTCTGTCCTAACTGTGGTTTCAAACGTCACGAATTGAAATATCAAGTTACAAATATTTCAACTTTGCTTCCTAACAAAACTGAATTTGAAATCGATGGCAATAAATTCACTATGAACATCGGTGGAAAGTATAATGTTTATAATGCTTTAGCTGCCTATGCAGTTGCTTCAGAAATGGGCATCAGTGTTGAACAAATGCAAAAAGCCTTTACCTACGATGAAAAGGTCTTTGGTCGTCAAGAAACTATCAACGTTGATGGCAAAGACGTCAATATCATCTTAGTTAAGAATCCCGTTGGCTTGAATCAAGTTATTGAGACTGTGCTCAGTGACAAAGAACCTTATACTTTAGCATTCTTGCTAAATGCTAACTATGCTGACGGAATCGATACTAGTTGGATCTGGGACGCCAATTTCGAAGATTTTGACTATGATAAATTGCCGCTAGTTATTACCGGTGGTAAACGTGTCAAAGATGTTACTTATCGTTTCAAGATTGCCGGTTTGGATATGAAGAAAAATAAAGAAACTGTTGAAATTGAAGACTTCGTTAAAGAAATACCAAATATTCCAACAGATAAAATTTACGTCTTAGCAACTTATACAGCCATGCTCAGTCTACGTAAGAGTCTAATGGAAAAAGGATATATCAAGCAAAAATAAAAGCAGCCTAACGGCTGCTTTTTTATTTGCTCTCATTTAAAAAAGAATTCAAAATCGTTTCTCGACGTTCCAAAAAAATCTGATTGTGTTCAATTGGGTGAACTCGATTCGTCAAAACGACCATTGCATTTTGGTGTTGATAATCTAAGGCAATGAAATGTCCTGTATATCCGGTGTGAAATAAGACGTGTCCTGATCCATCAGGTTTAACATCCCATCCTAATGAACGTCCCGGATTTAACTCCGTAAAATTGTGATACAAAAATTTCTTATCCGGTTTCAACATGTCTTTGGCAAATTTCATGACATCATCTAAACTTGCAAACATCCCAGCTGAACCACAACGTTTTCCTAATTGACGAGCTTTAGGATCATTGGGTACACCACAAAGCATTTGACCATTAACTTCATACGTTGGAATGCATTTTTGGGGATCAGGTTCAAAAGTAGCATCTTTTAAGCCCTTTGGTTCAATAATGTATTTCATAATCGCATCTTGAACTGGCATATGATAAATTTGTTCAATTATCAAACCTAGAAATATCAAACCGGTATCAGTGTATACGACTTTTTTATTGAAGGTGTCAGTCACTGGCAACTTGATCAAGGCCTGGATCAACTGGTCGCTATCTAAAGAATCCCGATTAGGAATATAGCCATGGATTCCTGAGGTATGCGTCAATAAGTGAAATAATTCAACCCGATCATCCGAAAAATTCGGCAAATATTTTTTAATTGGATCGTGCAAAGCAAGCTTTTTTTCATTTATTAATTTAATAATCAACGGAATTGTTCCCATAACCTTCGTTAAAGAGGCTAAATCGTGCAATTCTGTGCCTCTAAGCGATTTTATTTCAGGACGCCATTCCTTATCACCATAAATATATTTATTCGTCTGAGAGGAGTTTATAAAGCCAAAACTGACTCCTGGAACGACTTGTTTATTAACTAAATCAATAATTTGAGCTTTGGTTTCTTCAAAATTTGCCATGGTTACCTCTCCTACTAAAAAAAGAACGTGTCATAAAAACACGTCCTAATTATAAAGCTTATATTTTTACATTGCGACATTTCCAGCAAATTGTGAATTATAAAGATCAGCATAAAAACCATTCTTTGCCATAAGTTCTTTGTGATTACCAGTTTCAACAATTGAACCATGATTCATCACAATGATCTTATCAGCATCTTGAATAGTTGAAAGTCTGTGAGCAACAACAAAACTTGTCCGATTCTTCAATAGACGTTCCATTGCATGTTGAATGTGCAATTCAGTTCTCGTATCAACTGAACTAGTAGCCTCATCCAAAATCAAAATTTCTGGATCAGCAACAAAAGCACGAGCAATAGTGATCAACTGTCTTTGACCTTGAGAAATATTAGAAGCTTCCTCGTTAAGAACTGTGTCATAACCTTGTGGCAATTGACGAACAAAGTTATCCACGTGGGCAGCTTTAGCAGCTTCAATGATTTCTTCTTTAGTAGCATCTTCACGACTGTACTTCAAGTTGTCATAAATACTACCAGTAAAGAGCCAAGTATCTTGCAATACCATTGCATAGTGACTTCTAACTTCTTCACGAGTCATATTACGGACATCTCTACCATCTAGCTTGATCGAACCTCCGCTAACATCGTAGAAACGTTCTAGCAAGTTGATGATAGTAGTCTTACCAGCACCAGTAGGTCCAACAATGGCAACCATCTCACCTGGTTTGACTTCAAGATTGTAGTCTTTTAATAGGATTGGGCTACCTTCATAACCAAATTTAACATGATCCAAAGTAACCTTGTCATCAGTCTTCACGTCTGGTACATCAACTTTGGTGTCTTCCATTTCAGGTTCATCCAAAATTTCAAAAACACGTTCTGCTGAAGCAATTGTTGCTTGAATCGTATTAGTCAAGTTAGCTAGTTGGGCAATTGGCTGTGAAAATTGATTCATGTATTGTAAGAAGGCTTGAATATTACCAAGAGAAATTCCACCATTGGCAACTTGAATACCACCATACATAGCCACGAAAACATAACCTAAGTTGTTCAAGAAGTTCATCATTGGCATAACGATACCAGAGATCAGTTGAGCTTTCCAAGAAGCCTTGTACAATTTAGTATTTTCTTTTTCAAATTCTTCAATTGATTCTTGTTCGTGATTAAAACTCTTAACAACAACGTGTCCAGAATAATTTTCTTCAACCTGGTTGTTCAAAAGACCTAAGGAATTCTGTTGACGTTTAAAGAATTTTTGTGATTGTGGCGCAATAATTCCAACTACGATCAAACTTAATGGAACAGTTGCTAAAGCAATCAGAGTCAATTTCCAACTAATCGTCAACATCATCCAAATGATACCAACAAAGGTAACTGAACTAGTTACTAATTGAGTCAAACTTTGTTGTAAAGTACCAGCAATATTATCCATATCGTTGATGGCACGAGACATGATATCACCATTAGAATGAGAGTCATAATAGCTAATTGGTAATCTTCTCATCTTACCCTTTAAATCACGTCTTAATTTGTAAACAGTCCGTTGAGAAATTCTCGTCATAACGAATTGTTGAATAAAGTTAAATAATGCTGAAGCCAAATACATCAAAATAACGATGAAAATGATGTGTTCAATCTTGTCAAAATTAATTGGCAAACCATTGATCTTAAAACCAGCTTTTTGCTGTGCTATACCGGTCATTAAACCTTTATAAATCTCAGTAGTAGCTTCACCCAAAATCTTTGGAGTCTTAATCTGGAAAACAGCTGAAGCAATGGCCAAAGCCAAAACAACAATGATTCCGACCACATAAGTCGACATGTATTTTGCTAAACGACCAGTAGTCTTCCAGAAATTCTTAGGTTTGACAACAATATTAGGCCCACGACCAGGACCATGACCGTGTCCTACTGAAGGTGATTGTGTTTCATTCTTCTTTTCAGCCATTACTTATCCTCCTTCAGTTGAGATTTAATAATTTCTTGATAAGTCTTATTATTCTCTTTCAATTCTTGATGAGTACCTAATCCGACCATCTCTCCGTTATCCAAAACAACGATCTGATCAGCATCAGCAACTGTTGAAATACGTTGTCCGACAATAACAACAACGGCTTGACTAATTTTTTCATCATTTTTCAAAGCTGTTCTTAAATTCAAATCAGTCTTGAAATCAAGCGCTGAGAAGGAATCATCGAAGACATAGATTGAGGCATCTTTAACTAACGCACGCGCAATTGCCAGACGTTGTTTTTGACCACCAGAGAAATTATCTCCACCTTGTTCAACTTCACCATCTAATTGTCCGTCTAATTCTTTAACGAAATCAGCGGCTTGGGCAATTTCTAGTGCATGCCAAATCTCATCATCAGTCGCATTTTCCTTACCATAGGCCATGTTTTCACGAATAGTTCCCTTGAAAAGAATTGCCTTTTGCGGAACCATTGAAACTTGGCTGTTGATATCTTCAGTACTCAAAGCCTTGACGTCAGTTCCATTGATACTTACGACACCTGTTTCAGCATCATAGAATCTAGGAATCAAGTTGATCAAAGTACTCTTACCAGAACCAGTACCACCGATAATAGCCAAAGTTTGACCTTTAGTAACTTTGAAATTCAAAGTATTCAAGGCTAGTCTTTCAGCACCATGGTATCTAAAGTTAACATCATTAAAGCTCAATGATGGTTCATCCTTTAATTTGGCAGGTTTTGCAACGACATCGATCTTACTCTTAGTTTCAAAAACTTCTTGAATACGAGCAGCAGATGCAGAAGCACGTGGTACGAAAACGAATACCATTGAAAGAATCATAAAACTCATTAAAATTTGCATAGCGTAAGTCATGAAAGCAATCATATTACCAATTTCCATTGATTGATTAGCAATATAATGTGCTCCTAACCAAGTAATACCAACATTAGTTCCACTCATAACTAATGTAACAACTGGAAACATAACGGCAACGATACTAAATACTTTGACGGCATTGTTAGTATAATCTTCGTTAGCTTCCTTGAAACGATCTTGTTCGAATTGATCTTGTCTAAAAGCACGAATAACACGTACCCCAGTCAATCCTTCACGAAAGACTAAGTTCAAACGATCAGTTTTCTTTTGCATAGCCTTAAACAATGGCACAGCAAAGAACATGACTAATCCAACGATAACGATTAAAACTGGAATTGAAATCAAGAAGATTTTTGTCATTTCAGCATTTTTTTGGTAAGCCATGAAACTCGCACCAATCAACATAATCGGTGCCATGATCATCATTCTCAACATCATAATCATTACGTTTTGAATTTGAATAACATCATTAGTTGTTCTAGTCGTTAACGATGATGTTTCGAACTTGTCGAATTCATCGTGCGTAAAGTATAATATTTTCTTAAATAAATCGGATCTTAACTTCCGACCCAAACCTTGTGAGGCTTGTGATGCCATCAAAACATTTCCAAAAGCGGCAATGGCTGTTATCAATGAAACGACAACCATTTCAATACCGGTATGTATGATATAATCCGTATCACCAGTAATTACACCTTTATTGACAATGTCTGATGTAAGATTAGGAATATATAACGTTGCAACGACTTGGAAAATCATAAAAATGACCGCAGCAAGTACTTGCCAGTTATTAATCCGACCTCTAGCAATCTTAAACATTTATTCACTCCCTTTAAAATTGACTAATAGCATTATAGTATTAAAGCACTAATCATCAAAAAATTCTAATAATTATCCCAATAAAGGTGGTATTTTAATGAACAATACAAAAAATACTTATCATCCTATAAAAGTTATATTTCATATTATAGCCTTTTTGGCATTATTTTTAATGGAACAATTACCGTTAAGTGTTCTGACTTTGACCAAAAAAGAATTGGGCACCAAATATTCATCCTACATTAAAATGGCTCCTTTGGTAACCTTAATTCTATTGATAATTGGCGCAACTGTCATTCTTTTGACCTTCAAAAAAGCCCAAAAGTTCCCCACTTCTAGCTTTACTAAGAGTACTTGGATTATCATAGTAATTGCAACCGTTTTAACTTTTATTATTAATATTGTAACGTTGCCCTTTATGAAAAGTAGCAATGAAAACGTTGAAGCATTACAACTAGTGGCTAATAATAGCATGATTATTTTAATAATATTTACTATTTTTGTAGCACCGATACTAGAGGAAATTCTTTTTCGGGGAATTTTTATGAACTGGTTCTTCGTTGATCATCCCCTAATTTCTGTCATTGTCAGTGGCGTGATTTTTGGTTACGTTCATGCACCCTTTAGCAGCAACACTGATTGGTTTTACGCGCTATCAAAAATTTTACTGGGAATCGTCTTAGCTGGCGTTTACTATCGAACTAAAAATATTAAAGCTAATATAACTGTTCACTTCTTGAATAACTTTCTAGCTATTTTGGCAGGGGCAATTGCTTCAGGGGTGATCCTTCTATGAGAAACAATAAAAAGAAATTTAATGAAATCTATCAAGATTTACTCCGCAAAGTTGTTATGTTTGGTGTTTTATCAATGCTCCTATTAGCTAGTGCACGAGTAACTGGTTGGATAATTATGGAATATGCTGGATTTGTTAGCGCCATTTATACAATTATTTTGATTGGTATGATGGTCTATGTCCTAATTATTAAGACTAAGGACGAGAATAATCGTAAAAAACGATAATTCTTATTGACAGATTTACCCAATTACGGGTAAAATGATGAGTGTTGTTTAATTGCCCGTTGGTCAAATGGTTTAAGACGCCACCCTCTCAAGGTGGAGTTATGGGTTCGATTCCCATACGGGTGATTTGAGAGATTTCGTTAGCTGTTATATCGGTTGAAAAGACTGATATAACAGCTTTTTTGTTTTTTAATTCTATTTTTCATTCGACTAAATTCATAACTCAGCTTAGTCAAAAGCTTAGTCAATTTCTATTTGCTTTCAAGCCTACTTTTAGTGAATAATTATATTAACAAACATTAAGGAGGCTACGAACTATGAGTTTACTAGACGGACTACTCGGTAACGCAACTAATGTCGATCAAGACGCTATCAAGCAGGAATTAAAAGATGTTTTAATCCCCAACGAAGAGGTGGACTTAGCCTTTAAATTAGTTCGCGATTTAGTAGTTTTCACTAACCACCGATTAATCGTTGTCGACAAACAAGGCGTCACGGGCAAAAAAGTTGATTACAAAACTTTTCCTTATAAAAGCATCTCCCGATTTTCTGTCGAAACTACTGGTCACTTCGATTTAGATGCCGAATTAAAAATTTGGATTTCCGGTGCAGTTGAACCGGCTCAAGTACTTCAATTCCGAAAAGACAATAGTATCACTACAATTCAGAAGGCTTTGGCAACTGCAATTTTACTTTAAAGTGTTATGATACAAAAACAAGTAAAATTATTTTCAAAAAATGAGGGAACAAAATGAACCAAACTATTGAAAACTTAATCAAACACGTATCAGTGCGGGATTTTAAAGATGAAACTATTAGTGAAAATACCAAAAAAGAATTAATTGAAGCTGCACAAAGTGGATCGACTTCTGAATTCGTCCAGGCTTTTTCAATTATTGAAATCACTGATCCTGATTTACGCAACCAATTGTCAGATATCACTATCAGTTCACCACACGTCAAAAAAGCTGATACTTTTTATATTTTTGTGGCTGATCTTAATCGCCAAGCTACAATGCTCAAACAACACAACCAAAGTTTAGATAGCATCAAGAATATGGAATCGTTACTAGTCGCTACCGTAGATACTACGATTGCAGCCCAAAATATGGCCGTTGCTGCAGAGTCCATGGGCTTGGGTATTTGTTATATTGGAAGCATTCGTAACAATATCAAACAAGTTGCTGAATTACTAAATCTTCCTAAATATACTTTCCCACTCTTCGGAATGACTATTGGAGTTCCTAAAGTACTTAACCAAACTAAACCTAGACTTCCAATGTCAAACCGAGTTTCCAAAAATACTTATGATAGTCAACTTTTCAATGATTTATCTACCTATGATAAAGAAGTAAAAGATTATTATTCCAATCGAAAGACTAATCCTCAAGATACAACTTGGACTGAAAAAAACTTAACCATTTTCAATCACGTCCACCGTCCAGAAGTTGCCGATTTTTTGTTGGAACAAGGCTTCTCACTTCATTAAATTATAAAAAGCTATTTCCGGATCATCACTGGAAATAGCTTTTTTCAAAATATTTACAAAAAAATTACACAACTTTACATTAATTGAACAGAAAATATACACTCTTTCTATATTATCTAATCATAGAAATAAATAGTGGGTGTTTATTATATGAATAATTTAGGTGATATCTTAAGAGAAACTCGACAACAACAACAATTATCGCAAAGTGAAATTTCCGAAGATATTTGTTCACAATCGACTCTCTCAGAAATTGAACACAACAAATATATTCCCAATACGCAACTACTGATTAATCTTTGCGAACGATTAGCAGTTGATTTTGACGATCTTTGTTTGGTAGGAAGTTTTCAAATTTGTCGCGAAAAATATTTCAACCAAAAAGCTGCTAGTTTTTACCACAAACGAAATTATCAGCAATTACAAGCTTTTTTGAATCGCCCTACTGTTTTAGAAATGGTTCAAAACGACCAACAAACACAGGCCTATTACTTTTATTTGGCATTGTGTTCATTACATCTTGACCGAGGATTTGACAAAGCCAAGGAATATCTTAAATTATCTTTAGCATGTTCAACCAATGGTCGTAAACAATCAACCTTAACTAGGTTGGGCAATATCACTCTAGCTTATGTTTATGCTCAGCAAGGGCTCAAGACCTCGACTTTTGATCAAATTAAATTAGCATTCCGTCATCTTGAAAAATCAAATTATGATGAGAATTTGATTTTGCTGTTTTATATCGCTGCATTATCCTATTTTCATATTTCTAAGTTTGATCTAGCTATTCAGACCTTAGAAGAAGGCATTAAATTCGCTCTTTCCAATAATTCGCATTCCATGATGATCAATAGTCTCTACTTAATGGCAAATATTGCCGAAATGGTTAAAGAAGAAAACGTCGGTCTAACAATTAAAAGCTATAACATTTTCAATTCTTTTATCAGACAGCCGCTTTATGAAGAAGCTACTTAATGAAATCGATTTCTAAAGATTAGTCTTCTAATGATATAATCCAATTAAAGGCGGTATAAAAATGGATGATATTGAATTACTAATCGAAAAATTACAAGCAATTGCCCAAACTGGTAAACATTACAGCAAGGACGTCTTCGATCGTGAACGATATGACCAATTAGAAGATGTCTCAAAGCAATTAATTACTAAATTAATTAAGAACTCTTCTCAAAAACAGCTAGATATTTTCTTTGATGCCGATACCGGTTACGTTACACCAAAAGTTGATATTCGAGCAGCAACATTTAAGGATAATAAAATATTACTTGTTCGTGAAAAAAGTAGCGGCGAGTGGTCAATTCCTGGTGGTTGGGGTGACATTGGCTATTCTGCAGCTGAAATTGCTGTCAAAGAAACATTTGAAGAAGCCGGAATCAAGGTCAAGCCTAAACGTATGATTGCTATCAAAGATATGCAAAAAAACCACTATCCTAAGAAAAATCTCAATTACGTCTACAAATTATTTTTTGAGTGCATCCCTACAGAAGACGATATTCACAGTGGCGTGGAAACTTCCGATGTTAAATATTTCACCTTAGATGAAGCATTAAAATTAAATCTATCTTTAGCTCGAAATATGCCTGATGATTTCAAACGTGCTTTTCAATGTCATAAAGCTGATATTTGGGAAACTTACTTCGACTAAAAAATGTCTAACTGAATTTTGATAATTTCAGTTAGACATTTTTTAGTCAATTAATTTTTTTAAAGCAACTCCAGTTCTTGAGTCTGGACACTTCATACTATCCTTTGGCGTGCCTTCAAAACAAACTTTACCACCATATTTACCAGCATCAGGACCCATATCTATTAACCAATCAGCCTGAGAAATAAGAGATAAATTGTGTTCAATCAAAATTAAAGTGTTGCCATTATCAACTAATTTTTCAAATAGATCAATCAAGCGTTTCGTATCATTCAAATGCAAACCTGTAGTTGGTTCATCTAAGAAATATACGCTACCTTTGTGATCCAATTCCATAGCTAATTTAACTCGTTGTACTTCCCCGCCAGATAGAGTTGTCATCGATTGACTTAGATTTAAATAACCTAAACCAACCTTCTCAAGCAAATCAACTTTTTTCAAAATATTGGGTACATCTTTAAAGAAGTCCAAGGTATCATCAATCGACATGTTCATCACTTCTGAAATATCTTTACCATGATACTTGTATTGTAGGGCTTCCTGACTGTATCTTTTACCTCCGCACAATTCACAAGTTTGAATGACGGGATCCATAAAGGCCATTTCAGTTATCGTTACACCCTTGCCTTTACAACGAGGACAAGCGCCTTTGCCATTATAACTGAATAACTGTGTTGATACTTTATTTGCTTTGGCAAAAAGTTTTCTCAAAGGATTCAAAATATTCAAATACGTTGCAGGAGTTGAACGAATATTTACCCCAACAGAATCTTGACTGAGATCAACGTAATCTATGCCTGACATCTGTTGCTTAAATGCATTAACTAAAGTACTTTTCCCTGAACCAGCTGGTCCAGATACAACCGTCAAAACTCCCTTAGGAATCTTAGCACTGACTTTATTTAAATTATGCGAAGTTACATTTTTTACATCGAGCCAATCAGTTGTCGTTCTAGGTCGACGGAATTTTATGGGAGTTCGTAACATCTGCCCGGTAATAGTATTAGATTTCAATAATTCAGAATAAGTTCCCTTAAAAGTAACTCTTCCGCCACCTTTACCAGCTTTAGGCCCAATCTCGACCACATAGTCAGCCGCCGAAATAATTGTTGGATTGTGGTCGACTAGAACAATCGTATTACCTTGATCTTTTAGTTTTTCTAATGATTTAGTAATCAGCTGAATATCATGTGGATGCAATCCAACACTAGGTTCGTCTAAAACATAAACTAAATCTGACAAAGAACTAGTTAAATACTTAGCAATTTTGATCCGCTGTGCTTCACCACCAGATAATGTATCAGTTCCACGATTCAAAGAAAGATAACCTAAACCGATATCTACCAACGATTGAACTTTACTGCGCAATTCACGGACCATTGTTTTAGCTTTAAAGTCGGTAATACTATCCAAGAATTTCAAAACGTTGACTAAATCCATCTCACCGACTTCAGCGATATTCTTGCCTTCAATCTTAGCAGTTAAGGCTTTACTATTTAAACGAGTTCCATGACATACTGGACAAGTTTTTCTCGTGACAATTTTTTCTAGTGCAGCCTGATGATGCCGACCAGAAGCACTATGAATTACCGAACGTAGCATTCGTGGGACCAAGCCTTCATATTGAGCTGTTCGAGCCCAAGTTTTAGGAGGATTCTTCAATTTTTGTTTGGGAGCATGCATAAACATTTCATATTCTTCTTTGGAGTAATCTTTGATTTTCTTATCAAGATCAAACAATCCACTGTTGCCATACTCCTTCCAACGCCACGTTCCCGGTTGAAATCCAGTAAAAGTCATTGCCCCTTCATTCAAAGACTTGTTAGGATCAATTAACTGACTTTCATCGACCTCATCAACAAAACCCAATCCCTGACAATTAGGACACATTCCTTGAGGCAAATTAAAGGAAAACCATTCAGAATAACCCACCCAAGGCTGACCAATTCGGGAAAACATCAGTCGCAACACTGAATAAATTCCGGTATAAGTTGCCAAAGTGGATCGAGAATTACGTCCGATTGGCTTTTGCTCAACTACGATTGCTACTGGCAAATGTTCAATACTGTCAAATTGTGGTTGACCATATTTAGGTAAATACTGCTGCGTAAAACTGGGAAAAGTTTCATTTAATTCCCTTCGAGAGACCGCCGCCAAAGTATCAAAAACTAAGGAAGATTTACCTGAACCCGACAATCCAGCGAAAACAGTCATTTTATGTTTAGGAATATCTAAGTCAATATTCTTCAAATTATTTTCTCGTGCACCATGAATACTGATGGCACCATTTTTGAATAAATCAGTCATATAAAACTCCTATTTTAAAAATATCATTACAATAGTAATTTTACTCCTCATTAACTTGACGGTATATTTATAGGCTTTATACAAAAAAACTCATCAACGCGTAATTGCGCCAATGAGTCCATTTACTATCTATAACAAATGTGCATCTTTCATTAATTCTTCAATGTAAGTTCCATGGATCTTCTCCATAACTTTCTTTTCTACCATACGTTCTTTGAATGGCAACTTAATATCTTCCAACTTCTTCTTGCCGTCTAAGTAATAAATTGCTCTCAACAATACTCTGACGTCATAAGCTGAACCAAAGACTTCTGGAACACCACGATCAACGTCAAGTAAAGTATAGACAGCTTCCATAGCCGTTCTGACTGAATATTCAGTTGTAAAGACTGTGTCACGTTCAGTTTCAGCAAAGTTTCCAATAAAAGCTAGATTCTTTGAGCCTTTTGGTACTACTAATGGACGATCGCCAACTTTTCTAGGCATGAAGTAAGAAGTGATATATGGCATATGAGCTGGAATCGTATTAGCATGATTCTTAGCGATATCTTCGATTTTATCAGTTGGAACGCCGATGTGATATAGCCATTCTTCACATAGCTCGTCACCACTGCATTCAGTAATCTTCTTGTGAACAAAATTACCTGGTTTATCAGAGAACAATCCATAAACCCAAACAACTAATTCATTATCCTTTTGTCTCTTGAAATGTTTTTGACGACTGATTGAATATCCATACAACCAATTTGAGTCCTTAATAGTTACTGGTCCACTTGTGACGATTGAACCACTATGAGGATCCTTTTTACTAATTTTTTCAATGTATGGAACTACTTGATCATCAGTCAAAGTAATTGTTCCCGAAATTACCCAGTTTGCTTCGGGGATATTCTTACAAAAGACATCTGGATTACCAAAAGCTGGATCTTGTTTTGCCAAATTCTCCCAAAGTGACCAACTGCTTCCTAATTCATGCTCGACTGATGCCGGGTGAGTCTTGTCACCATAAGTAGTGCTTTCAGTAATTGAACCGTTAGTAACAAAGACTAGGTCATTTTCAGTCAATTTGATTGAATTATCCTTGCCATCTGTTGTCATATCAATTTCTGTCGCAACCTTACTATCACTAGAAGTGTCAACTTGGATATTTTCAACGTGAGTATTGTAAGTAAATTGCACACCCTTATCTTCCAAGAATTTGACCATTGGTTGAATAAGCGATTCATATTGATTGTATTTGGTAAATCTCAATGATGACAAATTGGATAATGAGTCAATATGGTGACAAAAGCGCATCAAATAACGTCTCATTTCCATTGCACTAGCCCATGGCTCAAAAGCAAACATTGTTGACCAATAGAGCCAGAAATTAGAATTCAAGAAATCTTCTGAAAATACTTCATTGATCTTTTTACCATCCAAATCTTTTTCTGGTGTCATAACTAAATCGAGTAATTCTTGAACCGCCTTAGGAGTCAAAGTCAAATCTCCTTCAGTTGGTAATTCTTTTCCTTGCTCTTGAATGACACGTCCATGAGAATAACTAGGATCTTTTTTATTCAACCAATAAAATTCATCCAGCACTGATGCATCTGGATTTTCCAAAGATGGAATTGATCTGAACAAATCCCAAAGAGTTTCAAAATGTGGTTCCATTTCTCTTCCACCACGAATAATATAACCTTTTTGTTCATTCCAAATACCATCCATACTACCACCGGGTAATCCTAATTCCTCTAGAATATGGATTTTATTGGGTTTCATTTGACCATCGCGAATTAAGAACGTTGCGGCAGCTAAACCGGCTAAACCTGAACCAACAATATAAGCTGATTTATCATCAACTCCAGCTGGTTTCATTGGTCTTGCAAATGCTTCATAATTTCCATTACTTCTATACATAAGAACCGCCTCTTGTTGTATTAATTTATTTTTGTAATTGTTTACACATAGAATATAGTTCCATTGCTCAAATTTTACAATAGTAAAGTTATGTATTTTGAGACAGAATAGAAAAAGAGTGTTATTTGCGATAAAAACAAATAACACTCTCATTTTTAAAATTCTTCATATACTGCAGGATCTTGATTCTTTGTTCGACCATCTGGTTTAGTTAAAGCATTGATTTGACGCATATCTTCAGCCGATATTTCAAAATCAAAGATATTCATATTTTCACGTTGACGAATTGGCGAAGCTGATTTTGGAATTGGAATTGTCTTCAATTGCAATTCCCATCTTAGTATCATTTGACCAACAGTTTTATTGTATTTTTTGCTTAATTTAATTAATACTTCATCTTGCAACACAGAACTAGCACGCCCAAGTGGACTCCAATCCATCGTCACGATATCGTTATCCGCATCGAATTTACGCATTGATTCTTGATTGAAATATGGATGCAATTCAATCTGATTAACACTTGGCATAACGCCTGTTTCATTTTTCAATTTATTCAAGTGATCTGGTAAAAAGTTGCAAACACCAATTGATTTTACTAAGCCAAATTTCTGAGCATCAATCAAAGCTTGCCAGGCTTCAACATACATACCACGTTTAGGATTAGGCCAATGTAGTAAATACAAATCAAAATAATCCAAATGTGCTCGGTATAGTGATTCTTGTAATGCCGTTATAGCGTCATCATAAGCATAATAGCGGCCTGGCAACTTAGAAGTAACTGTTAAACGATCACGATTGATACCACTCTCCGCAATTGCTTTACCAACAGCACCTTCGTTCTCATAATTATAAGCTGTATCAAGCATCGTATAACCATTGTTAATAGCTGAAACAATACTTTGAACGCCACTACGACCATTTAACTTGTAAGTTCCGAAGCCAAAGCTAGGAATTTCTTGTCCATCATTTAATTTATACATGAATATAACCCTCCTCAATACTTACAAACTACAACAAATTGAGAAAATTGACAAAAGAAAAAGTCCTACATCAATCCGTGATGTAGGACTTTAGATTGCTTTACAGAAAACTTTGGAATGTGCAAAGCAATCATTTTAATTCACAGGTAGGCTACCTGCATAGATAATCATACAGGCATTTATTAAAAATAGCTACCATTTTTTTATTTTTTATTAATCATTTGGTAAATCGTTTTAGCTGTTGGCTTAATATCAGCTGCTAATCTTGAATAATTTTCCAAAACGATCACTGCATTTTTACCATTATGAGAAATATGCATTACAGTTTGGAAACCGTAGCCCCAACCATTAGCAAAGTTGTCGTTTTCACGATGATACAATCCACCACCATAAGTACTACCACTGCCTGGTTTAAATAATTCTTTACGTGACTTCTTACTTAAATAAGAACCAGTCATAATATACTTTTCTACTTTATATAAGTCACTAGCACTCATATAAATTTGTCCAGTACCTAATTCATCAAATTCGAACCACTTTCTCGTATAAAAAGCATTTTTATAATCAAGTCGTGATGATAATGGATCTATATTGTTATAGCCAGTAGCTTTAAGAATATTAGGATTATTGTCATATGCAAAAATCGTATTATTCAAATCAAGTTTCTTAATGAAAGTATCGGTAAATAATTGACGATAAGATTCACCCGTTAACTTTTCCAAAATACCACTTAATAAATTAAAATTAATCGCTTGATAATCCCACTTACCATGCAAAAAATTGGAAAATTTAATATTTGCAATATCTTCATGAATAATATCCTCATCAGAAAGAACGCGACTAGGTCCAATATCGCCTTTCAAAATTAGTCCAGAAGTCATATCCAACATTTGTCTAATAGTTATTTTCTTACTACCAGGAATCTGTGGATAAAATTTAGCCAACTTATCGCTCAATTTCAATTTACCATTTTGAACTTGTTTCATGATCATGGCAGCAGTCATTGATTTTTGTACTGAATCAATTTCATAAGTCGTATCTTCATCGTTATTGACACCATTAGCGTAGTTGGCAAAACCACGACTAGTTTGATAAATTGGTTTACCATCTTTAATGACCAATAACGTTCCAGAATAACCTTTTTGATCTAATAAACTATCAACTTTCTGATTAAATTCACCACCGGCTGTTGAATCAGTCGACTCTGCTAAAGCAGTTTCAGGAAATGCTCCTAAAGCAATTGCCAAAAGCATAAAAAGAACTAAAATATTTTTTTTCATAATATACACACACCTGTGAAACCTGCCTAGAAACCTTCCTCAATTCATAATTATAAAATACTTTCTGAAAAAGGAATACTAATAAACTCATTAATGTTGCTTGTTAAAGACTAGAAAATATGCGATATGGTAAAATGGATTCAATAAGAAAAGAAGGAGATTTAAATGAAAACTATAATAATCATCGTTGTTATTATCCTATTGATTGCTATTTATGCTGGCATGTACAACAGCCTCGTTAAATATCGCAATCGTGCTCAGGAATTCAGTTCTCAAATCGATGTTCAATTAAAACGTCGGACTGATTTAATTCCTAACCTAGTTGAAACTGTCAAAGGTTACGCTAAGCATGAAAAGGAAACTTTAGCTAACGTTATTCAATTAAGAAACAACGTTAATACTGCTGACTCTTTGCAAGACAAAGTTGAAGCTGACAGTGCTTTGAGTGGTGCCTTGAGACAAGTCTTCGCTTTGGCAGAAAACTATCCTGATTTAAAAGCTAATCAAGAGTTCTCTCAATTAATGGAAGAACTATCTAATACTGAAAATAAAGTTTCATATGCACGTCAAGCTTACAACAGTCAAGTCCAGGCTTACGATACAGCAATTCAAACTTTTCCACGTAATATCATTGCAGGAATTCACGGATTCAAGGAAATGAACTTCCTACAAATCCCTGACGCTGATAAGGCCGCTCCTAAAGTTAAATTTTAGTCGAGGACTATAATGATTTACGAACAGATTGACCGTAATAAACGTAAAACCTACTTGATATTTTTTATCTTCTTTTTGATATTAGCCGCTCTAGGCAGCTTTATCGGTGCCTACTTCTTCGACAATATTTACTCAGGTATCGTTATAGCGGTAATTATTGCAGTCGTTTATACATTGATAACCTACTTTCAGTCAACTAGTATCGTGATGCAAATGAATGGTGCTAAAAAACTTAACTCAGCTAAAGATGCACCTGATCTTTGGCACATTGTTGAAGACTTATCGATGGTTGCTGACATCCCATTACCGGAAATTTATATTATTGATGACCCCAGCCCGAATGCTTTTGCAACTGGACGTGATCCAGAACATTCAGCAGTTGCTGTAACCAGTGGCTTGTATAAGATGATGAATCGTGAAGAACTTGAGGGCGTCTTGGCACATGAAATATCTCACGTTAGAAATTATGACATTCGTGTTTCGACCATTTCAGTTGCATTATCATCTGCTATCATCTTGATTTGTTCAATCATTGGTAATGCTTATCGCTGGTGGATTCCGATGAATGATGACGATCGTGACAACAATAATTCCGGTGCCATTCGTCTAGTTCTTTGGTTGGTCGGCCTAATTTTTGCAATTATCGGACCAATGATAGCTACTCTAGTCCAGATGGCAATTTCTAGAAATCGTGAATATTTAGCTGACGTTTCTGGTGCTGAATTGACTAGAAACCCCCAGGGATTGATCAATGCTCTAGAGAAATTAGAGCAAAGCACCAAACCAATGAAACGAGTTGATGATGCTTCAGCAGCTCTTTATATCGATGATCCTAATAAGAAGAAACATTTTGCAGGCTTGTTTGATACTCATCCACCTTTGGATAAACGTATTGAAGCCTTAAAGAAAACTTTTCAGTAAGAAGTTGATTGATTTCAACTTCTTTTTTATTTTTTATCCTTTATTTCCGAATTAAATTTGTTGTTAATGCAAATATTGTTCAATATTTCAGAAAATCTATGATAGAATCATATTTGGAGATTGAAGAGATCTTCATAGTGAGGGGAATTTTTTTATGTATATGTTATTACTCATTGTCATAGGTTTGATCGTCTTGTTTACAGCTTTTATGATCAGACCTAAAAAACGAGTCCAAAAAAAGTTAGTATCTTTAGGAATAATCTTGGTTATTGCTGGAGGTTCAGGAGTTTACCAGACCTACCAGGGAAATCTAAACAGTGGTGACAATCCTAAACGAGTTGGAAAAACTACCACTGCCGATTCTGATTTAGCTAACTTGAATTACCAAGGCACTCAAGAAGTAGAAGTTAATAACAATACGCCTACTTTCACAAAATCCGAACTAACTGTTTCGAATGGTCCTTGGCAAAAGTTTGCTGATTTAGACAATCTAAACCGAGCCATCCAAGCAGATGCTTTATTAAGTAAAAGTCTGATGCCTACTGCTAAACGTGAAGCACTCTATGTTAACCCTACTGGTTGGCACAACAAACGGATCAAAGGTGGTTGGCTATATAATCGTTCACACTTAATCGGTTATCAACTGACTGGACAAAACAACAATCCTAAGAATTTGATGACCGGTACTCGTTCTTTGAATTCACCCGAAATGCTTAAACATGAAAACGATATTGCTTATTATCTTAAACAAAATCCTAATAATTTTATTAGGTATCGTGTCAAACCGATATATCGTGGTAATGAATTAGTTGCTCGTGGCGTTCAAATGATGGCTGAATCCTTGAATAGCAATGGACAGCCAGATCATGAAGTTTCTTTTAACGAATACATTTTTAATGTTGAAACAGGTGTGAAGATTAATTATAGTGATGGTACCAGCGTAGTTAATAATAATTAATGATTAGGAGATGGTCGTAGTGCAATATAGTACAGGTGATAAAGAAGTATTCGATTTAATTAATAAGGAAGAACAACGACAAAATAGAAATATTGAGTTGATTGCTTCTGAAAATATCGTTTCTGACAATGTTAGAAAAGCTCAAGGATCAGTTTTGACTAATAAATATGCTGAAGGTTATCCAGGGCACCGTTACTATGGTGGTTGCGAATATATCGACGGTATCGAACAAATCGCAATTGATCGTGCTAAAAAACTTTTCAATGCTGAATACGTTAATGTTCAACCTCATTCAGGTTCACAAGCTAATGCTGCTGCTTATCAAGCCGTGCTAAAACCAGGAGACCGCGTTTTAGGTATGGATCTTAATGCTGGTGGTCACTTGACTCACGGTTCAAAAGTTAACTTTTCTGGTAAAATTTATGATTTCTTCTCATATGGCGTTAATGATGAAGGTTTGATCGATTACGATGACGTTCAAAGAATCGCCGAAGAAGTTAACCCACACTTGATTGTTGCTGGTGCTTCTGCTTACAGTCGTATCATTGACTTCAAGAAATTCAGAGAAATTGCTGACTCTGTTGGTGCATATTTGATGGTCGACATGGCTCACATTGCTGGACTAGTTGCTGTTGGTTTACACCCTACTCCAGTTGGAGTTGCTGATATTGTTACTACTACTACTCACAAAACTCTAAGAGGACCTCGTGGTGGTATGATCCTTGCTAATGCCGAATTAGGTAAGAAACTTAATTCAGCTGTCTTCCCAGGCACACAAGGTGGACCACTAGAACACGTTATTGCTGGTAAAGCTGTTGCTTTTGGTGAAGATCTTCAACCAGAATTCAAAACTTATATGGAACAAGTTGTTAAGAATGCTGCCGCAATGGCTAAAGTCATCGATGCTGCTGATAACCTTTCTGTTTTAACTGGTGGTACAGACAATCACTTGCTAAACGTTGTCTTAACAGATTGTGACTTGAATGGTATGGAAGTACAAAACTTACTCGATTCTATTCATATCACAACCAATAAGGAAGCTATTCCAAACGACCCATTGCCTCCAAAATATACTTCTGGTTTACGTCTAGGTTCTCCAGCTGTTACTTCAAGAGGCTTTGACGAAAAAGACTGTGAAGAAGTAGCTCACATTATCGTTGATGCTATCAAATACCACGACGATTCTGAAAAATTACAAGAATTAGATGCACGTACTAAAGCCTTGACTGACAAGCATCCTATCAAATAATAAATATTCGAGCAGAGCTTAGGCTCTGTTTTTTTTGTTGACTTTTTTTCGAAGAGTTATTATTATAGGTTTAAACATTTAAACATATCAAAGGAGAACTATAATGGCTGAAGAAACTATGAATCTTTTCAAAAAAGGTATGCCGATTTTTTCAATTTTTCAAGATGAGAATCGTCAAAAAATTATTTTACTACTGTGTAAAAACAAAGAATTAACGGTCAATCAAATCACTGATCAGTTAAATTTATCTCGCCCCGCCGTTTCACATCATCTCAAATTGATGCTAGATGCTAAGGTTATCGCAGTAAATAAAGTTGGCAAGGAAAGATTTTATCGTGTTTCATTAGACGATACTGTACAATTGTTAAAAGAATTGACAGTCTCTCTAGAAAAAAGTATTTCATCCAAATAAGATGAAATTTATTTTTTGCCCATTATGTCTAAATGTTTAAACCTATAATCAGGAGAATACTATGACTACTATATTTGATTCCTTAACCTTAAAAACTAATACTACAATCAAGAATCGCTTCGTAAAGGCCGCTATGAGTGAGACCTTTGGCGATAAAAACTACCAACCAACTGAACAACTTATTTCACTTTATCAAGCTTGGGCTAATGGTGGCACTGGTTTACTTATTACTGGAAACGTGATGGTAGATCGTAACGCCCGCGGTGAATTTGGAAACATCGTTGTTGATCAAAACCAAGATTATCAACTATTAAAAAAATGGGCACAAGCTGGAACTATCAATGACACCAAAATTTTTCTACAATTAAATCATCCTGGAAAACAATCCCCTAAGACTATTACTAAACAACCAGTCGCTCCTAGTGCTATTCCCATGACAGGTTCAAATAGTTTTGCTTTTAATTCACCTAGAGCTTTAAGCCATTCAGAGATAAAACAAATCATCGCTAAGTTTGTCGATGCCGCAGTAATTGCTCAACAAACTGGCTTTTCCGGAGTAGAAATTCACGCCGCCCATGGATATTTGCTCAATCAATTTCTTTCACCACATGATAATCAAAGAAAAGACGAATATGGTGGTTCTTTAGAAAATCGCATGCGCATCATCACAGAAATCTATTCGGGCATCCGAGAAAAAGTTGGTAATAACTTTCCTATAGCATTAAAAATCAATTCATCTGATTTTCGTCCCGATGGCTTTTCTGAAGAAGATTCACTCAAAGTAATCCAAAAAATGGATCAACTGGGTATCGACTTGATAGAAATATCTGGTGGTAATTATGAGAATCCAAAAATGCAAGGAATCGGCAAAGGTGCTTTCTTCATCGACTATGCCCAAAAAGTTAAACAGACAATCAAAACACCTATCATCGTTACTGGTGGTTTTAATACAGCTAATGGTATGGAATCTGCCATCCAAAATAATGAGACTGACTTTATCGGACTTGCTCGCCCATTAGTCATGGTTCCAGACTTGCCCAACCAGCTCAAATGGGGTAACTTTACTTCTGTAAAACTAAATCATCTGACCACCGGTTCAAAAAAGTTGGATAAAAAAGTCGGTTCTTTGATTGGGTTAAGTTTCTATCAACAACAGATGTCACGAATTGCTGAAAACAAAAAAGTTCAACCTACCACAAATGCCTGGGGTGCTTTACTATTTTCTCTTAGACATCAAGGATTATCTGCTTTAATGCCACAACGGAATAAGGAGTAATTTATGAAAAAAATCTTAGTTGTTCTAACAAATACAATTAAATACTTAGGTACACAACAAGCTACCGGACTCTGGTTGGGTGAAGCTACCGAATTTGTCGACGAAGTTACCAAAGCAGGTTTTTCAGTTGATTACGTCAGTCCCAAAGGTGGTTTTGTCCCCTTAGATCCTCGCAGTTTCAAATATACTGACAAATCTACTATGGATATTTATAGTAGTTCTGATTTTCAACAACGAGCTCTAACTAATTCATTAAAACCCGAAGAAATCAATCCCAAAGATTATCAAGCTATTTATTATACTGGCGGTCACGGTGTAATGTGGGACTTCCCTACCAATCAAAAATTACAACAAATCACTAACGATATTTACCAACAAGGTGGCTTCGTAACTTCAGTCTGTCACGGTATTGCTGGATTACTAAATGTCAAAGATGATTCAGGAAATTATTTGATTGCTGGTAAAAAAATTACTGGTTTCACAACTGCTGAAGAAATTCTCGCTGGTAAAAGAAAGGTTGTTCCTTTTTTGAATGAAGATGTTGCCAAACTACATGGCGCTGATTTTCAAAAGAAACGAGCTTATAAAGAATTTGCTATCCAAGATGGACAATTGATCACTGGTCAAAATCCATTCTCTGCTCGTGCAGTTGCTAAGTTATTAATCAAAAACAAGAATTGAGTGTATACAAAAAAGATTCCCTACTGATTTAGAAAAATCAAAAGGGAATCTTTTTTCATAATTATTGAATATCGCTTGCTTTAACCCATTCATTTGTAGCAACACGATACATTTTTTCGCCATTAATTGTTGCACTTTGATCTGTATACCAAGGAGTGTTGGCAGCCAAGGCACGATTCGTTACCTTTTTACCATCTTTCGTATACAAGGAAGCTTGATTCTTTGTTG
Organism: Companilactobacillus formosensis; assembly: GCF_005405305.1. Taxonomy (GTDB): domain Bacteria; phylum Bacillota; class Bacilli; order Lactobacillales; family Lactobacillaceae; genus Companilactobacillus; species Companilactobacillus formosensis. Next base: position 40,161 of record NZ_BJDU01000005.1, read on the forward strand.
TAACAACATTAGGATTTGCTGCTTGTTCTGTTCCATCTCTCTTATCGACCCAAACATTATTACCTACACGATAATATGTTTCACCATACATAAACATCTTACGGTCTACTTTCCAAGATGAACCTGCAGGCAATTCTGAAAAGTCTCTTGTTCCAGTTACTTGATTTGGCAAACCAGTATCATCACAAGTTATTGCATCTGTTGTTAATGTAATAGTAGTTGAATAAGGAACCCCAAATGTTTTATTTTGTTCAGCGGTCGTTGAGTTCGTTGGTTCATAATTGAAACCACTATACAAATAAACATTTCCTTCTCCATCTAAGTCCAATTGATATGTATCATTTGAACCATATGTGTATCCATCAAATGTTGGTGCTTTCAACGTTATTATACCTTCAGAATCAACTTTCATTCCTTCGAGTGAAATTGGTAAAGCATTTCCTGTTGGATGAGATTTATCCCCACCTGACCAAATATCGCCATTAAGAGTACCGTGCAAAGTATAAGTTCCATCACCATTGTCTGTATATGATGCATCTGGTTGAATAAAGTTTCCATCAACGTCTGTTGAAGCAGAAACTGATGTAGTACTCAATACTGGCGCAGCAATTGGTGCTACTGCCAATAAAGTAGCAGCGGTAATTCCCATAAATTTAACAAATTTTTTCATAATAAATTCTTCCTCCCTGTAACATTTAATTACATCCATATGTTACCTCCAAGGGGTGTCACCATATGACATTTTGCGAGCGTTAACAAAACTTTTTGAAAAAAGTTTAAATAATTTTGATTTTCCCATAATATACTTAAAAAATGGTTCGCAAGTCGACACAAGGTCGCTTGCATAACACACTCTAAGCGGCTTAGCCACACGACGGAATACGGAAGCTAAGGCTTCCCCATAACACACTCTAAGTGGCTTAGCCACACGACGGAATACGGAAGCTAAGGCTTCCCCATAACACACTCTAAGTGGCCTAGCCACACGACGGAATACGGAAGCTAAGGCTTCCCCATAACACACTCTAAGCGGCTTAGCCGCTAAAAGTGTGTAAAAAAAATAGACCTTATCAAAATTGATAAGATCTATTAATAATTAATCTTCTGTATCCATAGAAAGGTTAGCTTTTTTAACTTTATGTTCATAACGATAATAAAGCGTGAACCCAACTAATCCGAAGACTACTGGGCCAAGAACGGTCCAAAGAGCATCAGTATAAGTACCTTCCATTAATGGTTGTAGTAATGTAAAGATAATTGCAAAGGCCAATACTAAGAAGACAATTATCGAAACTGTCCACATAGCCTTCTTATTCTTATAGAACAAGTATGGCTTTTCGATGTCTTTGTTCATGTTAAAGAATGGATATGCTCCTACTAAGAACAAGTATGGAACAGTCGTTGAAACGTTAGCCATCAATGTCAAAACATTGTATAGAGCTTTGGCATTCTTACCACCCATATCAACGATTAAGATCAATACGATAACAACGATTGCTTGCATCCACATTGCAAAAGCAGGCATACCATGTTTGTTTAATTTAGTAACTTTTTCAGGCCAAAAGTCTTTTGGTGTACCCAAAACGAATGATTTCAATGGTGAATAAATCAAAACGAAGAAGGAACCCATGTAAAGGATAAACATATCAAAACCAGTGAAACGTGCAAGCCACTCACCTAAAGTAATAGCTGCAGCACTGCCCATTCCGGTATGAATCCCGAATTGATAACCAAGGTTACTCATCATAACATAAGTAATATTTCCTAGGTTAACGTTACCTTTGGCAATAACTGAATTCCAGTTGGCACTCATAGCCCAAAAGAGAATTGTTAGTGAATAAAGTACTGTGATAACAATAGCCGAAATCAAAACACCACGTGGGAAATCACGCTTAGGATTCTTCATACTATCAGTAACACCACCGACAGATTCCATACCACCGTAAGCAAAGATTGCATAAACGATGAAGGAAACCATCCCTAATGGTGAAGCGAAGGCTGGATTTGCCGAATGGATAAAGGTATCTAAGCCTTGAATTGGTTCAGCTGTGTGGAAGCCTGACATGAATAAAACTGCCAAACTTAACACAAAGAAGATAACTTGCAACAGAATCATCATGATACCACCAAAGTTTGAAACCTTAGTGATTTTTTCAATACCTTGCGAAGCTGTGAATGTAACGAAAATGATCCATAAAACAGCTAAAACACCAATAACTTGTGTGGCACTCAAGCCAAACATTCCCCAAGTTTGAGTTGTATCATGTCCAGCAAAAGTCGTAGACAATGGAATCCAAACTTTTGAAGAAGTAGAGACTAGCCAAACTTCCCATGAAGCCAGCCACATAAAGGTACCGATGAAGGCCCATTTAGGTCCAACAGCCCCATCGATCCAAGAATAAATTCCACCTTTTGCTTCATTAAAAGCGGAACCATATTCTGCCATCATAAATCCTACTGGAAGGAAGAAGAAGACAGCCGCAAAAACATACCAAACAATACTTGCCAATCCCATCTGTTCATATGCAACAGTTGTATTAGCGAATCCAAAAATAGCCGTGAAAATCATCATTATTAAACTAAATAACGTGATTGTTTTCTTCGGCGAATTACCATCATTCATTTTTAAAACCCCTCATTTAATTTTCAATGTACAAATTTTTATAAATTCATATCTGTCTTGAAGTTTAGAGGTGAAAAATCAGTCGAGTCCGTAATTAATTGAGCAATTAGCTCTTTGTAGCCATCAAGTGAAACTTTAGCCATTTCAAATGAAGCTTTTGTTAAATAATTAGGTAATTTATCATCATCTTTGCTCAAGGCCTCTTTATCAAAATCATGTAACTTCTTACGAAGCGTGATATTGATGTCCTTTTGCTTGGCTTGGAAGTCTTTTCCAAGTTCTTTGTAATGACCATCTAATAAAACTCCGGCCAATTTATAAGTCCAATAAGCTGACTTGCTATCATATGGTAATTTCCCGAGTTTGTATTCTTCTGGAGTGTCAATGCTTCCCATATAAAATGGTACATAAACGCTTTGAGAAGCTACACCCATTGCTAACCATTGAACGCAAGCAATCTCAGGAGCCATATTAGGTCTAATCTGTAAGACGTGCGACTCTTGAGTTTTAGCTAAACTAATTGGACGATATTTCTTATTATCAGTAGACTTATTCAACGGATCGAATGGAGTCTTTTGATAATGTGATGCCAAATAATCTTGAGCATCATCAACACTTAACAAACGATTTGCCTTTTTGATAAAAGCTAAATCTTCACTTTCTGGGCTTTCATTAGTTTTTCCCGAAAACTGTTGTTGCCCCCACCAGACACGAGGTGTGCTGTATATTTCATCAGACAAATCATGTGTTCCAAAAATTTCTCTAAAATTAAAACCATTGGGTTTAGTATTCAAGTGATTGTCTTCGACAAATTTTTTAATATCTTTACGATATAAGAAATTATCTGGATCATCGAAATCAATTTCTTGAATAGCTAGTTGATTGGCGACAACTGCATAACTATCGTCGGGGATACGTTGTGCAACCCAATAATGCCCTGATCCACTTTCAAAGTACCAAACTTCATCTTTATCTGAGAAAAGTACTCCGTTAGTTTCACAAGTTCCATAATCTTCAATAATCTTACCTAGTCGTAAAACACCTTCCCGAGCGGTTTTGACATAGGGTAGAACTACTGTGATCATGGCCTCTTCACCAATACCATTTTTATCAAGAGGATCAACGCCTAAAACACGTTGGTTAGAATAAGCACTTTCTGTGGCACTCATTCCTACTCCGTATTCGTTAAATCCATCCTCTTCAAATAATCCTTCTTTAAAGGTCCATTCAGGAGTGGCAGAATATTTATAGCGAATTTTAGGTAGGTCCATTTGAAAGTCATTAGCTTTGGAGACAAATTTTTGATCATCAGTAAATTCTTTATGTTCATGGATAACGAAATGCTTAGGCCATGAAGCCATCGCATCTTCGTTACGTCCGATGATAGTTGAACCATCAACGGTGGCTTTTTTACCAATTAAAATACTAGTACAAGCCGATAAAGAACTTTTATTATAAACTAAAGCCATCTAATCACCTTACTTAAATTTTACTGCGGTACCATAAGCTGCAACAGTTTCCATGTCAGCACTGATCGAATCAGAATCAAAACGCATCATAACGACAGCATCAGCATCCATATCTAAAGCATTTTGACGCAAACGGTCAATCGCAATATCACGTGCTTCTGTTAATAGTTCGGTATAGGCTTTGATCTCGCCACCGACGATGTTTTTGAATCCAGCTCCGATATTCTTTACGACGTTCTTTGATTGAGTAGTAAGTCCGAAAACTTCACCAATAATCTCGTAATCGTGACCTGGAATATGTTCAGTCGTAGTCACTAATATCTCGCTCTTCTCCATTGATTCACCTCACAAAAATAATTATTTCACTCCATAAATAATGTAACACATAAATTGCGTCAAATGATTATATCTCAACAAATATTCCCGACAAAATGCAATTTTTGTTGGATAAAAATATCATGAATATAAAAAAATTAAACGTAAAAAAAGAACCTTGCGAATTAACTCACAAAGTTCTCTTCCTATACTATTAATTTTTTTGATTGATTTTTTCGGCAACCTTGTCAACTGTCTCATCAACTCGTTCTTTTGCTTTGCCGATAGCTTCTTGGGCTTTACCTTTTAATTCCTGCTTATCATTGCCAGAAGCTTTGCCAACTGCTTGATTCGTTTTACCTTTAATCATATCTTCTTTACTTTCAATACTCATACCATAAAACTCCTCTCTGATTTATCTATAAACAAAGAATAGCAAGTTTCTGGTAAATCAAGCAATATTTTAGTTCTTCAAAATATCTTTAAAGAAATCAACCGTAATGTCAAAAATTGGTTTCATAATTGCCAAAATCATTAAAAATAGATCGACAAACAATAGTTTGATCATCCAGGCAACCGACATGCTAGTTGTAAAGTGGAAATATAGGGCAAATAGTCCTAAAAATATAGCCACGAAAGCAAAAATATAAATTACAACCAGTCCTATTAAGTTTTCTGTTTCAGTTTCTTCATGTTTCATGGTAGTTTCCCCCTCATCTGGATCGATAAACAATTTATTTATCAATCTTTGTTAACGCTTACATTATAACATCGTCAGGGTTTGCTTGATAAGTTTTTTGAAAATAATTGCTTATTATTTGCTTATTGACATCTGAGCGTCTAATATAAGTGTAGTTAAAAATGATGAGATTAAATTAACAGGAGTTCCTTTTTTATTTCGGGGGTCAATAAAATGAAATTATCAAGACTTATTACATTATCAGCTGTAGCCGTTATGGCTATGTCTAGTTCGTTTGCCGTTACACAAAAAAATGCCGATGCTTCAACTGTCGCAACCACAAATGCCAATGGTATTGCCAAATTGTACACAAAAAATGGTAAACAAATTTCCAATCGTGCTTTAGCACCTAATACTAAATGGGCTGTTGGAAACGTTATTACAATTAATGGAGAAAAATTATATCAAGTTGCTTCTAATGAATATTTAAAAGCTAGTGCCTCTAGTCTTTCTGGAGACGCTCCTGTTGCTGTTGCCACAAAATCAGATGCTACTACTGAGTCACAAAGCGATACTGACTATACTCCAAATTTGGCCAATATTAACAGTTACTTTGCCAAATACGTTAACGCTTTGCATCAAGCCAATGGTACTGGTTCTGTCAATGTTTCTAATGACGTCATCTCTTATGCTACACAAAGAGCTGATCAACAAAATGGCAATAACCTAGATCACAATACAGCTACTAAGAATATGTCTGAAAACCTTTCTGGTGCTGGATATGATTATATAATAAAAAAAGCCGGAGCTAAGTCCGACAAAGATGTTGCTTATTTCTTATTAAAACAATGGTATGACGAAGATAATTGTGTCGATCCATTGGGTACAGCCGGTCACTTTGGCCACCGTGCTGCTTTAATTTATGCTGGTCCTAACGTTGGTCTTGGAATCAACGCTAAAAACTCTGCTTTTGAAGCCGATTGGAATGTTGATAACATCTCCGCTCAAAAACAACTTTACAATTATACTGGTACAAATCCTAATACTAAGTTTATTTCTAAAGATGCTGTTCAATAAACTCAATCCTAATAAACTCGTTGTAGATAACTTCTACTTCGAGTTTATTTTTTTATATATTTTTTTGAGATCATCATCTGATCTAATTCTAAGAAAATTGATGAGATTAAATTAGCTTTTAGAATCAAATGAAATTTATTAAGCTCTTTCTTGATTACAAATAGAATTATACAATTCATTAAATTGTAAGTGCATCCAAGTTTGAAAAAAATTGTTTTCCAAAAGTGAAATTTTCGTTAACAAATCAAATATGATGTGTTTTTTGAATTCAGGAATCATTCCTTTATATATAAACCATTTTTGGTTTTCCACATAAAAATACTGACGTAGCAACGTTTTTAAGTCTTTTTGTCATGTATACCTTTCAAATCAGAAAATATTTTTTTATGTATTATGAACATTTTTGTGTCCAAATCGTACCTATAATACGAGTTGTAAAGCAAAAGACATAACAAAATATTTATAAACATACACATGCAGAACTGCGAGGGATATATTATGACAACAAAAGAAAACGTAAATAAATTTAATAAGAAATTTATCGTTACTGCCCTTGGAGTAGCAGCCTTAGGTTTCCAATTAATGCAAACTAACAATGTTAAAGCTGACACTACTACAGATTCTAAAACTGGCGATGCCGCTTCTGAAGATACTGTTGAAACCAAAGATAGTTCTGTAGCTGACGATTCTAGTATTCAAAAAAATGCTGATTCTACTACTGATACTGATGGAACTGATAATACAGATTCAGATAGTAAAACAGATACTGATAATGACCAACAACAAACTGACAATACCGATACTACTGGAGAAAATTCTGATACTCAAAACCAAGACGTTAACGAAAGCAATGACCAAATTCAAACTACTTCTCTTTCAGCCACTGATCCAACTACTGGAAATGAAGATAAAAGTTCCACTGATGATCAACTAGCAAATTCTGACGAACAAACAGATTCTCAGCAAAATGCTGTAGAGAATGATAGTTCAACAACCACCGATACAGAAACTAATACTGATCCAGCTATTATTGATGGAACTCCAGCTAACAGCCAACCTGCAGTTACTAATGGTGACCCAATCCAAAGCACTATTGCTGTTTCAGCAACAAATTCTACCGGAACAATGACTTCTGTATCTACTGCTACCAATGGTGCATCTGCTTTAATTAATTCTGATGCAACTTCAGCAAACATCATTGTAACTATTACTAATACTTCAGATGAAAAACAAGGAGACTACGGAGAAACTGTCAGACTTCCAAAAAATGTTCAAGAAGTTGAAGGTTCAGCGAATAGAACTTCTAATGTCGTATTATCTGATGATTTTGATAATACTGCATTTATTACGGGACTTCCTGAAGGAGCAGAAGTTGTTTACTCTACTTCAACACAAAATAACTGGCAAACTGCTGAAGAATTGACTGCAGACCCTAATTTCAAATGGTCTGATGTTAATGCGATTGAAATTAATTCAAACATTTTCCATTGGAATATACCTACAGCTTATCTAGAACCTGGAAAATCCATCGTTATGACAATTCCTATTACAGCAAAGACAACCGATCAAACAAATATTACAGGAGTCTCTGCAGTAACAACAGAATATAATAGAGCAAGTGGCGATTATCGCAGAAAATCTAGTGTATACAGTTTTAGATACGCATCAGTTGCTGGCGAAGCTTCATCTATTTTAAGTGGTCAGTATAAAGCTGTCCTTACAAATGGCGATGATGCACCTACAGAAATTCAAAACATTATTCCAAATTACAAAGATGGAGACGCAACAATTGATAATTTCTTCGGGTTTGACACCGTTAATATCGATAAGAATCTATTAGCAAATGGTGGATACGTCTACTTGAACTTAAACAATCTAGGAATTACTAAAGAACTGAATAGTTTAGGATATTCTTATCTACTTCAAGACGGTACTGGTTTTCAACAATCTTCATATACTTATCAAATTGGTGTTAATCCAGTTCAACTTATTTTAAGACAAGTTATCAATGCCCAAAATAGTACTACTAAAGTCGGTCAAGATTGGACTGCCGAAGACAATCTAACTTCAGTTCAAGATAACAACGACAATGTCCTAACGGGAAATGATGCAATCAGTGCCGTAACTACAACAATCAACGACCAAGATGGCGTTCTACAAGATGGCAAAGTTGTCAAAGCTGGTACTTTTGAAGTCACTTACACATACAACTTAAAAGATGGCACAGCTATTACTAAGACCGTCACAGTTACTGCTGATCCAGCAACAAATAATTCTAGTTCATCAAGTTCTAGTTCTTCTTCTAGCTCCAATACTTCATCAAATTCAAGTTCCAACAACAGCTCATCAACTACTGATCCAACAGATCCAGTAGTATCCCCTGATTCACCTGACAATATCAATGATCAAGATCGTCTAGTTTCTACTCACCCTGCAGATGGCGTAGTTTCACTCTACAAACTAGACACAACTAAGATTACTAACCGTAGTTTGAACACAGCTTCCGATTGGTACAGTGACAAAGATATGACCTTTGCCGGAGAAACTTATTATCGTGTTGCTACTAACGAATGGGTCAAAGCCTCAAACGTTTATGTTTACCAAAACAAGAGCCAAGTTATTCAAACAAACAACGATCAACAACTAGTTGATTCCAAAGGTAACACTGTAACAAATCGTTCATTGCTTGCTAATACAGCTTGGTACACAGACCGTATCGCAACCATCAATGGCAAGAGTTATTATCGTGTTGCTACTAATGAATTTGTTCCAGTTGATGCAGTTACAGTTATGTAATAAAGCTATAAAAATAGAGTCTTCACTGAAGTGAGGGCCCTATTTTTTTAACCATTGATCGATTAATATTTCATATTCTGCTATGAGCTGTTCTTGTTCAACAAATTTTCCTAAAGTATTAATAGATTCCATTTCTTGACTCAAAACTTGGTTATGAATACAAATTTTTCGTGTTCTTTTTTTATCAGTTTTACCAAATCTAATTAACCAGTTAAAAATTCTTGTTGGGGTTTGAATACTAAACAACTCAGTATTCAATACTGTAAAAAGATGATCAGCAATTCTAATTCCATTACTATCTAAATCACCCAAATATGTTAATTTCAATCCATGCTCATCAACCAAATCTTTCAATAATTCATTATAAGATTCATTGAAATCATTCCCGGATTGATTAATCAATGGCCATTTAGGATGCAATTTATGCAACCAAATAAAGACTCCATTATTCTCAATAACAACCGCTTTTTGAGTCATCAATTTAAACTCGTGCATTTTATCAATTTGCCAAGGATTTAAAGTAATCGGTTGCGGCAGATTAGTTTCGAAAATATTAGCACTAACAAATGACATCCCTATCAGTTGCGAACCTAATTCGTTTATCGGTTTATTCTTAAAAAAATTCTTCAAAATCCATTGATAATAATTATAAATTTTGGGATTTTCACTAGAATCATTCAAAGCATGTGCCGTGAATCCTAAATCTACGGCTTGTTGACCTCGTGGAGGCAGTGCTTTATCACTTGAGATAGCATCAAACAAACTGTCTAATTTTTCAGCATCTTTGGGAGCTTTTTTATCAGTCCTTTTTTCAAAAAAATCTATATAACAACTCATTTTACGCCTTCGTCCAAATCATCGCTGGTCGAACAATATTCTTATGAAATTTTCCATCATCTTTTTTGGCCGGTGCAATCACATCATAAGCAATATTTTCTACTCCGTCAGCTAAAATTTTATTTTGTGCTCCACTAGGCATGGTAGCAATAAAATTAAATCCAAAATGATCAATAGTCCTAGCAAAAGATTTTGCAGTCTCTGGATCAAGTTTATCAGCAAATTCATCAAACATAACCATATGTGGTGTATCTGATCTATTGGAACGATGCAGTACCATTTTAGGAACTAACAATAATGGCAAGACCATTGCTTGGGCTTTTTCAGCACCAGATCCACCTGATTGCACAAATTTATCGTCTACAAGTTCAAATTCTCCAGTTTCTGCTTGTTTTCGATGAATCCAAATTTGAAAATCGGACCATTGTCTAATATCCAATAACTGATGAGCTTCTTCTGTAAATAATTCATCATCATCTGCCACTTTAACATCATTGGCTAATCTTTCTAAACGATTCTGAACCTCTTTCAACAAGGCTGGTCGTTGTGTTAAATGTGTATTGCGAGCTTCCTTAATAACTTGCTCATCTATGTCTTTAGGAACCAATGAAACCTTTAACTGAATTCCTTGTGATGAATGTACTCCCCGTGCCAACATTTCATTGTAGCCATCAATTAAATCATATTGATCAGAAATTTGATGAACTGCGGCTTCTAAATAAGTCATTTGAGCCACTTCATTTCCCGAGTTTAATTGTTCAAGTGATTTTTCAACAGCATTTTTATCTTTGGCTATCAAATCTTGTGCCTGATTGATATCAAACGGTACAACTCGTAAATCACCTTGATCGACTGAACGTTCACGTCTCATTGCACTAGCAATCTTGGCATGACCACGGTCTTCAAAAATGGTATCCAAAGCATACGGATCAATTCCATTCTCATTATTAGTATGAATAAGTCGGCCAATCTTGTCAGATAAATCCCCAAAACTATTATTTCTGATTTCACTACGATGCTGATTCAAAAAATTCATTGCTTCAGAAACTGTTTCAATTTTAAATCCTTCAATCATATAAGGATTTAAAATTTTCAAGTCTGTCTCTGTTTGCATTGTCAAATCATCAAGAGTTTGGGTAAGCTCTTTTATTTGACTATTAATATTTTTAATTTCTGTTTCTACTTTAGTTTTATTAATACCTAGATCTTCTTGTGATTTTTGATATTGATTTAAAGTCTCTTTAGCTTGCGCAACTTTAAACTTCAAATCTGGATCAATCACCAATTTGGCAATTTCTTGTCTTAATTTAATTATTTTGTCATTTTGTTCATCTAAATCAAAGTTTTTATAGTTTAATTCCAAAATTTCATTTGTTCCTGAAATTTCTTTTTCAATATTAGAAATATTATTGGTTTGACGTTCAATTTTATTATCTACGTCTTTCAAATCATCATTTAATTGTTGTAATTTATCAACAATATTTTCAATTTTTGACCATAAATCTTCGTGATTTAAAAATTCTTGCAAATCCGGATTCATTTCTAGTAAATCTAAACGTTTCTGTTCCAATTCGGCGTGGCGAGTATTCATTTTAGCTGCACCAGCATTATGAACATCTAAATTATCTTGATGCAATCCTTCTCGAATACGTCCAACAACTGGACCATTAGTTCGTAAATCAATTTTACCGTCCATATTTTCACGTATCTCTGAGACAATTTGAACATCCTCAGTCAAATGCTTTTGATTATTTAAAATATTGTCATAATCTTTTTGTAAATTTTTTATTTTTCTCAAATAGTGTTTTAGATCTTTTAACATAGAACTCAAATCCGATTGATCAACGATATTTGTTAATTGTCCTAAATTAGTCGCTATTTCTGACAAAGTATTTTCTAAAGGTAATATCTCTTTATTTAAAGACATTCTATTATTTTTTAATTCATCAAACTTCTTTTGAGCTTCTAATAAACTTGATTTTTGTTGCGTTAGTTTTTGCTTAGTTAATTTATAACTGGCAATTTTACTTAACAAATTATCCACCAAGTCTTGTTTATCCTTACGCTGATTCTCAATATTTTTTTGCTCAGCTTGACGTTGTTGCAACAGTTGAAATTGATTTTCAGCCTGCTCTAATTGTGGCTTCAATAACTCTAGTTGATGAATATAATCGGACAAACGATGTTGAGAACGTTCTTTGATACTTCGTTGATTATTTAATTTTTGATAATTATTACCATATGGATCTAATGTTAATTCCTTTAAACGATTCAAATTTCGCCAAAATATTTCTTTTTTTAATCGATATAATCGCTTTTGTGCTCGTGATAATCTTTCGAAGATAGCCTTTTTACGATTAACCTCCCGTTGCGTATCGGCAACAAAGTCAATAACTTGACTATCGATACCTTCTTGAGCATTTTTCATAGCTTCCAAAATTGGTGTCAGACGAGCATTTCCTGCCGTCAAAATTGGTGAAGCTAATAATCTGTATGTTGCGGCCAATTGGTGCAAACTTCTGAGGTCATTAAACCCATAAATTTTATCCGAAACATAGTTTTGAAATTCACTAACTTGAGAAAATACTCTAAAATTAGTTCCCCAACTTTCATTAGCTTGAACAAATTCTTCTCTTTCTAAACTTTGTCCCTGATTATTAGCAGTTACTAAAGGCATCTCCTCATTAAGATTGGTACTAGACATAACAAACCACCAAGTAGGTTTCCTAGTTTCACCAACTGCTCGATGTGCGCCAATCCCTACTATTACTTGCCTTTTATTAGATTTCATTAGCATATAACTGTAGCCGGTTCTAACTTTCATACTTCCGCGGCCCCATCCTAGAAGCATCCCCTCAAAAGTACGAGTATCATTTTTAGAATTGCGAATCGTCGTCTTATCTAATTTGTCAGTCCCTTTGGCAGGATTAAAGGAAGGTGTTGCGATTGAACCATCAATGAGCATTGGAAAGAAACAATTAGCTAAGGTAGTTTTTCCAGCCGCATTTTCACCGATTAGTGTCAAATTACCATTTTGGGAAGCCAAAATATCTAGACTTGTATAGTTATTAAAATTTCTCAAATGAAAACTTACTGGTGTTAATATTTCTTTACTCATCATAAGTACTCCTATTTTTTTTACTTACTGCAAATCTCTGAATTATAGGTGTAGGAAAAATAAAATCATCATGTATATTTATCAAGCCAAAATCAATCAACGATTCCTTAACTAGGCTTAAACCAATATTATTATTAGGAAAAATTTCAGCGATTTTTTCCTTGATTACTTCATTCAAATCCACTTCGGAAATTCCGGTATGAATTGCCCGTGCAACAGCAATAGCTACAACTGCTGGTTTAGATTTTGCTTGCTGTCTTTTTTTATCTAGTAATAAAGCGTAATTATCACCAATTTCAATATCAAATCTATCTAAATTAGCCCATTGCTCGGCAATTTTTTCCTTTTTATCTAACAAACTCTTCCATAGCTGTGGAGATTTTTTTGAGCTGATAAAACGTTGTAATAGCAACGCGCGATTAACTCTCTGCTCATCATTAAGAGTTACAGCATTTGAACTTGTCATTTGATTTACCATAGCTTGCGCTACCAAATTAAAATCAGGACTAATATTCCAGTATTCAGTGACCTCTTGATTTTGTTCACTTTGAATTAATTCTGGGTAATCCAATTTAAACAATTTGAATCGATCAACAAATAGTTCTGTTATTATTCGACGAATTTCTTTTTCATCTAAATCCACTACTTCACTATGAACTTGTCGAATAATCGTTTGTGCCAAAACAGACCGATCTGTTTGACTAGCTTGTAATTCAGGTAAATTTATCACAGCTTTTAAAGTAGCCAATAAAACGTGAACAGTCTCACTAGATTCATAATCAGAACCAATCATTAACAAAAGATTTTCTTGGACATTTTCCGGGTAAACGCCAATTAGATTATTTATATAACTATTAATTCTTTGTTGACCACGCGGTCTCTTGAGAACATTGATGGCATTAACCATTTCTTGCGTTGGATGATTCGGATTACTAGTAAATAAACCATTATCAATCAATTGATTTATTATTAAACGTTCTGGATTGCTGAGTTTCGTTACCATCTAAAATCCTCCTTTTTTAGAATTCAAACTTAAATCCACAAGGTAATTGAACACTATAACTTTCATTTTTACAGTGGAGCCAAATTGGTCCAGTTTCTTTTAATGCTGTCACCTTTTTTACTGGTCTCCCAAAAGGTGCAAAACTATCGTAATGATCATAATTTGTTGCACTGTACAGACGCATTATTTCATCACGTGCCATAATCGTTTGCAATTCTAAATTTCGATCCAAACATCCATTATTTTCATCAACCATGACTAACTTTTGAAATTCCGATAAAGCTTCAGAAATGTCTAAAGCTACTTCATCGTCTTCGGCAATCGTTGGATTATCTTCAACGGTAGCGACTTTCTTAGTAGTCATATCAGCTTGGTAAACAACCGGTCCTAAGACACCTGCCTCTAACAAATCATTAGGATCAGAAACTTGTCGGTCCTGTGCTAAATGACGCGGTATTTGTTTAGGTATAGAAATAGAATGATAGCTAGTCAATAATTCATCGATTTGGTTAGTCAATTGTTTAATATCAACAGTTTGCGAGTGAATATGATCATACTCTTTACTTAACAAATTAATGGAGTCCAAAATTGTTTGGAAAATCAAGTAAATAGAATCGTAACTACTATCTATTGCAGATGATGTAGGTTCAAAACTAGTCGTTAATATCTGTAACTGCTCCTGCACATAAATTTTATCTTGATGCATTTGAGCGGATAATTTTAACTGATTATTTATCGCTTGATCAATTTCTAAACTATCAGAACCCTGGCGACTACGAGCTACTTGATCAGAGAAACTTTCGCTTTTAGCCAAATTTTGTATCAATGAACCTTGTTTGATTAATTTTGTATATGCCGGTAAAGCTTTCTTGTTCAACATCTGATTCAAATGTTCAGCTACTTTGCCTCCATGATTGAAAGCTAAATCATTAGAAACTTCATCCAAATCTTCGCCTAATTTATGCATTCCTTTCATAACATCTGAATATGCTGAAACCATGTTATGAAAATCATTGAATAATTTGGTACTAGTGGCATCTAAATGTGGTGAATTTAATTTAGCTATTAAATTGCAGTATTCTTCTATACGTGCCGTATTAGCAGTAACCGTACTCTCCGCATCTAAAACTTTCGGAATCATTGTTAAATATTCGATTCCTCGGCTGGTAATTCGATAAACCGGTGCCTGTTGCATATGATAAGCTCCACTAGCCATGCGAACCCGGATTTTACGTGGTGAAACCTCTACAAAACTGGCTTCTTCTTCTAAAACTTTTAAAACATTTTTTAAGACAGCGTCAGTAATCATTTTTTCATTAGCTTTACCATCTAAATAATTGATATTGTATTGTTCAACTATAAATCCTAAAGTACGAGGTATATCAGCGCTTGCTCGATTTCCATAGAGAATTGTCAAGATATTCCACCCCGCTAAAGGATGATCTCGACTACGTCCCAAATTAGTTGCTAAAAGCAAATTTCTTAAATCATCATTAATACCTAACATTATCCTGAATTCTCCATTTTGCATTTAATTTAAATTATGAAGAAAAAAATTAACTTCTGCAACGATATACTCAAATAATAAAATATCGTTAATATAAACTACGTATTTTTAATAAAAAAAACCGCTAATCAAATGATTAACGGTCAAAATATCATATTTAACTTTAAAATTTTTTATTGGGCATATTGGGTTCGAACCAATAAATTGCGGATTCAGAGTCCGCTGCCTTACCATTTGGCGAATGCCCATTAATAATAAAACTAACAGTAAAATGTTATAAAAAAAACACTTCAATGTCAATAGTATTCCTGATATAACCACTTTTAAACCGAAAAAAAAGACCATTCAGCTATACATTAGCCAAAATGATCTCACTAATACTATTTATTTTCAGCTACTTTAGTTACCTTGGCTTTAAAAGCAGGTTTCTTAACTTCTGCTTGTTCCATGCCATTTTCTAAAATATTAATGGCATGATCTAATGACTCGAAGGATTCGTTATTTAGTAGCTCAATTATAGGACTTAATCGCTCAAATTCATTTGAGAAAAGTCCTTTGTTGATTTGTTCATTATTAATGCGTTTTAATTTTAAGTTAAAGTCCATCAATGCATTAATGCGAATTTTTGTATTGTCCAATTCACATAATAAATCATCGATTTTATCCATATCATAAGTTCTGCTTAGTTTATCTGTATTATTCATAACAATACACTCCTTGTTTTATTTCTTGTAACTGGTTATACCAAATCTCTCTGACAACTATCATTCTAGCGACTTTACTTAGAAAAGATAGTCTATTATCCAGAATGTACATATTATTTTTAGATAAAATGATACTGATTTTTTTGTACAATTAATTTGATTTTAATATAAATATTCTTATAATATATCAATTTGATATATTTTTTTATATCTAAATTATTTTCAGAAAGTATATAGATATGTTACACTAATTTAGTTTTGCGAGAGACTTTCACAAATAGAGGAGATATCAATTTTTACATGCACTTATCAACTATCGAAAAAAGAAATTATTTAATTGGCTTTCTTTTTATTATTTTCATGGTTTCAATTGCGACATTCTTAAATGATTTAGAAATTATTCTGCCAGAAATAGGTGCTTTGACTGCCGGTACTTGGATCTATCAAAACGATGGCTGGATCCACCAACCTGTCAAAATTTTCTTGGCACCTTCGGGAACAGCTATTATTGGCTTCTTAGTCAATCAACTATCTATCGGCTATGCCCAAAAGGTGCTGATTGGTTTGTTACTAATGCTAGTTTTATTAAAAATTCTTCGATCAAATTTAGCACCTTCATTTGCAACCGGACTATTACCTATTATTATTAATGCAACCCATTGGTCCTTTATCGTCGCCATCTTACTGTTCACACTAGCTTTGATGTGCGGTGTTTTCCTTCAAGGAAGTTACAAAAAAACTATTCCTGACAAAGCTATTCAAAAACGTCACATGATGATTTTTACAATTATGGCAGTTATATGGGTCACAGCAGTGTGGTTCTTTGGCTTTTCACAAATGGCTGCTATTCCGCCAGTTATGGTCGTCTTCTTTGAAGTAATGCAAAAGCCAAATTATCAGTGGCGCATGGCCGCTAAACATTTCATTGCTTTAGTTGGAGCTGCTAGCATTGGTGTTTTCATTCATACTTTCATCGCCTCATGGATTGTTTCAACATTGATCGCTATGCCACTAGTTTTCATACTATTACAAATACTGAGAATTAAATTGCCAGCTGCATTTGCCTTTCCGCTTTTGGCTTTAGTTTTGCCTAAATCAATGTTTCATATGTTACCAATCACCGCAATTTTAGCATCGATTTTCTTCTTAGGCTCAATTGCAGTCTTGAAAAAAATAAAGCCAATTTTACAAACGAAAACCGAATAATCAAAAAAAGCATCCCTGAACATACTCAGAGATGCATTTTTTATGCGTTTTCTAATAAGTTAATCAAACAATTAGTAATATATTGTGAGTCTTTTTTTACATCATTTAAAGGCAATTTATTTACTAATTCCTTAGTAGGATTAAAGAAAACAACTTCCTCATTTAAAGCTTTACCCACTGGAAGCTCCATATCTAAGCCCGTTTTCTTAACCCGACGATATTCAATATTTCGAACACGTAAGACAGTTTCTTTCAAAATATAATTTTGAACATTTTCAAAACTAACCTTATCACCATAATTTTGATAAATTTTCTTCAATTTTTGTAATAAAACAATATTATTATTCATAGCTTCATCTCTCCCAATCTGTATATTACATTTTTAATTTTATACTATTGGGAGATTTATTCTGTGCCGTTACTGAATAAAAAAACACCTAATTATAAAAATTAGATGTCTTTAATCTTATTCGCCAGGATCGATACGATCAATAATCGCCCTAGCATCATCAGTTGTTTTAGTTTGCATCAAATCATTTCGAATAGCAGAAGCACCCTTCATGCCACGAACGTAAATCTTAAAGAAACGTTGCAATGGAGCAAAATGTCCCGGAATTCCTTTAGCGACAAATTGGTCATACAAATCAAGTTGATAACGTAGCAAATTCAACAATTCATGTTCAGAGTGATGTTGAGGAGTTTTTTCAAAGGCATACGGATTCATAAAAATCCCTCGTCCTATCATAATCCCATCAACACCTGGATGAGCATTAGCTAAATCAATCCCAGCTTGATAATCAGCAATATCACCATTAATCTGTAACAAAGTATCAGGAGCATAAGTGTCACGCATTTGAACTAAATCATCGATCAATTCGTAGTGAGCTGGCACTTTACTCATTTCTTCTCGAGTTCGCATATGAACTGTTAAAACTGGAACTTGTTGTTTCAATAAGAATGGTATCCAAGTTTCATATTCGTGCACATCACTGTAACCAATCCGTGTTTTAACTGTCACAGGTAAATCGCTTTGACGAGCACCTTCAATGACCTCTTTAGCAGTATCAAAATGACGAATCAAATCACTACCACTGTGGTTTTTGATAACGGCAATGTCTGGACACCCCATGTTGATGTCAATTGCTTCATAGCCTTGCTTTTCTACTTCTTTAGCAGCTTTGGCAAAGTCAATTTCTGAATTACCCCACAATTGCACGATTGGCTTAGGATTTTCAGCTGGATCGATGTACAAACGACCCTTAGTAGTTTCTTTAGCTAACGGATGAGTAATACTCAACGCATTAGTAAATTCAGTATAAAAATTATCCGGAGCTGCAGCCTTCATCACAACTCGACGAAAAACTGAGCCGGTTACAGCTTCCATTGGTGCCAAACTAAAGAAAGGACGATTCTCATCTTTAGCTTTTTTGGCGATGCGATTCCAGTATGCTGACTGGGTCACATTCTCACTTCCTATCACAATAAATTACAATACTATCAACTATACCGAGTTTGGTCAGTTCATTGCAAGCTTTAAGTTTTAATTTGCATTGTAAGCGTATTAATGAAATACTAAAAACATAATCTTTAAGGGGGCTAATTATGGTCGAACTATATATCGTAAGACATGGTGAAACTGATACTAACTATACTGGTAAAATCAACGGTTCAGCAACCGACTTGAGTTTAAATGAAACTGGTAAAAAACAAGTTGAACATTTAAAAGAACATCTCAACATCAACGACTTTGATGAAATTTATGCCAGTCCATTAAAACGTGCACAAGAAACTGCCGCTATCTTAAATCAAGATACATTAGAGATTCAAACTGACAAACGTCTCAGAGAAATCAATTACGGCTCATGGGACGGTCTTTTGGCTGACGACGTTCACGAAAAGTATCCTAATTGTTTCGACGAAAATGGCTATTTGACTAAGAATTATTCAGACTACTCGCAAAATGCTGAAACTTATCAATCCGTGTTAGATCGTTTACAATCATTCATTAACGACATGAGTGATAAAGGTAACAAAAAGATTCTAGTTGTTTGCCACGGTTTCGTAACTCGTTCTTTCGTACAACTAGTTACCGAAACACCAGACATTGAAGATATTTTAGAACCAATCAATGCTTCAGTGACGCAAATTAAGATTTCCAACAAAACTGGTCGTACTTATTTAGGATATTACGGTCGACTAGAAAACATCTAATCAAAAAAATGAAGACACAAAAAGAGCACTAGGTGACCACACCCAGTGCTTTTTTGGATACGGAATAACCGAGAATAGTCATCCCTTGTTTGATGTATCAAATATATTATAACAGTAAATAATAGTTATTACAGCATTTTTTAAACTAAACATTAGCCTAACATTTAAAAAACAAGTAATATATAATGATGTAGTTAATTTTTTCAAATAGTAAGGAAGTAATTAAACGTGACAAAATCAACTTTCTGGCCGGATATTGCCGCCAAAGCCAAATCAGAACACCGTCCCTTTTTTACGATGGCACCAATGGAAGCTGTCAGTAACACTGTTTTTCGCCAAGTAATCACTAAAGCCTATGCTCCAGATACCTTTTTCAGTGAATTCGTCTACGCTAAAGGTATCACCGATCCAACGACCAAATTTCCTGTTGATGGACGTTTGTACGTCGACAAAACTGAATCAAAGAAGCCTGTTGTTCAATTGTGGGGCAACGTCGCCGAAGACTTCGAATCTGCTGGCAAAGCTGTTCAATCACAAGGTTTCCCCGCAATCGACATTAACACTGGTTGTCCCGATAAAACTGTTATCAAGAATCACGGTGGTAGCGACTTGATCAGACACCACGACGACTTAGTAAAAATTGTTGAAGCTGCCAAAAAGACCGACCTAGCCGTCAGCATCAAAACTCGTCTTGGTTACAGTAAGGCTGAAGAATTTAAAGAATGGATTCCTTTCTTGTTAGAACAACACGTTGATCTATTGACGGTTCACCTACGCAGCAAGATGGAGATGAGTAAAGTTCCAGCCCATTTTGAAGTTATTGATGATATTATCAAAATGCGCGACGAAATTGCTCCAGAAACTCTTATCCAAATCAATGGTGACGTCGAAGATTTCCAAGCAGGATTAAAACTAGCTCAAGAACATCCCGGACTAGATGGAATCATGATTGGCCGTGGCGTTTTCCACAATCCTTTTGCCTTCGAACCAGTACCTAAAGAACATTCATTAAATGAATTGTTGGGACTTTTGAGAATGCAACTAGACTTATTCGATAAGTTTGCCACTCATTACGACGTACCACGATTCCCAGCCTTGAAACGTTTCTTCAAAATCTATGCTCGCCCAGAATTAGGCGCCACGGATTTGCGAAACAAAATGTTACAAGCAAACTCAACTGACGAAGTTAGAAAGATTTTGGATGATTTTCAAAAATAATACCCCCTGTTTCATGAAACATCGCTTTAATTGACTTGTATTTTTCCTTGATTTACATTGTGTATAGTTTAGAAATTGACTTCTGTCCAATGAACTGAAGACAAAAAAAGCTGTATATTGAAAGGAAGTCAATTTTATTGCAGAGGGTAAGTTCAGAGAAAGTCGAAAAAATTGGGACAATAGCCAGTGTGATGTCCGTGTTAATGTATGTTTCATACGTTCCACAAATTATATCAAATTTATCTGGAAGTAAAGGCAACCCTATCCAACCATTAGTTGCTTTTATAAACTGTACTATTTGGACGGCCTATGGCTTATTAAAGAAAAAAAAGGACTGGCCGATTATTTGGGCCAATGTTCCCGGAATTTTTCTAGGTGCTGCAACATTCATCACCGCAATTTTTAACTTTAATTAAACAAAAACTCTATTAGATGTTTTAACGCATCTAATAGAGTTTTTTTAGTCTTTTAACAAATTATGTTTAACTAAATAATCGTGAGCTACGACACTAGCTTTTTTATTCTTAACCGAAACTTGATAATTCATCTTCTGCATATCTTCAGCCGAAATCTTACCAGCCAATTTATTCAAACTCTTCACTACCTTAGGATTCTTCTTAGCAAAATCGCTATTCATCAGAGGTGCTCCTTGATATGGTGGGAAGAAATGCTTATCATCTTTCAAAACAACTAAATGATACTGTTGAACCTGTGGATCAGTCGTATAACCATCGACCAAATTGACACGTTTGTGGGCAATCGCCTTATAACGCAAACTTGGTTCCATACGATTAATTGAAGCAAAGTTTAGATTATACTTTTTCTTCAAGCCTAAATATCCATCTGGCTGATTAGAGAAGTCGGGATCAAAAGCTGCTTTAACTTTATCATTAACTCGCTCTAGATCACTTAATTTAGTAACGTTATACTTCTTAGAGAATTCTTTAGTAACGGCCAAATCATAGCCGTTTTCGTATTCCATCGGTTTCAAGAAAGCCATATTTTCTTCCTTAGACAATTTATTTTTAGCCAGTTTGTAAGTTGTCTTCGGATTTTTTGGCGTTGGTTTGTCGTAATTGACTAAAGCTTCCAAAACCGTTCCTGTAAATTCTGGATAAATATCGATTTGATTCTTCTTCAAGGCTTTAAATAAGAATGTTGTACCACCAAAATTAGGTTTTAGAGTAATGTTGGCATTTGGTTGGTCTTGTTTGATCAAATCTTTATACATATTCATCAGAATTTCTGGTTCGCTACCGAGTTTTCCGGCAATTGTAATATTCACTGGTTGGGGCTTAACTGCTTGATATACTCGACTACCACCGATACCCAATAGAAATAGCAGAATAACGATTCCGCCACCATAAATACGTTTTTTGGATGAACCCATATACTTCAATAAACCACTGAAAATAAAGGCCAGTAGCGCTGATAAAACACCACCAATAACCAAATAGTAGTTATTGTTTTGTTGAATACCGAGCATGATGTAATCACCCAAGCCACCAGCACCAATGAAGGCGGCTAAAGTGGCAGTACCAATGATCATAACTAAAGCGATTCTAATTCCGGAGATTATCATTGGTAAAGCTAACGGAAATTCTAGACGTTGCAGTCGTTTCCACTTAGATAGGCCAAAGGCTACTGCTGCTTCTTCTAGATTGGGATCAATATTAGTCAAACCGGAATAAGTATTTTGATACAACGGCATAATGGCATACATTGTCAAAGCCACTACTGCTGGTACTGTACCAATACCCACGATTGGAATTAGCAAACCTAATAAGGCTAAGCTGGGAATCGTTTGAATAATTCCGGCGATTTGTAAACCAATTTCACCAAAGCGGCGATGATTTCGTAACAATATTGCCAATGGAATCGCAATCAACATTGCAATTAATAAGGAAATAAACGAAATTTCAATATGTTGATACAAAGCTTTTAAAATTTCTCCTCGTTGATCAACAATCGTCTGCATTAACACTTGCATTAGCGACTACCCCCTTCTTGACCCAAGTAGGCAATCAATTCTTGAGCAGTCATTGAATAACCTTTATTTTGATATTGAAAATCAAACTTACTAACATCTTTAAGCTGATTCATCAATTGTTTAAATTCATTAACAACTGGTAATTTATCATCAAATGGAATTTCTCTTAGTAAACCTGACTCAATTAAAAAGTCCATATCCCACCAGTGCGGTGTTTTCGTATCAAAAAATTGACGAACAAAGTCAGTTGCCGGATTTTGCATAATATCGTGTGGCGTCCCAACTTGTTGAACAACACCCTTATTTAACACGGCAATTCGTTGTCCCATTCGCAAAGCTTCTTGCATATCGTGGGTAACAAATACAATTGTAGTTTGATATTGTTGATGTAGTTTCAAAACTAAATCCTGTGATTTTCTTCTCAAAACCGGATCCAAGGCACTAAATGATTCATCCATCAAAATCAAACTTGGTTCCGTTGCCAAAGCTCGAATGATAGCGACACGTTGTTGTTGTCCACCAGACAATTCTGAAGGCATTCTTTTTGCGTACTTATTTGGATCTAATTCTACCGACTCCAATAATTCAGCAGCTCGTTGATGTCTTTTAGCTTTAGAAATCCCCTTTTGTTCCAATTGAATTGCAATGTTATCTTCAACGTTCAAATTTGGAAACAAACTACTATCCTGTAAAACATAGCCCATATCCAAACGTAATTTCTGAACGTCATAATCTTTTACTTTACGATTGGCAAAATAAACATCCCCGTCAGTTGGCACAGTCAATTGATTAAGCATTCTCAATAAAGTGGTTTTACCGCTACCACTAGGACCAACGAGAACAAACAGTTCACCATCATTGATTGTTAAATTGATATCATGCAAAATCGTGTTTTGACCGTACTTCATCCCGACATTCTTATAAGTTATCAATTTATTTCCCCTCTCTATTAACTTACTTTAATAATAATTATCTTCTGACTTTTAGACAAAAAATTAGCACAGTAATATTTCTGTATTTGCTGCTACCACCTATTTATCAATAATTCATCATATAATATAGTTATCTTAATGGAGGAACAACATGGACAACATTGATCAAAAAATACTCAAAGAATTAAATCGCAATTGTCGCATCACTAAAACTGAATTAGCCAAAATCGTCAATATGACTCCTCCGGCCGTAAATACTCGTATTGAGCAGTTAGAAGCTGAAGGCATCATCAAACGTTACACAATTGAAGTTGATTTAGACAAAATGGGCTATACGCACCAAGTCTTCATCGAAACACAAATGGAATATTATAGTCACGAAAAATACTTACAATTCATCCATTCTCAAAGAAATTCCATCCGTCATCACTACAAAATATCTGGTGAAATGAATTATATGATTCATGGTGCTTTTCATTCCAATGATGAACTAAATACATTTTTAGAAAAATTAAACAAATATGCAAATTACAAAGTTTTAGACGTTATTTCCGAATTAATTTAAGCAACTGAATAAGTTTAATCGAATCTTATTAAATTCTACATACATAAAATAAAGTATTTCCATTGAATATTTTATTTTTTAAAGTGTACAAAACCTACCAAAAAGGCCTCATAACCGTTAGACTAACTATCGATTATGAGGCCTCTTTTTATGGTAAAACTACAACTTTGCCGGGTTTAATTTGATTTTCCAAAAATTCATGTGCTTCAGGAAGTTGCTTCAATGAGAAAACCTTAACTGGATGAACATCGACGTCTTTATCAGAAATCAATTTCAATAAATCGTTCAACTGACCTTCGTCAATTACGTAGCTGGCAAAAGATGTCATATAACGATCATTGGGAATAGCGGTGACAGGATCAAAATGATCAATATCCCAAACTCCACCCATATCACCAGTAATACTGGCAATACCAAATGGCTTTAAATTATTCATCGAATCCAAAGCTGTTGCTGCACCGACTAGATCAAAGATTCGATCAACTTGTTGATGCATTTGCAACTTCTGATGATCATCCAAGACAAAACCATCGTAGCCTAATTGAAAGATTGCTTCTTTGGCAGTTGCTTTTCTAGATGTACCAAAAACTTTAATATTGGGATTGATTGCTCTAGCTAATTTCAATCCGGCTATTCCAACTCCACTAGTTCCTCCACGGATCAATAATGAATCAGCCTTATCGATTTGAAGCTGTAATAATGCTCGATAAGCAGTGTGAAAAGTTTCTGGAATGGCTGCCAAATCTTCCCAAGGAATATCCGTTGTAACCGGATGAATTATTTCATTTGGCAACAGTGCATATTCAGCGTAACTACCATCAAAATCACGTCCCATTTCACCGTTCATAGCGATAATCTTTTGTCCTACTGGTAAACGCTTGGCATCGGTAGTTTTTTCAATAACTCCGGCACACTCGATACCCAAAATTCGTGGAAACTTGACTGAAGGAGACTTACCTTGTCGAGTAAAAATCTCAGAATGAATGATTCCAAATCCTTTGATTTTTACTAATGACCAACCAGTTTTTGTTTCTGGTGTCGGAATTTCTTTATATTCCAATACCTCAGGACCACCAGCTTTAGAAACGACAACTGCTTTCATAAATTATTACCTCTCTTTTTTTATTGACCAGCTGAAAATACACCAAATTGATGACCAGTACTGTCATTTAATCTGGCAAAAGTTAAACCTGTCTTATCAGTAACAGGACCCCAAATAACGGTTGCCCCTTTATCCTTGGCTGCCTTAATTGCCTTATCAACATCACTTACTAACGTATAAAATGTTGAATATTCAGCAATTTTACCAGCTGTACCCAAAATACCACCGGTTGGATATTCATTGCCTGGTTCAATAATATTATAATATTCATTTTCCATATCTGTATATTCTTGAAACTTCCAACCAAACATTTTGCCATAAAAATCCATTGTTTCTTGAGGATGATCTGTTCCAATCTCAAACCAATTTACGTTATTGTTGTTCATATTAAAATTCCTTCTTTCTTAACTGTCTAAAACAGCTTAAGACAAAAGTTTTAATAACCGAATACATAAAATAAAGTGTTCTAGTAAAATATTTTATTTTTTAAAGTAAAATAAATAATAAAAGACGTTTTCCAGTCGGGAGTGGCAGCTTTGTGGATGCTCAGTACTGAAATTTTGCTTAGCGATTTATCGCTTAGCAAAAGGTCAATCTTGGAGATGATTCCCGGTTCTGGAATTAGCTTCAAGTTGCGCCCAGTACGTTCCAGCATCCACAAAGCAGAACGGACGACGACATCTAGCGGTAACCTAGCTTAAAAAAGAACCCAGAAAAATTAATTTCTGAGTTCTTTTTTTATTATCTATTAAAATTCAGCGTTACCAGGTGTTCTTGGGTAAGCAATGACATCTCTGATATTTTCCATACCTGTGATGTACATAACTAATCTTTCAAAACCAATACCGAAACCTGAGTGAACTGTACCACCGTACTTACGTAATTCTAAGTACCACTTGTAGTCTTCTTCGTTCATATCAAGTTCAGCCATTCTAGCTTCTAGTTTGTCTAAACGTTCCTCACGTTGTGAACCACCAATCAATTCACCAATTTCAGGAACTAACAAGTCAGCGGCAGCAACGGTCTTGCCATCGTCATTAGCACGCATATAAAATGCCTTGAAATCCTTAGGATAATCAGTGATGAAGACAGGCTTCTTGTAAACTTGTTCTGATAGATAACGTTCATGTTCAGAATCAAGATCTAGTCCCCAGTAAGGTTTAACTTCGAATTCAACGTCAGTAGCTTTTTCTAGGATGTTGATAGCATCAGTATAAGTTACGTGAGCAAATTCTTCGTTAGCTGTAGCTTTTAAGCGGTCGATCAAAGTATTATCAACGTTTTCGTTCAAGAATTCTAGTTCTTCTTTAGCGTGATCCATTACGTAGTTGATAACGTACTTCAACAATGCTTCTGAACAATCCATTTCATCTTTCAAGTCAGCAAAAGCAAGTTCTGGTTCAATCATCCAGAATTCTGAAGCGTGACGTCCAGTATGTGAGTTTTCAGCTCTAAATGTAGGACCGAATGTGTAAACATTTCTAAATGCCAAAGCAAATGGTTCAACTTCTAGTTGTCCAGAAACAGTTAAGTTTGTTTCTTTCTTGAAGAAGTCTTGGCTGTAATCAACCTTGCCATCATCTGTCTTTGGAACGTTGTTCATATCTAAAGTTGTAACTTCAAACATTTCACCAGCACCTTCAGCATCAGAACTAGTAATGATTGGTGTGTGAACGTAAACGAAGTCATTGTGTTGCAAGTATTCGTGGATAGCAAAAGCAGCTAGTGAACGAATTCTGAAGACTGAGTAGAATGTGTTAGTTCTTGGGCGCAAATGAGCTACTGTTCTCATAAATTCATATGAGTGAGCTTTCTTTTGCAATGGATAATCAGCGTTTGAAGATCCTTCTTCGATTATTTCTGTAGCATGGATTTCAAATGGTTGTTGAGCTTTAGGTGTCAAAGCTAATTCACCAACAACTTTGATAGTTGTACTGATTGGGTACTTAACTACTTCAGCGTAGTTTTCCATGTCGCTAGTCATAACAACTTGCACATTCTTGAAGAATGAACCGTCGTTTAATTCGATAAAACCAACTCTCTTTGAACCTCTGATTGTACGAATCCAACCAGAAACAGTGATCTTGTCACCGTCAGCAAATTCTTTTTTGTATAAATCTTTAACCAAAACGTTTTGCATTGTTTTCTCCTTTTAAAATCCAGAATACTATAAACTAAAAAAAGATCCTCCATCCCTAATAAAAGGGACGAAAGATCTTTTCCGCGGTACCACCCAAGTTTTTTGTAAAAAACACCTCAAAGTACATAAATATACTCTCCAATTGTAACGCATTGGGTCACGTCTGTACCTACTCTACCTCCATAGATGTATTTCAGCCAGAAATAACGAAGATGTTTTTCCTATATACCGACACGTTAAGTTCTCACTTGCCTTAACTCCCTGTGGATAAAGTATACAGTACTCCTTCTTCTAATATTATTCATATTGATTTTCTTAAATGTAGCATATTTTCATACCAAATGTAAAGTACAATAGAGAAGTATTTATAAGGGAGGATTTTATGAAGAAAAAAGTATGGAAATGGCTATTAGGGATCCTAATTGTTCTATTAGCAGTCATTTCAATAATGGTCATAGTGGTTAAAAATAAAGAATACCAACCAAGCAAAACGGCTGTCTCTACTTCACAAGAAGCTTCAATCGTAGATAATGTTATTCGTTTTGAGGGCGACAACAACAAACCAAAAGTGATTTTTTATCCAGGTGCTTTAGTTGAACCAGCAAGTTACAGTATTTGGGCTCAAAAAGTAGCTCAAGCCGGCTATTCAGTTTATATCGTCCACTTCCCACTCGATTTAGCGGTTTTGAATAGTAACGCAGCTAATAAAATTTCTAAGAGCAATGGCTACGTTATCGGTGGTCACTCGCTTGGTGGAACGATGGCAGCTAAATATGCCAAAAATAATCCTAAGAATCTTAAGGGGCTCTTCTTTTTAGCAAGTTATCCTGAAAACAAGACTGATTTACATGAAATAAATGTACCAGTTCTCTCACTAACTGCTACAAAAGATGGTGTTTTGAACCATACCAATTATCAGAAAACTAAAAAACTGCTACCAAATAATACAATTTATGAACAAATAAACGGTGGTAATCATGCTGGCTTCGGTAGCTACGGCAAGCAAAAGGGTGATAATGCAGCATCTATCAGTAATGCAAAACAGCAAAATATTATAAGCACACTTTTAATAAATTGGTTAAATAGCTCAATTAGTGAATAATATAAAACGTTTTCATAATTTTCCACAAAAGCGCATACATTTTTGTTATACTAACATTAATCGTTACAATTTTTGGGGGAATTATGACAGTCTTATTTAATGAAAAAATAAATTTAACTGAGGATGCAACTGGATTTATCAATAAATATATCGACTATGTCAAAGAACTCAATCATAAGGATCTCTTTGAGGGATTAAAAGATAAACAAATTCTCAAGAACAAGTTCATCTTTAAGATGTACCAATTAGAAAATTTGGATTCTGCGACAATCGACATCCACGTTGCAAATAATCGTGTTTATGTTTTGGCAAGTGTCTGGACTTCTAAGGTCATTACAATTGGCTCAATTCCTCTCACACCTAAACTAAAAATAGCTTTATCAAATAATTATTATCCAAAACTAAGCATCACCGGTGGCTTCTTCAAACAAGTCGTACCGGATGATTTCGATAAGGATAAAATTGTCGACGGCTTTGATCCATATCAACTAACATTAGAGATTCACAAAGCTGACATGACCGTCTACAAATCACAAAAAATCGATACAATGTATCACGCTGCTTTCAAAACTGAGAATAGCTTGATCACAGTATCAAAAAACTTAATGCGCTGTTTTGCGGTCTTTGGATTATTATTAGGCTTAGGATTCATGTTCTTAGGCTACATGTTAACCGGCTTACTAGTTATCATTGCCTTCTTCGGCGTAAACTCCTATACCTTAATAATTGCTGATACGCACATGCAAACACAACCACAGCGACAAAGGATCAGTTAATATACAATTTATGTAAAATCCTCATAAAAATGTTGGTAACTTCATTTTTATGGGGCTTTTTTGCGTGTTTTATAGTATTATTATGATAAATATTTCCAAAATCGTTCGCTATTCACGAACAATGGGGGTTATGAGAGGGTGGTATATCTTGGAAAAAAAATCATTAAATAGAAGTCTGTCTTCAAGACAAATGCAGATGATTGCTTTGGGTGGAACAATTGGCGTTGGTCTATTTATGGGTTCAGCTTCGACTATCAAATGGACAGGTCCTTCGGTTTTAATCGCATATGCTATTGCAGGTTTGATTTTGTACATGGTTATGCGTGCTTTAGGTGAAATGATTTACACAGATCCATCTACAGGTTCTTTTGCAAAATTCGGCTCCGAATATATCCATCCAGTTATCGGTTATTTGACTGCTTGGAGCAATGTTTTTCAATGGTTAGTCGTCGGAATTTCTGAAGTAATTGCGGTTGGAACTTACCTAGAATTTTGGTGGCCCAATTTACCACAGTGGCTCGTTGGAATTGTCGTTGTCGCCACACTTTGTCTAGCTAATTTAACTTCTGTTAAAGCCTATGGCGAAATGGAGTTTTGGTTCTCACTGATCAAAGTTATCACGATTATTTTTATGATCATCATGGGACTTTTAGTTATCTTGTTCGGTGTTGGTAACAATGGACATCCCGTTGGTATCAGCAACCTTTGGACTAATGGCGGTTTCTTCACAGGAGGTTTGAAAGGTTTTATCTTTGCCCTTTCAATCGTTGTCGCTTCTTATCAAGGTATCGAAGTTATTGGTATCACGGCTGGTGAAGCAGAAAATCCTCAAAGCAGCATCGTTCATGCAATTCGTACTATCGTTGGAAGAATTTTGATTTTTTATATTGGTGCAATTTTTGTTATCGTTTCAATTTATCCTTGGAACAAATTAGGTACGATGGGCTCCCCTTTTACCGAAACCTTTGCCAAAGTCGGAATTACCTTTGCGGCTGAAATCATCAATTTTGTTGTTCTAACTGCAGCTCTTTCTGGGTGTAATTCAGGTATGTTCAGTGCCAGTCGAATGCTTTATACGCTTGGCTTAGAAAATAACTTACCAAAGTCGTTCAAGAAAATTTCTAAAGCGGGCGTTCCTTATATTGCCGTTATCACTATTTCACTGGGTATCTTAATTGGCTTGATCATCAACTTCTTACTTCCCGTTTTATTCCACACTTCTAGCGATATCTTCGTAGTCGTCTATAGTTCCAGTGTCTTGCCGGGTATGGTACCGTGGTTCGTTATTTTGTTCAGTGAGCTTCATTTTAGAAGACTTAACAAAGATAAAATGAAAGATCATCCCTTCAAAATGCCACTCTATCCTATCAGCAATTACTTAGCTATTGCAGCATTGTTAGTAATTCTAGTCTTCATGTTCTTAAATCCAGAAACGACTATTTCATTGTTGATTGGAGTTGTTTTCTTGGTATTCATGACTTGCTTCTACTTTGTTCGTGAAAGATTTCAAACACATAAGGAAAAATAAAAAACTTTGACTGTTTTTAAATAGTCAAAGTTTTTTCATTACAAAATAGAATCTAAATACTCTACTTTTTATAAATCCCCTTATCCTTAATATACCAAGCTACGTCATCAGGAACGTAATACTTCAACGACTTACCTTCACGAACTCGTTGTCTTATCACGGTTGAACTAATTTCAATCACTGGTGTATTGACCCACATGATTGGATATTGGGATTTTTTTTCGTAGCCTTTACGACAGACCCCGACAAAGTGAACTTCCTTAACTAATTCATCAATATGCGACCACTTGGACAAACTCTCAACAATGTCATAGCCGACAATCAAATAATACTCAGTATTAGGATTGCGTTCTTTTAGTCGTTTAATCGTTTCGTAAGTGTAACTGACCCCACCTAGATCAATATCAGTCATATCAAGTTGAAAATTAGGATTATCTCTAATGCCATATTTGATCATATTGATACGGTCATCGACACTGACTTTAGGAATATAGCGGCTAACTCCACGATGTGGTGGCACTTTACTAGGAATAAATAAAATCTTATCCAAATTCAATTGTTCAAAAACTTGTTGAGCAATCATCAAATGACCATTGTGAATCGGATTGAATGATCCACTGAGAATGCCGACATGTTTCTTCTTAAAATTAAAATCTAATTGCGGTTGGACTTTTGTTCTAGTTAAAACTGCTCCAGCTGTATTCATATTTCTCGCCTGCTTTAACAAATTATCTTTTGTTATATATTATACCAACTGTACAAAAAAATCTCCCACAACTAAATTTGTGAGAGATTTTTGCTATTTTTGATAATCATTAAGCGATTTTTCTAAACGATTCAAACCATCTTGAATCATACTTTCGGGACTAGCGATATTCATCCGAATAAAGTGTTGACCGTCGCCGCGATAAACAGAACCAGGATTGATGATCAAACCACTGTCGTCTTTAATAAACTGAGCTAATTTATCAGCATCATCAGTGATTTCTGAAATATCGAACCACAACAAGTAAGTTGCTTGACCTGGTACCCATTTGAGTTGTGGAATTTTTTCTTCGATGAAATCTAAAACTAATTGGCGATTCTTCAAAAGTTGTTCTTTCAAAGCCTTTAGCCATGGACCACCCTTTGTATAAGCGGCAATTGTTCCCGGAATAGCTACGAAGTTTGGTTCAGCTAGTTCTTCACTATTTAAACCACGACTCACTTGCGCACGAAGATTTTCATTAGGAACAATAATCGTTGCTGCATGCATGGCGGCCACGTTGAAAGTCTTACTTGGAGAAACTGCTACAACAATATTGTCGAGATACTTACTGTCTAAACCAAAGATAGGATTATAACCATTTTCAGTGAAGGTAATATCACCGTGAATTTCGTCACTGAATAACTTAACGTTGTATTTCAGACATAAGCTAGCAATTTTTTCTAATTCGGATTTTGTCCAAATTTTGCCAACTGGATTGTGAGGATTGCAAAGAATCATCATGTTAGTCAACGGATCACTTAATTTTGCTTCCAAATCCGTGAAATCGATTGAATAAGAACGAGTTTTATCATCGTAAATTAAATCATTAGAAACCACATGGCGACCGCTGTTGACGATAGAATTGTAGAAAATATTATAAACTGGTGCTTGAACTAAGACGTTATCGCCTAACGAAGTTAATCGTCTAACCGCTGAAGAAATAGCTGGAACTACTCCGGTCGCAAAAATCATCCAATCCTCTTGTGGACGAGCGTGATGTTCTTTTTCATACCAATCAGCCACGGCTTTGAAATATTCTGCTGGAATTTCTTCATAGCCAAACAACCCCATCGAAATTTTTTCTTGTAAAGCCTCGATAATCTCGGGAGCTGTTTGAAAATCCATATCGGCAATCGTCATTGGTAAATCACCGTTTGGAACATCCCATTTAGCTGAATTACCAGCTCGCTTTTTATTTAGAGTTTCAAAATCATATGCCATCAAAACACCTCATCATTGAACTTTATTGTACTTTTTCAGCGACTTCAATTTTAGTTTTATCAGGATCGATTTGAGGATCATCGAAGATTACTTTATCAACAGATTTTACTTTGATTGATCCACTGATAGGATTCTTGATACTCATCACATTAGTTGTAATGTCGGCATCAATATTTGAACAGTATTCGAAGGCCAAATCAGTCCGCAAAACTTTACAATTGATCATCTTGAGACCATCGATGTAACAAAGTCCCTGATCACTTTCGATTGTACAATTAATCAAAGTTAAATTCTTAGTATTCCAAGCTAAATATTCACCACTAATTTTTGAATCATAAATCGTTACGTTCTCACAGTTCCAAAAAGCATCTTTAGAAACGAAAGTTGAATTATGAACTTCAATATCCTTAGCACCATCGAAAACGTAGTTCCCAACGACATTTAAGTTTTCTGCATAAATATTTGAGCTATCCTTACCGAAGTAATTTCCGTTAACCTGGACATCTTTTAATTTGATATCGTCACAAGTCCACATTGTTTCTTCAGCGTCGGCAAAATGAACATTATTCAACCGAATATTAGAAGCTCTTCTGAATAATTTAGGTGCTTGTAAAGCTGAATCGTTAATTTCAATATCGTGAGTATACCAAATTCCAGAACGGGACATAGTTTCAAAAATACTGTTATTTACAACGACGTGATTAACGTACCAAAGTGGATACTTCCATTTGAAAACCACATCGTCTAAATTGATATTACTAGCTTCTTTTAGTGGTGATTCACCTTGTCCAAAAGTAGTATCAACGATTGTTGCATCATTGATTTTGAACAATGGACGTTCACCGTCAAAATATCCTTCATTAATTTCTGTTGTCATTTATTTTATCTCTCTTTTATTTTTCTTCATTATTTTGTAATTCATATAATTCTGCATAATGTCCACCAAGCTTCAATAATTCTTGATGAGTTCCTCGTTCAATGATGCGACCTTTATTCAACACTAAAATCAAATCGGCATCTTGAACGGTGGATAAACGGTGGGCAATAGCAATTGTTGTTCGGTCATCACGCATTTTGTGCAATCCATTAGTAATACTTTGCTCAGTCTGGGGATCAATATTGGCTGTAGCTTCATCAAGGATCAAAACTTTTGGATTTCTAACAATGGTTCTGGCAAAAGAGATCAATTGTCTTTGACCTGTTGAAAAACTGGCACCTCTTTCACTAACCTTGGCATGATATTTACCAGGAAGTTGTTGAATAAAGTTATCAGCGTCGACAAATTTTCCAGCTTGTTCAACTTGTTGATCGGTAATTGAATCGTCAAACATGCGAATATTTTTGGCAATGTCACCGTAGAACAAGTAAGGTTCTTGAATGACCAAGCCGAGCTTCTGACGTAATTCTTGAGTTGAATAGTCACGAATATCACAATCATCGATTAAAATCTGACCTTCTCCAAATTCATAAAATCTCAACAATAAATTGATGATAGAACTCTTACCACTTCCTGTGTGACCGACAAAAGCTACAGTTTGACCAGGTTGAACAGTGAAAGAAATATCCTTCAAAACTGGTTTGCCCGGCTCATAACTAAAAGTCACGTGACGAAATTCGATTTTTCCTTGAGTAATTTCCTCGCGACTATTTTCGAGTTGTTTAGGAGCAGTTGTCTGATTGTCGAATAATTTCATGATTCTGAAACCAGCTACTAAACCATCTTGGAAAAATGACATGTAGTTCATCACATCAGACAGTGGATTGAAGAAGTTTTGTTGGTAGGACAAGAAGGCATAGATAACACCTGCTTGTACTAGAAAATGCATACTATCCCAACCAAAACCACTCAAAGACACGACTTCAGCTAAAATGAACATCAAACTGATTGTCGGATACAACAAGAAAGCATTAACGTTGATCATCTTGTTACGCATTCCAAAATAGGCGTTATTTCGATCTTCGAATTCAGCGGTCATTCGTTTTTGTTGACCAAATTGTTGGATAATGCTGATACCCATCAACGATTCGTTCAATTTTGTATTGATTTGACTCAAGAATTCACGCAAATTTTGGTAAATTTTAAAGCTTAATTTCTGATAAAGCCACACTAAGAAGTACAACACAATCACAAATAAAGCAGTCAACAAGGCCAAAGTTTTGTTAACTGACATCATCGCTACAAAAGCTGAGACCATGGCGAAAAATGCCACAATGATCATCAAAAACAAAGTCCAAAAATTATACAGTGTCTTCGTATCATTAGTAACTCTTGAAACGATTGACCCCGCTGGTGTGACGTCAAAGTAATTTAACCCTAAGGTATGTAATTTATGAAATAATTTGCTTCGGATTTTTTCTAGTGTTCGTTCGGCACCCATTGCAAAGGCAAACTCCTCAACGAATTGAACGATTGCTTTGATGATTGTGCCGATAGCATACAAAATGGCAAATGAAATAATTAAGCGCACGCCGGTACTTTGGTCAGTCAAATAATGATCCATGTAAAATTGCAGCATTCTTGGTAATAACACATTGACAACACTCAATAAAATAGCAAATACAATTGCAATACCAAATTGCTTCTTGAACAACCAAGCAAATTTAAACAGACGTTTTAAAATTTGGCGTTGGTCTTTTCTAGTCAATGAATGAATCTCTGCAAGTGTCTTCTCATTCTCATTTTTCATCATTTAACCTCCCCTCAAGTTGTTCGTTTCGAGCTTGTAAATTATACGTATCAGCGTACCACCCAGCTTGCTGTAACAACTCTTGATGAGTACCTTTTTCAACGATTGTTCCATTTTCAACAACGATAATCTCATCAGCATCTTCGACTGAACTCAAACGACTAGCAGCAATGATAGTTGTCCCCTGCCGGCGATTTTTGGCGATTCGAGATTCAATGTGACGTTCAGTTTTAGAATCAACCGCTGAAAGTGAATCATCCAAAATCAACAACTTAGGATTACTCAAAATAGCTCGTGCAATCGCTAAACGCTGCTTTTGACCACCAGATAATGAAACTCCGAGTTCACCGACTTGGGTATCATATCCCTCTGGCATTTGCTTAATATCAGCATCCAAATCAGCAACAAAACTAGCTTGTTCAACTTCTTCTTGGGTAGCATCGATATTAGCAAATCTAACATTATCTCTGATATCTGTTGAGAATAAAAAGTTGGTCTGAGGTACGTAACCAATCGTATTTAAATAGCTGTTTAAATCAAATTTTCGAATATCGACTTTGCCAACATTAATTGATCCTTGATAATGATCAAAATCACGCATTAATAAACTAATAATGGTCGACTTACCACCGCCAGTTGGTCCTACTATTCCTAAAGTCTGACCTGGCTTTAATTTGAAATCAACATCATGTAAGGTAATCTTTGGATCGTCTGGGTAGGCAAAACTTTCAACTCGAAAATCCAACAATCCATTTGGAACAGTTGTGAGACTATCCTTAGTTTTGACAGCCGAAGATTTCTCATTCAACAAATCACTGATTCGATCGTAACTAGCTGATCCTCTTTCCAATAAGTTGAACAGACTACCGACAGCATACATTGGCCACATCAATTCGGCCATATAAGTAATGAATGATACAAGTTGACCAATCGTAATTCTCTGCTGCAATACCGCTAATCCACCAAAGATAATCGTTAACGTATACGAGATCCCCATTATCAAAGTCGTCAGCGGATCAAACATTGCATCTAAACGATAAGAACGTTTATTGGCTTTGATATTTTTGTCAACATAACGGTCAAAATCTTCTTCATCTTCAGTCTCCTGACCCAATGCTTTTAAAACTTTAATTCCGACGACACTTTCTTGAGTTTTATTGTTAATACTCGAAAAAGCCGCTTGGGAATTACGAAAAGCGACATGGATTTTTCCACCAAGAACATTTGCCATAACTGCTAATAACAATAACGGTAAAACAGCCATCAAAGTCATCTTCCAATTAACAAACATCCCCATTGCTAAAATCATCGAGACACCCGTAATCAAAGAATCCGCTAAAGTCAAAATTCCTGGTCCCGGAACATCTCTGACAGCATCGATATCATTAGTCGCATGAGCCATCAAGTCACCAGTCCGCCACTTCTGATAAAAAGTTTTATCCATCTTCATAAAATGACGAAAGAGTCGACTTCTCAAATCACGTTCCAGCACATAGGAACTTCCATAGATCATTTTCTGCCATAAAAAGCGCAACAAATACTGCATGATAGCAACGACAAAAAGTGTCACCATGTTAATGACTAAAAATCTCACAGTCATATTCTTATTGCTGACAGAATCAACTACATTCCCAATAATCCGTGGTGGTATTACATTACAAACTGCCACTAAAATTAAGGCCACCACACCAATTAAATATTGTTTCCATTGGTGTTTAAAAAACCAACTTAAACGAGAAAAGATCCCCATATATTTCACCCACCTGTTACTTCAAAAATGACCTCAAAAATAACTCTACACCCTAAAGTCGACTTTAACTCAAGCGTTAATTTGAGATTATTTTTAGAAAAACGTTTTCTATACAAAAAGAACAATCCTCAAATTAATTCTAAGGATTGTTCTCTATGATTAAATTCATTTTTATACTATTACAACAATTATAATAAATCAACGTTCTTGACGTCATGAATCGTTTTAGTTCCAGCCAATTGCATTGTAATTGAAAGTTCTTTGTTCAAGTGTTCAATGACATCTGTGACACCTTGAGCACCACCAAGATTCAATCCATAAATAATTGGACGACCAACGGCAACTAAATCAGCACCACTAGCCAAAGCTTTGAAGACATGTTCTCCACGACGAACGCCACTATCAAAGACGACTGGAACACGTTTGTCGACAGCCTCTGCAATTGCAGGTAATACGTCAAATGAAGCTGGACCTCCATCTAATTGACGGCCACCGTGATTTGATACCCAAATACCATCAGCACCAAATTCGATAGCAAGCTCTGCATCGTCTGGTGATTGAATACCTTTAACAAAGACTGGCAAACCAGACATATCTTTGATTTTTTGAATATCTGAAGGTACGATACCCTGCTTAGCGGCAGCATAAATTTCAGAGATTCCCTTACCTTCACCATCGCCGTTAGAAAAGGCAGCTAAGTTTGGCATTGGTAGTGGGAATTGGAATTTGTTGATAACATCCTCTTCACGATAACCACCAAGCGTTGAATCAACCGTCAAAATGATAGCCTTAACACCGGCTTTGACAGCTTTCTTGATCAAGAATTCATTAAATTTGTCATCTTTACTCATGTAGAGTTGGAAGAATTGTGGGGCATCCGGAGCAGCTGCAGCACCATCTTCAATAGAAGTACTACCGTAAGTACTCATTGAGAAAATTGAACCAGCAGCAGCCACACCTTTAGCAGTATCAACTTCGCCTTTAGCATGAGCCAAACCATGAGCAGCTGAAGGAGCTTCAATGATTGGAGTCTTCAAATCAATATCCCAAAGCTTAGTACTCAAATCAGCATGATCGATACCTTGCAAAACACGGGGCATAATTCTCTTTTTGTTGAAGGCCTCAGTATTTTGCTTCATTGTCCATTCGTCTTCAGAACCTCCACGAATATAACCAAAAGCACCTTTTTCATTGCTCATATGATCCTTGACACGTTGTTCCAAACTAGCAATATTGACGATTTCAATATGCTTTTCTTCTGTACTTGCTTCATATTTTGCCATAAAAATCCCCATCCTTTTTTGATGTTACTTTTTATTTAACAGGTACATTCTAGTCCATATCGACATATATTGCAGAAATTTATTCTTTGAAAAAGATATTTTTATTAATTTGTCTCTTTTTGTCCACCACTAATAATTTTGTTGAACAGCGTTGGTCCAATCAAACACGTTATAATGGCTGCCAAAGTGATTGCTCCAGCTTGAGCAGTATTGATCAATTTCAAATTTTGACCAACTTGTAAAATTGGCAAAACCAAAGTAATCGTAGTCGAAGTCAAAATTGTCGCTGCAGCTGAATATCTCTTGCCAAACTTTTTTCGAAAAGCTACGTAGACAATCATCTTAGACAAAATGAAAGCAACGAAGAAAACAGGAATCAAAATTAAAGCTTGCTTGTTAGTCAACAAAGTTCTTAGATTCAAATTGACACCGGTAGTAATGAAGAAAACGGGAATGAAGAAACCATATCCCATCGAACTCAATTTCTCTTCAGTATCTGACTTAGGCTTGAGTAATTTCATAACTGCTCCAGCTAAGAAAGCACCTAAGATATTTTCAGCACCAATTTGTTCAGCAAATGTGACTAAGATAAAAATCAAAAAGAACGCCAAACGAATATCTAATTGTGTCGTACTCTTATCAATACCTTCGAAGAAAACATAAATCCGATTGAATCTCCGCAATAAAATAATGGCAATGATAAAGATAACTGGCAATCCCAAAACGGATAAATAGTTCTGCTGCTTCATAGCTGAATAGACTGTCAAAGCTAGTAGGGGAATAAACTCTCCCAAAGCACTAGTCAACAGAATCGTCTGTCCATAGTTAGTCTGCAACAACCCAACTTCTTTTAAGAGTGAAATAATAACTCCTAAAGCAATCGTACTGAATAAAATAACTGCCAAGATAAATTCACTAAAAATGCCAGTTGCATACAATATCGTACTCAAAATCAACGACATGATTAGAATTGAAACAAAACCCCAAATCGAAGTTCCTAATGGTGAAAAAGTATTTTTATCTTTCTTAGGCTCTAACAACGAAAAATCAATTTCCATCCCACCTAAAAAGATCAACATAATAACACCTAAACTAGAAATGTAACGTAAACTAGCATCGGGTTGAACAATATTCAAACCAGTTTTTCCGATAATTATTCCCATAATAATTTCCGAAATAGCTGTCGGCATTCGCGTCAAATGAAACCTTGCGGTAATTAAAGGTGTCGCTAAGGCCGCAAACAAGACGATTAATAATGCAAATCTCTCCATAATTTATATCCTCGTATCCTCTGATAATTTCAACACTTGATGATATAATATTTTATTCAAAATATAAAATAAAACGATTTTTGAGACCCATTACACAAAAAAATACCTATTCAAATCTCTTCTAATTACTAGATTATCTGAATAAGTACTATTATTCTTTTAGATTAAAAACACTTGACTAATCGTAGGATCTAGTCCGGAATAGCAAAGCAAATTGGCTCAAATGTGAAATTTCACTTGGCAATTTATTGCCTAGTGAAAGGTCGAGCTTGAAGACTTTGCCCGGTTTTGGGCTTAGCAAAGGCTCCAAGTCGTGCCCACATTGTTCCAGCCAAATTTGCTTTGCTATGGAGGACGGAATATTACAGTTCAAAAAGAGCTATTTTACATTATATTAGAGCCTAACCATTATTCTTCAGTATTTAATTTCTGAGGCTCACCAACAATCAAGTGATCTAAAATCGAAATTACTAAGAATACAAAAGCTACAATACAAACTCCGGACCAACCGAATTGTCCCCAAGCCCAAGTAGCTGACAAAGTTCCGATTGAACCACCTAAAAAGTAACTGAACATGAAAACTGAATTATTACGACTGCTTTGTTTACGATTAATCGATTGAACAATCGCTTGATTAGACACTTGACTGAATTGTGTACCTAAATCTAGCAAAACAATTCCGACAATCAAGCCAATGATCCAAAAGCCAACTAGCCAAAAAATCACAAAAGCTAAACCAGAAAAAATCATACTCAAACTAATTGTCAGTTTAGGTGATTTTTGATCGACTAAATCTCCAACCCAAGGTGCTACTAAAACTCCGGCAATTCCAAGTAATCCTAATAATCCAGCAACATTACTACCTAAATGATACTGGTCTGCCAAATAGAAGGCTAACGTTGACCACAAGACATTTGACATTCCAAACATACAAAAGCCGTTGATAGAAGATCCACGTAATTCTTTTTGAGAAATAAATAATTTTGGTAGCATTTTGATAACTAACAAATAGTTTAAATCTTGATGACCACGCTGATCTTTTGGCATAAAGCGATGCACAATAACTAAAAAGATTAAATCGATTACCGCAGCGACTAAATAAATATCTTGCCAAGGCATGATGCTTCCCAATAGGCCACTAAACGAACGTGATAACAAAATACCAGTTAACAAACCACTCAAAACAATTCCCAAGACTTTTCCACGTTGTAAAGCTGGTGCTAAATAACCTGCATATGGAATGATAATTTGCGGTGCGACTGATGTGATACCAATTAAAGTTGTGGCAATCGCAAATACTGCAGCATTTGGTGCTAAAAAGGCTATCATTAATGAAATAATTGACAAAACCATCATGAATTGAATCAAGTGATACCGATCAAAAATATCTCCTAATGGAACTATTAGCAATAAGCCAAAAGCATAACCCAATTGCGTTACCATCGCTAATATCCCAACAACTGCTTTAGATACTCCAAAATCAGTCGCAATCAAGTTTTCAATCGGTTGAATAAAATTTAAATTAGCAACGATGACACCTGTTACTACGGCCATCAATAAAATGGTCTTTTTTGACATAGTTTTTTCCACAGTTAATTCTCCCCCTCATTTAACTGTTTAATCGATTCTCTTACCCAATCTAAAGCTGCTTTCATCTTCATTTGTTCTAATTCGATGACCCATCTGGCATTCTTCAAATCAGTTTTTGAAATCTTCGTATTTTTTAAATCTTGTGCTTGTTGAGTCAATAAATTCTGGCTCTTCAATAAATAAGTCTGATAATCATGTAAAATTTGTTTTTTCAATTTTAAATCTACTTGATGAAAATTACGGAATTTCACGCTATAAGTAAAATCTAAATTTGGATTTAATGGAACTTTTTGCGCCATTAGTTCATAAAAATGCTTTTTACCTGCTTTAGTAATCGTCGCAACTTTAATAAAGCGATTATTCTCTGATTTCACCTCAGAAATCGTAATATAACCAGCTTCGTTCAAGCGATTGAACAACGGATAAATCATCCCAAAACTAATTTTTCGTTGTCGTCCGACAATCTGTTGCAATATATTTTGCATCAAATAACCACTCATCGACTCATCCATTAATTGACCTAAAACGAATAAATCATACATAATCTCACCTCTATATCAGTCTGATATAAACACAACTTTTTTAATATATATCAGACTGATAGTTGTGTCAAATTACATTAAATTATTTTTATTAGCTTATACGATTTTACAATGGTCTAGCCCTATCTTTGATTAGAATATTCTTGCTATAATCGAAATGATCAAAATCAAAATAAGGGGATTAAACTTATGCAAACCAATTTGATTAATCATCGTACTAACGAGATTAAAAACGTTAAAGTAGGTTTCTCATGGACTGTTTTCTTTTGGGGGTTCTTTCCAGCTTTATTTAGGGGTGACTGGAAATGGCTTGCAATTATGATTGTTTCGAATATTTTAGTAGGATCTATTACTTGGGGCTTTGGGTGCTGGTTGGTTTCACTAGTATTTTCGGTTATTTACAACAAAATCTATGTGACTGATTTAATGAATCAAGGTTTTGAACCTATCGATGAATCTGCAGCCAACATTTTATTATCCAAAGGATACATCACTAACTCTAATCAATTTCACCATTAAAAAAA
The DNA here is from genome assembly GCF_005405305.1 of Companilactobacillus formosensis. Lineage (GTDB taxonomy): Bacteria > Bacillota > Bacilli > Lactobacillales > Lactobacillaceae > Companilactobacillus > Companilactobacillus formosensis. The sequence goes on from NZ_BJDU01000005.1 coordinate 82,675, forward strand.
CTCTTAATTCTCATCTAAATTGTATGAGAATTAAGAGTTTTTTAAATTACCAATCTAACTAATGCCAGAGAAATAATCCCGACAACAACAATCAGCAACAATTTCTTAGTAAGAATAGCTGTCAAAACAGTTGGTACTGAAGCCAACAAATTAGCAAAGTCAATCTGTGGTAGATGCCCAATTTGTTGGTGGAATAAGTTTTCAAACCATAAGGCAGCCATGATAGTTATTGGTACGAAGCCCAAAAATTCGACTACTTTAGGTGATAAGTTAAACTTTTTTAAAAGGACAAATGGCATGATTCGAGACAGCCAGGTCACTAAACCACATGCAATTAAAGTCCATAAAACAAATTTAGTCGATGGCATGTTTCAAAATCACCCCTATCGTGCAACCAATTAAAGTTACAACTAGAATTAATAAATCACTGGAAATAAAAATCAATCCAAAATATACCAGTGGCAACATGATACCAACGACAATCAATTGAACTTTCAAAGAAATCGATTTGTCACTGATTAGTTGTAAGTATAACAATCCAATAAACATCGCCACTAAAGCAAAATCTAAACCGAATTTTTCTGGATCGGTGATAATTTTGCCCAACATTGCTCCCACTGCAGTCGACACTGCCCAGACTAGATAGGCCATCACATTAACAGTATTAAACCACTTGAAAGTCAATTTACCGTCAGTGTAATTGAGCTTATTCATACTCAAGGCAAAACTTTCATCAGTAATCAGACTTCCTAGTAAGATATTTTCAAATAACGAATTCTCTTTAAAGAAATTTGCTGTTGTCATGCTCATTAAGATCATCCGTGAATTAACTAAAAAAACTGACAAAGCAATTGAAACAATCGGCGTTCCAATTACTAACAAACTGACTAAAATAAATTGCGCCGAACCTGCATAGACTATCAAAGACATCAAGGTTGCCATCAAAACGCTCATTCCAGCAGACGCGGCCACGATGCCAAAAGACAGACCAATTCCAATGTAACCAAATACTGTTGGAAGTGTATCTTTGACAGCCGTCTCAACACTTAAACTATCATCCATAAACTTTCCCCCTCCTCAGTTAAATGATTATAATAATTTTAATTTAGTTAAATGTCAATTAGATATAAAGAAATAATCTAGAAACAAATAATTTTAAAAAAACGTTATAATCAAAGTGATAAATCAATGGAGGTATCGTATGAAAAAAGCTATTTTTGAAAAAGTCGGTCAAATGAAGATCGAAGATGTTGCAAAACCTACTATCCAAAAAGATGATGACGTCATTATCAAAGTTGTCCGTGCTTGTGTCTGTGGCTCAGACCTTTGGGCTTACCGTGGTCTTGAAGATAAAGCTCAACACTCTGAAAATTCTGGTCACGAAGCTATCGGAATCGTTGAAGAAGTTGGAAAAGATATCACAACTGTCAAACCCGGTGATTTCGTAATTGCTCCATTTACTCACGGTTGCGGACATTGTCCAGCTTGTTTAGCTGGTTTTGACGGCGACTGCCAATCACACAAGGATAATTTCAGTAATGGTAACCAAGCTGAATACATCAGATTCCAACATGGTCAATGGGCTTTGATCAAAGTTCCCGGTCAACCTAGCGATTATAGTGAAGGCATGCTCAAATCACTTTTGACTCTAGCCGATGTTTTGGCAACTGGTTTCCATGCTGCTCGTGTTGCTCACGTTAAAAAAGGCGATACAGTTGTCGTTTTAGGTGATGGAGCTGTTGGTTTGTGTGGAATCATTTCCGCTAAACTACTCGGTGCTAAGAAAATCATTTCTACTAGTCGTCACCCTGATCGTCAAGCACTCGCTAAAACTTTTGGTGCCACTGACAACGTCGCTGAACGTGGCGATGAAGGTGTCAAGAAGATGCTTGACCTAACTAACGGTTTTGGTGCTGACGCTGTACTTGAATGTGTCGGAACTGAATTATCAACCGAAACTGCACTACGCGTTGGTCGTCCTGGTAGTGTCGTTGGTCGTGTTGGTTTACCACATACTGGTAAGATGGATATCGCTACTCCATTTGAAAATAATATTTCAATTGCCGGTGGTCCCGCTTCTGTTTCAACCTATGATAAACAACTTCTTCTAAAGGCAGTTCTAGATGGAAAAATCAATCCTGGACTTGTCTTTACAAAGAGTTTCAAACTTGACGATATCGATGCTGCTTATAAAGCAATGACCGATCGTAAAGTCATCAAATCATTAGTTGTCGTTAGTGACTAATTAAAAAATGGTCTCGCCAAATTTGGTGAGGCTATTTTTTATTAATAATTTCGATGATAACTTTTCTTATAATAATGACGTTGTTGATAAGGGTTCTGCACTTCTGGAACTTGGAATTCCAAATCGACCTTTGAGCGACCAGTTGTATAGTCGAATTGTAAGTGATTTTCAACATTCCATAAATAGCGATTCAATTTCATACTTCCATCAGTCGCCAAGGCTTGGACCCAAATACCTCGAGCCATCAATTCATTGCCACGAAAAACTGGCGTAACTTGATAAATAACTTTTTTATTTTTGGCTAAGGAATTTCTAACCGTCTGTTCAATTTGAACCATTGTTTTCTGATTGGAAAAACTCGTTTGCGTGAACAAATTATATGGATTATCGATACTTCCTAATTGGCCTTGTTGAACTTGTCCGGATTTATTCAAATTAAAGGTCATTGTATAGGCTATCAGGTGTCCTCGATTTTGAGGAATTATACGCTGCCCTTTTACGTATTTAGGTTGATTATTCCATCCCGTTGGACGCCAAGTTTGTTCAGTCCGAGTATTAGAACGTCCCAGATTATTTCTCGTCAAGTAAGCTGTTGCTGTTTTAGTTCGATTGAGTTTGTCCAAACCACCATAGTCGATATGCTCACTCTTGAAATCGGACGCTTTAATTGTTGAAGGTCTGTCGTCATTTAAAATTTTAACTGGTTTATCTCCTGACGAATAAGTCCATTGACTTAACTTTTCAGCACTAATAACCGAGTCAACTTTCGTCTGTGTATTGCTTTGCTGACTTTGATCATTGGTATTAACTGCACAACCACCTAGAAGTAACGGTAATAATAACAATAGTAATTTTCTCAAAATAATCTCCCTTTAAAAAGCCATTCGTGACTTAATTTTCAAATAACTATCCACTAAAATTTCATCGTAAGCTTTGATGTAGTTAACATTGTCAATATCACAAATATTATCTAATTTATTCGTAGCAACAATAATCGTCTTATCCAATTTCACTAATTCTCTGATCCAACTAAAAACTTCCTGTGACGAAGTAAGATCTAAACCCATTTCTGGTTCATCAAACAAATATAATTCTTTTTCTACCATAATGTTGAGATATATTATTACGAGCTTTTTCTCAATCATCGATAATTCTAGAAACTTTTGTTGTTCCAATTGTAAAATACGCAAAGGTGGCGTAAATTTTTTAGTTCCCGCTAATTGCCTGATAAAATTCAAAATTTCTGCCACTGTCAAATTAACGTAGAAGTCATTTTGTTGTGCCAAATAAGCAATTTCAGATGTCTTAGGAAAGCCGATTAAATTATCTTGTGCTTCATTCTGGGCAATCTGATCCAGTAATTCGGTTTTGCCACTTTGACGTTTACCAAGCACAAAATTCAACTGACAATCCTCAAAATAGAAATTAACATCTTTAAAGATGATTCTTTTTTGCTTAGATAAATTAAAATTTTCGATTTTCATCGTAATTTTTCTCCAATCGAAAATTTCTTGAAAACTAATACGCTAATTATTAAGTATAGCAAACTACAAAAAACTAGAAAAACAGCGTATTTGATAGTCGAACAAGGTACAACATATAATCCATAAACAAATTGAAATGGACTAAACAATGTTAAAACCGCTTTGTTAAATCCTTGTGGATGGACTCCCAACAATAATATGCCAATTGTAAATACACTCCCAGCTAAGCAATTAAAAATAACGCGCCGGATTTTTAGAATAAAAAAAATTGACGTCATCGCGATACATAAAACAGTTATTAGTGAAGACGTCAAAAATCCATATACAAAAGTCAATGAAGATACGTGTGTAATAAAAAAAGTAACGTATAAATTAAACAGAAAAATCTCCAGTTGCACAATTACTAACTGAACCAATAAATTAGCTAAAACAATCGAATGCCGTGAACCACTCAAATAAGTCAGCGTTTTTAAGAAGCCACTCTCACGTAAGCGAATTAAATTCAATAAAAATCCATTAAAAACAGTCGTCACAACAATATATGACCAATATACATAGATTGATTCATTATCTTGAAAATCTAAAGTTTTATTCAAGAAAACCATAAACATCGGTACGATCAAGGTGTAGACAAAGTAAAAACGTTCTTTAAAAGCTATTGTTAGCTGTATTTTAAAAAGTGCCCAATCATTTCTTAATTCCAAATTTAATCCCCATTTTCCTCAAAAATCATCAATTAAATTAATATATTTTAATCTAACTGTCAATTACGATTCTGATATATTGAAAATTAAGAATTATTTATAAAATCACATAAAAATGAATTTCTGGATTTTAAAAATAATTCGTGTCTTTTTAGAAAAAATCGGGTATGATATTGAGAGAAAAATTTTAACCGAGGAAAAGCTTATGAATTACTTACTACTACTAGTATCAATCGGTTTTGAAGTTTTGGGGACTTCACTTTTAAAGAAGACGGATGGCTTCACTAATTTGTTACCTACATTGGGTACATTATTGTCTTATTTCATCTGCTTATTCGTCCTCTCCCACGTATTGAAAAGATTACCTCTCAGTTTGACATATGCCACTTGGGGTAGCGTTGGGTTGATACTAGTCACAATTGCAGGAATGGTCTTTTATCACGAATCATTGTCAGCCGCTTCAATCGCTGGACTCGTTTTAGTAGTATCGGGAACCGTTCTAATAAATGCATTCTAAAAAAACGTGTGAATCCTAAAATTCACACGTTTTTTTTATCTTCTTTTTCTATAAATGTAAATGACACTACCAGCAATTATTACCATAGCTATGATTGCACCTAAAATAATCCATAGATCATGAGAACGATTTGGAACTTTCTTATTTAATTGTTTATTCTCACGACTGCTGATTGTAAAGTTACGTTTCATTTTCCAAGCATTTTGACCATTATTAGCTTTAACATTCAAATACATTGTATAAGTACCGGGTTTTAATCTCTTATTCTTCCCAGTGCCACTAGGTGTATTGACATTAACTGGATAATCAAATTTGCTATCAGGTGCAATGGACATATTCTTCTTATCAGATTTCAAAATAATCTTTTTACTATTTTTAGGAGTAATTTGAGCATCTACCGAAACTTTCTTCTCCAATTCTGGGACATCATTGTCCATTTGACCCTCAACGGAAATTTGGTCACTATTAGTAGTTACTTGAAAAGCTTTGTCAAATTTCAAATCAGGTTTTACAGTATCTGTACTTTGTTGAAGTTGTAGACCCAAAACATAATCATATTTATTTCTTAATGAGACACCTTTTACTTTCTTCTTATTATTTATCTGATTATTTTCTTCAACTAAAATACCTCCTAATAGTTCACCTTCAAAATGACCACTAGGTGCCTGAATACCGACTGTTACTTCTTTAGAAGATTTTGCGGGTACATTCACATTCTTTGGATAAGTTACTAAATTTTCAATATTGTACTTTAGATCGTGATCAGGCTTTACTCCGTGTTTATTATAAACAATTACACCATTAACATCAGTTGTAGCACGATTGATCTGAATATCATAAGATTGCGTTGAAGTACTATTATTATTGATCTTAAATTTAATATTTTCTCTCTGGTTAGGACTAACCTTCAGATCATAATAACCTACTTTTTTATCAATTTGATTAGTCGCGCTCTCTGGACTCACGCTGTAATTGACCGTTGGCGTGACTGCAGCTTGAACTGGAGTATTTAAAAATTGAAAACCAAGAAACATCGATATAAAAATCAAAAATCCCACTAACGACTTTTTCAAAATAATTCCTCCAAAAAAAGAGAGGCATAATTAAATACCCCTCTTCTTTGTAACCTAAAATTGTAACTCTTTATTTTAGCTAGGTGCATTGGACAAAGTCCAAGTCAATGTTGAACTATATGATCCACCGACATTCCCAGCTGGAACCATCAATGAAGCATCGCCAGCATTGTATGTTGCAGTATAAGCACCAACGCCATCACCAGCAGCGGCGTCAACTACAGTTGCTGGAGCTGTTGACAATGCAATTGTTGGACTAAATGTTGGTAATGCAGAAACGTTATCAGTAGCATCGGCCGTCAATGCTGGTGACTTACTATCAGCAAGTGACAAAACTGCGCCTTTCAAACTACCACCAGTCGCATTACTAAAAGCACTATCTGCAACGGAAACTGACCAACCAGTTGGTTCACCAGGATTAGTTACGTGCAAATCGCTAGAAATACTTGTTGACTTGTATGTAGCGTCACTAGCACTTGATGCAACCGTACCAAAATCGATTCCACCGGGTGTCGTTGTACTTGTTGAGCCACCAGGTACACTATCCAACGTAATTGTTCCAGGCGTCAAATCTGCCGTCGATGTTGATGTTTCTGAAGGTGTCGTTGTTGTTGCAGCCTTCGTGACAATTCCACCTGCACCAACAGAACCAATTCCTAAAATTGCAGCACCGATTAACAAACTATTTTTTAATAATTTTTTCATTATATAATTCCCCTCCATATGCGATTTTTTTCGATATGAAACAGAGCCAACTCTCAAGATGGTTTTCCAGGACCCTTTGGGGAATAACTTTTGCCATCTTTTTTCTTGGAGACCTCTCAACCTCCATTTCCGTTATATAATCCTTTTTAATTATTAACAAGTAAATCTAATGCTACTGTACGAAAAGTAAATTATAATAAGTATAGTAATAATTAGAAGGTGTCATAATACATGGTTGAAACTAATTTAAACAACAATTTAATCATCAATGTCGCTAATATTATTTGGAGTTTTGATCCAACTAATAAAGAAATACTTGTCTTGCTAGTTAAAAACTCATTGGGCCAAAATGTCGACAAATGGGGCTTACCTACGACGATTCTTCGAAAAGAGGAAAGTGCTGAGGAAGCTTCTTTGCGTTTGATTCGAGAAAAAATTGGCATTAACTTACCGAAGTTTTCGACTGAACAGCTAGCAACTTTTAGTAACGTTAATCGAACTCAAAAGAATCGTGAAATTGCTTTAACTTATATGACTTATCTTCCACAAAAAATCGATTTAACAGCTGGCTATGGTGCTAAGGATGTTGAATGGTTTCATGTTCAATATTCAGCAGATCAATATTTATTGAAATACCAAAATTTAATTTTTAAAACTTTATCGGATAAAATATCGGAAAGTGATTTTTATAACAATATCGATGAATTCAATACTGACAAGCATTTAATGGCTGATCATGAATTGATCCTTCGTTTAGCATTTAATAGAATTACTAATCGTCTAGATTATTTACCAACAATTTTGCTGATTTTGGGAGACCATTTTACCCTCAAGCAAGCTCGTGAAGTTTACGCTACTTTTTGGAAAGAACCGGTCACAAACATTGATAACTCAAACTTTCGTAAAACTCACTCTCATCTCTTTATTGAAGTAGGCATTGAACATGGTAAGAGTGGTCGACCAGCCAAATTGTATAAACTTCGCGGTCTACTTGACCAAAAATAAGGCTTCTGCTAGTCTTATTTTTAAGCTATTTAAGGTAATTTTTACCTTTAATAAAAATAGTTATTATTCTTTATAATTTTGGAGGTAGATCTTGAAATCACAAGAAATAAATACCAAAGACAACAGTGGTTTAAAACTACTAATGGTCATTGGTACGGCTTGGCTATTTGATGCTGCGGACGTAGCTCTATTATCATTTATCATGCCTTTATTGAAAAAAGAAATGCTATTAACTGACGGACAAGTTGGACTAGTTAGTTCCATTACAACCGTCGGTATGATTATTGGTGCCATTCTATTCGGTTACTTGGCTGATAAATTTGGCAAAAAAAATATCATCATCATTACGTTATTATTGTTCTCCATCAGTAATTTAGCACTGGCATTGACACAAAACTTGCCACAATTTCTCTTAGTCCGTTTCATCACTGGAATTGGACTTGGAGGCGAATTACCAGTAGCTACAACTATTATTGCCGATTCATTTTCAGGTCATCGTCGCTCGAAAATGTTAATTTTAGTCGATAGTTTTTGGGCCATCGGTTGGATTTTGGCTTCTCTATTAGCCTTTTTATTCATGCCCGTTTATGGTTGGCGTCCTACAGTTATTATCACTTCGGTTATGGCTCTTTACACACTAGTAATCAGACGCCATTTACCAGAGCAAACAAATATCAAAAATGACAAATTGAATCTAAAAGTCGCTTTTGGTCAAATTTGGTCTAAGGATTTTCGCCGCGCTACTATTTGTTTGAGCATCCTTTGGTTTATCATCATGTTCACTTACTACGGTATGTTTTTGTGGCTACCTAGTGTCTTGATCAAACGTGGTTTTTCAGTTGTTCATATTTTTAAATATACTTTATTGATGAGTTTTGCTCAATTACCAGGATATTTCTTGGCGGCTTATTTAATGGGAAAACTCAGTCGAAAAAAAGTTCTCGCTATTTATCTAACAGGTACTATCATCGGAGCGTTTATGTTTGCCACTGCTCAAAGCGAGTTCTTAGTTGTCTTCAGTAGTTGTGTTCTCTCCTTCTTTACTTTAGGTGCCTGGGGAATCATGATTGCTTTGACACCAACTCAATATCCGTTAGAGATTCGTGGCGTTGGTATTGGCTTTACTCAATCGATCGGTCGAATCGGTGCTACAATTGGACCTTACTTGATTGGTTTTTCATTAGGATTAGGTATCAGTGTTTCAACAGTCTTCTCTTATTTCGTTGTCGGCTTAATTATCGGTATCATCGTTCTAGTCTTTGGCATGGTCGATAACGATCAAAAATAAAAAAGTTACCTTACTTTATTTATTCCAATAAATCAAAATAGCATCAATTCAGATATAGTCGATTTGCGATAATTAACTATTTATCTGAATTGATGCTTATTTATTTGATCGTAAAAATATATGATCACTGCCTAGTCCGGATTTTTTATTTTATAATTGTTCAGTTTCTGGATGGTCTTTTGTCAAATGTTCAATCTTACCATCAACCTTGAAATACTTCTCAGTCAATTCCTTTAATTCTTCAATTGCTTCACTAGCACGTTTAGCTTGTTCTTCATTGATAGCTTCAACAACCAAAACTGAATCAGTTGTGTCTTCAGTCAACATAGTTCTTTGAGCTTCACGCCAGTTAAGGCAACGACAAATAGCACCGGAATTATCATAATAAATAATTTCTCCTGGTAAAGCTGGTGAATCCTCTGTTGCACCCAATGGTTTAAAACCTTCGCCACCTTCAGCTTCTCCCAAATGCATATCGCCATCGAAAGCATTAATATTTTCTCCACCACAAGGAACGCCATATTTTAGAGAAACACTGTTATAAATATCAACTAGGGGATTGATTGGTGAAAATTCATGTCCTTGACTAACCCGTTTTAACAAGGCTTCAATTGAACAACGAGCACCTTTTTTAGTCTTAAATTGGCGAAAAGCTTGACGCCATTGATCAATCACATCATTTTCACGGAAAACATCATTGGTGATAAACTTCTTCGATTCTTCTGAACCCTCGTGCAACAATTTGGCAAAATATGGATCGTCTTTTTCGTCCACATGATTGTCAATCCCATGAATTGTTAAAGTGCTAATTTGTGCTTCTGGGAATAATTCAAAAAACTTTTTATCTATAACTACCTTTGTCATTACTATTTCCTCAATTCTTTTTTTAAAATGAAATCTGTTTGTACTGAATCGCCCATCGTAAAACGGTGAGAACTATACTTCTCAAAGCCCAGAGAATTATAAAATTTTTGGGCTGCAAAGTTTTTCTCCCATACGCCTAACCATAAACGATCTTTGCCTAAATCACTGGCTCTTTTAATAGCAAATTCCAACATTTTTTTGCCAATGCCGTGACGCTTAAACTTCTCTCTGACATAGATTCGTTGAACTTCCAAAAAATCATCGGCCATTTTTTCGCTCTGGGCATCTAAAATATTAATTTTTAAATATCCAGCCATTTCACCATCTTCATAAGCAAAATAGAACTCGGAATTCAGATTGCTTAATTCTTGCTCCAAAACTTTAATATCATAAGCTTTTTTCAAATAGCTTTTTAAATTTGTTTCTGTATTATAAGGACCAAAAGTTGCCGAAAAAGTCTCAATACTGATATTTTGCAAAAGTTCAGCATCCTTTGGCGTACATTTAACCAGTTTTATCATCAATACACCCGTTTATTACCTTTTTTTACGTATTCCCAATTTTCAGAAATATTCTTCTCAACTACTTCCAAAAGTTCAAAAACTTGCTCTTTTTGACTATCTGATAATCCCCTTAAGGCAATCTCATTAGAATAATTTTCTTCACGAGATAAAATTGGATAAGTTTCTTTACCTTTTTTAGTCACGTAAAGTTTTTTCTCTTTCTTGTTGTCTGGAGCTTGTTTACGAACAATAAAGCCATTATGCTCAAGTTTTTTAATGGCCCGGGCTGCAGTCGTTCGATCAACTTTGATCATTTCGGCTACTTTTTCTTGAATAATACCAGGGTTCTCATAAATTCGTGCTAGATAAATATACTGTCCTTTGGTTAAATCATACTGCTTAAATTCAATATTACTGATTGAATCCAATGATCTAGCAATCACTCCAATAGATCTCAAAATGTCTACCACAAAATCCTCCTCTTCCAAACAAATTGTATTGTATAATCATTTTATTGCGTTTGCAACAAAAATATAAATAAAAAAATTAGCAACCTTTAATCATTGCTAATTTTTTTATTATATTAATGAATTGCAAAGTTTACATTATGAGCAAATTGGTCGATTTGTTCGATATAGTCTTCACCATTTTCCAATTTAGCAAGTGTGGCCTGAACGTTTCTGTCATCCCGCAATCGGCTAAACAAGTATTGGAAGGAATAATTCTTGTCCAACAAATTATATGTTTTTAGAACAAAATCCTTAGAATAATCTTCTTCGTCGATGTCTTTTTGATTATTAATATCGGTATATAGCTCCGATAAAACTTTCTTTGCTTCAGTATTGTCATTTAGTTTCATCAATACGCACCACCTAATTAATTATTAATCTCTCGACAGAACTACGCTTTTATGTAAGCGTTTACCAAGTTCCGTATTTACATTATATAACTTCTAGGTAGAAATTTCATTGAAATGCCAAATATCATAAATTTAATTATTTTTGGTTTTAAAATTATGTTTTAATGCTGGCCAAATCCATTTATCGGCACTAGCTATTAAAATCCCGTTAAAAACAAAGGAGAAAATAGTCCCAATATTAACTGAATAAACTCGACCGATGGCAATTCCGGCCACAATGATAATAATAATTGGTGGAATAAAATCGATAATTTGAGCTGCTGTCGAATTACCTTTTAAATATAAAAATCTCAAAATATTAGTCGTATCATCATTTGGATGCATTACGATATTAGCTCTCTGATACAGAGAAATTGCCACGCAGAAAAAGACGACGCCTAAACAGGATAAAATAATTCTAATAAAGATTGGTAAGCTTGGCACGCCTAAGAAATTGAGTAAATTTGTAAACACATTTACAAAATAACTGAAAAACATAACATAAAGTACCTCACCAATCAGACGTCTTGCATCCAATCGCTTGATCAAAAACTGATTCGTGATTGCATTAATAACTCCGATAATAAACAACAATAGTCCCGTATTCCAACCAAACCATTTAGTCATGTTGACCGCCGAAGCTGTCCACAAACCACTACCCATATCGGCTGAAATACACAGACCATTTCCAAAAGCATTTAAAATCAAACCAGAGATTAATCCGATAACTCTAGTTTGGATTGAATTTTTGATAGTATCACCTCTTACACAATATGCTGTCTATCATACAACAAGATGACACATCGATTCAAAAAAGCTACTTATTTATAGTTAACGTTTAAAAAATCTACCAAATCTTGAGCTGGATGTCCCATAATGGTTTGATAATCGGAACTAACTTCATCTAACAAACCTAATCCTCCAGCGGCATACATTGAAGATAACATGTGTCCTTCATTACCCTCATTATAGATTTGAGCAAATTCATCGAGACTAACTGGTTGATAACCAATTTTGCTACCTGAAACTGCACTCAAGACTTCAGCTAATTGTGGCATCGTATAATTTCTTGATTGAGTTAATGTATAAATTCTTCCATTCTGCAACAAAGTCTTTTCACTAGCAACTTTAGCAAAAGCTTGAGCACTATCTTGTAAGCTAATGAATGACAAAGCTTGATCCTTTACTGGATAAATTATATTTTGACGTTCAATCAACTCTGGTAGATAAGGCACTAATGGATCTGCATACAAGGCATTACGTATAATCGTATAAGGAATGCCACTAGCAGCTAATCTACGTGGCAAGTAACCATAAAAGGCAGACAAATCAAACGGGTTATTAACTTGATCAGCAATAAATCCCATCGATAAAATATGCCCAACATTAGCTTTTTTGGCGGCCACCAAAACATTTTCCAATTCGCTGACCCGACTAAAACTATCATGACTCTTACTTGGAACATAAATTAAAACATCGACATTTTTAAAAGCTTCTAACAAAGTATTTTCTTTTAAGAAATCAATTCCAACAACTTTGGCTCCAGCTTCTGACAAAGATTTAGCCTTAGAAATAGTGTGAACACCTACTGTAATATCACTACTTGGTACTAATTTAATTAATTCGTTAAAAATATGACCACCCAAATGGCCTGTTGCTCCAGTTAATAAATATTTCATGATCATTCCTCCATTTTCATCACAAATGTTACTATATAAATAACAGGATATCAAATCAATCGTCTTTATTTCTTTAAAAAATATATAATGAAATCAAAAGAATAATGGAGGGATTTTAATGCAAAAAATTATAATTGATCAAGCTTTTTGGGATTTGTTTCCCGATGTAAAAATTGCCGTAATGACAGCCCACAATGTCGACAATAAGGAGCAAAACGTTCCAAGTGATTTAATTCAAAACGCCAATGAGATTGCCAAAAAATGGGTACCCGATGACCCAATCAGCGCTAACCCAGTAGTCAAAGCTTGGCGTGAGGCTTATCGTAAATTCAAAACTAAAAAAGGTGCCCGCAATGCCGTAGAAAATCTTCTAAAACGAGCCAAAAATAACAAAGGTGTAGGCAATATCAATCCTGTCGTTGACGTCTACAATTCAGTTTCCCTAGAATATGCCTTCCCAATCGCTGCTGAAGATTTGGATAAAATTGTTGGCGACGTTCATCTGACCGTTGCTAAAGGTGGCGAAACCTTCACCCCAATCGGTGAAGATGAAATTGAAGAAGCTTTGCCAGGGGAAGTAATTTATCGCGATGATCAAGATGTAATTTCACGTTGCTGGGCTTGGCGAGACAGTGCTCGTGTAGCCGATACCGATGAAACAAAAAACTTACTATTTTATATGGAAAACATTCAACCCGAAAGAGACGATGATCACCTAGCTGCCGCTCATCAACTAGAAAAACGATTCCACGATTATTTGAATATCGACATCAATGACTTAACAATCCTTACTCGTGACAATCCAGAATTTATCTTTGCTAAATAACAAAAAATAATCCGCCTAATATTAGGTGGATTATTTTTTACCATTGTTCATGATTCCAAAGTCGACCGTCAACTTCACCTTCTAATTGTGCTTGACGTTGGTTTTGTTCTTCAATCACTTTTTTCATAGCTACCAAAAAGGCCCGATTTTCATATTGAGTCTGTTTAGTAGATAAATCTTTAACTGTTTGACTTAACCATTGACCAGTTTCACTCATAATTATTCATCCTCACCTTGTTTAATTAAGCTAATCGTACTTTTCAATTGTGAAATATCTTCTCGTTGTTGAATAAAAGTATTCAAAATTGTCTCACATTCGTTGCAATTCGTACCATCGAAATTCTTAAATCGATCAGCAAATTCTCTCTCAAACCACAATTGACGATTTTGTAAACTATCAGGATATTGTTGAGTCAGAAAACGTTGATAATCAATCAGTAATTGCATCTGTGCATTTTCTTGCAAATATTGGAATTGAGCTATCGTAAAGACAGGCAAGATTTTCATCTTAGCACGTTGAGCAATAGCAAAATAAGGTGCCATTATTTCATCAATTGTAACATTCTCACTGCCACCACGTTGAAAGTCTTTTAGAGGCATCCCAGTACTTACAACGATACCAAATTCCTTTTCAGCTAAATTATCATCACCATCGCCGTAGACAAAGTTTCTCGTTAGGACGTTATCTTCCCAATGTTTTAAGCCCTCTGGAGCTGCATACCAGTATAAAGGAAACTGAAAAATTATTCGGTCATGTTCTTTTAGCAAAGCTTGTTCTTTTTCGACATCAATTTCTGACAATTCTTCCACATGATGCCAAGTTACGTCTTGCAACTTAGCTCCCTGCAACAAAAATTGTTGTGTCTGTGAATTATTGATTTCTGGGTGTGACACTACTACCAAAGTTTTCAAAATTAACATCTCCAATCAACAATAGAATAGCAAAAAATAGCACTTTATAACAGTTGAAACTATTTTTTAGAAATTAATTCCAACGACAAAATCCAATGATATACTGAAGAAGATACCGATTCGCTTAAGGAGTTTATTATGGAAAAATATTATATAGTTGATAGCTCTATTCTTCCTGAATCATTTGAAAAAGTTATTGAAGCGCGTAATTTATTAGAGACAAAAAAAGTCCACAACGTCAGCGAGGCTGTAAAGGTTGTGGGTATCAGTCGTGGTACATATTATAAATATAAAGACTTAGTTTTTAAGCCCGACGAAGAGAGAAACGAACGTAAAGCTGTCATTTCAATGATGTTAAAGCACCAGCAAGGTACTCTCTCCAAAGTTCTGGTCGATATTTCGGAATTGAACGCTTCTATTCTGACCATTAATCAAAATATCCCAATCCACAATATTGCAACAGTCGTCATTTCTCTAGACATCAGTCACCTAAACGGGACTATGGACGATCTAATTGACACACTGCAACTGTCAGATTCGGTCGAAAATGTGCAATTAGTTGCGATTGAATAAGCTCTCAATGAGGGCTTTTTATTTTGGCCAAGCGATGTACATAGCCATCAAAACGCTCAAAGTCCCACAAGCGAATAACGATTTTGAAATAAAACGACTTTTAACATGTCCCGCATAAACTAATAAAAACAATCCTAAAGCAAAAACAATTACCATTTTCAAAAAACTCATTGCGTCACCTACCATTTAAGATTTTCATTCAAAAAATACTTTAAAGGATAAATGTGACTAAATAATGAATTTGTTATGGAGAATCTGTTCTTTTAATTTCGTTGCCACAAAAAATGCTCGATATCATGCAATACTTTGGGATTTCTTCTCGTCAAAGCACTGTGTTCTGCCAAACGTCCAGTAAACAGTCTGGCCTCATAAGTTTGATGTGGTCCCTTAAAAACCTTCTTCAAAGACTTTGCAGATGATACAGGTACCGCTTTATCAAAATGGTCTTCTTTGGAAAGTTGACCCATGATATTCAACTCCCGAATGTGCAGCTGACGCATAACTGAATCAGGATGAGTATATTTATCAAAGTCTCTAGTCAATTGATCAGAATAACGCCAAGGATTACGTCGATAAATATCTCTGTTTAATACTTGCATTGGAGCCGCAATATTTACTAATGAATCAATTTGTGGCTGATTTTTTTTATCGCTATATTTGAACAAATAATACATAACAGCGTTATTGCCCCAAGAATGTGCCACAGCATTGTATCTAGTTATCTGATATTTTTTTTGCAATGTCAAAATAACCGTATTGATCCACTTAGCTGTCTTATGATAATCAGATTGATGATTATTACCAAACAAAACTTGAATTTCGGGATTTTTTGCATTTTTAGGCCAAGTTCCATCAAAACTGAGCTTGCCTTTTTTTGACACAAAAATAGTCAACGTTCTAGTAGCATAACCGTCAGCTTGTGATTGATCGATTAAGTAGTCCATTGACCGCACCGTACCACCAAAGCCATGAAAAAACAAAGTTGGAATTTCTCTTGGATTTTTAGAACTAGCAAAAATAGTTTGAGAATTGATTAAGAATCCTACACTAACTATGAAACTGATTAAAAATATTCTGATTAATAATTTATTTTTCATTATTACCAAAGTTTAATGCATTTTGACCTCGAGTCAACAAAAAAAGGCTTAGATTGCTCTAAGTCTTTTTGATTACAAATTTTGACCTTTTTCCCAAGTAGTCTTTGAAAGTAATAAACCTTTTTTGACTAAGTTGTTAAACAATTGATGCGTACGAGAAGAAATTTCACCAGCTGTTGTTTGGTTGCTTGCTGTCAAAAATTCAGTAACATCATCAGTTTTTGCCACTGCTTGATCAGTCTCTTCAACTCGTTGACGAGCAAATGATTGGCAGCCATCTAAGTATGCATGAATCATGTCAGAATATTCATGATAATGTGGTTCGATGATAACTGACAAAGTTTTCTCTAGCCAATAAACATTGTCGACTGAAACTTCAGTAGTTGTATTTTTGTAATCTTCTGGAGTATCAGTAATGTTAGTAAAGAATGGTACATAAGGACTGTAAGCAAAGAATCCCATTGACAACCATTGGATAGCAGCGTGGTCGTCATCAACGTCATTTCTGATTTGCAAAATTGATGATGCTTGATTTCTATCCATAGCGATAGAACGGAATTGACGTTGTTCTTTTGGAGTTCCTGAAGCAAAAGTTCCAAATGGATCATATTTCGTACCATTGTAATGTGATGACAAGAAAGCTTCAACATCTTCGATAGCTAATTTCTTGGCAGGTTTTTTGCACATTGGCATATCTTGAGCGGTTGGCATTTGTTCAATTTCTGGGTTGAACATCTTTTGTCCATACCAAGTACGTGGTGTGTTGTAATAGGCATCAGCTTCACTTTGTGTTCCAAATATTTCACGGAAATTAAAGTGACCTGGTTGTGGATTTAAATGATGCTTTTCAACAAATTCAACCAAATCAGTCGCTACTAAGAAGTTATCAGTATCATTGACGTCAACTTCTTGCATAACAGTTTGATTAGGCACGATAGCATAAGTATCTTCTGGCAAACGCATAGCAGCCCAATGGTGACCACCCGCTGTTTCTAAGAGCCAAATTTCATCTTTATCGTTGAAAGCAATACTGTTGCATTCACCAGTACCGTATTTTTCCAACAAGGCTCCTAATCTCTTGGCACCTTCTTTGGCAGATTTAACGTATGGCAAAACTAAAGTCAACATGGCTTCTTCATCGATACCATCATGAACTAATGGATCGTATCCTAAAACACGAGCATTAGTAGCAGTAGTTTCAGTTGAACTCATACCAACATTTAGTTCATTAATACCGGCTTCTTCATATTGACCATCACTTTGGTCTGCCTGTGGTGTAGCGGTGTATCTTAGAGCGTGTTCAGGTAGTGGCACTTTAACACCTGTAGTTACTGAAGTATAAAAGGCGTTCTTTTGATCTTTAGCAACGTGTGCAACAAATTTAATGGGATTGATTGGACCATAACCGTCTTCATTACGGGCGACAATAGTGGAACCATCCATGCTAGCGGCTTTACCAACTAGTATCTCAGTACAATCGGAACTTGGATTTATCATTTTGTTCCCTCCCTTTAAAATAAGTATAAAATTAAAAAAGCTTTTAATCTAGTAGCTATATTAGAAATTTTATAATTATACAAAAAAAACAGAACAAATTAATGTTCTGTTTCTCAAATATTTATCTTAAAGTACTTCAACAGATGCAGTAGTTACACCGTATGAAGGAATTTGGTTATTTGGCATAGCAACGTCTAATTGGTTAGGGTTACTGTATGCAAATGTACCTGTATCATTAACTGTTCTGATCAATACTGTACCATCAGAAAGTGTGATCTTAAGTGTTGTACCCTTAGGGAATACTGAAAGGTTAGCGGCAACACCACCATAACCCATGTTTGAACCTAGTACGGCTGGATCATAGAAAGAAATCTTGAATGTTCCTTGTGATGTACCAGTTTGTGTTGTTGATGATTGTGTTGTTGTAGCAGCACTTTGAGTTGTAGCTTGTGCTTGGTAACTTGTATCTTCAGTAGTTTGTGTTGCTTGAGCTGTTTGTGTTGTATCTTGTGCAGCTTGTGTTGTTGTATCAGTAGTTGCTGTAGTTGTAGCACCTGGTAATGTTACTGTTTCACCAGGGAAGATCAAGTCGTATCCGCCAACTTCACGGCCGTTAGCTTGTTCAAGTTCAGCGATTGTTACGCCAGCATTTTCAGCGATGCTCTTGTATGTGTCGCCTGCTTCAACTTGGACATGGTTACTGTCGAGTTGTACTGCAGCTTGAGCAGTTTTTGTTGTTGCAGAAATTGCTGTTAAAGCCATAGTACTTACTAAAGCGATAGATAAAACTTTTTTCATGAATTAATTACATCCTTATATTTAAAATTGTTTAGCCCTCATTTGCTATGTTGCATATACTAACAGGTATTTATTACACAACAACGTCTGTAAAGTTACAAAAAAGCCATTTTCTGTAATTTTAGTAATACAAATGAAACAAACATCCGTTCTATCGTTGGTATAACCCACTTTTGAATTTCATAAAATTGCCAATAAAAAACTAAATTATTTCGAATTTTTTCGTACTTTTTTGAATTGTCAACTTATAAAAAGATTAAAAAAACACCACAAATCTTGATTTAACAAGGTTTATGATGTTTTATTCAAAAAAATATAATTAAAAATATCGGTCAAACTAATTATTGTGCTTCTTTTGAAAATCAGCAATTGCTTTATATTCTGGTTCTAAAATCTTGGAAATACGAATCCAAATCGGTAATAATTCTCGATAAATTTTGGAATTTTCATAATTTGGTTGATGTGTATCAGTCACACCGACCATATTTTTGACAGCCGATAAATCATCAATATAACCTAACGAATACATTGCTAAAACAGCTGCACCCAAACAAGAACTTTCAAAACTCTCAGGAATCGAAACTTCCTGTTCAAAGATATCTGCCAACATTTGTCTCCATAAAGCAGATCTTGCGAATCCACCAGTGGCCTGAATACTCTTAGGTTTTCCAGTAATCTTCTCAATCGTTAGCATTACAACGTATAGATTGTAGACAATTCCTTCAAGAGTTGCACGTAACATGTGAGCTCTAGTGTGTTTTCTCGTTAAGCCAAAGAAAGATCCTCTGGCATAGGCATTCCAAATTGGAGCTCGTTCCCCGCCTAAGTATGGATGAAAAAGTAATCCATCTGATCCGGCAGGAATCTTTTGAGCTATTTTTGTCAAGATATCATAGGTAGAAACTTGCATTTGCTCGGCAGTAATTTTTTCTGGAGCAAATAACTGATCTTTGACCCAACGAAAGACGATACCACCATTATTGACTGGACCACCGACGACCCATTTATCTTTGGTCAAAGCGTAACAAAATAACTTTCCATCTGGATCAACGACCGGCTTATCCACGACAACTCTGACAGCTCCACTAGTTCCAATCGTAACAGCCACCACTCCAGGATCGATAGCATTGACTCCCAAATTAGACAAGACACCATCACTAGCACCGAAAATAAATGGTGTTGTTTCTTCAAGACCTAACAATTGAGCATATTCAGATTTCAAACCTGTGATTTGATCAGTTGGCTCAACTAATTGTGGCAGTTGATTCCGGTCAATTTGTAAAACATCCAAAGCTTGTTGATCCCAATCGAGCCTAAAAATATTGAACATCCCCGTAGCTGAAGCAATTGAGTATTCCATTTTATAGACGCCAAATAATTTAAAGAAGACATAAGTCTTCAAATCGATAAATTTTTTCGTCTGTTTGAATAAATTATTTTTCTCATGACGTAACCAAAGAATCTTTGATAATGGTGCCATTGGGTGAATTGGTGTCCCAGTTTTTTGATAAATTTGTTGGCCCAAACCATTTTCTTTTAACTCCTCACTATACTTGGCAGCTCGGTTGTCGGCCCATGTGATAGCTCGAGTCAATGGCTGATCATTTTGGTCCATTAAGATCAAACTGTGCATCGCTGAAGAGAACGAAACACCCTTTATTTCTGAAACTTGGACTTGAGATTTACGAATAACTGAACCCATCGTTTCCAAAACGGCCCCAAAGATTTCTTCAGGGTCTTCCTCGGCCATATCAGGAATATCTTGATAGAGTTGATAACCAGAATTGGCATAGGCAATCACTTTACCTTTAGTATCGTAAAGTACACTTTTAGTACTCGTTGTTCCAATATCTACACCAATAATATAATCCATTATCAAAACTCCTTTATAAATAGTAGAAACTTGTTTAATTGTAATAATAGATTTCTAAAAAGTCTACTTTCTATTCATCCATTCTGACCTCAAAATTCCATACACCACTGAATCATAATACTTGCCATTGTAATATCTCACCGAACGTATACGAGCTTCCTGTCGCATACCAATTTTTTCTGCTAAATGCATCATTCTAGGATTACCTGACCAAGTAGTTAAACCTAGATGAGGTAAATCGTAAATTTTAAATAGATAATCAAAAAATAATTCCAGTGCTTGGGTACCTATATGCTTGTCCCACATTTTTTCCGGATAAATTGTGATTCCTACATCCAACCAACGTTTTAAATCACCATCTTTAAAACTAGCTCCTACTGAACCCACTATTGTCCCGTCAAAGGTTATTACAAGATGATCTTTGTTATTGAGCCAATACTTCTTTGCTAATACTTTCTCAAAATAATCTTTTGTTGGTAAATCATCATGAAAATATGGGCCATTTAATTTTGTCCAATCAGCATCAGCATCACTAAATGCCAGTTTCCAAAAATCTGCTACTTCATTTGATTGTAACTGTCTTATTTTAACTACCAATTTAAAACACCCCTAACAAAAAAAGATTTGCCATATATTATACGACAAATCTTTTAATTAGCATCTTATATTAATTAGCTTGTGCAGGTTCACGGCTACCTAATCTTACTTTTTCTACAGCGTGACTGCTTTCCAAATCTTCTTCTTTAAATCCGAAGAGATAAGTACATACAAATGAGACGACAATTGTTGCAGCTGAAGCGATTAAGTATCCAGTGAAACTAGCATCGATACCTTTAGGGTTAATAAATGAAGCAAAACCAATCAATGATCCAGCAAAGCCCCACATATCGACGTGAAGTAAACCTGTTAACAAACCACCGACGGCACTACCGATATTAGCAGTCCAGAAAATTCTACCGTACTTCAAATTAATACCGTACATTGCAGGTTCAGTTACTCCGGCAAAAGCTGAAAGTGTAGCAGCACCGGCAATTTGTTTCATATCGATATTCTTCTTAGTTTTAACAAAGACAGCCATAGCAGCGGCACCTTGAGCAATCATTGTAGCTGAAACAATGGCATTCAAAGCACTGTGTCCAGTCGTGGCGATTTGACTGGCAACAACGGGGATAACTGCCCAATGCAATCCGAAGATAACCAAGCATTGATAAAATCCACCGATGATCAATCCTGAAATTGCGGGACTGAACTTCAATAGAGCAACAATACCACTAGCTAAATATGAACTTAATAACGTAATAACTGGTCCAACGATTACAATAATAATTGCACTGACAATGAATACTTCTAGCAAAGGACTAAGAATCATTCTTAGAGACATTGCGATATGTTTCTTGAGCCAAGGTTCAATTTTTGAAGCTAACCAAGCAGCTGCAATCATTGGAAAAATTGAATAAGTATAGTTGGCAATGTGAATTGGAATACCAAAGAAATCTCCATTGATATTCATAGAAGTACTTGCTGTCTTGCTGGCAACTTGTACTAAAGTTGGATAGGCTAGAACACCACCAACAACACCCATGATAATTTGGTTAGCACCTAATCTCTTAGCTGCAGTAAATCCAACTAAAATTGGCAAGAAGTAGAAGACTGAATCTCCCATCGCATTGATGATCATGTAAGTAGAACTCTTAGCTGATAACCAATTAGCTGAAACAATTAAAGCTAGTAATCCTTTCAAAATACCAGAAGCAGCTAATAGCCCGATAACAGGCATCATGCTGGCTGTAATAACACCAATAAGAGCACTAAAATAAAATTTGGTTTTAGGCCAAACACCCTTAGGAGCTTTAGCTTTGGGAGTTTTGGCTTCAGAACTTCCACCAAAACTAGGTCCTAAAGCTTTAACAACGGCATCATAAACATCATTTACGGCCGGTCCAATAACAACTTGATATTGTCCACCGGCTTTAGCAACATCTAATACACCATTCATATTTTTGATGACTTCATCATTAGCTTTATTGTCATCTTTTAAATAGAAACGAACACGTGTGATACAGTGGATAACGTTCTCAACATTGCTTACTCCACCAACGTTCTTAACAATATCTTTACCTAATTGATCATAATCAACTTTGCCCGTAGGTCTAGCTGTAGCTTCTCCTGGAGCCATTGGTTCAACTTGAGCAACTTCTTGACCAGCTTTGACGTCACCAGAATTGATATGGATTTCCTTAACTGTCTTAGCTGTATTAGTAATAGCAACAATAACATCAGTTACCTTACCGGCTTTTTTGACTGCTTCTGTATCCATCGTTGCAATCTTTTGACCAGCTTTGACTGAATCCCCTTCTTTAACGAATAATTCAAAAGGGGTTCCATTCAATTCAACAGTATCAACACCCATGTGAACTAGTACTTCAAGCCCATCAGCAGTACTAAAACCAATTGCATGTTTAGTTGAAGCAACTAACATAACTTTACCTGAAACTGGAGCCACAATTTCATGGCCAGTGGGAAATACCCCGTAACCTTCACCCATTGCTTTTTCTGAAAACATTGGATCATGGACTTCAGTTATCTCAACCGCTCGCCCAGAAACTGGCGCAAGCATTTTAACTGTACCTTTCATAGAAAGCACCTCCAAAAATATTAGTAACCGATTACATACTCTTAACATATACTATATTACAACTATTCCTGTATAAACATCAAGTTTTGTAATAATTTATTATAAAAAGCGCGTTGAAACACTAATAATTGGGTGTATAATACGTATTGTACAGATATGTTTAAACACATGAATTACGCTTTTATTCTGCTATTTTATGGAGGAATTAATTATGAAACCTTTGTTTTTAAAAATTACTGAACATCATCTAGTCTACTCAGACGACATAAATACTCTAGATGAAGGTAGTTTTGAATTAGATTCAAATTTGGAACTTAAACAAAATTTTCACAATTTTAAAGAAAATATTTCTGATTCCATTGATATAATTGTCATTATGAATTCTCCACAAACTATTTTGAAAAAAAACATTTTTCGATTCAATAATGAGGTCTTTGATTTTGGTGAAGAATTAGAAAATACTTTCCATATTCCAGTAATTAATTACGCTGATTTAAAAAATTCAGACTTAGATACCCTAGCTCAAAAAGAAATCGACTACTCAACTTGGCATCTTGATTACTATGGAATTGCACATACTAAACGTCAATATGGTCAAGAATCAATGCAAACAATCGGAAATGGATTTCTAGGATTACGTGGTACTTATTTAGAAGCCAAAGCCAATGTTGACAACTATCCTGCTACATATGTTGCTGGTGTATTCAATCAATTAGCTACTCCCGTTAACAATCGTAATGTTATTAATGAGGATCTAGTCAACTTACCTAATGCTCAATATTTAAGTTTTAAAGTAGACGATGGTGATTTCTTCAAGATTGATCAAAAAACTATTCAAGAATCACTACGTTCACTTGATTTAAAAACTGGCATCCTAACTATTACGAATCTAATCAAATTAAACGATGGTAAGGAATTAAAAGTTGTCGCTAAAAAGACTGCAGATTTAAAGAATTATCATAATTACTATTTGCAATATGAAATTCAGCCTTTAAATTTCTCTGGTAACGTTACGGTAATTTCGCAAACTGATGCTTCAATAGTCAATAGTAACGTCGAACGTTATAAAAATTTGGCAAAGAAACATTTATCAGTTGATAACATTGAAAATAACGATCATGAAACCATTTTATTGGCCCACACTAATCAATCTAAAATTAAATTAGCCCTTAAAACTTACCTACGTTTTTCACAGATTGCCAATGCAGACTATTCCGTCAATAATACTGATGAGATAGCTACTCAATTCATTGAATTTCCTGTTTCTGAAGGAAAAACTTACTCAATTGAAAAAGACGTTGCTATCTTTACATCCTTAGAAACAAAAACCGATATTGAACAAGTTATCAACAAATATCACTTTATTAACGACTTTGCCTTTAATCAAAAACAAGCTCAAATAAACTGGCAACAAATTTGGAATAAGGAAGATGTTATCGTTACAGGTGATATAACGGCTCAGAAATTGCTTCGATTAAATAGCTATAGTATGACTACAGCCGCACAATCGCACGCTAATAAGGATCTCGATGCTTCCGTTGGTTCTCGTGGTTTAACAGGTGAAGGTTATCGTGGTCACGTCTTCTGGGACGAACTCTTCGATATGAACTTTTACGTTTTGCACGCTCCCCAACTAGTCAAATACTTGCTTATGTATCGTTATAACCGTTTAGGAGCTGCTATGGATTACGCTTCTGATGATGACTATAACGGTGCTATGTATCCTTGGCAAAGTGGTATGTATGGTGATGAACAGTCGCAAGAAGTTCACTTGAATCCAATCACTAACAAATGGGACCCCGACAATTCGCGTAAACAACGTCATGTCTCCTTAGCAATTGCTTATAATATTTGGAATTATTACAACCTAAGTGAAGACGAAGAGTTTATGAAACAATATGGTCTAGAAATGCTACTTCAAATTGCTAAATTCTGGATCGATATGGCTAAATTTGATGAAAAAACTGGTAAATACACAATCGAGAACGTAATGGGACCAGATGAATTCCATGAAGATTACCCTGGAAATGACGACGGTGGTCTAAAGAATAATGCTTATACTAATATCATGGTCAGTTGGCTCTTCAAACAAATCACCAAAATGTTGCATACTCAGTCAATTGACAGCATTAAAGACAATCTAAAGCGGACGGATTTCAATCCTGACTATCTCGAAAAAATGGATAAGATTCGTCATAACCTCAAATTAGATTTCCAAGATGATATTTTAGGCCAATTCGAAGGCTACTTTGATTTGAAAGAATTAGATTTTGACAAATATCGTCAACAATATGGCAATATTTCGAGAATGGATCGTATTCTTAAGGCTCATAATGATTCTCCAGATAATTATAAAGTCGCCAAGCAAGCCGATACTTTAATGGCACTCTTCAATATTAGGGAAAATGATTTTCTCGATATCATGAAGGATCTAGGATATCCCATCACTAACCCAAATAAATTCATCAGTGACAACATTCAATACTACATTCAAAGAACTACTCACGGATCTACCCTCTCCAGAATTGTCTATTCGATGTTGCTTCTAAAAGTTAACGATGACAAACAGGCTTGGAAATTATTCTACGAAGCTTTAACTAGTGACTATTACGATATTCAAGGTGGTACTACTGCTGAAGGAATCCATTTAGGCGTAATGGGCGCCACTTTGAATGTTGTTACATCATATTTTGCTGGAATTGACTATCGTGGTGATCAACTAGACATCAATCCCCACATGCCAAAGCAATGGAAAAAAATCACCTTCAACATGCTCTTTAAAGGAGTTAAGTTTGCTTTTGAAGTCACTCAAGATACAATTACCATCGTGGCTGATAAAGATACCGAAGTTCAATTCATTGGCAAAGACTTGCCTTTAACAGCTAATCAAGAAATTGAATTAACTTATTAATTATTTAAAAGAAAAACTTTATTAGAAAATAAATAAGCAGCTGTTCAGATGATAGTTAAGACTATGTCTGAATAGCTGCTTATTTTTGATTTTAAAAGATTATTTTATTCTCTAAGCGCGATGCCAAGCAGCATAACCGATTGTTGGGAATAGTCCAATCAAACGACTAACTTGTTGACGGTCGAATTTGAATTCAATTGCTGGCAACAAGGCATTGATAGCATCTTCAGCTTGATCACTGATTTCTGTAACACCAACCAAATGTCCTTCTTTGTCATGAATTTGAGTACTGTGGGCAATTGGTTCTTTATCAACAATATAATACCAATAATTAGCTAAATCATTTTCACTAATTTGATAGCCCTTCTTCTTACCTTCATCAACTGAAATTCCCGCTTGAGCAATTCTTGGAGAAGTGAAAACTACTGTTGGGATTACTGGGAACTTAATTGGATCAGTAGTTTGCCCCGAGAATAGAGACATTAAATACTTAGATTCAAAGTAAGCTGCCGGAGTTACTTTAGGTTGATCACTTGAAATAACATCCCCGGAAGCATAAATATTTTCGATATTAGTTTGTAAATAATCGTT
The DNA here is from genome assembly GCF_005405305.1 of Companilactobacillus formosensis. Lineage (GTDB taxonomy): Bacteria > Bacillota > Bacilli > Lactobacillales > Lactobacillaceae > Companilactobacillus > Companilactobacillus formosensis. The sequence continues at coordinate 109,353 of NZ_BJDU01000005.1, forward strand.
TACCAAAACACCGGTTTTATCATGTTTAACGCCAATTTCATCTAAACCTAAATTATCAACATTTGGAATTCTTCCTGTAGCATCCAAAATCCAATCAGTAGTTAATGTTTCATCATGACCATAGTGGATTAGATAGCTATCATTTTCTTGTTCAAAGGATTGAACATCACTATTCTTGATAAATTGAACACCACGTTTTTTCAAATCAGCAACTACTTGTTCAACATATGGTTGGTAAAAATCTCTTAAAACCTTATCAGAATGCAACATTACTGTAACCTTTGAACCCGCTTCATTAGCAATCGTAGCGAACTCCATTCCGATATAGCCTGAACCAATAATCGTGATGTGTTTTGGTAATTTAGTCAAATTCAAGAAGTCTTCACTATCATGTGCTAATTCAGTACCAGGAATATCAAGACGATGTGGTTTCAAACCTGTTGAAATAACAATCTTTTCAGCTGTAACTTTCTTATCATCATCAATAACAACAGTATGATTATCAACAAATTTAGCATGACCGTGCATCACCTCAGCACCGGCATCTTCCAAACGTTTCGTTAATCCTTCTGGCAAAACGTCAATAATTTCTTGCTTATGTTCCATATTTTTTGCCCAATCAATGGAAATATTTCCTTGCAAAATATCACCCATTCTTTGAGCCTCACGAGTCATTTTTACCGGTTCATCAAGCGTTATCTTCGCGTTACAACCACGATTTGGACAAGTTCCTCCGACTAGTCCGCTTTCGATAACTCCGACAGAGACTCCTGTTTGAGCCAAGGGAGCCGCCCCGTCAAAAGTACCATGACCTGCTCCAATATAAAGTACGTCAAAATCAAATTTTGCTGACATTAAAACACCCTCCGATCTTTTTATACCTTTAACATAGCTTATTTCTATTATCATGACAATTAATTTAATTTATAAAAAAATGGTTCTCTAAAAAAATAATATTTATGTGTTCCATTTATAACTATTGATTTTAAACATGCTAGAATGGTCTTAATTAGATAAAGGGGAATTTGTCATATGATAGATCTGACTCGTGGAAGACCTATGAAAGTCATTTTTCTGTATACAATTCCTTTACTACTAGGTAACTTTTTCCAACAATTTTATAGTTTCATCGATACCTTAATCGTTGGGAAAACAATCAGTGTTAATGCTTTAGCTAGTGTTGGTGCTACTGGTGGTTTGACCGGTTTGATCATCGGTTTTGCCCAAGGTATGACCAGTGGTCTAACTATTTTAACGGCACAAAAACACGGTGCTCATGATGAACAAGGTGTAAAACAAAGTTTTGCCTCAGGAATAATCATTTCCTTCTGGATCACAATTATTTTTACTTTGTTAGCCTTAGTTCTTGCCTACCCACTATTAGTCGTTATGCAGACACCTAAAGTTTTAATTCATGATTCATTTATCTTCTTGGAAATTATTTTTGCAGGAATATTCTCTTTCGTTGGGTTCGATTTTTTAGGTAATACAATGCGGGCACTCGGTGATTCACGTGTACCATTATTTTTCTTGATCATCAGTACCGTTTTAAATATTTTATTAGAATTAGTCTTCATTTTATATTTACGCATGGGTGTAGCTGGTGCCGGATTAGCAACCGTTGTCGCACAAACGATTACATTTATAATTCTTTATTTCTATATTCGACATCACATTCCATATTTGATTTTGACGCGAAAAGATTTCAAAATCGACAAAACCGAAATCAAAGAATTACTCCACATCAGTTTACCAATGGGATTTCAATCTTCTATCATCGCCATTGGTTCCATCATCTTACAAGTAATGTTGAATACTCTTGGTGCTAATGCTGTTGCCGCCTATACTGTTGCTGGACGTGTTGAACAAATTGCCACTTTGCCAGCCTTTAGTTTTGGCTTAGCTTTGGTCAATTACACAGCTCAAAATCTTGGTGCAAAGAAATTTCAACGAATTCTACGTGGTGTTCGTGATGGCATCATTATTTCCGTTTCTTCCAGTCTTGTGATTGGTGGACTCCTAATTGTCTTTGGACGTGCCATTTCGCACCTATTCATGAATGGTTCTCAAAACGCCGTTTTAAATTTGGTTCAAATCTACTATTACTTCAACGGTTCGACTTACTTTATTTTGTCGATACTATTCATTGTTAGATATACACTTCAAGGTTTAGGCAATCAAAAGGCTCCTACTATTGCGGGAATCGCTGAACTATTGATGCGGGTCTTCGCCGGAATCGTTTTAGTTCATTTCTTTGGTTTCTACGGAGCTGCTATGGCCAATCCATTAGCTTGGAGTGGATCAGTTTTAGTTTTAGTAAGTACGTGGAATATTCAAATTAAAAAACTTAAAAATATGAGTAACCTTCTTGGTGAAAATGTTTAAAAAAAGCAATCTCACTTAACCGAAAAAGTAAGATTGCTTTTTATTTGTCTTCATTTAAATATTGAGCTGACATATTCAGAGAATCTTCGACTGCTGGAACTTTACCAATATAATTTAGAAAGGCATGTCCTAAGCCACCATAACGAATATATTTAGCATCACAACCAGCCAAACCAATTTTTTGAACAAATGCTTCATCTTGTAATCTAAATGGATCAAATTCTCCCGTCAGCATTAGTACTTTTTTAAAGTTTAAAGGTTGAGCGTACAAAGGTGAAATAATTGGTGCTTCTAAATCTATGTTTTGTCCATTCACGTAATACTTTGTCATAATAGAATCCAATTGCTTAAATTGCGTATAATTATTGTGCAAAATACGTTTTTGATCTTCTTTAATCGAAATGTCATGATCATTCCAAAAACAACCTTGATGATTGGAACCATGCACAACTGTGGGATAAAATAGAACATGCTTATCTATTTCACAAAGTCCTAAATTATGGCACAATTGACTGACACCTAAAGCAATTGCACCACCAGCAGAGTCTCCCGCTAATGATATTTTTTCAAATGATTTATGAACTTCGGCTACAACGGATAATGAATCCATGATGCCATTTGGATAAGGTTTTTCTGGTGCAATTCCATAATCAACGCTATAAATTACTCCAGCAAATTTAGTGGCTAAAAAGGTTAAAAATGGTAAAGTATCTTCTGGAGTACCACCGTAAAAAGCTCCGCCATGCATGTAAACAAGCGCCTTATTTGAAGATACATTGTTTCTAAAAATTTTCAAATAACGAACCTTACGACCTAACTCATAAGTAAAATCATTTTCTACAGTAATATTAGGATAAGAATTCTGGACAACATCATGGTCATTGCCATCGCGTAATTTTGTCAAATCATCTGGCAAATCAGGATCATCTGGTAATTGCTTCAAATGGTCAAAAATTATTGGATCATAAGAATGTGCATCCACTCGATCTTTAACTATCATTTGAACTCTCTTCAAATGTGGTATATCAACAGATTGAATTTGATTTAATCGTTCAAGTTCTACGTTATAATTGTTTTTTATCATAAACGTCACCATTCTCTAAAAAGTAAATTTGTTATCCTTATAACTGAATACATTATATTATATGTTTAAACATGTATGACTCTGCTTTATAATAAATATTTTTATCAAATATGACAAAACGACAATTAGGAGGTTATTTTTTTGACAACGGAAGTCAGATTATCTACCCGCCAAAGAAATTTACTAACAATGATCAACTTATTACAGCAAGATAGCTCTCAATCGGCCAAGGACCTATCGATTCAAACTGGCTTGAGTATCGTTAGCATCAATAAGTTGTTAGATGTACTAGATAATAAACACCTTATCACTAATGGTTTTTTAAATACTCCTGGTCGACGTGCTAAGACTTATCAATTACGGGCTGATGCTGGTAAATTAGGGATTTTACAATTAGTTGAAATTGATGGAAAAATTCAATTGACTTATTTTCTTTGCGATTTACTAGGACAAGTTTATGTGCAAAAGAAAGCTGATAAACCTTTGGAATCATTAGATTATTTATTAGATTTCATTAGGAATGAAACCTCAAAAGAACGACCTAACAAAATTATTGTTGGTATTCCGGGTGTGGAATTGAATACTCTTTTACAAATCAGCGATGTGCAATCACTTCAAGGTATTAACTTGAGTGCAGCAATTACTACTACCACTGGTATTGATTCTTTAATCGTAAATGATGTTAATGCTAGTACTTATGGTGCCAATGAAAAATCTCCCCAAGAAAATATTACGGTTGGCATTTACTTCCCTAAAAATTTTGGACCGGGCGTTGGTATCGTTATTAACAATCATTTAATACATGGTGCTGACGGTTTAACTGGTGAAATTGAATTTGGTACTGTTTCTTCGAAAAATAAACCTCAAGAAATAATTCAACATTTACAAAATATCATCAGCTTACTAAATCCCAATTTAGTAATCGCCTATGTCGAAAAATTAAACCTATCAGACGCTGAAATCAGTCACATCAAACAAACTATCGATCGTAAGTTACCCTTGCATCAAAACTATTCATTAAATTTTGATCATAATTTTGAAAATGATTATCTGACTGGTCTAATCGCTATTGGAAGACGACAGTTTTTGCGTGACCAAGTCTTAAATTGAAAACGTTTTATCAATTTGGTACAATATCCTTATCTTAATTAACTAAATTAAAAAAGGAGTACTTATGATTAAATTAATCGCTATTGATATAGATGACACACTTTTGAATTCACAAAATAAAATTACCATTCAAACAAAAGAGGCCTTGCAAAAAGCCCTTCAAATGGGAATCAAAATCGTTCTTTGTTCTGGTCGACCTTTAGCTGGGGTAAGTCCTTATCTTAATGAATTAGGTATCAGTGGTGATGAACAATATGTAATTACTTACAATGGTGCTTTAGTTGAGACCGTCTCTGGAAAAATCATTTCTAAAAATACTTTGGACAATGATAGTTATCAAAAAATTGTCAGTTATGCCACTATCAACGATATGCCATATTATGTCCTAGATGATAAAAGTACTGTCTACACTTCTGATCATGATGTTAATCGCTTTGCTGTCATTCAGGCTTGGGAAAATAAAGCAGGTATCTTAATTCGTACTCCTGATGAGCTAGATGATGACTTTGAAATAACAAAAGCTGCTATTGTCGGTGAAAAAGAACAGCTTGATCAATTTGAAAAACCTGTTAAAGATCAATTCTCAAATGACTATTATGTCGTTCGTGCTGGCGGCAACTTTTTGGAAATTATGCACCAAGATGTTAACAAAGGTAGCGGTCTGAAAAAATTAGCCCATGCACTCAAAATAAATCCGGATGAGATTATGGCTCTTGGCGATGAGCAAAACGATATTCCAATGTTCAATTTTGCCAAAACAGCCGTAGCCATGGGTAACGGTTCAGATCTTGCTAAATCCCATGCTGACTACATTACTGATACCAATGATAACGATGGAATTGCCAAAATTTTAACTAAAAAAGTTTTTTAAAAAATTAATTATTTCGATTGCTAGTTCTTTGAACTCTCCTCTACAATTAAGTCAAACTTGAAAGGATTTAATAATATGACAATCAAATTAGTTGCAACCGATATGGATGGTACTTTTTTAACCGATAAAAAGACCTTCGATAAATCTAGATTTCAAAAAGTTTATGATTATATGCTCCAAAATGACGTTCAATTCGTTTCCGCTAGTGGAAATCAATACGATCAATTGAGAAGTTTCTTCAAAGATTTCCCAGAAACTTTATTCGTAGCTGAGAATGGTGCTTTAGTCGGTAGTCACAATGAAGTTTTTCGTTCTGACGTTTTCAGTGATGATTTGAAGATGCGTGTAATCGATCTTTTAAACAGTCTGGATGAAATTCAAGTCGTCATGTGTGGCGAAAAATCTGCTTATGTTTTAAAAAGCTCAACTCCCGAATTTATCAAAATTAGTACCTTCTACTTTCCAACGATTAAGTTAGTTGACGACTTTAAAACAGTTGATGACAATGTTTTGAAATTTTCTTGTAATTGCCCCGATGATGAAACAGAACTGTATATGCAAAAATTAGCCGATCTAATCGGACCCGAAGTTGCTATTCCATCAAGTGGTCATGGTGATATTGATGTCGTAAGAGCTGATGTTAACAAAGCCTATGGCCTAGAATATTTATCAAAAAAATTAAACATTAAGCCTGAGGAAATGTGTGCTTTCGGTGACGGTGGTAATGACTTGGAAATGTTGAGATATGTTGGTCACAGTGTTGCTATGGAAAATGGTTCACCTATTGTTTTAAAAACTGCCAAATATCACACAGTCAACAATAATCAACAAGGCGTTATTGCTCACCTAGAAGAAATTTTTGATATATAAAAGAGCATGTGGACAATCCACATGCTCTTTTATTGTTCAAAATAACGTTGTTTTTCTATTTCCCAATACTTTTTATCCTTATCGTTAATCTCACGTAAAACCTTACAAGGATTCCCAACCGCTATAACGTTACTAGGAATATCCTTAGTGACAATGGATCCAGAACCAATTACAACATTGTCTCCAATTGTTACGCCTGGATTGAAGACCACATTTCCTCCAATTCAAACATTATTACCAATCGTTATAGGTTTACCATACTCATAATGTTCATTGCGAATAACTGCATCGATTGGATGACCTGCTGTATAAAGACTTACTCGTGGTCCAAACATAACATTGTTGCCAATCGTGACGTTAGCAATATCTAAAATTATACAGTCATAATTACTATAGAAATTCTCTCCTATAACGGTGTTACAGCCATAATCTGTATAAAACGGTGGTTCGATATGAATCTTCTTGCCACTTTGCTTGAAAAGATCTTTCAAAATTGTTTGTCTATCAGTTTCTTGATATTCAGTCGTTTGATTGTACTCACGCAACAATCCCTTAGCCTTATGAAAATCCTTGGCAAGCTCTGGATCATCAGCAATATACAAATCGCCGGATAACATTCTTTCTTTTTGTGAGCGCATATTTTCTCCTATCTAAAAACAGGTTTACTATTACGATATTGAATATCTTCGACACCGTCAAGAACATTGCTAAAACGTGCCGCTGCGAAGAAATAATCTGACAAACGATTAATGAATTTTAAAACAAACTCATTAATTGGTTCTTCTTGCATCAAAGCCACAATTTCTCTTTCTGCACGGCGAGTTACCGTTCTTGCCATATGTAAATTAGCTGCTGTTTTTGATCCGCCAGGTAAGATAAACTTTTTAGTTACAGGTACTTTAGCTGAATAATCATCAATCTTTTTTTCTAGCCAATCGACTGAACCATTGTCAGCTTTAAAAATAAATTCATGTTTCTTATCGGTCGGCGAAACAGCCAAATCAGTTCCACAATCGAATAATAATTGTTGAATTTCCAATAATTCATCCTTCAAAACTTCTGTCTTTTCTGATAGGTTAGCAATTACCACCCCAACTAATGAATTTAATTCATCAACAGTTCCGTAAGAATCGATTCGTTGAGCTGATTTATATAAAACATCATTGCCAATAATTCTAGTTTTTCCTTTGTCACCAGTTCTAGTATAAATTTTCATCCATGTACTCCTCATATAATTATGTGTATGAATAATTATCATACACTCTATAATAAATTATCAATAATTTCACAATGAATAACCGTAGCTTTATCTCTCGTACCTATGTATAATATCACATGTAAGCGCAGTCATTGTGAAATTGGAGGAGATTACATGAATGATAGTTTAACCTTACAGCTAGTAGGGGAATTCGTTGGTACTTTAATTTTGATCTTACTTGGTGACGGAGTTGTCGCCGCTGTTACATTGAAAAAATCTAAGGCCGAAGGTTCTGGCTGGATTGCCATTGCTCTTGGTTGGGGACTTGCAGTAACTTTGGGGGTTTACTGCTCAGCCTTCTTAAGTCCAGCCCACTTGAACCCAGCAGTTACATTAGGTATGGCTATTGCCGGAGTCTTTCCTTGGTCAAGCGTCATCCCTTATATGATTGCCCAAACCTTAGGTGGTATCGTTGGTGCCATTATCGTTTGGCTCAACTACTATCCACATTGGGAAGAAACAGAAGATTCCAGCGCCATTTTGGGAGTATTCGCAACTGGACCTGCTATTAGAAATTACTTCTTTAACTTTTTAAGTGAGTTCATTGGTACATTTGTCCTAGTCTTTGCACTATTAGCCTTCACACGTGGTAAATTTACTGAAGGATTGAATCCCATCGTTGTCGGATTATTAATCACAGCTATCGGTTTCTCACTTGGTGGGACAACAGGTTATGCGATTAATCCAGCCCGTGACCTTGGACCAAGAATTGCCCATCAAATCTTACCAATTGCCAACAAAGGCGATTCCGATTGGGCTTATAGTTGGGTTCCTATCTTAGGACCTTTAGCTGGTGGTGCTGTTGGCGCATTCTTATATCTATTAATTCCGTAATAATTTAAAAAGCGAACCTAAATCGATAGGCTCGCTTTTTTAATGCTTAAAATAAATCATATTTTTGTTTGTAATTATTGAATAACTTTATCCACCGTTTACCCACAAACAACAATAAAACACCGGTAAACAAAGCATGAACAAAATCAAAATAAAAACTGGCCATGATTGATGTGAGGATGCTCTTAATAGTAATTGGATCAACGTAACCGATAATGTAATAAATATCCATAATCCATCCCATCAAAAAGCCACTGAAGAATCCCCAAACAACTAAGAGCCATCTAGGAACATCACTACTCATTAATCCTGAAATTAACCCAATTATACCTAATGCAAACATTTGCCATGGCGTCCAAACACCTTGACCAAAATACATATTAGATGTCAGGGCAATGATTGTTCCCATTAAAAAACCAGTCTCCGGACCACTAACGACTGCTCCCATAATTAAGATAAATAATTCTGGCTTTACAGATGGCAACGCTGCAAAAATTATTCTACCAACAACTGCTAAAGCACAAACAATAGCAATAAAAACTATCTCTTTAGAATTGTGTTGTGACTTTTCAAATCTCCAAAAATAAACTCCTAGAGTCACAATCAAAAATCCAAATGAGAATAACAAATAATTCCGACTAGAAAAGACGGCCATTAAAACTAAAACTAACAGTGATAATACTAATAAAATTGTTGATTTACGATTCAAGTCGTTCAATATCCTTCCATGTTAAAGCTTTGGGGAAAATATCTCTCAAAGCTTTATTTATTTCTGTTGTATAAAAAAATCTGTGACTGAAAAACATTTGCGGACTATTGAATTCACTCAATTTGCCACTAAACATCAACGCCACTTGATCAAAATACTGGGCTGCAAATAGTAAATCATGACTGTTGACAAAAACTGTGCCACCCTTTTCCTGAAAATCTTTAAGACGTCGACCTAACTCCATGCGCTTATTAGGATCTAAGCCCTTTGTCGGCTCATCTAAGAACAAGATTTGGGGATTTTTGATAAATCCCAAGGCCAAGGCCAAAAATTCTTGTTGACCACCGCTTAGATCATAAGGACTGACATCCTCTAATCCTTCTAATGAAAAAGCTTTTAAAACATCCGCCACTTTTTGCTGACTTTGACTCAATTCAATTTGAAATTCTAATTCCTTTGAAACTGTATCTTTGGCAAATAAAGTTGCTGGATCTTGTGGCAATACAAATACATTACGATAAAAATCTTTAGTTATTTTTTGTCCGGCAAACAAAATTTGGCCAGATTGTTTCTGCAGTTGTTGCGTAATGACTTTGAGTAGAGTCGTCTTCCCCATACCATTGGGACCAACTACGCAATAAGATAAGCCCTTCATCAATTTAAAACTGACATTATCAACGATTTCGTTGCCATTATAATTAAAGCGAAAATTCAATCGACTCACTGAGAACAACTCACTGTCACTTTGAATTGGAACCTCGTTATCTCTAAAGTTCAATTCAGCTTGATGATGATGGATGATTGAACTTAACTTTTTATTATTTAAAGGTAAAACAATTTGTTCCGGTAAATGCAATTCTAAGAATAGACGATCCACTTGCGTTAAATAATTCCTATAACGGGGATTGTTAAAGATAGTTTGCAATGCTTCACTAATGTTCTGATCAACAATCAAGTGACTAGCTTCCATCACGACTAAACGATTCGCATATTGTATTACTTGATCTAGTTTGTGTTCCACTAAAATAATTGTCATATCAAATTCAACATTGACCTTGTGGACCATTTGTAATAATTTCTCAGCTGCTATTGGATCAAGTTGTGAAGTGGGTTCATCTAACAATAAAACTTGCGGTTTCAAAATCAAAGCACTCGCTAAATTGATTAATTGCTTTTGACCACCAGATAAATTCTTAACTGGTTCATCTAACAAATTAATTATTCCTAAAAAGCTAGCGATTTCAGCGATTCTCAAGCTAATTTCATCGTCAGATTGACCTTGATTATCTAAGATAAATTTCAATTCATCCCTAGGAGTTTCCATGATCAACTGATTATCCACAAATTGTGAGACGTAAGAAAAATGATTAGTATCACGTAACAATTCGGTTTCAATACTTCCAAAACTTTTGCCATCAACTATTGGCAATAACTGTTTTAACAATGTACTCTTGCCACTGCCAGTCTCACCAATCATTACTACAAAATCACCTTTGTTGAGCGCAAAATTAATCTTGTCTAACGAAAGTCTTTGGCTGTTGTAGTATTGGAAACTGTAATTTTTGAAACGTAGTATTTCCACCATAAGTACGCCCATCCTCCTGAAATTAATGGCAATAAAATTAACAAACTATCCAAAATCATAATTATCCAAATTTTAATGTCAATTTGAATCGATAAATTAGCTGAGCCAAAATTGATTTTACCAACCTTCAAAATCACTAAGATTAGATTGATTATTACTGATATTAAAACAGTACACAAAATTACCCAATCACTGTTTCTAAAATCAGTTTTTCCAACCTTTTGTTGTCTTTGTTCATAACCTTTCAAAGTTAAGGCATCGGCCACATTCATAAAATTAGCAATTGACTTATTCAACACCACTTCCGTAAGTGTCATAGTCTTTTTGATTTTTTGACTAAATTTTTTTGACTCTTCATAAATTCGAAATTTATTTAACTCTTTAGTTTCATGATAAATAGCAATAATTCTAGGAATAAACTTAATCGTTAAAACAAAAACGATCGCCACACTCTTAAAAAATTTTGCTAACAGTTCAAAAATGACTTTGATTCTAATCAACGCATCATACAAATAAAAAGCCCACAACAAATTAACAAATGAAATACCCAAAATAATACCATTACTAAGCGATTCAGTCGTAATTTTAATCAGAGGCAGTGTCAACAAAAGGTTATTTCCACGTTGATTCAAAATCAAATTAAACAAGACCGTCACCAGAAAAATTATCCCAGAAAATTTACAATACGTTTTGAATTTTTCCTGTCGTGTATAAAATGATACAACTAATAATGAAATTAATATGCCCGTAATAATAATTGGATTATTAAACAGTAAAGATATCAAAATGACATTGGCTAAATAAGCAAATATCACCAAATTATTAGTATTTTTTTGAAAATGAAAAACTAACTGATTCAATATCTCCACCTCCTATCCAATATTCTTATTCTAACTTATTAACTTTAAAAAACTAAATGATTCAAGAAAGTTTTATTTTGTTATAATTGAAATCGTGTTTAATTTATGAGGAGGAATTTATCGATGAAAAGAATTGCTGCATTTTTAGCTACATTATTGATGTTACTAGGAGTATTTGCTCCAGCTGCTGCAACACCCGTTCAAGCTAAGTCAACTAAGAATATCAAAGTAACTTACGTCTTGAAGAAGAACAAGAAACAAATCGCCAAGAAAACTCTAACTTTAAAGAAAAATACCACTGTTTCTAAAGGTTTGAAAAAGGCCTGGAAAGTTACTGACAAAGATGGTTTCATCACAAAGATCGATGGTCATAAACAAAATACTAAGAAAAAAATTTACTGGACTTTTACCGTCAACAAGAAACAAGTTAATGTTTCAGCTGATAAGAAGAAATTACACAACAAAGATAAAGTCGAATTCAAGCTTTCAAAATATAACGGCTAATAAAAATGCATTCAACAATTCCAAGTGGAAGATGTTGAATGCATTTTTTATTTGTTAACGTCAAATGTGTAAGAACTTGCATAAAATGGAACTCGATATGCTCTATAGACATAAGCTTTGGAAGCGGCATTTTCAATTGTTACATTGAAGACTTGATTACCAGCTTGATCGACTTCAATAATATTGCTTTCTTTACCATTATTCTTAAATCCAAAATCAACTAAAGTATTACCATTAGATTCTCTTTCAGCGTACCCGATAATATTAGTAAAATTGGCTTTACCCAAATCTTTTCCATAAGACCACGTTTGATCAATAGTCATATTCTTAGTATCGATATGATATTGAACGGCTTGTGAATACTTGCCGCTAGTCTTCTTATCACCGTTTGTAACATCGATGTTGTTGTCATATAAGATTACATCTTCGGAATCCTTATCCTTACTCAAGAGATACAACCCATGTTGACCACCAGTAATTGAGGTTCCCTTAGTTGGTGTTAAAACTTTACTGCGATATTTCTTAGGCCATGACGACTTCTTCTTACCACTGTAAATCCAGACTATTTTATCAGTCTTGTAATTCAATTTCATAATCATATCTTGATTACGTCCTGAAATCATAATCGAATTATCAGATGCATCGTAATCAACTGCGTTTTGATGGAACCAGTCGACTTTACCATCCGAACCAGCCTTGTAATTCTTGTACATTGAGCTAGGCAAGATCTTCTTCAAATCGATAACTTTAACTACCTTACCGGTCTTATGAGAAATCTGAACCATAACGTCTTCTTTGTACTTCGAACCATCACTGACAGTAGCTAAAATATCCTTATTCGGCAATTCAACTAAATCATGGTGAATCAAGGTTGTTTCATCCTTAGCGTTTCCTGAATCATTTGATTTCGTCTTAGTACTGAAGGTATATTCTTTATAAACTCGACCTAAAACGTCTGTTTCAATCAAGTCATTGTATACTTGCGAATCTTGTTTTTTCTTGGTCAAAACTAACATATGGCCATTAGAAATTTGTTCGATCGTATGTTGCGAATAATCAGTTGAATACCAGCGAACCTCTCCATCAGCATCAATTGCAAATGGCTCTTTGGTCGTACGGTTGACGATAGTTAATTTATTATCACCGATATCCATCTTTGATTTATCGTTCTTAGAGACAGTTATTTTGGCATTCTTGACATATTTTGGCAACGAACCAGTTTTAATTTGAATCGTCTTTTCGTCAGTCGTACCATCCTCATAAGTAACTTTGATTGTTACATTATTAGTAGTATCAGCATACAAACCTACTATAGGTACTTGATGAGTTTTCGAATTGCCATTGACCTTGTTAGTAATATCCGTAGAATCAGTTTTACCCTCAACAGTATATGAAACTTTCGCTTTTTGATCAGTCTGGAAAACTACTAATGCAGTTAATGGCGATGTCTTATATGGATTGACCTTAATATATGGATCATCCAATGTATATTTTTTATTTTTGACTACTTTTTGGTAAGTCTTTGTTAGTGCCGCTTGTTTATCCTCACGTGTAGTAACAAGCTTTGAACCGATATTTTTCTTTATCTGAGCGGTGGATAGTACTTGTGAATCATTGCTACTTTGACTACATCCCACTAAGAGAAAAGAAATAAATAATAACGGTATTAAAGAAAATACGACTCTCCTCCTCAAAAAATTATTCCCTCCTTTTATTCTTATACGAATAATTTACCAAATAAATATTTATATTCCTTCAATATTTTATGAACATTCTATGAAATTTTGCTCAAAAAAAGCCTAAAATTATCTACTTCGGGATAATTTTAGGCTTTATTTATTTAATTATTAATGGTTGAAGATTCTTCTCAATCTCAGCCAACGGAGTCTCAACTTGAGCTAAAGTAGCAGCAGTATAAGCGCCTTCTACCAAAGCTACATCATACTTATGAATCGTTTTATCAGTCATTTCCATCAGCATTTCAAGATTCATTTTCGAACTACCTAAATCGTAAAATGCCAAAATCTCATCGCCAGTATTGTCATCAACAGCCGTTTTAATTTTCTCTAACGAAGAACCAATTTCACCTTCATCAGTTCCTCCAGCGGTAGTTATTGATAAATCTGGTGCTGCTTGAGAAATTAAATCCTTCACTCCCGCGGCAATTTTACTCGAGTGAGAAACTATTACGATTCCATATTTCATTTTTAGTCCCCCAATACTTCTAATAAGGATTCAAATAAGTATGCACTTGATTCTGCACCTGGGTCGATATGACCTTTAGATTTTTCTTCTAGATAACTAGCACGACCTTTAGTAGCAACTAAATCTTTGACATTTTCTAGTGCTGAATCGATAACTTTTTGATTGAAAGCATTGTTTTTCAAAGCATCACTAGCTGGTTGCCAAACATCAATCATCGTCTTCATACCGACATCTGACTGACCACGACGTTTGATACCGTCAGTTCCAATTTGAATTAAATCGGACAATTCAATATTTTCCGCTTTGACTGCTTTAGACATATCCAAAAAAGCCGTTCCATACAAAGGACCTGAAGCCCCACCAACTTTTTGAATCATTGCAAAGGCAGTTGTTTTGTATAAGTCAGCTAAGTTTTCCGGATCTTTTTTATCAAAAGAATCTTTGATAGCATTCATCCCACGATCCATATTTGTTCCATGGTCACCATCGCCAATTGCTGTATCTAATTCGTTTAAGTTTGCTTTATTAGCTTGAACTTTTTCTACAAATAAATTAATCCATTTTTTTGCATCAATTAATTCTAATTTCATCGAATCTTCCTCTCTACCAAGCGATTGTTGTAACTGGTTCTTTTAAGAATTTGATCCATTCACTGTCTGCTTTCATGATGGTCAAAGAAATTCCCTGCATATCGAGCGATGTAACTAAATTACCAACTTTACTAAACTCAACATCAATATCTTTATCAGCTAATTCTTTTAAAACGTCGTTAGCAAAGATGTATTGTTCCATTAAAGGTGTTCCACCCATACCGTTAACTAAAATAGCAAAATTGCCTGATTTATCATCAAATTCTTTTAAAATCTTCTCAATCAATTCGTGTGCTAAATCTTTTGCAGGCTGAATCTTTTCGACAGCATAGCCGCGTTCATTGTGGATACCAATGCCATATTCAATTTCATCGTCACCTAATTCAAATCCAGGATGCCCTACAGCGGGCACAGTAGCCGCATGGAGAGCAATTCCAATCGTTTTAGTATTGTCGATAACCTTTTGACCTAAAGTTGCAACATCGTCTAAGGACATCCCAGAACGAGCTGCAGCTCCGACGATTTTTTCGACTAAAGCAGTACCGGCAACCCCACGTTTACCTTGAGTAAATTCACTATTTTCTACTGAAATATCATCGTCAACAACTATTGTCTTGATTTTAATATCATCCGCTTCAGCCATTTCTTTAGCCATGTCAAAATTCATAACGTCACCGGAGTAATTCTTAACTACTAACAAAACGCCCAATCCTTGATCAACCGCCTTGATAGCCTCATAAATTTGGTCAGGAGTTGGTGAAGTAAAGACTTCTCCAGCCACAGCGGCACTGAGCATTCCATCGCCCACGTAACCAGCATGCAATGGTTCATGACCACTACCACCACCAGAAACGATACCGACTTGTTTGTTTTCAGTAAACTTCTTATCATTTCTAACTACAGCAGTCGTACCGTCGATTTGTCTTACTAAATCAGAATTGGTTTTAACTAAACCTGAAATCATTTCAGGAACAATATCCTCAACATTATTAATAATCTTCTTCATATTCTCCTCCTTGTTTACGCTTACAAATTTTATTATACAGCTTTTTCATAACAAAAAAACTACCCTAGAAATTAGAGTAGTTTTTCATTATGCCAAACTAGCTTTAGGCAAAATATTAATGATATAAAGTAAAATTACGAAAACAACGAACAATCCATACATGATAGGATTGATTTCTTTTCTCTTACCGGCAGCCAACATGGTAATTGGATAAACCAAGAAACCAAAGGCGATACCGTAGGAGATGTTATAAGTCAAAGGCATACCAACGATAGTTAGAAAGGCTGGCAAAGCAATTTCAAAGCGATCCCATCTAATTCCTTTCATCGATTGCGCCATCAATGTACCAACAATAATTAAAACCGGTGCCGTAACGTTTGTTGTTACAACCGATAATAATGGTGAGAAAAACATTGATAAAGCAAACATAACGCCGACTGTAATTGAAGTTAAACCAGTTCTACCACCAACAGCAATACCTGCTGAAGATTCAACATAAGCTGTTGGAGGAGTTGTACCAAAGACAGCTCCACTGACCATTGAAATCGAATCAGCCATCAAAGCATGACCAATTCTTGGCATTTTACCATCTTCGTCTTGCATAACGTCAACTTGCTCAGCTAAACCAATCAAAGTACCAGCAGTATCAAAAAAAGCTACTAATAAGAAGATTATTACGACGGCCCATAATTGTGGATGTGTAATATCTGAAATGTGCATTACCCCAACACCAAAAGTTGGTTTTAAACTAGGAATTGCTGAAACAATATGTGATGGCATAGGAATTAATTTAGTAACTAAGCCCACAATAGTCGTAAAGACCATCCCGATAAAAATAGCTCCAGGAATTTTACGAGCCATCAAGATTGCTGTTACTAACAATCCAACAATCGTCAACCAAGTAGTTGGAACGGCAAATGATCCAATTGCTACTAATGAGGACTTACTAGCCGTGATCAATCCCCCACCTTGCAGACCGACAAAGGCAATGAAGATACCTAACCCGGCG
Organism: Companilactobacillus formosensis; assembly: GCF_005405305.1. Lineage (GTDB taxonomy): Bacteria > Bacillota > Bacilli > Lactobacillales > Lactobacillaceae > Companilactobacillus > Companilactobacillus formosensis. The sequence continues at coordinate 126,233 of NZ_BJDU01000005.1, forward strand.
GCCACCGCCAACTTCAGGTCCTTGGGAATAGCATTAATAACTACTTCACGAATTTTCATTAATGAAAGAATTAAGAAAATCAAACTAGCTACAAAGACTCCAGCCATGGCAGTTTGCCAAGGAATTCCCATCGCTATAACGACAGAATAACTGAAAAAGGCATTGTCGCCTAAACCTGGTGCAATCGCAATTGGGTAGTTAGCTAAAATTCCCATCAAAATTGAACCAACGACGGCAGTTAATGCTGTAGCAGTAAATAAAGATCCTTTGTTCATCCCCGAGTCTCCCAAAACTTGTGGATTAACAAATAAAATATAAGCCATGGATACAAACGTTGTTAAACCAGCTAAAATCTCACGTCTAACATTTGTTTTGGCTTCTTCGAGATGGAATAAACGTTCCATAAAACTTAAATTCCGTCCATCTTGTAATGAATTCACAATAAACGCCCCTTAGAAAATATAAAAACTTTTTTTCGAACTTTTCTAGTATTGCAGATTATTCGGGTTTTTACAAGTAAATTAGAAACATTTTATTATTTTTTATTTATATTGTTCGGATTTTACTATTATTTTATTAATATATTTTGTTTTTTAAGTGATTTTATAGTTACGTGTAACGCTATTGTTCGGATTTTACTTAATTTTTCACAAAAAAAGAAGACTCAAACAAGAAACGTTCAAGTCTTCTTTTTTCAGAAATATTAGTTTGTAACAGCTGATTTTTCTGAAATTTTAATAGTTCCATCAACTAAATCAGCTTTTAAGTTTTTAACGTCCAAATGATCGAGATAGAATTCAGCTACTTTATCTCTAATTTGTTGCTCAATAACACGACGTAATGGTCTTGCTCCCATGGCTTCGTCATATCCTTCATCGATCAACCATTCTTTAGCTTCTGGTGTGACTTCCAAAGTGATTTGTTTCTTAGCCAAGTTAGTATTGACATCATTTAACATCAAGTTAACGATTTGATTCAAGTCCTTCTTTGATAGATGGGTAAACTCAACGATGCCATTGAATCTATTCAAAAATTCTGGTTTGAAGTAAGGAGCTAATTTATCCATCAACTTCTCGTCTTCAGTTGCTTTATTACCAAATCCAGCATTAGATGTAGCAATAATGATCGTATTCTTGAAATCAACAACATTTCCTTGTCCATCAGTCAAACGACCGTCATCCATAACTTGCAATAACAAGGTCAATACTTGAGGGTTAGCCTTTTCAATTTCATCTAACAAAACGATGGAATATGGATTACGACGAACCTTTTCAGTTAAAGTATTGCCATTATCTTCATAGCCAACGTAACCAGCTGACGTACCAATCAATTTGGATACCGCTGTTAAGTCTGAATATTCACTCATATCCAAACGAACGATAGCATCCTTGCTACCAAACATATCTTTGGCTAATTGTTTGACTAATTCCGTCTTACCAACACCAGTAGGTCCAACGAACAAGAAACTACCGATTGGACGATTGCCGTCATCAAAACCAGCCCGGTTACGACGAATAGCTCTGACTACCATGTCAACAGCTTCGTTTTGACCGATAACCTTGCTCTTTAAACGTTTGCCCATATCTTTGAGACGTTCAATATCGCTGGCACCCATTTGTGATACGGGTACACCAGTCAATCTTTGAACGGATTCAGCAATATCGTTAACGGTTGCTACTGGTTCATCGGTTTGCTCGTCACCTTTATCTAGTTTTGCTTGTAGTTCTTCAATGTGTTTCTTCAAACTAGCAGCTTTTTCATAATCTTCTTTTTTAGCAGCAGCTTCTTTATCAGCTTCAGCTTGTTTGAGATCTTTTTCCAAGCTTACTTTGTCAGTTACAGGATTTTTGGCTGCCAAGTGAGCTGCCGTCATATCGATCAGGTCAATTGCCTTATCTGGTAATGATCTCTGAGGAATGTATTGAACTGAATAATCGACTGCGGCTTTCAATACATTGTCAGGTAGTTTTACATGATGATGATCTTCGTATGATTTACGTAAACCTTTCAAAATAGCCACCGTAGCATCTTTACTTGGTTCATTGATTGTTACATCGTTGAATCTTCTTGCCAAAGCAGCATCCTTCATGATCGTATTACGATATTCATCTTGCGTTGTAGCACCAATAATAGAAATCTCGCCACGACTCAAAGCTGGTTTGATAATGTCAGCTAAACCTTTGCTACCAGAATCGGAGCCACTTGATCCAGCACCAATGATTTGATGAATTTCATCGAAGAATAAGACGACATTGCCAGCCTTTTTAACTTCTTGCAAAAGTTTTTGAATGTTTTCCTCAAATGATCCACGGTATTGAGTCCCTGCTTCAAGAGATGAAACATCAATTGAAATAATTTGTTTGTCTTTGATAGCTTCAGGTACGTCACCTTTGACGATGGCTTGTGCTAAACCCTCAACTACTGCAGTCTTACCAACACCAGCATCACCAACGAGAATTGGATTATTCTTCGTTCTCCGACTTAAAACTTCAGCTGTTTCTTGAATCTCTTTGTCACGGCCAATAACTGGATCCAAAAGTCCATCTTTAGCCTCTTGGGTCAAATTACGACCTAACTTCTCTAACATCGTGCCATTTTTTGTTTGTTTATTATCGCTGATAGGGATATTTTCCCCAGCAGTTCTTGCTTCTTGATATTTTGCTAATTCTTCAGGAGTCAACTCTTGGCCATTCACATAATACTTAGCTTGTGAATTACCGTTTTGTTGACTCATTAATCTTCTAAATATTTCGTCCATATTGTCGTTAAATGGATCTCCATCCCAAAATGATCTTGCCATATAAAAGCCTCCTCACTTCAAGTAATGCAATTCCAATTCACGCAGAACTTTCCACATTGCTGTATCCTGCGCCTTGGCAATTGCCTCTATATCGCGCAAATTGATAGATGTGGCGGAAGATTGTTTTTTGTTGAAAGATTTATGAAGCGTCGTATAACCATACCCGCTCTTTTTTGCTATTACATAAATTGTTAATCCGTTGTCTTCTAAGTATGATTTGATATCTATTCTCATCTTTCTCCAACCTCCACACTTATAGTATAGCACATTTGTGATATAACACAAATGTGAAGTATCACAAATGTGACATATTTTTAAAATGATTCTTGATTCCTAATTTATCAACATTTTGTTAAACTAAAACTATTAAGAGGTGATTTAATGAGGGCCTTACTAAGTACTTTAAACAGATTAAATCATGTTTATGACCAACTCGATTTACTCAATTTTCGAGCTCACAAGAATCTTCCTTTGACTTTCAACAAGGAAGATAGTAAGAAGTTACTACCCCAAAACAAACGTCTTTATTTCAGTTATTCGTATCTAAATAAGGAAAAATCTCGTTTAACGAATGTATTATTGAACCAAGTTGTTGACTTACGTTTACCAATTTTTATCAGAAATAAAACTATCCATCCCCAGATGATCGATAAAGTCTTAAAACTGCAAAACATCAATCAAGCTCCTAGCAAGCAACGTTTCAAACTACCTTCTAGAAATCGTAAAATCAACAAATTAAAACAGTTGATTACAATGATTGAAAACGAAAATTTGAATCTTTGCCGTGGATATCTCAATCAAATTTATATCATTTTGCTGATTCATCATGCCTTGCCTTTAGAGCTAAGAGATCAACGTTATCAAGCTGGTGAATTACTTCAAGATAGTGATTTTCGGACCAAGCTTTTACAATACGACTATGATCGTTATTTGTATGAAGAATTTGAACCGGAAAATTACTTACGACTATTGATTTACAATCGTGTCCATCGGATGCCAGATTACGTTAAATCTTTTGAAGCTCGCAAAGTTTTGCCTGAAGCTGCTGAATGTGGATTTTCTGCCACGGCTTTTCAAATTGCTATCGATGGTGTCAAAGAACTGTACATTGCCTTTCGTGGTACCGAAGGTGGCGATGACAATACTATCAAATCTCGCAGTAAACGTTTTGAAGCCTCAATCTTAGAAACTTATAAAGATTGGGATTACAACGTCAACGCTATTTTGATTGGTAGCGATAAAAATCTCAGCCAACTGAAAATGGCTCGGCAATTCGTACAATACGTTAAATTACACAGTCTTTCTGACACTTTGATCTATGGCTTAGGACATTCTTTAGGTGGTCATTTTGTCCAAACTTTGCAACTAATGGACAATCCTTTTGATGCCGGTTTTACACTGAACTCTGCTCCAGTTAATTTAAAATTGATCCAACATTTAAAGCCTGAATTATTTACTCCAGAAATCTGGGAAAAATTATTTGATTTAACTAATGATACGGAAAATGTGAAGTACATTACGACTGACTTAAAAAATCAAATCAATCGTCTATTACCAAGTGATTATTCGGAAATTATCAACCAAAGTTTTGAACAGGATATGACCCAAGTTTTCTACGAATTGCCTTTTACTATTTGGATCGGACAAAAATGGGAATATAACTTAAGTAATTGGAAATATCCTTTTAAAAATCATCCCCGAGCCTTTTTGAGCAGTGGTGAAATTCACGCCTATCAAAGATTCTTTGAACAATTATTCGCTTACCTAACGATTTCTAATAATAGTGCTCAGGTCGTCAAAAATAGTATGAGTTTTATTAGACATCGAACACGAATATTACATAATACGATCAATGACCCTAAAACTGCTAAATACTTTTTTGACTATGCTAATTATTTGTACCAGTCTGGCGTCTTTAAAGATCGTCCACAAAAAATCAGTCAAACTTTCATTGAAGAAAATAATTCTGTTCTTCGTGGTTCGTTACGCGAGTGGCCTTTTTTGAAGAGTATAAATACTGATATGTTAGGCTTGGCAACCTATTTCCACGTTATAGATGGTGCAAAACATTTCCTCAATCGCAAGCCTACAAAATTATAAAAATTATAACTTTATTAAAATAAACCTTGAAATTTTAATTCTATGTGCCTATAATACGAACCAACAAAACGTTGAAGAAAAAAGTAGAAATCTCAAAAACGCTTAGTGAGTCATGTTGAGTGAAAAATGACCGTCATGAGAATTTTGAAAATCATTTCTGAGTTCGGTGCCGATATGTAGGTTACCGTGGCTGCCACCATTATCAGGCTAGCGGATTATTTGTCCGTTAAATGAGTGAGTATTTTTGTAATACCCATAAAAGGTGGTACCGTTCTATTTGAGCCCTTTTCCTTAGCTGGAAGAGGGCTCTTTTTGTTCCTAACGTTTTTAAAATTTCAAAAGGGGTGGTTAAAAATGGATTCTGATATTAGTGGCATTAAGAGCCCATCACAGATTAGAAACAACATTTTTAGGAGGAAGTTTTATGAAAGACGATTACGATTTATCAGGAGAAAAAAGCAGTAAGAGAAAGGTTCTACACCTACTAGTAGTATCATCATTAATTTTTGGGATGTTCTTTGGTTCTGGGAACTTGATTTTTCCAGTTCACCTAGGACAATTAGCCGGTAACAATTGGCTGTCAGCCGCATTTGGCTTTGCAATTTCTGGTTCACTCTTTCCGTTACTAGCAATTTTGGCTGTTGTCGTTACTAAGAGTGACGGCTTATATGATTTGGCCCGTCCAGTTGGCAAATTTTATGCTGCAATGTTTTTAGTTTTGGTTCATTTGACCATCGGACCTTTCTTCGGTACTCCACGTACTGCCGCTACCGCTTTTGAAATGGGACTTAAACCATTCTTACCAGCAAAATTTGACACCGTCGGGATGTTAGTTTTCACCGCTTTATTTTTTGGTTTAGCCTATGTTTTAACTGTTCATCAAAACAGATTATTGAAATACGTTGGAAAATATTTGAATACTATCTTCTTGGTATTATTAGCTGTTATCTTTGTAGTTGCTTTCTTGAACCCTATGGGTGGCTTGAATCATATGCCAACCCAAGCTTATCAAACTAGCGCTACTGTCAGTGGTTTACTTGAAGGTTACAACACGATCGATGCCGTTGCCCTTCTAGCTTTGAGTGTTACTTTCGTTCATGCCGTTAAAGGTCTTGGCTACAAAGATAGAGAACTAACTGGTTTAACTGCTAAAGCTGGTTCTTTGAGTATCGCCTTAGAAGTTTTAGTTTACTTTGGATTAGTTCTCTTAGGTTCATTTAGTTTGAGTAGATTAAACCTTTCTGACAATGGTGGTACTGCTCTTTCACAAATCGTTAATTACTACTTCGGTAATTTTGGAGCCGCCTTCTTAGGTGTTCTAGTTACCTTAGGTGTTTTCACTACCGCTATGGGACTTGTGGCATCATTCTCACAAGATTTCCACAAATTATTCCCTAAAGTAAGCTACTTAGCTTGGTTACGTGTCACAACGGTGATGTCATTTATTGTTGCTAACGCTGGACTAGATAACATCATCGCTTGGTCACTACCAGTGTTAATGTTACTTTACCCACTATCATTAGCTTTGATCCTCGTTTCTTTGACAGTTCACTCAAAACCATACGCTGGGGTCGTTTACAAGATGACCATCGCCTTTACTGTTTTACCTGCCGTCTTTGATATGTTAAATGCTTCACCAGAGGCTGTCACAAATTTAACTTTCGTCAAAGCTGCATTAAACTTCTATCATCAATACGTTCCATTCGCTAGTTTAGGTTTAGGCTGGGTTACATTGACTCTAGCTGGATTTGTTCTAGGACTAGTCTTTGGTAAATTAGGCGTCTTTGCTAGTGCAACAAATTCAGTTGAAAGTAGAAACTAAGATGATTGAAGTTGCATCCACTACTAAAGATTTCAATTTTCAAACAATTCGTGAACTGTATTATAAAACCTGGCAATATGCTTATGTTGGGATCGTTCCACAAGCCTTGTTAGATAATTTAAAAATTGATATTTGGCATCCAGAGACGAGATGGAACAATACTTTAGTAGCCTTAGACGGCGAAAAAGTAGTCGGGGTTTGTTCATTTGGTCCTGCTAGACGTAAGAAATATCAAGGATTTGGGGAAATCTATACGCTTTACGTCCTGCCAGAATATCAACATCAAGGTATCGGTCAAAAATTATTCGCCGCTGCCTTAGAAAACTTAACTAAAAAGTTTAATAACTTCTATTTGATTGTCTTGAAGAAAAACTTAATTGCTCAAGCATTTTTTGAAATGTTTGGCTTTGAAGAAACATTAGATCAAATTGCTGATCAAACAGAATATGGTCTCGTTCACGAAATTGTCTTTACAATGAACGACAAAAAAAGCACCCTCGATTGAGGATGCTTTTTCATTTGCAATTAATTATGAATTATAGTCTCTTATTTAATTCTTCGCCAAGTTCTTCGTAACCAGGACGGCCAAGTAGACCAAACATGTTCTTCTTATATGCTTCAACACCTGGTTGGTTGAATGGGTTGATACCGTTCAAGTAACCAGAAATACCAACAGCAATTTCGAAGAAGTACATTAAGTAACCTAGGTTATAAGCATCTTGTTTTTCAATGTGAACTGTCATAACTGGAACGCCGCCGTCAGTGTGAGCTAGAACAACACCTTCGTAAGCCTTCTTGTTAACGAAGTCCATTGACTTGTTTTCCAAGTACTTCAAACCATCAAGGTTATCTTTTTCAGCAGGGATCTTAACGTCATGTCTTGGTGTGTCGATCAAAACAACAGTTTCCATCAAGTTACGACGACCTTCTTGAATGTATTGACCTAATGAGTGCAAGTCAGTTGAGAAGTTAGCTGATGATGGGTAGATACCTTTTTGATCTTTACCTTCAGATTCACCCATCAATTGCTTCCACCATTCACCAAAGTATTGAACGTTTGGTTCGTAGTTTTCTAGCAATTCTGTTGTGTAACCTTTACGGTACAAGATGTTTCTCAAAGCAGCATACTTGTAAGCATCGTTCTTTGTAAGATCAGCTGATGAGTAGTCTGTACGAGCTTGTGCAGCACCTTCCATCAACTTGTCGATGTCGATACCAGCAACGGCGATTGGCAATAGACCAACAGCTGTAAGAACTGAGAAACGACCACCGATATCGTCAGGAACAACGAATTCTTCGTAGCCTTCAGCATCTGATTCTGTCTTCAAAGCACCCTTAGCACGATCTGTTGTAGCGTAGATACGTTCCTTAGCACCTTCAACACCATACTTTTCAATCAACTTAGCTTTCAAAATTCTGAAAGCGATTGAAGGTTCTGTTGTTGTACCAGATTTAGAAATGATGTTAACACTGAAATCACGGTCGCCGATAACATCAAGTAAATCAGCTAAGTAATTTGGAGAAATTGAGTTACCACAGAAGTAAACTTCTGGAACATCTTTTTCATTCTTAACATTGTAGAATGATGAACTTAGGAAGTCGATTGCAGCACGGGCACCTAAGTATGAACCACCAATACCGATACCAATGAAGACTTCTGAGTCTGATTGGATCTTCTTAGCAGCTTTCTTAATACGGGCAAATTCATCTTTGTCATAGTCAACAGGCAAATCGATGAAACCACGGAAGTCAGCACCGGCACCGGTACCCTTACGTAGTTCTTCATCAGCAGCATTAACTAATGCTTGCATTTCGCCAACTTCGTTCTCATGAACGAACTTGCTCAATTTTGAATCATCAAATTTAATTTGAGTCATTTATCTCTCTCCTCCATATATATCGTCAAATCTAAGATTAATCATTTTCGAAGAAAATTTCAAATTTTTATTAGCTTTTTTATCCATTTTCCCAAAAAATATAATAAATACCCTACCACAGCACCTAGAGTATTGAAGATAACATCATCAATATCAGTAACGCCGGTGTTTAAAACAAATTGTAAAGCTTCAATTGACACTGAAATCATCGCACCCATTAAGACAACTTGCAGAAAGTTGAGGTGGCGCTTACTTAATGCGGGAATGAAAAATCCCATCGGTACGAACCACACAATATTACCATACAAATTATAAAAAAAGTCGACCAATGACTTAGCATCTGCTAACTTCATCGTTTCTATCAGTGGAATGGTATTTATATCAGATAAGGGACGGTGCCAGAAAAATTTGAACTGCCATATGAAATAGCCATCTCGAAAAACTGTCAAAGCAAAAAGTAGGAAAACATAAAAAACGAACACGCTGAGCCAAAACTCATACCAAAAGGTAGTATTTCTTTTCTTTATTTTAACCCAGATATACCTTAAAATTATAAAAATTAAAGTATATAATATTGCTTTATCAACAGCGTAAAAAGAAAGCCGAATCAATGGAAAATGATTAAATTTTGTTGCAAAACGCGCATATATGTAACTATACAATGGTCCTAAAAATATCATTTTGCTCATTCTTTCCCACTTTTTACCTATAACGTATTATACTAACAATTAAGTGATTTATTTAGTCTTTAAATAGATTTATTTAAGAATTTTTAAAAACAAGGAATTTCTAATGAATAAATTAAAAAATATCTTGAACAAGCGACTAGGCTTTATGGCCCTATTAGTTGCTTTACTATGGATCAAAACTATTATTGCCTATTACTGTGATTTTTCACTAGGCGTTTCGGACCCGTTACAACATTTCATTTTAATAATTAATCCTATTGCAACAGCCGTTATACTTTTGAGCATAGCGTTATACATCAATCGCTCCAAAATTTCCTATATCGTTATGGGCTTCATTTATCTTCTAGAATCCGCTCTTTTATACGGTAACATTCTTTATTACCGAGAATTTAGTGATTTTCTATCTTTTAATACTATTGCTGGAGCTACTAAAGTCTCCAAAGGTCTCGGGGGCAGTGCTGCTAACCTAGTTCAAATCCATGATTTTATTTATGGATTGGATTTCATTATTTTAGCAATTTTGTTACTTACCCATTATATCAAAATTGATCCCCAACCTATGAAAAAATTAACTGCAATTGCAACAACTTTTCTAGGTATTTTTCTTTTCTCGTTAAATTTAACTATTGCTGAAAGTAATCGTCCACAATTATTAGGTCGAACTTTTGATCGTGCCTACATCGTTAAATATTTAGGCTTAAATAGCTTTCTAGCCTATGATTCAATTAAAACAGTTCAAAATAATCAAGTACGTTCGGAAGCCGTCGGAACCGATATGGATGATGTTTTAACTGAGGTCAAGAAAAATTATGCCAAACCAAATCCAGCATACTTTGGCAAAGCTAAAGGTAAAAATATCATTGTAATCCACTTGGAAAGTTTTCAACAATTTCTCATTAATTACAAGGTTAATGGCCAAGAAGTTACACCGTTTTTGAATAGTCTTTACAGTGATAAAAACACGATGTCCTTTGATAATTTTTATCATGAGGTTGGTCAAGGGAAAACTAGTGATGCTGAGAACATGTTAGAGACGGGACTCTTCGGATTGCCAGAGGGTTCTCTCTTCTCAAAACTCGGTAGTGACAACACTTTCCAGGCTGCACCAGCTATTCTTGGACAAAAAGAAGGCTATACTAGTGCCGTTTTCCATGGAAATATTGGAAGTTTTTGGAATCGTGATAATGTCTATAAAAACATGGGCTACGACTATTTCTTTGATTCAAATTACTTTAACAAAACAGCTGATTCTAGTCTGGAATATGGAATGAAAGATAAATTGATGCTTTCAGAAAGTGTTAAGTATCTTGAACAGTTGCAACAACCTTTCTACACTAAATTTATTACCGTTACTAACCACTATCCATTTGAATTGCCCGATGAAGATAATGATGGTTTCCAAGCACCTAATACAAGCAACAGTGCCGTTAATAATTACTTTTTGACTGCGCACTACTTGGACAATGCTCTACAAGAATTCTTCAATTATCTAAAATCTAGCGGAATTTATGATAATTCCATGATTGTTCTTTACGGTGATCATTACGGCCTTTCCAACAGTCAAAATCCCGACCTAGCTCCATTATTGGGTGTCGATACGAATGATTGGTCTGACTTCAATGATTCACAAATGCAAAAGGTTCCTTTTATGATTCATATGAAAGGTCTTAAAGGCGGCGTCAATCACTCTTATGGTAGCGAAATCGATGTCTTGCCAACTATTTTGCATTTAGCTGGGATCAATACTAAACAGTACATTCAATTAGGAACTGATCTATTATCGAAACAACACAATCAAATCGTTATCTTCAGGAATAAGAATTTTGTTACACCACACTACACTGTCCTAAAGAATAGTGATGGCAATCCTGAAGTTTATAAAAACAAAACTGGTGAATTAGTTGATTTAAGTCAAAATCCTAAATTAAAGGAAAAAGTAGCTAAATGGCAACAATACGTTAATGATAAATTGAAACTATCCGATACGATCAACAACAAGAATCTTTTGCGATTCTACACACCAAACGGTTTTACTCCAGTCGATAGTAAAGAATACAATTATCAAAATGAGATTCAAAAACTAGTCGCTACTAGAAATGATCTTGGATTGAAATCTACCAGCGTTTATTCACAAAATGGCAACAAATCAACTACTAACCTTTACTCAACCGATGCACCTGAACTAAACGGTGATCGATCTGTAATTGATAGCTGGTCCAGTGTTCTCAAAGGAAAAAATGATTCTACTAAGTAAGTCAGCGGAAGCTGGCTTTTTTTCTTTTCCGAAATAACGTATTATTTAATCATTGAATTAATTTAGTTATGAGGGATATTATGCAAAAAATAAAATCCATATTGAACACGCGACTGGGATTCATGAGTTTCTTAGTTGTTTGTCTATGGTTAAAAACAGTGGTTACTTATTTTTTAGACTTTGGTTTAACTATCAATAACTTATGGCAATACTTTTTCATGATAGTTAACCCTTTGGCAACACTGGTTTTTTTATTAGGATTAGCTCTTTACATCAACAAACCAAAAATTTCATATTTAGTAATGGGATTTATTTATCTAGCCGACTCTATTTTTATTTACGCTAATTTACTCTATTATCGCGAAATGGCCGACTTTATCTCGGTCAGTACAATGCTTGGTGTCACTAAAGTTGCTAAGGGATTAGGCGCTAGTACTCTAAGCTCGATGCAGCCGAGAGATTTAATCTACTTAATAGACTTTGCAGTGATAATTTTATTATTCGCAACTCATTTTGTAAAAATCGACCAACGACCATTTAGAAAACTCAACGCTCTAGCCACTAGTATGCTTGGAATTGCACTATTCTCTGCCGATTTAGCAGGTTCTGAAGCTAATCGACCACAATTATTAGGAAGAACTTTTGACCACTCTTATATTGTCCAATATCTCGGTATCAATTCATTCTTAGGCTATGATTCAGTTCGCTCAGTCCAAAACAATCAAGTACGCTCTAATGCTACTGAAGCTGAAGTCGATGACGTCTTAGATTATGTTAACAATAATTATGCCAAACCAAATCCCAAGTATTTTGGTAAAGCTAATGGCAAAAATATCATCATCATCCACCTAGAAAGTTTCGAACAATTTTTAATCGGTATGAAAGTTAACGGACAAGAAGTTACGCCATTTCTAAATAGTCTTTACAATGACCAAAATACCCTTTCGTTTGATAACTTTTTCAATGAAGTTGGTAATGGTCGGACAAGTGATGCGGAAACAATGCTCGAATCAGGTTTATTCGGATTACCTGAAGGTTCATTTTTCCAAAAACTTGGTGGCGACAACACTTTCCAATCTGCCCCAGCAATTTTAGCCCAACAAAAAGGTTATACGAGTGCTGTTTTCCACGGTAATATTGGAAGTTTTTGGGGACGAAACATTACCTACAAAAACATGGGTTACAATTATTTCTTCGACAAAAGTTACTACGACACCAAAGATTCTGATAGCTTGTCGCTAAATGGTTATGGTGTTAAGGACAAGTTGCTCTTTTCTGAAGGAGTCAAATATCTAGAACAAATGCAACAACCCTTCTACACCAAATTCTTAACTATCACTAATCACGTCGGCTATCAATTTTCTGATGAAGACAACGCCGGTTTCCAAACTTCTGACAACGAAAATTCTACTGTAAATGACTACTTCAAAACTGCCCATTATCTCGATAAATCCGTCGAAGAATTTTTCAATTACTTAAAAGCTTCTGGCTTAGAAAAAAATACTATGGTTGTACTTTACGGTGATCATTACGGCTTAAATGACGAACAACACCAAGCTCTTTCAACAATGATCGGTAAAACTCCGGAGACTTGGACAAAATTTGACAACGCTCAAATGCAGCGCGTTCCTTTTATGATTCATATGGACGGACTAAAGGGTGGAATTAATCATACTTATGGTGGCGAGATCGATGTTCTGCCAACAATCTTACATCTAGCCGGGGTCAATACTAAATCGTACGTACAGTTATCTACTTTCCAAGCAACATAATTCAATCGTTGCCTTCAGAAAGAAAAGCTTCGTAACGCCAAAATACACTGTCATCAGAAATGGAACCTCGACTACCGTTTACACGAATGAAACTGGTGAAGAAGTCGATATGCGCAATAACCCTGAATTAGTCACTAAAGTTGCTAAATGGGAAGAAGATGTTGATACTAAACTCAAGACCTCTGACAATATCAATAACAAAAACTTGCTTCGCTTCTATACGCCAAAGGGATTCACTCCCACCGACCCGAATAATTATTCTTATTTGAATCAAGTACAACAAATGGAAGAACTCCGTAACAAACTCGGAGATAAATCAACTAGTCTTTATTCAAAGAATGGCAATAAATCAACAACTGATCTTTACACGACTGATGCAGTACAACTACAAAATGACCGTACGCCAATCGACAGTTGGGACTATTTAAATCAAAAATAAAAAAACTCCAATAAATACCTAAGAATTTAGGGCTTATTGGAGTTTTCTTAATAAGAAGACATTTTTATTTAATCTGATATCTTAAGATAGTTTTTAATTTATCGGGTGCAACTCGACGGGCATCTGACAAATAAATTTCACGATGAACTTTAGATATACGCTGTTTGTTTTCACTAGCAACCAAATCGTCAATTTTCTCAAAGCTAGCAGGTTCATCATCATAACTACCAACATGCAGTATTTGAGCTACTTCCATAGCCGGATACTCTTTGATTTCAAGATTATCTATTTCGGGCAAAGATTTCTTTTCTTTGACTGCTTGCAAGGCTGATTTGACTAAATCATCAGAAACAAAATCTGGAATTCTAATCATAATGTCATAACTGAATTCATTTTTATCTAAATAATCTAATTGTTGACCTTTTTTCGTTAATGACCAAACTCCTTCCAATGGAAATACCACATAGTCGTCATATTCTTGAGAGTTTGCTACTTTTTTATACGCACCTTTAATTCCATACGCAGCTGGATATAACACTTGAATCTTTTGAGAAAATTCAGAACCGTTAGGATTACCGATCCCAGATAGTGAAATAAATTTTTGCTTTGGAATATTTAATATCACTGGTTTTTTCTTAGTAGAATAAAAATCACGTTCGAGCTTACGCCATTCATATTTCATTAGTTAATCCTCCGTAGTATATATCAAAAAAGTACACCAAAATGGTGTACTTTACTAGTCTTGTTTCTGTTCATCTTTCTTATGTTCAAAACCTTCATCAAATAAGGTCACAGTAAAGGTTGTTCCTTCATTGAGTTTACTTTTGACCTCAATTTCACCACCATGATTTTCTACCAATTGATGGACGATTGAAAGTCCAAGTCCTGACTCACCATACTTACGATTCTTACGAGATGGATCAGCCTTATAATAACGGTCCCAAATATTCTTAACTTGATCTTCTGACATCCCGATACCAGTATCAGAAATTATGAAGACTGAAGCGTGGCGTTCTTCATTACGACTACCACTAATAAAAATCTTGCCGTTATTAGTAAATTGAATGGCATTTTGCATGATGTTAAAAATAACTTGTACAAAACGATCGTAATCAGCATAAGTCTTCAGTTCACCCTCATAAGGTTTCAAAATCAATTCATCGCCAGCGGTCTTAGCCTTTTTATCCAATTGTGAAGTTATATCATGCAATGGCTTATTAGCATCGAAAACTCGTTTAGCCATAGTGATTTGGTTAGTTCTAATTTTTTCATAATCCAAATTTTCATTGACTAATCGAATCAAACGCTTAGTCTCATTACGCATCAATTGAATACTTTGACCTTTAGACTCTTCAGGAATAGCATCATAAGCTAATCCCTCCAAAAGTCCATTAATAGTCGTTAGCGGCGTTCTCATTTCATGGGAAGCATCAGCCATGAATTCCTTACGACGTTGTTCCTGACGCTTAATTTCAGTATCAGAGGCTTCTAGTGACTTAACCATTTGGTTGAAATCATCCGCCAAATCGTCCAATTCATCGCGACCCTTACTTTCAATGTGCACTGAGAAATCATTGTTAGCAACTTTCTTCGTTGCACCACGTAGACGGTTGATTCGGTCGACTTGATACCTAGATAATATGAAGCTCAAAAGTATCGCAGCCAAAAGAGAAATCAATAGGGCAAAATAAAGTCGACTGTTAATTTCACCAATATTAGTCTGCAACTCAGAAACATCTGATCCAGCCCAAACTGCTGCTATCAATTTACCATTTTGGAACCACGGCGTTAAGACATAAACATAACTGCGATTGTCGTCTTTTCGCAACCTTGGATTACCCTCAGCATTCTGTGACTTTTGGATATTACGGATCGTCTTACCTTGTTTGAGTTTTTTCCAGTATGATTGTTTCAAGTGCAATTTTACATTTGTTGGCGGCGTTGGATAGACTTGATCATTGTTATAATCAAAAATAGCGAATTGAACATTTCTCTCTGATAAGACTTGCTCAACCGTTCTAATATTGTCGCCAGTAATATTATGAATCTGCCCAGTTTTAGGATCAGTTTTCAAAGCTATCTTTTCCAGATTACCAGCATAACTTTCCAGACTCTTGTAAGTTCGATTGTATTCCCAATTAGTGGCCGCACTAGTGACGGAATACAAAATAATCCCAAGAGTCGTCAAAATAACGATCAAAAAACTCAGCATATTTTGATAGATTAATTTCATTATGCCTTATTCTTTGCTCCTGTATCATCGAATTTGTAGCCAACACCCCAAACTGTTTCGATAACTTGAGGTCCAACTTTTTCAATCTTTTGACGCAATTTCTTAATGTGGGCATCAACGGTTCTTTCTTCACCGAAATAATCGTAATCCCAAACTTGTTCTAGCAATTGTTCACGTGAGAAAACTTGTTTAGGCTTACTTGCTAAAGTCTTCAACAAGTCAAATTCCTTCGGTGTTAAATCAGGAATCTCTTTGCCATTCAAATAAGCTTCACGAGTATTTGAGTTTAATTTGAAGAAACCAGTATTGATGTCAAAACCGTCGTCAGCTTCTTCTACTTCAGCGTTAACGGGAGTTGATTCAGCCAATTTTTCAGCCATATTTTCATCACGACGGTGAATAGCTTTCATTCTGGCAATCAAAGTAATTGGACTGAATGGCTTGGTGACATAATCATCGGCACCAAATTCCAAACCGAGCACTTGGTCACTTTCGGTATCACGAGCTGTTAACATAATAATTGGAACAGTTTTAGAGACTTTTCTAATTTCTTTGGCAACTTCCATCCCGTCTTTTCCAGGTAAGTTCAAGTCTAAGGTGATCATATCCCATTTATCTGGGTCTTCATTAAACATATCAACCGCTTCATTGCCATCATAGGCAAAACTTGCTTCCCATTTTTCCTTTTGGAAGAACATGCCCATCATTTCAGAAACGGACTTGTTATCCTCAATCATTAATATTTTCATAAACATATCACTCCATATGTGAGATTTGACTATATCATTACAATAAAAATTGTTACCATATTACTAGTATACAAAATAAAATTAAGTTGGTGATTTTTTGCAAAATAATTATCGTGGTACCGTCTTCTTTGATTTGGACGGAACTCTTCTAAACGCCCAATCTCGAGTGGATGACTCTGTAGCAACAGCGGTCCACCAATTAAAAGAGAATGGCTACTTACCAGTTATCAGTACTGGACGTTCTCCTATCGAAATTTCGGCTGCCACTAGTACGACTGGTATTGATACTTATATTACTTTAAATGGCGCATTTGTCCAATCACAGGATAAAGTTATTTATCAAAATAATATTAAACCTGAATTAATAAAACAAGTTATCGAGCAAGCAAAAGCATTCGGTGACAGTGTCAGCATGCACTCTCCGACTGAATCATTTCTCAATGAAGCTAGTCCTTTCGTTGAAGAATTTTATCATGCTGTTGACATCGATTTACCTTCAATCGACCCACTCTTTTATCAAAGAGGCGACGTTCCTATGGTTGTCGTAGTATCTGATGGTGATTCGAAACGTTATCAAGAAAAATTCCCTGAATTAAAATTCTATAAAACTGGTCCTTATTCAATCGATACGGTTGAAAAAGACGTTTCTAAGATGAGCGGTATCAAACATCTTATTAAAGGCCTAGAACTAGAAGACAAACCGGTTTATGCATTTGGCGATGGAACTAACGACTTACCTATGATCAAATATGCTGATTATGGGATTGCCATGGGTAATGGTATAGATTCGGTCAAGGACGCTGCTACTTATATTACCACTGAAAACGTTAACGGTGGTATTGTTAACGGCTTAAAACATTACAATTTAATCTAAACTAAAGAGGATGACACTTACTAAAGTATCATCCTCTTTTTAACTTAAATTAAGCTTTAATAACTACCTTGCCCATCATGTGACCGGCTTCTACCAATTGTGTAGCTTTTTTAATATTTTCCAGATTAAAGCCATGGAAGACTTTCGTTACTGTTGAAGTAATCATGCCACTATCTAGACCTTGAGCTAATTTTTCTAGATAATCGCCTTGTGTGGACATTGAATCCAACTTGAATTTAGCTTTAGTAAACATCCATTCCCATGCAAAATTAACCGACTTTTGTTTTAAATCAGCAATTTGTGATTCACGTAAATTAGTAATTGTGGCGAAAGTTCCAAATGGTTTAATCAATTCAACAATTTCAGACCAGTGTGGGTCGTTATCACTCAAACCTAAAATATAGTCAACATTCTTAATTCCTAAATCATGAACTTGCTTGATCAAGTCGTGGTGATGGTTGACTACCAGATCAGCTCCTAAGTCTTTGACCCAGTTTACCTTTTCTGGTGTCGAAGCAGTAGCAATTACTCTCAAACCGGCTATATGTGCCAATTGAATGGCAATCGAACCGACACCACCAGCACCATTGATAATCAAAACAGTTTTAGCCCGATTATCTTGTGCAGGATTGATCTGTAATTTTTCAAATAGCAATTCACTAGCCGTCAAAGTTACTAATGGCATAGCGACACTTTTTTCAACTGATGTTTTCTTTGGTGCATGAGCTACGATTCGTTCATCAATCAATTCATATTCTTGATAAGAACCATCACGAGTATAATCACCGGCGAAGAAAACTTTATCGCCAACTTGGAAATTTTTAACCTCACTGCCGACAGCATCGACTACGCCATAACCGTCATAACCTAAAATCTTAGGATCCGACAATTCGTCAGCAATTTTCTTTCTAGTAGCGATATCCACCGGATTGATCGAAATACCCTCAATTTTGACTAACAAGTCTCTTCCAGTAGGATTTTCTTTAGTTTTTTCAAATTCTGTAAAGCTTTCAAATTTATTATTAGTAATGCCGAATGCTTTCATTTATTACCCTTCTTTTTAATAGCTTTCCTTAATTGTAAAACAAAAAATCCGTTAACTCCAAATTAATGGTGAAAACGGATTTATAATTATTCGAATGTATTTGTTTAACCAATAATCTCAACAGTTGCACTAGTAATTCCATATGAAGGAATCATACTATTTGGCATTGCCATATCGATTTGGTATGGATTGTCATAGGCAAATGTTCCAGTATCGTTAACTGTACGATAATAGACATCTCCTTGAGCTGTAGTAATCTTCAAACGTGATCCTCGTGGAATAACATTTAAGTTCGTAGCAACTCCTGAATAACCCATATCTGACCCTAAAACAGCTGGATCATAAAAACTGATTTTGAAAGTCCCAACATTGCGACCACTTGATTGCATTTCTACAGGTGGTTCGGCAGCAGCTTGTGTAATAGCTTGTTGTGATTGTTCAATTTGTTCTGGTTGTGATTCTTGAACTGGTGCATGATCAACCTCAACTTCTTGTTGAAGTGTTTCTACATCAGCCATATTTGGATCTTTTTCACTGTGACTAATACCTGGCATGAATTCCTTGTTACCTGGTAATGATACCTTTTTGTTTAGTGTGTTAGCATCATCATTAACTGTTTGATGTGTTTCCAAATTAGTTAATGTTTTATGAAAATCCGTTGTATTACTTACTTGTTCAGTTGATGTATCGGCAGCATATGCGACTGTATATCCCATTCCCCCTGTGACGATCAAACTGATAATAAGTAGTGCATCTAATTTAATTTGCTTTAGCAACTAATCTCTCCCCGGTTTTATGTTTACCAGAGGACACTATACAAGATAAATGTAACAAACATATTACAGACACAATAAAAAAATTCCAGCGAACTAAATTTCTGTAATCTTTTTGTAATGAGATTCATATTTTTTCATATTATTTAGAGTATTTTGACAAAAGTGGTGAATTTTAACATATCGTGAATTATTTATCAATATTTTTGTGACCGATTACTAGATTTCAAAAAAATATTTTTGTTTGCGAGAACAAATATTTGTTGAATATTTTTTTTTATGCTAATTTAGAAATATCGAAGGATATGGAGGAATTTTATATGTCAAAAAAAATTGCTGTTGTAGTTGGTAGTTTACGTAAGGGATCATTCTCAAAGCAAATTGCTAAGAATGTTATGAAGTTATTCCCTAGCGACTACGAACCAGAATTTGTCGAGATCGGTAACCTACCACTTTACAATGAAGATATCGATACACCTGAAAATGTTCCTGCAGAATATACTGCATTCAGAGACCAAATCAAAGAAGCTGCCGGTGTTTTATTCGTCACACCTGAATATAATCGTTCAATTCCTGGTGGCTTGAAGAACGCTATTGATGTCGGTTCTCGCCCTTATGGTCAAAGTGCTTGGGACAAGAAGCCTGCTGCTGTAATCAGTGTTTCACCTGGTGCTATTAGTGGTTTCGGTGCTAACCATGCTCTACGTCAATCATTAGTATTCTTGAACATGCCAACATTGCAACAACCAGAAGCTTACATCGGAAACGTTACAAAGATTCTTGATGAAGACGGCAACGTTGCTGAAGGTACAGTTGGTTTCTTACAAAGTATCGTTGATGCTTACGTTGAATTATTAAACAGATATTAATTAACACAAAAAGCGAATCAATTCCTAATCGAATTGGTTCGCTTTTTTACGTCTAAAATTTTAATTTCAAAACTGCTCTCAAAACATTGATTGCAGACTTCTGCAAATCGCCTAAATATAAATCGTTGTTGTCTTTCCATTTACCAGAAAGCAAAACATGGTTATTATCAATAATTTGAGCCACACCATCATATACCCAATCCTTGAGACGATCCTTTAATTTAGATTCGTCACCAATTCTAAGTTTTACTATTACTTCTCCTTCATTATCAACCACGAAGTCATTCCACATTTCTGTTTCAACATTACGTTTCTTTAAGAAGTCATAGTCGTGTTTGATCAATAAATTGCCCTGTTCATCAAATTCTGGCCCAAAATTAGTTACTGCACTCATCAATTCTGATTTTGAATTACCAGGCATGATTAAATCATTTCCAGCATGCATGCTTTGTTTAGGGTCGGCTGAACTGAACCAATCTGTCATGACTAATCCATCAAAATGCCATTCATCACGTAAAACATTCGTTAATAATTCAAAGTTTGCACCTGAAAAGATTCCATTGACACGATTGTAAGACGTCATGATAGCAATTGGTGCACAAGTCTTGACAGCAATTTCAAAATTACGTAAATAAATTTGACGTAGAGCTTGTTCGCCAATAACACTATTTCCATAATTTCGATGACTCTCTTGATTATTACCGAAGAAATGCTTGATTGTCACGCCGATACCGTGATGCGTTTGAACACCCTTAGTTTCAAAGGCAGCCATTGTTCCTGATAAGTATGGATCTTCAGAAAAATACTCAAAATTACGACCACCGAGTGGATCACGATGAATATTCATTCCAGGATCCAACCACAAATCAATTCCAAATTCTTTTAATTCTGTTCCAACGGCAAAACCAACTTTTTCAATCAAATCTTTATTCCAAGTTTGTGCTAAAGCTGTTCCAATTGGCCAAGCTGTCGCAAAATGTTCAATTACTTGGTCATTTTGTTTATAAACAGGTTCAACTCTAACTCCTGCAGGCCCATCAGCCATAACAATTGGTGGAATCTTCTTATTTTTGATTGTGCCAGTCTGACCAGCAGCACCAGGAACTAAATCAGAAGAAATCCCAACGACGCCATTTTTATTAGCTGACATTTGGCCTTCTACTAAATTAACCAATTCTTGATCGGTTAGACTGGCGACAAATTCGGCTAATTCAACATCGCCACTACTTACATCATCAAAAGTTTTTCCCGTAGCATTACGAACATGTTCAATAATTTGATTTAACCCTTTACCAGGCAAATCTTCACGTTTTTCAACAAAAGTTGTCACATCATTTTTTTCTTGATAATGAGCAAATTTTGTCTCTGGAAAATTAATAGCCTTTAATAAGAAGAAAGGCACTCCACTGACGTTCTTCAAAGATACTTTATTAGTTGTCAAAGTAGTTGGATCAATTCTTGGTACTAATAAATTATCAACTTTTTCTAAGATAACCTTCTCATCTAATTTGAAACTCGCAACTACTTGTGTATTTTTCGAACTATTACCCACTCGCAAATAATAAGTTCCCGGCATCAAAACGTAAGCACCCAATTCACTGTCAAAAATATTCAAGTCAGACATCGGAACAGTAAATTCCAAAGTTTGGCGGGCACTAGGACGTAGTGAGGTTGTTTTTTGATAAGCTACCAAATCTTGATAAGGTGTTGGAATATCAGTTTGAGGCTTTGAAACATAAACTTGTACTGTCTCTTGACCAGAGAATTTCTCACTGCTATTCTCAACTGCAACTTGTAGACGAATCCGTTGTTCGTTGACATTGACTTTTTGCGTCTTTAAGAAAAACTTCGCATAACTTTGACCAAAACCAAATTCAAAACGCGGTTTAATTTGAAAACTGTCAAAATAACGGTATCCGACATAAATTCCTTCAACATATTCTGGATTAGACATCCCAAAATTTTCGGAACTAGGATAATCTTCATAGTTATAAGCCCAAGTATCAGTCAATTTACCAGAAGGAGTCTTAGTACCATCGAGAATTTCTGCCACAGCATCGCCAGTCGTCATCCCCAATTGAGAAACCAAAACAACACTATCAAGCATTGGACATTGATCGATGAAACTAGTATCCATCACCCCACCGACATTTAATAGGACAATACTATTAGAATAAAATTGACTCATTTGGATGATATTTGATAACTCATTATCAGTTAACTTAAAATCACCTTTGCGATTGCGACGGTCATAGTTTTCACCAGATACACGAGAAATCACATAAATCCCCGTTGCTGCATCCTCAAATTCAGCAATCTCTGGATCTTTAAAAGTGAACCCTGGTGCCAAGATTGCCATCGGGTCGTCCTTTAATTTTTCATCATGCTCACGTTTTTGTTGTTGATAAAAACGTTGCAACCGCATTAGCCAAGACTTTGTTGTCACTGTAAACCCAGCATTTTCTAAACCTTGCAAAATGCTGGTGACACTTCTTTGATTAACATCACCGGAACCAGTTCCACCTTTCACCGTGGCAAAAGCGCCATGTCCATATAAAGCAATATTTTTATTTTTTAATGGTAAAGTTTGATTTTTATTTTGTAATAAAACGATAGCCTCTTGAGCAGCATCTTTAGCTAACTCTTGATTTTCAAGCTCTCGTTGAGAAATATTTTCCATCTCAAAACCTCTTCTCTGGTGGAAATTTTATTAACTTAATTTTACACTTTTCTATACTAAAGGTCGAAATTCTAAAAAGTATTTTGAATTGTGTGTTAAGATGCCGTCGTCCGTTCGGCCCTGTGATGGCTCAGCCGCCAAATTTTACTTAGCAACTTGTTGCTTAGTAAAAGACCCAGCTTTGAAATGCTGCGCACTTGGTTTATGCAGTAGTTCAAAGTGGCGTCGGCAGCGTTCCAGCCAATCACAGGACTTTTGTGGACGACGGCATCCTTCGCCACATTACCTTATTTAAGAAACTTACTAAACAAAAACTTATGCACGATAACCACAATAGCTAACAAAATAACCCCTATCAAAACTTCGCTAAATAAAAAATTCCATCCCAATGCTTGGAAAATATTCAAAAGTGGATTATTCAAAATCGAAACCAACAATAAAAACAAAATTATGTCTGCTGTATAAATACTCATGTTTTCCTCCATATACTAGCTAATAGTATATCCAAAAATTGTATAATAATAGTAGAAAAAAGTTATACGAGGTGAAAAATGTTAAAGGATAAAAACATTGCAGTCTATGTCAGTGGTGGCATTGCTGCATACAAAACACTCAATGTTGTCAGAGCATTGATCAAACAAAGGGCTAATGTTCAAGTCGTTATGACTAAAGAATCGCAAGAATTCGTCACACCGTTGACCTTCGCTACTTTGAGTCAACGACCTGTCATTACCGATAATTTCACAGCTCAAACTAGTAATGATGACTTTATTCCCCACATCAAATTAGCTCTGTGGACTGATTTAGCCATTGTTGTACCAGCTACTGCCAATATTATCGGAAAAATGGCTAACGGTATTGCTGATGATATCGTCTCAACTAGCTTATTAGCTACTAAAGCTCCTAAGTTGGTTTTTCCAGCAATGAATACTGATATGCTAGAAAATCCCGCTGTTCAAAGAAATCTGCATTTCTTGCAAGCTAATAACGTCAAAGTCATTCAACCAGCAACTGGCTTTCTAGCTGAAGGGATGACTGGTAAAGGTCGACTACCTGAATTAGACCAAATTATGACTGCTATCGAGGAGTTCTTTATTGAGCCTAAACTAAAAGGCAAAAGAGTTATCGTCACTGCTGGTGGTACTAAAGAAGCTATCGATCCAGTTAGATATATTGGCAATCGTTCCTCTGGTAAAATGGGTATCGCGATGGCACAAGTTGCCCGTGATTTAGGTGCTGACGTTACTTTGATCACTAGTGTCAAAACTGAATTATCTGGCGTCAATAAAATCGAAATTCAAACTGCTGATGAATTAATGAAGGCTTTAGAACAAGAATTTCCACAAACTGATGTATTAGTCATGGCCGCTGCAGTTGCTGATTTTAAACCCATGACAGTTGCTGATCAGAAAATCAAGAAAAATCCCAACGAAGATATCTTCACTATCAAATTAACCAAGAATCCTGATATTCTAAAAACTATTGCAGCTACCAAAACTAACCAATTCGTCGTTGGCTTTGCTGCCGAAACGCAAAATCTTTTGGATAACGCTGAAAAGAAACTCAACAGTAAAAATACTGATGTTATCTTAGCCAATAACGTTGCTCAAGCTGGTGCTGGGTTCGGTGTCGATACTAACAAAATGACCCTTTTACAAAAAAATCATACTCCAGAAACTTGGCCCTTGATGTCAAAAATCGACGTTGCTAAGAAATTCTGGGACTTCTATTTACAACAATAATCTCACCCTAACATTTTTACACCCCAACAAAAAAGGCTTAGAAAATCTAATTATGATTTTCTAAGTCTTTTTCTATTGTGGATTTTCTGAATCAGAATAATAAATTGGTTCGGGAGCATCAAAACTAGTTTGTTGTAACCAATCTTTCAAATCTTCTCCGAGTTTTTTTGCCATTTGAGAAGAAACGGCAATTTGTTTTTTAGAAATGTGATTAACGTGAACACCAGCGGTTATCGTACAACTCCCTGGCAAAAAAGGTTGAACTATTTTAGCAATCCGAACAGCTAAAACATCATCTTTGTGAAGTCGACCGTCGTGACTTGGATAACGAATCGTTTGGATTTCAGTATCCTTTGTCAAAGTCGTCACTGTCCCGATATGGGGCGTATCACCACCAGTAATCGTAGCAAATAAATCTTTACCAATCACAAAAATTTCTAAATCCATCGTGTAATTTTCTTGTGTTACTGAGAATTTCATTAAATCCCCTCCCAACGGCCGTCAGAATCATTTTCAATTCTTAAAGCATCTAACTCTTTCATCGTCTGATGATCAACTAAATCTTGAATGGTTTGAGGATGATTATAAAAAGCTGGAATAGGAGGAATCATTTGTACGCCCATTTTAGATAATTTAGTCATATTCTCCAAATGAATCGTATTCAACGGTGTTTCTCTAGGAACAATAATTAGTTTGCGTTGCTCTTTTAGTGTGACATCGGCAGCACGAGAGATTAAATTATCACCGATACCAACAGCAATGCTAGCAACTGTCTTCATACTAGCTGGTACGATTACCATCCCATCGGTCAAAAATGAACCACTGGCAATTGTTGCTCCTAAGTCACTATCGCTATAGAAATAATCTGCCAATTGCTTAATATCCGCTAAAGACATATCAGTTTCTAACTGCAAATTCTTTTTAGCCCAAGCACTCATGACGACATGTGTCTCCACATTTTCAATTTGACTTAATTTCTTCATTAAATCAATTGCATAAATCGTTCCTGAAGCACCAGTAATTCCGATGACAATTTTTCTCTTACGTGCCATATCAACACTTCCTTACTCTAAATATTTCTTCCAATCTTTGACTTCTTTAAATGAAGCTCTGATGAATTGGTCTTTCATATCAAATGGAACCGTTCCATCAATAATAGTCTTAGAACTCATCCCGCGAACACGAATTGACTTAGGATCATATTCTGGTCTCTCTGAAGGATCAAGTGGATGATTACGCATTCCTGGTAGGACCATGATGTCTTTATCTCCTTGGAAACGAGTATTCATCGTCCAAACAACGTCGTTCATATCAAAAATATCAACATCTTCATCAACTAAGAAAACTGTCTTCAATTCCTTAAAGGCTGACAAAGCTAAGATAGCAGCTTGTCTTTGAATACCTTCATCGGCTTCATTGTCCTTGTGAATTTGCATGATAGTCATCAACTTACCACCACCTGCTGGAGGATTATAAACATTGACAACTTTTCCAGGAATAGCCTTATCAACTAATTCAAGGATACTTGCTTCAGTTGGAATACCAGCCATTGAAACGTGTTCTTCACTAGGTCCAATTGTTGTTTGCATGATTGGATTGTCTTTTCTGTGAGTAATGGCTTTAACTTTAACAACATTAACCGCTGGATTAGCATCACCATTGTACCCAGGAAATTCTGGCATAGCCTTACCAGTATGAGTATTGATATCTTCTTGCATAGTTTGGTTAGGCATGATTTCAGCTTCAACAACATATTCGGCACGTGCAATTGCCTTTTCATCAACTGAAGTAGCGTTAACTAGTTGTACTGGTTGATTACGCAAAGCTCCAGCAATATTCAATTCATCATAACCAAGTGGTGTTGTAGGTGGCTCGAAGGTAGCACCGATGGTAATGGCAGGATCCAAACCAATATTAATTGTAATTGGCATTGGTTTATCTAATTTTTCAAATTGTTTTTGGAAATGACCGATATGACGACCACCTGGCATAATGTACATACCGATAGTATCTTTGTCTTCCAAGACCATACGGTGAATTGTAACGTCAGTCATAGTCTTGTCTGGATCTGAACCTAGTACTAGACCCATTGTGATATAAGGACCAGCATCATATTCTGTATTAGTTGGAGCTGGCAAAATCTTTCGAATATCAAAATCTTTATCAGTTACTTTGTGAACTACTTCTTGAACTGGAGCTTTGTCAGAATCCACCATTTCTGGAGCTACAGGATGTTCAACTGAATCTTTCAACAAACGTCCTAAAGTCTTGTAGTCATGGTGCAAAATCATTCCGTCACGTTTACGACTAGCCATTGCACCAATCAAAACACGTGTATTAGGAAATCCTTTCACATTGTTGAACATCATCGCAGGTCCTTCTTGAGTTGGACGCTTAACTGTTCCACCAGCACCGATATAACGGTAAACTCCGGACAGTTCAGCATCGGGATCGACCTCAACATCAGTTTCATGATATTGACCAGGTTGCTTTTTGAGTTCATCAATAACTCTTCTTAAATCATATGGTTGCTCTGACATAAAATTGCCTCCTCTTTTTCTTAACATGATAAGTATAAATTCCAAATATCATAGGAACAATTCAAGTTATCTTGGTATACATTCCAAAATGGAATAGTTTTATCCTTCAGCACAAACTTTATCTATCCAAGTGAACAAATCTCGTAAATCGTAATCTCCACTGTGTGGCGTATTCCAAGGCATGGCAAAATCAACTTTGTAACCAGTATTTTTCAAACTGGTTGCTAAAATAATAGGAATAGCGAAAGAAGTATCACGGTCGCTTGCTCCATGACGAATCCGCCAATATTTAGCACTATCGTTATTATCCAAATACTGCAATGGGTTAATAGCTTGAACAATTTCTTGATCAGCCAAAGTTGAAGGAACTTTAGAATGCTCTTGAGTAAACTTCGTAAAATGCTGACTATCGATTTTTTCAGTGCCAAACAAATTAGGTTCTGGATTTTTCATCTTCAGATCATCAAAAGCTGGTGTACTCTTCATGCGAGTAATAAAATCTAAATATTTTGACCAATCAACATCTTTTACTACACCATTTTCAATAATTACACCAGAATCAGAATTGACAGTTTGATTACTATCTAAAGCCTTTTGTGCAGATTGAATAATAAAATTCTTAACGTAGTTTAAAAATGAGCCTTGGCCGTTATTGTCTAAACTTAATTCCTGACCATTGTCATCTTGTAATTGCAGACTATTCAAATAATCGATAAATTGATATTTCAATTCTTTTGATAATTCAATTTGTTCATCACTCAACTTGCCGGTTTCTACTTTTCCAGTGCCATAATTCAACTTTGACCAATCATTGATCCCATTAAATTGCCATTCATAAGCACTATCGGCATGTTCTAAATTATGAATTGGACAATAACAGCTGGCCGCAAAAATAGCATCTGATTCATCGGCGGCACCTAACTCTTTGAGGTATTTATCAAAAAAAGGTGCATTGCCTGATGTTCCTGTTAATGCTGAAGTAGCACCACCAGCACTAGTTCCATTAGTGATAATTCGGTCAACATTGCCCGGAATCAATTCGCTATTGTGACGAATGAATCTGATGGCAGCTTTCATATCAACAATAAACGCTGGAGCCTTGCCAATATATTTGCCATTCTCTACGAGAGTACGACCTCTTAGTCCAGTAGAAACCACCACATATCCATGTTCCAAAGCAGCAACTATTGTCTTACTACTATTCGGTTGACTAGTATTCCCAGGATAATCTCTTGGACCTGGCATGTAGCCACCAACCGTATTGGGCATAAAAATAGGCGCCGTTTTGGCATTATAACCATTGATACTTCCCCCATGAAAATAAGCTAATGGTGCAAAAATATTCAACTTTTGAATGTCAGCCACCGGGTTTTCAACATAGACGATATCTTTAAAGGCACGGTACCTTATTCCATAATTACCTGTTGTTAATGTTTCATCCTCATAATTATTAATATTTATTTTTAACACATTCATTTCCTTTCTGAATTCGTTTACAATGCAATCTTAAGGTACATTAATAAAATCAGCAAATAAATTCTTACCCTCTAAACTTTTATTTCATACTAAATACCCCCCTTCTTCGAAGGGGGGTATCAGCTATTATTTACTATATTTATTTATAAAGTCATTTAACATATTTTTATTACATCTCTTCAGCAATCACTTCAATCTCTACCTTTGCATTCATAGGTAAGGACGATACCTCAATTGCTGTTCTAGCTGGATAATCATCAAAATATTCGGCATAAATATCATTAACCAAAGAAAAGTTCTTTAGATCATCCAAATAAATTGTTGCTTTCAATACATGATTAAAGTCACTTTCTGAATCTTTTAAGACTTCTTTCAAATTATTCAAAGCTTGTTTTGCTTGGCCTTCTACTCCATCAACCAACTTACCATTTTCTGGATTTAATCCAATTTGTCCGGATGTGAAAATCAATCCATTAACTTTTGTCGCATGAGTATATGGTCCGATTGCATCTGGTGCGTTTTTTGAAATAATTCTTTCCATGATTATCACTCCTACTTTTTATTATTAATATTATTGACCGCTTGAACAAGTCTATCTATCCCGTCACTCACTTTGGATAGCGGTGCTCCTAAGTTCATTCTCAAATGATTATATCCGCCATTACCATAGACTCTACCATCCATGATTGCTACTTTTTCATTTTTTACTAATTCTTGCTGTAAGTTCTTCATATCTATTCCTAGAGATGAAATATCAATCCATCCAAGATATGTGGCATCCGGAATCTTATAATCTATATTTAACTTGTCTACTAGTACTCCACTCATATAATCGAAATTCTTATCAATATACCTTCTTAAATCATCTAACCATGATTCTTGATGGTTATAACATTCAATCGTTGCAAGCATTCCTAAGTATGGTACGGATGATAAAGCATTCTTCTGTTTGAGAGCGTATAGAAACTCTAGTCTATTTTTCTCATCTGGAATAAGCGCATAAGAACATCCCAATCCTGGAATATTAAATGATTTACTTGCAGAGGATAATACCGCACAATCGACTGTTAATTCTTTAAAGAAATCAGCAATAGAGTGCGCTGAAATTCCCATTCTTAACATATCTAAATGAATCTCATCGCTAATCAAGGCGACATGGTAATCGTTACATAAATTAACCATTTCTTGTAATTGGTCTTGTGTCCATGCAATCCCTAATGGATTTTGAGGATTGCATAAAAGAAAGATTTTGGGATGTTCGTTCTTAAAGACATCTTCCAATTGATTCAAATCCACACCATCATTAATATTCATTTGGACTAATTCTCTATTGTTCGAGGAAATAGTATTGATAAAGGCATCATAGCATGGACTAAAAGTTACGACCTTGTCATTCGAATTACTAAATTGCTCAACTAGTTTTGCTAAACTAAAAATCACACTTGGACTATATACAATAGAGTCAGCATCAATTTTTGTATCATATCGTCTTGCATACCAACCAGTAATTGCACCTTTAAATTCAGGATTATTCCAACGGGTATATCCAAAAATCCCTTTTTGTGCAGCTTCAATCAAAACATCAGTTACACCTTGAGGTGCCTTAAAATCCATATCAGAAATTGTGAATGGTAATAAATTCGATTCACCAAATCTATCTTTAACATAATCCCACTGTGTTGAATATGTACCGTATCTATTTACAACTTTATCAAAATCCGCCATTTTAAAGATTCCTCCTAGATTTCCATATATTCTTTTGGAGAGTGAGTAAGTACGATTGGATTACCAGAATCATCAATCCAAACATCATCTTCAATACGGACCCCACCTAGTCCCGCAAGATAAATACCCGGTTCAACAGTGAACGTCATATGATTTTGTAGTATTTCTTCACTATGCGTATTTAATAATGGATATTCATGAACGGTCAATCCTAAACCGTGTCCTGTTCCATGTAGGAATTTATCTCCATATCCTTTTTCAGATATGTAATCTCTAACAATTGTGTCTATTCCTTTCATTGGAACTCCACTCTTGCATGAATTAATTCCCTTAACTTGTGCATCTAGAGTAACTTGGTAAATTTCTTTTAGCTTATCGTCAACTTTTCCAAGAGATATTGTTCTAGTGATATCCGAATAATATCTATCAACCATAAAA
Source organism: Companilactobacillus formosensis (assembly GCF_005405305.1). Classification (GTDB taxonomy): domain Bacteria; phylum Bacillota; class Bacilli; order Lactobacillales; family Lactobacillaceae; genus Companilactobacillus; species Companilactobacillus formosensis. Next base: position 157,130 of record NZ_BJDU01000005.1, read on the forward strand.
CCAAAGTCAAAGATAATCATTTCATTTTCATTTATTACTTTATTTGAAGCATGTCCATGTGGCAAAGCTGATCTATAACCCGAAGCAACAATTGTTTCAAATGCCGTCGCATCAGCTCCATGATTTAATCCATACTGATCAATTTCATTTGCTACTTGTTTTTCAGTCATTCCAGGTTTAATAAATTTTAAAATATGTTCATAAGTAAGGTCTGAAATCTCTCCAGCTTTTTTGATTTTAGCAACTTCATCTTTATCTTTAATCATTCTTTGTTTCTCAATAAGATTAGCTGTTGGAATAAGTGATACAGTTCCTTTGCTCAAAGCAAGATACTCATTTACATTCATATCTTCAGCTTCTATTCCGACTTTTGACAATCCATGTTCTTCAATTAAAGATTGAATAGTTTCTTCCATCCCTGCCTTATTATCTATCACTTCAAAATCGGGTGATTGAGTTTTTAACTGTTCGAAATATCTTCCATCGGCAATGATATATTTGCCATCGATTGTAATAAGAGCCTGCCCATAGCTACCAGTAAAGCCAGACATATAATATCTATTTGCTTTATTATTGATTAAAAAAGCATCTAGTTCATTTTCAATCATAGATTCACGTAAAGATTTAATTCTTTCATTTCTTATCATCAATATATCCCCCTAATTACTTGGTACTTTTATAACCATCGTTTTAGTAGCAATATCATGTATAGAAAGTCTCTTTTTGCCCCAAAATAGCATGAATACTGAGATTATTGTTACTAAATCCCAGAATACTCCTAAATATGGATCACTATAAAATTTAGTTGCTGTCGTAATGATTACTTTTATATACGTTGAAACAGGTGTTGAGACTCCTTCAACGAATACCAAAAACACAAACTGACGCATCAAATAGGTATTGATTGTTGGTGCACTACCATCTTGATTGATTATTTTTAAATGAGTCATTTTTTTACCAATCGTTTGTCCTGGATATAATTTCCAAGGAATCCAAACGTAATAAAAAGCTCCAAAAATAATACATACAAGACTAATAAGAATTGTTATTGATCCACTAACTCCTGCAGCACCAAATTGATACATACTTGTCAGCGGTTTACTCTTTCCAGTTAGTAATAGATAAAGAATTACTGATGGCAAGCCTGCACAAATCCCTCCTAACAGCCAATCAATAATAAAAGAGATTATTCTACTTGAACTAGTATCAGATGTGTAAGTTATTTTCTTATTCGCAATTTTTTTCTTAGTCTTATGTTTCATAATGCACCTCGATACATCAGAATTTATCTTATATAAATCAAAATGAGACAAGGATAACCTTGTCTCATTTGATTTAGAAGTCTAGGTCTAGATCATCGATTAAGGCTTCGTCTTCTTCAGAAATAGCCTTCTTCTTCTTAGATTCTGCTTCTAATTCACGTCTTTCGGCCAATTTAGCAAATGGGTACCAAATAATTACGGAAACAATCATTTGTAGAGCATTCACGATAATACTGTGCCAATCAAACGTAGCAAGATACCCTTCTAGGAATACCCCTACATATGGTGGAGTAAAAATAGACATCTTCAAAAATCCAAAGTGCATTGCCCAAGCTCCAAATGATGAAACAATAGGGCCGATGATTACAAATGGAATGAAGAACAATGGGTTTAGAACAATTGGAGCACCAAATAAAATAGGTTCATTGATTCCAAATAGTGCAGGAATCAAAGCAATTCTACCAATTTTCTTTTGTGCAGTTGCTTTTGAGAACATGAACCAGAATACAAGTCCAAATGTAACACCAGTACCAGTAAAGTTACCAAATGCCGAATCCATACCAGGTGTAAAGAAGTGAGTTAATGCTTCTCCGGCTTTGAAGTTTGCCATATTTTCTGCCAAGAATTGAGTAGAAATTGGGCTTGTAACGGGACTCAATACGGCTGGGGAATACCAAAGAAGAACAATAGACATTGCAAAATCTTTAGGAAAGTATAGGCAAATGGATTGTCCATAGAACCAACCAATGGAGCAAGAATATAAGTAAAGATCATTGGTGGCATAGTATGTAATACATTCACACAAAGAATTCTAATGATTAAGAAAAATCCAATAACAATAATAGAAATAGGAATCATTTCAAAAGATTTCGATACAAAGTCTGGAACACTTTCTGGCATCTTAATAGTAAAATTCTTTTTCTTACACCATCTAAACAGTTCAACAGCCATAATGGCACCAAACATTGAAACGAATAGACCTTTTGTTCCTAAATATGTTGCATCAATTCCGCCATCCTTAGTCATATCAACGGCTAAGATCAGATATCCCATAACACCCATAGTCACACATCCTGGAACATCTAACTTATGTGACTTAGCTAAGTGATAGGAAATAATTGCGGCGACATACAACGCCATCATCCCCATACCAACAGTATATGGAATTGTGATAATAGAATTATTAGCAACAATCCACTTAGATATTGGGTTTGCCTTACCAATCATATTAGGCAAAGCATCGGGAATAAGGGCAAAACTACCGATGATAAGAATTGGAGTCATAGCAACCATTGATTTCTTAATAGCGCTCAAATATATATTCTTATCCATCTTGTTTGCTAGTGGCGTGAAATACTTATTCATAAACGCTTCAAATTGATCAAACATTAGTTGCTACCCCCTTCAGAGGATTTCAACTCTTGTTTACGTTGTGCAATCAATGCTTCTTTAATAACTGTCCCCCCATCCATAGATCCATATGTTTCTTTATCAATTACTACGTAAGGGATATTTCTAGGTGTAGTTAGTGATTCAACGTAATCTTTTTTATATGAAACTTGAGGGCCCAATAGAACAACGTCAGCATCATCAATTTCTGATGGCAATTGATCTACTGGAATGGCCATTAAATTAAATTTATCAATATCTAACTTCTTACTTTTCTTGATAACATCTTTCATGCTATCCATCATCATTGTTGTTGATAACCCCGCAACACAAGCTAAAACAATTTTCATAATTATTGATCCCCTTTCAATATTAACTGTCTCTTGATTCAAAAATATTAATTAATTCATCAATTAAATCTCTGGCCAGTTGAGCTGTCATGTAATGATCCTGGGCATGTGCCATAAGCAACGTTACTTCGGTCTTTTTATCTTCACTTCCCAATTCATCTTGTATCATCTTTGTTTGAATATTGTGAGCTTCGACATCCAAATCCTTTGATTCCTGTAACAGTTTATGTGCTTCGGCATAGTCTCTATCATGTACTTTTTGAAGTGCTTCAAAAGCCTTTGATCTACTTTCTCCCGATGAGGAAATAAGCCCCATTACTTTTTTCTCTGACTCATCCATTATTGAAAACTCCTACTTTTTAAAATTTATAAAAACTTGAAACAATTTTTTTATCAAACTCTTTTGAAACTTCTTGAATCAAATTGCTCATTGTTATTAGATCTTTTTTACTGGCAAATGAATAAGGATCATGACAATACCTCAATGGGAAGCCAATAACCATAGATGTTGTTCCTCCATTTTCAAGATGTGCTGTCCCAGCATCAGTACCTCCACCTTTTAACATATCTTTTTGATAATCCAAACCAAATTTATCAGCAATATCTTTAACACAATGAACAAGCTTAGGATTTGGAACCATTGTTTTATCAAAGTATTCAAGCATTGGACCATGTCCAAGTTTTCTAGTATTCATAAATCCTCTATCTAATTCGGGATTCTTAGCAACGTCAATTGCAAAAAAGACATCCGGATTTACTATATTGGAAACTAATCTTCCACCTCTGATACCTACTTCTTCGCTTCCGGTAAAGGCAACAACTACGTTGACTTTCAAGTCGATATCTTTAAGTTTTTTAAATGCGTTCACAAGTGCCCAACAGCCAGATCTATCATCCATTGCCTTACCAGCAACGATATCTTCATCAAACATTTCTTTATAATTTGAATCGAAGGTAACTATATTACCAACGTCAATTCCACTTGCAAACGCTTCTTTATCGTTTTCAAATCCAAAATCAACGTACATATTCTCAATGGTTCCATTGGGGTTCTTTTCAACGTTTAAAAGTCCTTTAATTTTTTGACCGCTATTCGTTGTGACTCTGATCATCTGCATCGATTTTGCTCGATCTTCAACATTTCCTAACGGCATTAAATAAGCCATTCCAATTGATGAAATATATCGAACCATAAATCCTACTTCATCCATATGCGCAGCAAACATAATCGTCGGTGCATCTTCAATGGAACTCTTCTTAGTAACTATCAGACTACCTATTCCGTCATATGAAAAACAATCACTAAAGTCTGACAATTCTTCTTTGATTATGTCCCGTACTTCACTCTCATTAGAAGCAAGAGCATCTGCATTAGATAGTCTCTCCAAAAATTCAAAGTCCATTTTAACTTTCCCCCATTTCGCCCAAAATGTTTCTAGTTATATCAAAATCTGACTTACTATATAACTCGTTTATCTTTGATTCGTTTTGCATCAGTTTAAATAGTCCATTAGAAATTGAACGATAGTAATAAAATTCTTTTTTCGTCAAACAAATCATGAACACCAATTTGATATCTTTTTTATTTTCATTCAACTTCGGCTTAACAATATAGATAGATATTGCACTTTTCCTCCCATCCATTTCTATTGGATGTGGAATTGCTATTCCGTTTTTATAAACGGTACTCATATATTTTTCTCTCAGAGCAACATCTTTATCAAACCCTTTATATGCATATCCTTTTTTCATCATTCTTAAAGACATATCATTGATCAAATCCATGTAGCTATCGCATTCAACAACATTAAATAAATCTCTTTTAATCAATTTAATATACTCAATGGAATTTTCTGAATACTTATCTCTTTGATCAAACTTTCCATCAAGAAAAAGCATCTGCTTAATATTCTCTAAGTCCTTATCAGAGAGTAGTTCACTAATATAAACAATTGGACAGTCGAAGTTATTTTTCATAGGGACACTAGAGAAAATTATATTTGGTTTGAAAAAAGCCAAATTTGAGGATTCCCAGAATGGAAATGTTTTGATAACAGAGTTAGGAAAAATACTCTGGATCCTGGTTTGTACGAATCTTCCAATCCCACCATCAGTTGAACAAACAATCGCTACACGTTCATATTTATTGATTTGATTTTTCTTCTCTTTTTCAGAATGGTTTAAAAAATGAACTGCAATTAAACCCAATTCATCATTTGAAGTTTCATATCCAAAATTTTCTTTCAAAAATGAAGAAAGTTTCAAAACAATATCAAAAATCATTGAATATTTTATACATAACTCCAATAGCAATGGATTCTTGTACGTTACTTTTTCATTTAATCTTGCTATTAGAAACTCAAGATGTGTAACTAAATTGTCCAAGAAAAATTTGTCCCCACTATAGTCTGTATCATTTTCTTTATCGATTTTTTTGAAAAATACAACAAGCTTTGACATCAATTCCTCTCTATCAACTTTTGAGTTGATTTTATTTCCTTGAGTCGAGTGATCAATCAGGTGGTAAAATTCTTGTACTTCTTTAATATCAAGCACAAATTGAAAATTGTGCTGAATACTTAACAGGACATCACCAAACTCTGAAAAATCGTTATCATCATCTAAACTAAATGACTTAGAATTAGTCTCATCCTTGGAGTAAAAGAGTTTGTAGTAAACTATCACTCTTAACCAACATATAATTACTTGGAATTCATAATAACCGATACGCATATCATTCTTTCGAATGGAATCCTGAACGATTCTTTCATATTCATCATAATTTCCAACGCGACCATCAATCAGCTTTACAAATGAATTATCACCATGCATATAAAGATCTATCATCAATTTTCTAATGCTTTTCGGTTCACCAATAATCCTTATTCCGTAATGGCTCTTTCTTTCTAGCTTTAAACTATATGAATTAAGATATTCTGAAATAGTATCTAATCTTGTATACAACGAAGTATTACTCAAACCTATTTTTTCAGATAATTCACTCACCGGAGTATATTCGCTTCCATTTATTGTCAAAAGCATACTCAATTCTTCATATATCAATTTTCCTTGAGCGTTAGTGGAAGCATTGCTATTTAAACCGTTTAAAAAATGGTTAAGGTCTTGGACATTTAAAACTTCAAGGGAATACCCTTTTCCGTATGTGTTACGAATCTCATATCCATTACTTTTTCCCTCCTTTTTCAAATATGATAATTCGTTCTGGATAGTCCTTTTGGAAACATTTAACTTATTAACAAAGAAGGACATTGGAATATAATTTTTGCTATTCGCCAAATCCTTTAAAATTAAGTATGTTCTCATTTTTGTCCTCTCCCTTATCCAATTACTATGCTAATGTAAGCGCTTTATTATTAACAGAACAAACTTTGCATTAGAAAGTGCAAACCTTGTAGTGTTGCAAAGCATATTTGTCTATACCACTCTTACCAATATAGTAATCAATTCTTTGTATAATACAACTTATTTAAGTACTAAAAAACACGAGTAGAAGTCATTAAATTCTTTACTCGTGTTTTCATCTAACTATACAGATATAATAATCCATTCTTCATTTTAAAAATATTGATTTTTAAATCATTGACCTCTTAAATTTAGGAATAGACTTTTTTTCCAAATTTAAATGTATAAATTAACTCATAGTTTTTATTTAAAACTACCAGATCAGCATCTTTAGATACCTCGATACTGCCCTTTCTATCATAACAATCTAATTTTTTTGCTTGATTTTCTGATGTCATCTTTACTATATCTTTGATATTACATCCTGTGAACTGCATCATATTTTTTATTGATTCAGAAATATGCAATACACTTCCGCTCAAAGTACCATCCGGTAATCTAACCGTTCCGTCATGCTTTTCTACTTGCATCCCTCCGTGTATATATTTACCATCTGGACAATTTTTTGCTCGCATAGAATCTGTAATCAAAGAAATACCTTCTGCCTTTTTATTTTTAAAAGCTAAGTCAACTACCTCTTTATCTAAATGATGTCCATCTACTATCATTTCAACATTTAATCTATCATCTACTAATCCTGCAAACGCTAAACCTGGATTTCTATGAGTAATTGGACTCATTGCATTAAATAGATGTGTAACATTACTCAATCCCGCTTGAATATGTGGAAGTAGCTCTTTATATGAAACAACACTATGCCCCGCAGAAGGCACAATATTCTTAGATACTAAATATTCTGTAAATTTAGTATTTGTCTCTTCAGGCGCATAAGTAATCATTTTAATTCTATAACCACTACATTCATTAAAATTTTCTAACATTTCTTGAGATGGTTTATGAATAAAGCTAGGATTTTGCCCTCCAGACTTCTCACAGGAAATGAAAGGTCCTTCTAGATGTACACCAAGAATCTCAGCATTATATTCTTTCTGATTCTTGGAACAATACTCATTAATATTTATTAGTGCATTTTCTATAGCCGCTTGATCATCAGTCATTGTAGTGGGCAAATAACTAGTCACACCCTCGCTCAAAAGTGAATTACTGATATTTTCCAAAGATTTGTTAGTACCATCCATGATATCTGAATTATTGGTTCCATGAACATGTTCTTCAATAAAACCTGGCAAAACATAATCATTATTCATAGATTTTAATTCTTCATCAGGTTGTACTTTTAAATCCGACATATTACCAATTTCTACTATCTTACCATCTTCTATTTTTAGATACTTTTTTTCACAAATTTCATTAGAATTAACTATCGTTGCGTCAGTAATATACATTTACACATTCCTCCAAAAAAAAGACTGTTTCCAGTCTTTTATTTTTTTATTTATTTTTATTTAAATATTCTGTATATTTGGCATAAACTTCATCGTTATTACTTTGTGGTACTTCAACTACATTTGGTGATACAAAGATATTTAATGGCACGTCTCTTCTTTGTAATTCCAAAGCCGTTTCAGAAGCAAATGATTGTGTAATATAAACAACTGCTAATGTTGAAGAGGCACCTACTGGTTGATGATATCCGGGTACAGGGACAATTGCATCTTCTAATGGACAACAATTATCAATAACGATATCAGCAACATCTCCTAATTTCTTACCAGATGAATGAGTTGCTGTTGCCTTTTCATAGTTAATACCACTAGTTACGGCAACAACTTTTAAACCACGTTCTTTTGCATATAGTGCAGCCTCAACTGGCGCTGCATTCAATCCACCATGAGAATATACAACCATAACTTCTCCTTCTTGGAAATTATAGCTTTGCAAGAATTCTTTAATATATCCTTCTTGACGCTCGATCCATAGTAATTCACGAGCACCGCCTGTAGAAATGACATTGTGCCACATTAAACGGTTATCCATCATAGGTTCAAATCCAACAAATCCACCGTATCTTGGAAAAATATCCATTGTAGGAATAACCGAATGTCCACTACCAAATAAATGTACTAATTTTCCTGATTCAATAGTATCTGCCATTAACTTTGCAGCAGCTTTAATATTTTCTTCTTGTGTTTCATCAATCTTCTTAATTACCTTGTTCGCATTTTCAAAATATTGTACTGTCATTTTTTCATCCTCATTTTTTATATTAATTTTTTTGCATTTATAAAATATTTTTTGTATCCGTTTTCTAAATTGCTGATGATCATACCTTTTGTTATACCTTTTTGATACCTACTGTTAATTGCTTCCATTAACATAGGCAAACAGGCGGGTGTAACTATATCAATCAATTCATCATCTTGAATCAACATCATTGCCTGATTAAACGGCGTACCTCCAAATAAATCGGCAAATATTATTACTTCATCGCATTCTTTCTTCAGACCATCAATTTTACTTTTTAATTCATCGCTAAATTCATCAGTCTTCTGATTCTCTTTAAAATCCACAAAAGCATAATTGTCTAACGAATCAAAAAACATTTTTAATGAATCAGTCATACCACTAGGAAATTTACCATGTCCAATTACAATAAATCCTACCAAACAATCACCACCTTTAAATTACTCCAAGCCCACCAAGCACGATTCCTATTAGAAAAATTAGTCCAATAATCTTTAATGCCGAGAACTTCTTTTTAGCAATTAACCAATAAATGAAGAATACAAATACAAATCCAATCAAACCTGGCATAATATTATCTAAAATGGATTGAAGTTTAATCTTCATATCTCCACTCGCATATTGTAATTTTGTTTGAACATTGATATATGTTGCACTTAATGATCCAATTACCAACAATCCCAAAACATTTAATGCATTAGTTAAACCATCTAATTGTCCATTGGACATAATCGATTGGATTCCTTCAACACCTGTTTTATACCCAAATTTAAAAAGTAATTTTGAGTAAAAGATTGTAAATAACAAGTACGCAACTGCATAAAATATAGGACCTGCTACACCTGCTGATTGCGTAAGCGCAATGGCTATAGCAAGCATCAATGGAATTAAAGTTCCAGGAATTAAGGTATCACCGATACCTGAAAGAGGACCCATTAGTGCAACCTTAATTGTATTGATCGTATCATCATCAATATCTCCACCCTGTGCTCTTTGTTCTTCCAAAGCTGATACTGTTCCTAATACTACTGAACCAATTTGAGGCTCAACATTAAAAATCATAGTATGTCTTTTCAACGCTTCACGTGTTTCATCTTTATCATTTCCATATAGCTTTTCAATGACTGGCGTCATTGCATGTGCAAATCCGATACCCTGCATTCTTTCACCACTTTGTGAGCATCCATTAAAGAACAACCATTTCCAAAATGTTGAATTCAATGTTTTAGAATCTAACAAACCACTCGTCTTTGATATATCTCCCTCATTTGACGCGTTTGTCACACTATCTAAAGCAGAATTATTTCCTTTCTGTGATTCAAAAATTGCTAGAGCCAATACTGTTCCTAGAATTGCAATTGCAATGATTGGAAGCTTTAGATAAACAGTTAAAATATATCCAACAATAAATAAACCAATATGCAATTTATTCTTTACAATCATATTTAGTAGCAATCCAATACCAAGTGCTGGTAAAAGTGCTCCAATTGCAGAAAGAATATTATTCAACCATGCTGGAATAAATGCGACAATTTTTTCCAAATATCCTTTTCCTAAAAACAGAATGGCAAAAGTAATGCCGAATCTTAAAATAAAATTAAGTACCTGTGGCAAAAGATTATTGTGAATTACACCTTTAATACTTCCTTTATCTGCCTCTTTATCTGCTCTATGTACAAAATATACATTTGCAACATAAGTAAAGTTCCACATCATAACTCCCAATAAACCAATTGGAACCGTCAAAGTTGCCGCTAAATTAGCATTTGCATTAGACATTATTATCAAAGCTGGAGCTATGTATCCAATCAAACTAACATCAAATGGTAATACAGCACCTGGAGTAACAATACCGATGTACATTGATTGAATAACAATTCCTACTTTTAATGCTGTGTCCATATCTCCAGTAATTAAACCAACTAAAAATGAAGCTATCAATGGACGTCCTAATACATAAAATCCTCCTGTAGTACCAAAGAAGAATGGTGTACCAATAGATCCCAAAAAAGCTAATAATGATATTAATGTTATTTGGAGTATCATTACTTATCACACTCCCTGCCACGGTACAGAAGAACTATCTGGCAACTGTTGTAAGCTAACTTCACAGTGCTCTTTAGCAAAATTTAAAGCATTCTCATATTCTTCTGTCAAATAAACATGTTTAGTAATTTTTCTGGAACCTTCTTGATCAACCACAGTTCCGACAATAACTTTACTAATGTTTTTTATTTTTTTGATTACTTCTGGTATTGCACTTGGGTACTTAACTATAATTAAACAATTACTACCATTTTGTATTGTTTCATCATTCAGATTGTCAATTGAAATAACATCACTCGAAATATTCTTAGGAATCGCCATTAACATAATTGATTTCAACATAGAGTTTGTTGCTGTTTTGTCATCAACAACAAGTATTTGATTAATATTTAAATTTCCAATCCAATTTGTCGTAATTTGTCCGTGAACCAATCTATCGTCCACCCTGATATATGTTTTACCCATTAAAAATCCCTCCTTACTTTTAACTATTCATCCAAATTCAAGTCAATCTTGTAGTAATCCCACTTCAAACATGATTCGACATATTCTAATAAAGTATCATCTGACAACTTGCTCCATCTCTGTGTTCTAAAAACGGGATCAAATTTCTTGATTTTCATCAAATCTAAAACTTTCTTATCTGTTACTCGATCTATAGTGTAGATTTCATGTGCCTTTTTTACGATATATCCTTTTTGTTTCAATGCTTCATAGAGCTCTTTATTAGGAATAGAATTCTTATCTGCACTATCTGTATACAATAGGAACTTGTTTGGTACATATGAAGTCTGTACTGCAACAACAGTATCTTCAATTAATCTTCGTCTTGTATATTTAATTATCTGTGCATTATCACTAATATTGAATAAACCTGACAATTCATTATCTTTTATAGTTTCAATGCTAATAGGTTCCGTCTTTACTTCTTTACCTCTATTTTCCATTTCTTCTTTAAAACCAATTTGACCACGCTTAGTTCTACTAAGACGATTATTTTTTTGAACAAAAGTACCTTTCCCTTGTATGCGCGTTAAATGACCTTCATATACAAGTTCTGATAATGCTTTATTGACAGTTGATTTGCTTACATCAAACATCCCAATTAACTCATTTTGACTCGGAATCATATCCCCTGGTTTATAAGTTCCATTTTGAATCTTGGTTAAAATCCATTTCTCAATTTGTCCATATAGCGTTCCCTCCATACATACATCACCTTACTTTTCTTTATCGGTTAACCTGTTTACATGTTAACGGGTCAACCTGTTTTAGTCAACTACATTTTGTAAGCGATATCACAGAAATAAACCACTCTTTTTCCCTTTTTTTGTCTTATTTTAAATATCATAGTATATACATATAATTCCTAACAATTAAAATATGTATTTTTTTGCCATATTATCTTCAAAAAAAAAATTTATGATACCAGTTTTTTTATATTAAAAAAGTAAAAGTATACTCCATTTCTAAAGAATAATCTCATGAATATTACTTAATTCAACATAAAAAGCTTAATGATGATTTCCCATCATTACGCTTGCTCATCAATCCTAATTCAACCATTAAGACAATTACCCAAATAATTATCATATGAAGGTACATCAATAAAAAAAAGCCTAATGACGATTTCTCATCACTAAGCTTGACCCATCGAACCAATCGCAACCACTAAGGCAATCACCCAAATAATTATCATATATCCGTAAAAAAGTTTATCCCGTAATGGCACTGGTCGAATATTTCGAAATGAATTAGCAATTGCTTCAATAAACACCGCCACTGGAATATAAGCGCTCAACCCAGCTACTCCAATGACAAACAAATTCACCCAGTCACCATTGACAGATTTAAGATATAAACTATAAATAAAAATCGCTATCAGAACAAAACTAGGAACTATTTCAATCGTACGACGTATTTTCATTTTTTATCCCCATTCGTTTTTTTCTTCTTCTTTGGCAAATTTAACTCAAATAACAATGGATTAGAATCTGGTGCAATCCTCATGCACAATTCTTCCTGTGCTCGAGTAACTCCAACATACAGCAACCGTCTTTCTTCTTCAATAAATTCTGAGTAGTTTTTAACTTCTTGATAAAAATTATGAAACATAGTTGTCTCTTTTTTCTTGTGTAGCGTCTCTTTTAAATTAATTGGATTAAAAGCATTATTCTTCCAAAAATCTTGATAATCGGAAATTCTCGTAGCACCTAAAGCAGTACCCAAATATTCATAACTCTTGTTATAAATCAGACTCCACTTTTTAGTAAATTGTTCAAAAGTCATATCTGGTGGGAACCATTCATTGATCGACAAACCTGGTTTTTCAACTTCTTTATTCGTTAAACCATACAAATAAACGTACTTGAACTCTAATCCTTTGGCTTGATGCAAAGATAAGAATTGAATGTGATGCTCTTGTTTGTTTCGTTCCACTTGACTTGATAAAATCGATTTTTTCTGTTCTTCATCGAAAAAGAAATCATCAATATTGTGATAAGTTTCCAATTCTTCTTCGAGATAATTTTTAATTTCATTCACTTCAGATTTAGCCATGAATTTCTTCTGAATCATATAATCAAAATACTTATCCGTTAACTTAATAGCTGCTTGTAATAAATCTTTGATCAGAGCTTTTGAAATTTTTTCTTGGCTTTCTTTGTTATCAGCTTGTTCCATCCGCTGTTTGAAACGCTTGATGCTATTGAAATAAATTTGAACTCGTTCATCCGTCCGTTTTAATGGCGTATTGAATTCAGCATTGTAACTTTCTGCCGCTAACAAATACTTACTTAATTTACGAAATTTATCATCAGCTCGATTTTCGACTTTTTGCGTGTGATTTCTGTATTTACTGAAACCAATTCGATTCGACTGTTCAGAAAAATACTTATACTCATCTTTCCACAGAGCCTTCATCAGTTCAGTAATAATTCTATAAATTAAATTATTCTGCAAAATGGCACTAGCATTGTTAATATCAGCATAAATTTCTTTGTTAGCCAACCAATCAGCCAACAGCATTCGTGAAGAATTATAGCGAACTAAAATGGCAATGTCGTCATTGTCAATATTAGGATCATTGATTTGTTTGACTAAATGTTTGAGCATTTTAGATTTACGACTAAAGCCAGACTTCTTACTACTGTAAAGCACAAAGTTACCAACACCAGCTCTTCCTGACAGTAAATCTTTGTCCAAACGAACATGATTTTCTTTAATCAAAGGAATAACTTTTTGAAGAATTTTTTCACCTGTTCGATAATTGGTCGAAAGATTCTTCTTTTGGGCGTTAGGCAATAGTTTTTTATAATTCAAAATAAATTTCGGATTACTACCACGAAAGGCATAAATGCTCTGATCATCATCCCCAATCACGATTAGATGTTGCATCGTTTCTGGACTGAGTAATTTAGAAATAATTTTCCACTGCAAGTTGTCGATATCCTGGAACTCATCAATGACCGCAATCTTATAGCGAGACATGATTCGTTGATAAAACTGCAAATGATTGGGATCTTCCATACTTTTCAACAGCAGCATCTTCATATCATTAAAATCAATATAGCCATTTTGTCGTTTCAATTCTTGATATTTTGTCATTACATCGACGTAATCATAGTAGAAATTGTCATCGTGAGTCTGACGGGAAAATTGTGACATTTCCTTGATAGATTCTTCGACGGTCTTATTAGTTGGTAAAATCCCGTCAGTCGTTAAATCCTGATTGATCAAATATTCATTAAGATTAAACATTTGTTCCAACATTTCCGATTTTGTGATCATTGTACTGGGATGTTTGATCGTATCAGATAATTCTCGAGTGAATAAACGATAGCTCGTTAAGACCCGTGCTTGTTGATACTCTTGATTTTGACGTAATAATTGATAAAACAAGGCGTGAAAAGTAGTGAAATTAGGACGACCATCTAATAGTTGTAATCCCGTTTCACCCAATTCATTCACAAATTTATTGTATTTATCTCCCATATCAACCCGTGATTTATGAGAAAAAGTAATTCCTAAAATTTCATCTGGATCGGCATCACCTTTAGCAATAGCAATCAAAGCCATCAAAATAAAAATCGTCGTCTTACCAGCTCCCGCACAAGCATTAACTAGCAATGGATTAGTAAAATCATTTTCCAAAATAGCAATTTGTTCATCGGAGAACTTCATATTAAGACCTGATTCCATCAGATCGATTATTTGCTTCGTTGATAAATCTTGAATATTCTTATCCCCCAATATCTTTCATATGCATTTTGACATATTTCCAAAACATATTATTAGCACTTGAATGTTGACCTTTAACTCTAACAAAACATAATTTATTGGCGATATTAGTCGTTAACGGCACCATCTTAAAATCTTGGCTATCAAAATTCTGTGCAGTTTTTTTCATCATTAAAGAAACACCCATATTATTTTGAACCATCTGCATGATCAAATCAACACGTGTACCTTGATAACTAATATCTGGTTTGAATCCTGCCATCTGACACAATTTAATTACAGGTTCGTAAAGATTCGTTGACGGTCCCAGTATTAAGAAACGTTCTTTCTTTAGTTTTTTTAAATCTATCATCTCTTCATTAACGAAGGGATGATTCTTCGGCAAGACGGCCACGAAGTCATCATCTTCCATTTCAATATATTCCAAATCAGAATCATCAAAATCAAACATCCGAGCAAAAATAATTTCACAGCGACCGGATTTTAAAGAAGTTACTAAGTTATAACTCTCTTCTTCTTTCAGCTGCATGTGAACTTCAGGATGTTGCTGCAAAAACTTCGTAATCAGATTAAAACTAACGTAACTAGGCATTGTCGGAATAGTATGCATTTCAATTGTTAAATTCTTAGCATCTTGAAAATCCGCTAATTTAATTGTCATTTCACCGTATTTGGCGAGGATTTCTTTGGCATAAGGCAGGACGATTTCGCCTTGTTGAGTTAATTCAATTTTACGATGAGCTCGTTTAAATAATGGCACATCTAACTCTTTTTCAAGTGCTAAAATCTGCTTAGAAATATTTCCTTGCGTAGTGAACAAGTTGTTAGCCGTGTCAGTATAATTTAACGTTTTGGACAAATTTACAAAAATTTGTAACTTGTGCAAATCCATTTCCGACACCTCCTATTCCATTTTAGAATACTATATCATAATTTTTGAATTGTTTATTCACCCTGCCAATTTTAAAGTTGAACATAGTTCTTATTTGAAAGGGGTATTACGAATATGCCAACTGGCGTTATTATTAATGCAGCTTCCGTTTTGTTCGGTGGACTGCTCGGTGGCTTTTTGGGTGATAAATTTAGTGAACAATTCAAAAAAGACATCACATTAATTTTTGGTGTTTGTTCCATGGGTATGGGAATTTATTCTATCGCACCGATGAAATATATGCCTGCCGTTATTTTTGCATTAGTTATCGGTACTGGTATCGGTCTTTGGATGCATTTGGGTAAATGGATCGACAAAGGTGCCATGGAAATGCAAAAACCGATTTCTAAATTTTTTCCAAATAACAATTCTGACATGTCACAAGAGGAATTTATCAACACCTTAGTAACAGTTATTGTGCTTTTCTGTGCTAGTGGTACTGGTATTTATGGAAGTTTGGACAACGGTATGACTGGCGATACAACTATCTTAATTTCCAAATCAGTGCTTGATTTCTTTACCGCAGCAATCTTTGCTTGCAACTTAGGATACGTTGTTTCTATTATTGCTATACCACAATTTATTTTGTTCTATATTTTATTCTTGCTTGCCAGATTTATTTTCCCATTAACAACTCCTAATATGATTTTAGACTTTAAAGCTTGCGGTGGTTTCTTAATGCTGGCAACCGGCTTTAGAATGGTCAAATTAAAGATGTTCCCAATAGCTGACATGATTCCGGCAATGGTAATTATTATGCCATTAAGTTGGATCTGGGCTAACTGGTTCTTACCACTACTCTAGTACTTACAACCGATTACATAAGTCGGTTGTTTTTTTGTTTTAGTCGTGTATCATTTTTACTGATGAAACAAATAGGAGGAAATAATTTGGCTGAAATAAAAATAGTTGCAACTGACATCGACGGAACTTTATTTGACGATGATAAAAATTATGATGTAAAGCGTTTAAATGATTATATCGATAAACTTCATCAAAAAAATATTTTATTTACTGTAGCGAGTGGTAACAACTATGACCATTTGAGAAGAATTTTTGCAAAAACTCCTGATATTGATTTATTCATTGCTGAAAACGGTGCTCAAATAGTTGAAGCAGGCAAAACTATCTTTGAACATCCCATGCCTAAAGCTCTAGTTCACGACATGATCAAGGCTCTAACTAGTGAATTAGATTTAAAATCGTTATCAATTTCTGGTAAAAATGCTACTTACGCTGAAAACAAGAAAGATCTGCCACTTTATCACATGAAGAATCTCAAAATTGTTCCTGACTTATTCAAAGTTGACGATACCTTCTTCAAATTCAACATTCAATTGCAACACAACGATTTAACTCAGGCTATCGAATTTTTAAATGAACATTATGGAAACGATGTTTACGCAGCTGTCAGCGGTTTTGGCAGTATCGATATCATGCGTAGCAACATTGATAAAGGCATTGCTTTGAATCGTTTGAGTAGACTGAAGGGTATTCCATTAACCGAAATCATGGCATTTGGCGATAATCTTAACGATTTAGAAATGATTCGAGAAGTTGGCCTTGGCGTTGCTATGAAAAATGCTAAATCTGAGATATTAAAAGCATCTGACTTAGTCACCGAAACTGACAACAATCACGATGGTGTTCTCAATACTTTGCAAACTTATTTTAATTTATAAAAAAACTCGTTAGACTTTTCATCTAACGAGCTTTTTTATTGTGGTTTTTCCATAATTAACAACAAAATTAAGTAAACGATGATACCTGGAAAAATCGATGTCAATGACAAGGCCACATACAGTATCCGACCAACTGCTGGATTCCAATCGTACTTTTCACAGAAACCAGCAATGACACCACCTAATACTTGATTATCTTTAGATCTTCTAACTGAAATATGCATCATTTTCACCTCAACAGATTAATCCGGATTTTCCATCAACATCCAGAGAATTAAATAAGCGATAATACCTGGGAATGGCGTTAAACTAACAATTACCCATAAAACTCTGGCAACCGCTGGATTCCATTGGAAGTGCTCTGATAATCCACCAATTACCCCTGCAAAAACTTTGTTACTGTAAGAACGTTTAATTGGAATATGCATGTTTGCTTCCCCCTTTATCTTTATTTAATATATTAATCTATTCCTCTAAATAATTACATTTATAATACTTACAATTGACTTACAAATTTGTCACATACTTTAGAAATCTTGAAAGATTTGTTCATTATACAATTCGCTAAATAAATCCTTCCGACGGTGAGCTTCAAGACGTTCATCATCATCATGAGCTTCTTGAGCTAGTCGAGCCATCAAGAAATAGCAGTTGGCTAACATATAATGAGAATTGTGTTTGGCAATGAAGGTAATCCCATCTACCAAATAAGCGGTTGAATTTTGATAATCGTTCAACTTGAAATAAATCAATGCGGCTAAATAATATAAAATATTTTGGTTTTCATCATAATTGTAATCATCCCAATTACGAAAAGCTAAATCGATATTATCCACGGCCGCTGTGCGTTTATTTTTCAATGAATAAATATAACCCATAGCTAAATAGGCCAAACGCGAAATCGTATCCAAGTGTAAATGATTAATTTCTGTCAATGACAACTTAAACGATCTCACTGCTTCATCAACGGCATTAGTCTGCAATTGAGCTACACCTAAGTAGTAATAATAAACTTGCATTTGTTTAGCCGTTTGTAAATTATCCAATACTTCAGGTTTGTGTAGAAATCCAAGCAATTGTTGATACTGATGTTGGTTACAAAGCTCATCAATCATTTCATTAAAATCAGCTTTATCACTAATAGCAAAATTATTAGCTAAACTTATTTCTCCCAAATCGACTCCCAGACGATTAGCCAAATTAATCAATAAATTTGCATTTGGTACGTAGACATCATTTTCAATTGCTGACAACATTGATTGTGCACAAATTCCATCAGCCAATTCTTTTTGGGTTAAGCCCTTTTCTTTTCGTAACTCTTTTAAGACACTCCCTAAATTTTTCATTTTATCCCTGATTTCTCTCTTGTATACTACCTTTATTCTAAAGGAAAATTGGAATAAAAACATACAAAAAGGAACTGCTTTCAAAAACAGTTCCTTTTTAAGTTATTGTAAAATTTTATAAGTCCAAGCTGGACTTTCATAGCCATGGAATTGCTTTTTTATAACATCAGCAACTTCCTTAGTGTGGTAGGCCTTCACAATTTTTTTGAAGGTAGGATTGTTTTTATCCTTTGCATTAGTAGAAAGAATATTGACATATGGCTTAGACTTAGCAGTTATTTTTTCTCGATAAACTGCATCTTTAGGGTTTAACTTAGCATCACTAGCAACACCGCTGTTGACACAAGCAGCTGTTACATCATCAAGTGATTTAGCAGTTTGACCAGCATCAAGTGATGAGATTTTAATTCCAACTTTATTTTTAGTAATATCCTTTAAATTAGGAATCTTACTATTATCCAATTCAATCAAGCCGGCACTTTCTAGTAACTGTAAAGCTCGCCCTTCATTCGTCACGTCATTTGGTATGGCAACTCGATCACCTTTTTTAAGCTGACTCAATTTAGTTATCTTCTTAGAAAAGAGTGACATTGGTGCAATGACGGTGGTTCCTAAAGTAACAATATTTGTCTTATGTTTCTTATTCCAATCGGATTGAAAAGTATAGGTCTGAAAATCGTTCATATCAATCTCACCATTAGCTAATGCGGTATTGGGTTGACTGTAATCAGAGAATTGCACGATTTTAATGTTAATTCCCTCTTTTTTGACAATTTCTTTGACTTTCTCAAGTGCTGGATCATTAGCACCTGTAATTCCAACCTTCACGGTTTTACTACTTGACTGATTGCCCCCACAACCAGCTAAAATGAACAAACTAAGTGTGGTAATGAATATTAACAATATTCCCTTAATTCGGTTCTTTAGCATGATTTCCTCCTCAAATTTGAAAAGGCATCCCCTTGCTTAATAGAAATGCCCTCTTATGGCAAAACAATTAAAGCAAAAACTATTCTATTGTAAAATCTTGTAATTCCAAGCTGGTAGTTCATAACCGTTATAGTCTTTTTTAATTTCTTTAGCAATATCTTCTGATTGATAAGCTTTAACAATCTTCTTATAAGTCTTGTTATTCTTGTCTTTTTTATTAGCAGAAATAATATTGACGTAAGGTTTAGACTTAGAAGTTACCTTTTCTTGATAAATGGCTGTCTTACGATCCAACTTAGAATCGTTAGCAACACCACTATTAACAACAGAAGCTGTAACATCATCAAGTGATTTAGCAGTTTGAGCAGCATCAAGAGCTGAAATCTTCAAATCTAATTTATTTTCGGTGATATCTTTCAAATTAGGAATCTTGCTGTTATCCAATTTAATCAAGCCGGCACTTTCTAGTAATTGTAAAGCACGACCTTCATTAGTGGCATCATTAGGAATGGCAATTTTAGATCCTTCTTTGATTTGATCAACACTTTTTACTTTTTTAGAAAAGAGTGACATTGGTGCAATAACTGTTGAACCGATTGAAACAATATTGCTGTGGTGTTTCTTATTCCAATCATTTTGGAAAGTCACTGTTTGAAAGGCGTTCAAATCAATTTCACCTTGTTGTAAGGCGGTATTTGGTTGATTGTAATCAGAAAACTCAACAATTTTAATGTTTATTCCTTCTTTTTTGACCTTTTTAGCTACGGCATCTAAAGTTCTGTGGTCGGAACCAGTGACACCGATTTTAACTGTTTTTTCTCCATTACCACTAGCCTGTGAATTTCCACAAGCAGCTAATAGAAACAAACTAAATGTAGCAACAACTAACAAAAATAATCCCTTAAGTTTTTTCATAGATATCTCTCTCCTTCTCAACTAAAAAAGCGTTCCTATCAAAGGTCATCCCTTGGATAGAAACGCTATTTGGCGTGGTACCATTCTATTTCAAAAGTAAATTCACACTTACTTTTCTTATCAACATGCATTACACATGTCAGTATTTTAATGGGTACTAGCCATCATTCCTTGATTATTCGGGAATGCCAATCACGAGTCATTTTTCATCTATTAATTTGATCTCTTCCCAGCTACCGAGATTTTCTGGACAAATTATGGTAAATAGACTACTTTTTCGTTCACTTTGTTATTAATGTTCTAATTTACGTACTGCGAAATCACCAATTCCTTGAATTACAAAAACAAGAACTAGGATGAATAACATAGATACGATGGTAACATCATTTTCGAATCGTTGATAACCAACGGAAATAGCCATGTTACCTAGACCACCACCACCAACGGCACCGGCCATGGCAGTCAAACCAATCAAACTGATAATTGTTAAAGTACCAGAACGGATTAATTCTGGAAGTCCTTCACGTAAATAAACTCTAAAGATGATCTTCATTGGTGAAAGTCCGATTGCTTCAGCAGCTTCGATAACACCAGGGTCAACTTCAACTAAAGCTAATTGTACTTGTCTGGCAAAGAATGGTGCAGTACCTACAACTAACGGAACTAAGGCTCCAGTAGGTCCAATTGTTTGTCCGACAACTAGCTTAGTAAATGGTCCAATAACAGCTAATAAGATAATGAAAGGAATTGATCTGAATAGGTTAACTAATTTGTCTAAGCAAGTATAGAAAGCTTTATGTGGTGTAATGCCATCTTCTGCTGTGACAACTAGTAAAATTCCTAAGATAATTCCGATGATTCCGGCAAATAAGGCACTGACAAAAGTCATATATAATGTTTGCCAAATTGCGACTACGAAACCATTGTCACCTTCCCAATTGGCGACGACGTTTGGTAAAAATTTATTAACTAAATCTGCCATAAATTATTTGCCTTCTTTCTCTAAACTAATTTCTTTAACATTTACGTTCAAGCTATTCAAATACTTGATAGCTTCTTCAACTTTTTGATCTTCACCGGTTAAAGCAAAGAGCATGATACCAACAGTGGTATTTTGTAATCTTTCAATATTACTGAACAAAATATTAGCTTCAACTTCAAAGCGCTTATAAAGTTCAACTACAATTGGTTCATTAGTAGAATCACCGATGTAATTAAGTTCGATCAAACGACCAGATAATTTATCAACGATGCCACTCTCTCTAATTTCATCAAGGACTGAACCGATATGAGTTGAAGTGTTAACAAAATCCTTAGTAAGTTTTTCTTTAGGTTGACCAAAGATTGTCAATAAGCTACCTTCTTCAATCAATTGACCGTTCTCCATGACGGCAACACGATTACAAATTTGTTTGATAGCGTCCATTTCGTGAGTGATGATAACGATTGTGATACCTAGTTCCTTGTTCAAACGACCCAACAAATTCAAAATTTCGGTTGTGGTCTTTGGATCTAGAGCACTAGTTGCCTCATCAGAAATCAAAATCTCTGGATCTGAAGCTAAAGCACGGGCAATCGCAACACGTTGTTTTTGACCACCAGATAATTGTGATGGATAGTTATGAGCACGGTCACTCAAACCAACAATATCTAGTAAATGGTCAATTTTCTTCTTACGTTCTGCTTTACTCAATCCTGAATCTCTCAATGGAAAATCAACATTTCCATAAACCGTTAAAGAGTTCATTAGATTAAAGTGTTGGAAAATCATTCCTATATTACGACGTGCTTTACGTAAATCTTTTTGACTTAGTTTGAGCATATCTTGGTTGTTAACGATCACTGAACCGGAAGTTGGTTGTTGCAATAAATTAATTACCCGAACCAACGTACTTTTACCGGCACCAGAATAACCAATAACACCAAAGACGTCACCTTTTTGAACGTCAATTGAAACATTTTTAACGGCTTCAATTGTTTTACCTTCGTTATGGAAAGTAACGTCAATATCTTTTAGCTGAATTATCCCATTTTGTTCTGCCATTTATTTACTACTCCCTTAATTTACCCAAGAATTGATTAAAGAAATCAATGAAATCTAAGTAATCTTGAATCCGAATATTTTCGTTTGGTGCATGATTGCCAGCTTTTGAATAACTAACTCCAGTTGAAACGATTGAAGCCTTTGTGTAGTGGTTGACTAGGTTCATTGGACCAGTACCAGGACTTGATGGCAAAGCTTCTATTTTATCCTCTCCACCAAAGAAATCTTTAGCTGTATCAATCAACTTGTTAACGATTGGACTATCTAAATCCCAACGATAACCCTTTTCACCTAATAAATACTTAACTTTAATATCTTTAAATCCTTGATCATTTAAATACTTGGTTAATTTATCGAATAAATCATGTGGATCTTGATTTGGTACTAAGCGGAACTCTAATTTGGCTGTAGCAGCTTTAGGAGTAACGGTTTTAACACCTTGTCCTTCCCAGCCACTGCTAATTCCTTCTATATTAATAGTAGGATTGAAAGTCAAATTGTAATTAACTGACTTGTTCTTCAACAATGGAACTTGCAAATCCCATTTTGATTTCAAATCAGGATTAGTTGCCTTGTTAACTAAATCAATTTCCTTTTGAGTTGGTTCTACAACATCATCATAGAAACCAGGGATCTTAATGTCTCCTTCTGGAGTTCTCAAAGCATTCAAAGCTTGAGCTAATCTCCAAGTAGCGGAATCAACTACTGCAGCAAATGATGAGTGAAGATCAATATTTGCAGAAGTGGCTTCAAGTTCAAAACAGAGAACACCTTTATTTCCACCAGTGAAATTAAATTGTTCCTTTTCGTTCTTGTAACCTGATTCCCAAATTACCAAATCCGCCGATAACTTGTCGGAATACTTTTTCAAATAATCTTCCAAATGACGACTAGCAACTTCTTCTTGTCCTTCAACTAAAAATTTAATGTTGCAAGGTAAATCTCCGTGTTCTTGACGATAAATTTTTAAAGCTGTGATACGACTAATTAAGTCAGCTTTACAATCAGAAACTCCACGTCCGATAAATTTATCATCAGTCACTTTCAATTTGAAAGGATCTGAATTCCAAAGCTCAAGTGGTTCAGCTGGTTGTACATCATAGTGATTGTAAATCAGGATGGTAGTATCACTTGGCTTTTTAGGTTTGATTTCTGCAAAGACAACAGGGGATTCAAATTCGTCCCAAACTGTAACATCGGCTCCGAAATCTTGTAGTAGATTTTTGAGGAATTCGGCTGTCTCAGGGATAGATTGATTCTTTGCTGAAACAGATGGCAGTGCGATATATTTCTCTAAATCTTCAATCGAATTCTGAATTAATGGATCTGATAATTTTGACATTAGAAAACCTCCTCATATTTTTAACGTCTGATTATAATTTTGCGTTCCAGGCTGGAATTTCGTTTCCGCCATAAACTTTCTTGATAGCTTTTTCAACATCTTTTGTTTGGAAAGCTTTAACAACCTTCTTGTAAGTCTTATTGTTCTTGTCTTTCTTTTGAGTAACGATGATATTGATCCAAGGAATTGAGTTCTTGTTGATTTTTTCTGTAACAACAGCCTTCTTAGGATTCAACTTAGCATCGTTAGCAACGTTACCATTAACGATTGAAGCAGTAACATCATCCATGACACGAGCTGTTTGAGCTGCATCAACAGTTGTAAACTTCAAGTTCAATTTGTTTTCTTTAATATCCTTAGTTGATGGCAATGTCTTGCTATCATCTAGTTTTAAAATACCGTTATATTCCAGTAGTTGTAATGCACGAGCTTCATTTGAAGCATCATTTGGAATAGCAATCTTGTCGCCGTTCTTTAATTGACTAAGCTTTGTGATTTTCTTTGAGTAAAGAGCCATTGGTTGAATAACTGTTTTACCGATTGAAACTAAATCTGTTTTGTGTGCTTTGTTCCATGAATTTAGGAAATCAGTATGTTGATAAGCGTTGATATCAACTTCTCCTTGGTTCAAAGCTGTATTTGGTTGATTGTAATCATTGAAAGTCTTGATCTGTAAATCAATGCCTTCACTCTTAACGTTCTTCTTAACTACCTTCCAAATTTCTTCATCAGAAGGATTAATACCAACTTTCACTGTTTTGTCGCTGCTTTGCTTGCCACAACCAGCTAATACAAAAATAAACAATGCTGTGAAGGCTAATAAGATAACCTTGCTAAACTTCTTAAATTTACTCATATTTCTCTCCCACCTTAACTAATACTTAATCAACTGAAAATATCTATAAAAACAAAAAAGCCACTTCTAACTAAACCCACTGGGTTCAATGTTAGAAGCGGCTTTCCGCGGTACCATTCTAATTCGGAATAAATTTACACTTATCCCCTTAACAACGTACAAAGGTTCTATACGCGTGTACTGTAAAGGGTACCAACCATTGCATCTTTATCCGAAGATTCAGCGCACCAATCACGGGTCATTTTCATTCAAGTCGTTGTCCTCATCTCAGCAATTAGAGGCTTTCTGTACTAACGAGGTTGAATTACTTCCCCCGATCAAATTGTTTAATAAATATCTCTTTGTTAATCGTTGGCTAAATAATACAATCTAATTTTTGAAATGTCAATCAATAAAAATAAGTTTTTTCAGTTAGTTTTCTAATTTTCAAATTTTATGCCAAACGTCATTTATAACAGAGAATCCGTTTAAATCCATTAACATCAACCGTTAATCAGACTTGTCGTTATGCATTTTATAACGTTAAAACAATATATTTTTAGAAATAAAAAGTTTAAAAATTTATTTTCATTTATCATTTTACATTAAAAAATTAAATTTTTACTAATAAAAAAATCCCCTAAATTAATAGGAGATTTCTTTTGCAATTGTCTGGTACATGCCTATGATAACACTTCAACAGAAGCTGTGGTTACACCATATGAAGGAATTGATGAACTTGGCATAGCAACATCTAATTGTTGTGAGTTACTGCTGGCAAATGTTCCTGTATCATTAACAGTTCTATAGAGTACTGTTCCATCAGCTAAAGTAATTTTTAATTGAGTTCCCTTAGGGAAGACTGATAGATTAGCAGCAACACCACTATAACCCATGTTAGAACCTAAGACTGAAGGATCATAGAATGAAATCTTGAATGTTCCTTGTGAAGTACCAGTTGTGCTTGTTGATTGTGTTGTATTTGTATCTGTTGTTTGTGAAGTTGTATCTGCAGCTGCTTGTGTAGTTGCAGTTTGTGTTTGTGTTTGTGTTTGTGTTTGTGTTTGTGTTTGTGTTTGTGTTTGTTGTGAAGCATCAGTTGCTTGAGCTGATGTATCAGTTGTTGTATCTGTATTTGTATTTGTTGTAGCAGTTGTATCGGTTGTAGTTGTAGCACCAGGTAGAGTAATTGTTTCGCCTGGGAAGATCAAGTCAAATCCGCCAACTTCACGTCCGTTAGCTTGTTCTAGAGCAGAAATACTAATTCCATTAGCTTCTGCAATACTCTTATAAGTATCACCCTTTTCAACTGTCACTGTGTTGTCTCCGTTATTTACGGCAGCTTGAACAGTGTTAGAAGTTGAAGCAAGAATTCCTGATAAAGCCATTGCACTTACTAAAGCGATAGATAAAACTTTTTTCATATATTAATTACATCCTTATATTTTAGATTATTGAGCTCTCTCAATTACTATGGTGCTATACTAACAGGTTTATATTACATGACAACAACCGCAAAGTTACATTTTCAACTGTTTATGTAATTTAAGTAATCTTATTGAAACATTGATATTTAAAGGTATTGAGTACTTTTATTGCTACGAAAATATATTCATGATATAGTTATATATATGAAGAATAAAAAACAAAGATTGTCCACAAAACTACTAATAATGTTAGTTGCTTTGGAACTTATCGCAGTTAGTTTAAATATGTTCTTCGAGCCGCACAGTATAGCAGCCGGTGGAGCCACTGGAATTGCTATCTTGTTGCAAGCAGGATGGAAAATCCCAACATTCATCTCGGTTCTTGTCATAAATATTGTGATGTTAGTACTGGCTTACTTACATTTAGATCGTCAAACTACTATTAAATTAGCACTGGGAAGTTTCTTGCTTCCATTAATGCTGTTTATTACACCAGTAATTAATTTAATACCTAATAACCGAGTTATTTCTATAATAGTAGGAAGTATCATTTTTGGAATTGGTTTAGCAATTCTTTACGCACTTAATATGTCTAGTGGTGGGACGACCGTTCCGCCGATGATTATTCATAAAAACTTCGGTATTGAAAAATACATCAGTTTATTCATTATCGATGCTCTAGTTTGTTTAGGAAATTTAGCTTTAGGTGATTTGATTTCATTCTCACTGGCCGTTATGTCAGTTGGAATCTCTAGTCTATCTATTAAAGGCTTCACTTTCTTCCGCAAAAGAATTACACAATAAAAGGCGCACATATCAAAGCAGAACGTGTTTTGACATATGCACCTTTTTTTATTTGAGATTTTCTTGTTCGAGACTGATTACTTTATTATTAGCTATTTCAATTTTGATTGTTGCATCATAGGTAGGATCTGCTTCGGCTAAATCCGATTCGTATATCAATGTCTTGATACCATTAGTATCAGAATAATCATCAGGGTCTCCCAACACATCTAATACTCGATTATAATTGTCTCCATTTTGAAGTTTATTGTAATCTTTTTTAGTCAAAAGCTGTTTTCGATCAATGTCTAATCCTTGAATCGATTTGGCAGAGGCCTTGCCTTTCTCAAAAGTTACTTGAATAACGATAGATTTATCATTGTCTATTTTATCCCAAGTCAAATCAATTATTTGATTAGTATCATCAATCTGCTGAATTGACGTCGGTTGGCCGAGTAATTGGATAACTTCTTTTTTTGAATAGCCCGTTTTACCCGTTTTCAAATCATTATATTTTTCAGCTAAAGATAAATCTTTGACAGTTTTTTTAGTTTTCTTTTTGCTAACTACGGTTGAATCAGCTTTTCCTTGATAGAAAGAAAAGTTGGCAATATAAGTAGTTGCTGACACTATGATAAAAATGGAGAGAATCATAATCCAGAACCAATTTCTTTTATAGAAAGGTTTTCCTTCATTTTGTTCGTTCATTGTCTACCTCCGTTTTCATCCCGTATTCTAACAATATTTACAGAAAGTAGCACCTTTAAAGCATTATTATTTTCATTGTAAAAACAAGCTTTATAGTTGCTAATTAATCAATAATTAGATATTATAGTGAATGGACACCATGGGGGTGTTCTGGATTCGACATGTGTAGTAGCGTGCAGGCTGCACTTAGGGCCTTGCGTCCCTTTAAAACGCACAGTTTATTATAACTGCAAAAAATAATAATAACTACGCATTAGCTGCCTAAAAACAGTCTAAGCGTGATCCATTCTAGCTTCGCCCAAGGGTTGGAACTGGGTCTCAAAATTATTGGGCTACGTTTAACTGTGCATCCTGAATAGTTAAAAAGAGATCATCGGGATAGTCATTGTGGTCAGCCGGGTCGTATGGCGTTCATGATGGCGAAACTTCAAATGATACGACTACGAGTGTAGAGGCTTGCATAGCATTATGCTTGGACAGGGGTTCAATTCCCCTCACCTCCATAAAGCAGATTTCAGTCAGTTGTATTAAGGTCTAAAAGCCTTGATGTGACTGGCTTTTTTCTTTTCTCAATTTCAAACCGTTTCATATTATTTCATGAATATGTCAATCAAAATGTCAATCAAAAAATATAAGACATGAAAGCAGGAATTGAACAATCCATTCAAAAGAATAACAGATGTCCCTAGATGAAATTGATAAACACTATAAAGCATTTAAAGTGAGTCCTGTATCCGAGAAATAAATAAAAGTTTAACTTGTATTTAAGTAACATTACATAATTTAAAATTAATCAATAACACTTTACATTCTAAATTTCTTTTCCAACTCAAATTTTATAAATGAATCAGCTTCCCTCGATAAAAATATTTGCTAACAATCACGTGTTAATATCTCTTTTAAATTTGCTTTCTATTGTATAATTTTTATAATTACATTTGGAGATGATTAATATGGATCCTACATTTACTACACTCTTATCTGGAGCTACAGGTGGCATTATAGCGAAAGCTTTTGACGGACCATTAAAAAGCCTAGAAGACATATGGTATTCAAGCATTGGCTATAGAACTGATAGACTTAGAAAAATTGCTGAACTTAAAAATCACGATGCTATTGAAGAATATAAAGTTGGAATTACGAATGAAACATCAAAGATCCCAGAGAAATTTTTACATGAACCTGAATTATCTATAGCTGGTCCTGCTCTAGAAGCGTCTACATATTATGTTACAGATAATTCTGTTAGAAATATGTTTGAAAAATTAATAGCAAGTTCTATGGACTCTAGAAAAGATGGTATTACACGAGTCTCATTTGTAGAAATAGTTAAACAAATGTCTCCTATAGATGCATTGTTTCTAAAAGAATTTTCAAAACAAATCAATATACCATTAATACAATTACGAAGCACCATGAAAACTGGATCTTACAATACACTATTTTCAAATATTGTTTCTAATGATTTTAATATTGACTCAAAACTTCGGCCACAGTTACCCTCATCCATTGACAATCTTCAACGCTTAGGTTTAGTTAGTGAAGATTATATAAATACTAAAAATGTTGATTATGATAAACTTTTTAAAAGCTCTCCAGAATATTTAAAAGCAAAAAAAGAGATTGATGAATCAAATAATAGTGTAAATAGAACCATAGAATATTCTAAGCAGAACCAAAATCCATTAGTTCAAAGTATACTAGCGCCTGAGTCTTTATTAAATAAATACTATCCCACTAAACTTAGTATGGTTAAGGGGGTACTACAATTTACCTCTTTCGGGACTGATTTTACTTCTGTTTGTTTATAGTTAATTAAAACCACAAATTGCTATCCCCATTGGTCGGATATCATAATTCTGGTTCTTTAATCGATTAACACTAAGCAACGCTATTAATATTAATCATTCACATTACCGTCTTCTAACTCATATCATCAGATAAGAAATCATGGGTGGCACTACTTGCTAAATTAATGGCTACCACATTATATTTAGCTAGATTAAAACTATTTGGTTTAAATCTAAATTTATCTTTTGTTACTACGGCTTATATCAATAAGTGTGTCAATTATCTTCTACTAACTTGTTGTCCGAATACTGATTATACGGTCTCATACCACTGATTGAATTGTATTCATCATCTGCTTGTTTTTTATGAATATTGTTTATTAAATCACTCATTATACTATGAATCGAGGTATTGTATATGAACTATGATGGATTTGATCCAAAAGACTTAGAACCTTTTAAGGATTTAATCAACGACTTAGGCCACCCTTCTGCTACCGCCATAGGTAAAGCCTTGGGTGGATTATTTTCAGGTGTCCTATATTACCCAACTAAGCTAGGAATATATACTCAATACAAATTAGATGAATATCAAAAAAAAATTGCCACTAAATTAAATGAAATTCCTGATGAAAATAAAGACTCCTCTAAACTTGGGTTAGTTATGAAAGAAATTGAAGATTCAAAATATCAATTAAATTCTGAGACCTTACAAGAAATGTTTTCTGAACTAATAAAATCAACTCTTGATAGTAAATCTAATCAGTGTGTATCACCAAGGTATTCATCAATCTTGTCACAGTTAAATCCCGATGATGCAAAATTTCTAAAAAGTATGTCAGAAAGTACTATGAATAATTTTCCCGCGGTTCAATTCATATTTAGATCAAGTAATAATCCGGATATCCAACAACAATCAAATATTTTTGTCTCCCCAAACTATGAACCATTTGAATTAATACATAATGATTCTGCTTTAAATGTTTTATCCTCGCTAGGAATCATTGAAATAATATTCGACAGAAAACTTTCTATGCAAAAAGGAATAAACTTTTATAAAAACGTAGTTTTATCTAACGAATATAAATCATCAGCCAATGCAATAAATAATATGACTAGTGCCAGTTCATCAGAAGGGTTCATTCAATTTACTGCTTTTGGAATTTCTTTCATAAATCTTGTTTGTAAAGCTAATCATTAATTTAAAAAATACTAAGAGCGTTTTCTTATATTGGAGATACTATTCACAAAAATTGTAATGAAAAATACAACCGACGCTGATGTACACCAAAAACGAATGATAATATCTATACATATGAATCCCAAAATGTTTAAGTTCTTTTAAACAATGGTCAAAAGAATGCAATGTAGAATAGTTGCTTATGGAGGGACAGAAGAATAGTACGGAAGGTATTTGAAATATAATCGAATGAATTCTGAGTTATTTGATATTACATTGCCGCTTTGTGTCATCATCTATAAGACACTCCTGTATTAAGCACGTACAAGCGACTATCACCGATTTTTCTGTACTTACAAGTAACTCCTTTTTAGTATTCATTTTATATTAATTTCCATCCCAAACCAACTTCCTATAAGCTCGCCACAACACAAACAACGACAAAACTAACATAACCATAGCCAACAAAAACATCGTATTATAGGAACTCTTTTCAATCAAAACTCCACCAAGAAATGGTCCAATCGCTTTAGGAAAGTTCTCCGACATACTGACGATACTTTGATACAATCCTGACTCACTTTTTGGCGTAGTTTCACTTACTAAAGCTGCCACGGTTGGATAAACTAACATCTCGCCTAGAGTTAGGAATACCATCCCGGCCGCATAGGACAAATAGTGTGTAGATCCGATTAAAGAACCTAAAGCAACAATAAACAATACGACACCTAAAGCGACTTGAATCTTCTTAAACCAATCTCGCTTTCCAGCAAAATGATTGATAAGTGGCAAGAAAACAATCACTATCAAAGAATTGATTGTCCACAAGAAACTATATTTACCAACTGGTACCCCAATTTCGGTCAAATGAGTGGAAATATTACTTCCCCATTGAGAATTAACTATCCAAGTCATACCTAGAAATAAAATTACCCAACCAATTCCAGGAGTTAATTTTCGCTTAAAAGGAATTTTTTTAGTTGGTTCTCTTTTGACAAGTTTTGAATGATCATTATATAGGAAATAAGCCATAACCAAAAAACTCAGTACGCAAATAAAATCGGCCACAAATACCAAACCTATTTGAATACCCACAATGACACTACAAATGGCCGTTCCAATCAAACTACCCGTTTTACTACCCATATAAATATTATTGAAAACTCTATACCGATCAATTCCCTCTATAAAAGCTGCTGAAGAATTAATCACTGTATAAGTCCCACCGATACCAAAACCTAACATCGATAAAAGGATTGGAAACGCGGGCCAATCATGATTAATTATCAAACTTATTAAAGCCAGCAAAGCAATTGAAGCATTGATTAAAGCTGTTTTATGACCACCCAAACGGTCAAACATCTTTCCACCGATATAATTGCCAATAAAATTACATAAAGAATTAAAAAATAAGACAATTCCTGCCACAGCCAAAGATTTGTGCAAATAATTGTGAATAAAAATTGTATTTATTGGCCACATGAAACTAGCTCCACATGACAAAATAATCGTCCCTAAGACTAATACTTTTGCAGTAATTTTTTTCATTTATTCATCCCCAAAAATGCCTGCATTACCTAACAACAAGCATTTATCCCCCTTAGAATGCTTTGATTTTAGAACATTTACTAATAATTATAAAGCAATCAAAAATAATATTATATCCACAATTATTTTTATTTCTAGACTTGTAACAATTTTTTCGTAATATATAATCTAGTTGTGTACCAAAAAACACAAAAAGAGGAAAAAAACGTGAAAAAAAGAAACATTTTTATCACTTCAGCTTTAATTTTATTAGCACCAACTGTGCTTTCATTATCACAACAAGATTCTCAAGCTGCTACTAAATTAGTCGGACGTACAAACAGTATCACTTCTTTAGTCGATTCCACTGGTAACGCTGTTCAAAATAGAGCTCTTGCTAAGGATACTGATTGGCAATTAGGTAAGATCATCAACATTGACGGCAACACTTATTATCAAGTTGCTACAGATGAATATGCTCTTTCAACTAATATTACCGTTATAGATTCTGATTCAACAAATACTGACACAGACAGCAATACTAATACTGATACAACTACCGATACAAGTAAAATTGGTACTTTATCATATGCTGCTAAAGTAGTTGATCCCGACGGAAACGCTACTGGTCAAGTTCTTCCTGCTGGTTCATCATGGAAACTCGGCGAAACAAAGAACATTGATGGCAACGACTACTATCAAGTTGCAACTAACGCATATGTAATCGCTTTGGCTGTAAAGATCAATTCAACTGATACAAATACAAACACTAACAACAATACCAACACAACACCTACTATTCCAATGCCAAACAACGGCCTAATTGCTACAACTAATGTTGCAACAAAGGTTTACAATTACGCTGACAATGCCTATGGTCAAACACTTGCTGCCGGTACTGCTTGGAAAGTTTCTAAGTTAGTTGTTAACAAGTACGGTTCATATTGGGGTGAAATCGCTACTAACGAATATGTCTGGTTAGGCGACGTTACAATCAACAGTGGTCTTAATTTGAAAGACAATTCAGAATACATTGCTGAATTTGCAACTAGCATCAACAAATAATCACTAAAGGAGAAATCATGCCTGAAAAAAATCCTTACTGTCATGCAGGTATGGTCTGTCACGATGGCTGCCCTTGCTCAAGAAGTGATGGAATATGCCATTGCAAAATGCTAGACGAACAAAAATGTGCCTGCGATAGTTACTGTGGTGCTAAGCCAAAAGATACCATTTAAAAAAAGACTCTTCGAGAAAATTTTATCCCGAAGAGCCTTTTTATTTCCAAAATTTTATTTAACAATTGTCAATTCATCTAAAGTCTTACCTTCAGGTGAAATCAACTGTAACCAACTGTTAGTCCCAGCAAAATACAAGAAAGTCCCTACTTCATTGACGCTACGCAAGTGAACATCTTTAATCAAAACATTATCCTGAATGGCATCAACGTGCTCTTGGCGTAATTGCATCCCAAATCTTCCTGCAAAACCAACGATTCCGGCTTTTGTTAACGGTGCTTTGTCTACTAAAATAGCGCCTTTTTTGACAATCAATTCATTACGGCTGTTCCAATACACGGTAGCCTTACTACCATTATAATCAACGGAAAATGGTACTTTGGATAATTCTTTAACAAAACGATGGCGTGCCTTAGTCCGCTTTTTAATTTGTTTCTTCAAACCAAACATAGCCATCAACGGTGCAATTTTTACCCAATAATTTTGATAAACGTTCAAAGATTCTTGAGAAATTGCCATCTTATATTCAACATTCATCATATAACCATAACTAGTTAATTCTTTAGTTAAAAAGTAAAAGAAATCAGCTGGAATCATATTTTCTGGCAAAATCAATTCTACAATCCCATCACAATCTTTGGCATTCATTAAACTTCCCAAATTTATACCGATAACTTCGTAATTTTTTATAACGATAAATATCGATTCTTCATTCACTTGATCTGGAATTGCTTGATAATAATTGACCGTCCCTAATTTTTCCAAATTAAAGGTCATCTTTGTATCTGAAACCCTGCCTGTAAAGTCCATTGATTTATTATCCTTTCATAATGAATAAATCTAAACAAAGATATTTTACATTATTTTGATATTTTATTCATAAATATAATCATTTTATTTATATTAAAATGTATAATAACCCTGAAGTATGTAAAGGTTTACGTATTAGGGGTGAAAAAATGAAAACTCTAAAAATAGGATTAAAATACACTGTAATTTGTTTTTTTACTGCATTGTTTATTCTTCTAACGACTTTCAGTCAAGTTAACGCTGCAACTGTTGACGGAAATAATGATGGAATAGATGACGGAGTTTCATATTGGTCTAAAGGTTCAGTTACCCGTTCTGATCCAATTCAACTAACCCCAAGCTTAAAGCTAGGTTATAGTTTTGGTTTAACAACGGACACCAATAATAACTATACCGCCAATACTTCAGATGATACGATGGTCAAAGATTCTGAAGTTATGGGTGCATTAAATATGTATTATTCAAAGATGAATGTCTTTTTAATTAATCCATCTAATAAATATATTAGTTCAACCTTTCAAGGTTTTGCCACTTCGGGGACCATGAATAGTCGTAAACAAGGTGTATCTATGACCTCACCAGATTTTTTGATTGCCAAACCAGGTGTTTACTCTAAAGTTCAATCAGATACTATGTCTGTTTTAGGGAATAAAATGACTGATAAATCTTATTATTTTTCTAAAGACAGCGAGGGACGTTATACATATATGATTGCCGGCAATTTTAAGCGAGACAATTATAATTTTGTTATTGAGTTAATCTTACGTCCTTCTTCAACGAATAGAAATTTAGTTCAAAGAGAAATGTACGTCAGAAACGTTTCCGGCTCAACTCAAGATTTCCAAGTATTTTTTGGCGAAGATACAAAACTGGGACTTGCTACAAATTCAGCAGCTGACGCCGTTCCCATCCAAGATTTAGGTGATGGACATGGAATCTTCATTGCCGCCGGAGATTATAAATTATCCATTACTAACGAAACTGAGGATGGTTTCCAACACTATGTTGCTTTAAGTAGAGCAAGTAATGCTCCTAACTGGGCTGACCGTTATGATTCTGATGGTAATGGTGATGAAAAAAGAAATCTGAACTATGGTGATAAAATTATTGATTCTACTGATTCTGCTTATTCCTTAAGTTGGGATAAAACAACTTTAGCAAACAATCAAGTTGCACACTATTCATCAACCATTGGTGAAACTCAATCACCATATTCTATAATGCATGCCAGCAAATCCTATAAAAACGAAACTAACAATACTGGAAAAAATAATATTAATGATAAATTAAAGTTCACCCTTAATATTGTTAACAACGGGTACAATGCCGATTGGTATTACAGACAATTAGTTGATAAAATTCCTGAAGGCTTACAAATTGATCCTAATTCAATCAAAAAAGTTTTCGATAATGGTACTGAAGTTGCTATGGATCCTAGCGATTATGATTCATCGTCAAGGACTCTAACTATTCCAGTTGCACAATCTTTAACTGATAACCAAGCCGAAGCCGTAACATTTGAAGCTAACATTACTGCCGATGCTATTGATAATCTTGATTCCAGCGGCAATTTGAAAAATACTGGTGAATTTTACGGCACAGATCAAGAAGTTGCCGGGTCAACAGAAGAAACTATCGATGCTTCAGTAAATATCCCTGTAGAAAAGCCTTCATTTTCATCTACCTTCACAAAACAGCTTAAAAATGAATCTAGTGATACGGACTTTAAAAATAGTACCGAGGGCAAAAAAGGCGATGTCATTGATTATCTAATTTCATATAAAATAGATTCTGGCAGTAAAGATTACTTACAATCGGGTGCAACCATTTCAGATACCATTCCTTCCGGGTTAAAAGTTGACGATTCAAGTGTTTACGTTAAAGGACCAAAGGATACTGAATATTATTACCAAGGTACTCAAAATCATGATGGAAAAATAATCTCTACGGGAATGAATGCGATTGAACAAGGTGAATCGGTCCTAATTAAATTTTCAGCAACTGTTACTGCTAATTCCGTTGGTTTAATTACTAATACTGCAACTGTAACTGGCGGAACTACTTCTGGTGGACAGGCCACGGGAGAAATGGTCTCAAATGGTGCTGACTTGAACGTTAAAAATATCAACGGCTTTATTCAAGTGCCTACTTTAATCGATTTCGGTACGACTAACTTTACCGGACAAAGCAAAACCTTACAAAATACCAGCACTAATGGCGAACTGATCGTATCACATCCTGATACTAAGCCGTTTAATGTCTACGTTTCATACAATAATAATCTAAATGGTTTGCAAGATAACAATGGTAATAAATTATCTGAAGATGGATCTAATCTCTTATTCATTAAACAAAGAAATAATTCATATGAAGATACTGGCACTTGGCAACCCATTTCCAGTGATGGCATTCCTATAAGAACAGCTTCCTTCCAAAATACTGATAATCAAGAAAACATTAATTTAACTGACTATGTTGGTGTCGGAGATTGGCAACTCAAATTGCCCCAAAATACTAATTCTGGAAATTATCAGGGAAAAATCACTTGGACTATGGTCGATGACATAACCAGCTAATTAAGATTTGTTAAAATAAATTAAGTTTCCTTAAGAATAAGAACACTTTTTAGGCAATTTGTTATTCTTAGTTCGTAGGAATTAGTTGTTTTTATAAAAAAAGTCGTTCACAGTGTGTGAGCGACTTTTTTATTTTAAATTGTTTTAGCTAAAACCCAATCTTTAACATCCCCATGGCTCAAATTAACTTTCTTAACTGAGCGAACGGAGAAATTATTCTTTTTATAGAACTTAACATTCTTTTGCGTATTCGTTTCTAAAATTATGTTTCTATAACCGATTTTTTTCACGTAAGGGCTAATGTGATTGTTGAGCATCTTACTACCGATACCTTGACCACGTAATTTCTTATCGACAGCCAAATATTCAACAGCACATTTTTTCTTACCCTTTACTTTATCAAAAAGATCTTCGAACTTAAAGATATCGAATGCATTGAAACCATTGAATCCATTCTTGATAATTTCTGGCAACAATTTTAAACCATCTATTGAAAGATAATCCCAATTGCTAATCTGCTTACCTTGATTAAATTCAATTAGAGCAACTGCCCTAGGCTTTCCCTTTCCGTCAGCTCCAACATAAACCAAACCTTTTTTCATGAATACATTAACTTCAAGTTCAAAGTACTTACGCAGTAACTTATCAAACTTAGCACTAGAACGAAATTCTTGTTGGAACATGTTCTTAGTTGTTATGTACTCCTTAAATGAATCTACTAGTAAATTTATTATCTGAGGCTTATCACTGTTTAAGCC
The DNA here is from genome assembly GCF_005405305.1 of Companilactobacillus formosensis. Classification (GTDB taxonomy): domain Bacteria; phylum Bacillota; class Bacilli; order Lactobacillales; family Lactobacillaceae; genus Companilactobacillus; species Companilactobacillus formosensis. The sequence goes on from NZ_BJDU01000005.1 coordinate 194,806, forward strand.
GCTCCGAAAATCCAAAAATATGACCTCCTTATTAAGTCATACATTTATCATAAGCACTTCTATACCAATTGTCCACTAATACAAATTATTTTCATGCCAAACGTCATTTTTGTAATATATTTTTAACAATAAATTTAAACTAAAGTATTAGACAATGATATAGAATGATAGTATGCTTTTCAGTAAAGTGAGATTCTTGTTCAAAGCCGATAGCTAAGGCACTCTTAGTATATCGGTTTTCTTATGCTCAAAAATTTTATTTATAGGGAGGGAAATTATGGGGAAGAACAAAAAATCAATCTATATTTTAGTATTCAGTAACTTTTTAATCTGTTTGGGAATCGGATTAGTCATACCAGTTACACCCTTTATTAAAAATCAGTATCATTTTACAACCTCACAAATGGGTGTCATGACGTCATTATTCGCTTTTGCTCAATTTATAGCATCACCTATTGTAGGTAAATTATCAGATAAATTAGGTAGAAAACCAGTTATTGTTTTTGGTTTGTTTACTTACATGATTTCAGAATTCATCTTTGCGGTTGCAACAACATTACCTATTTTTAATATTTCTCGGATCATTGGTGGATTGTCTGCGGCCATGGTTATCCCTACTTCAATGGCTTTAGGATCTGATCTAACAACTTTAAAAGATCGTGCTAAAGTAATTGGTTGGCTATCAGCTGCCTTTAGTGGTGGACTAATTTTAGGCCCTGGACTTGGTGGAATTTTAGCCGGAATTACTTATAAAACACCATTTTGGGTTGCTGGTATTTTGAGTATCACCAGTGCTATCTTTACGTATATTTTTCTTAAGGAAGATAAAGAAGTTCTTGAACGCGAGGAACTTGAAGCCGAGAAGAAAGCTCAAGAAAAAGGTTCTATTCGGGCAATTTTAACTTTACCTATGGTCATGTTGTTCGGTATGATTTTAGTTTCATCTTTCGGATTACAAGGATTCGAAAGTATTTACAGTATTTATGTTAACCAAGTCTTCGACTTCGGGTTGGGGACAATTGCTTTAGTTTTAACTTTAAACGGAATTATCTCTTTAATCTTGCAAGTTGCTGCCTTTAACTGGATCATCAATAAAATCGGTGAAATGCGTCTGATCAGTATCGCCTTCTTATTGAGTGCTATCTGTGTTTTCTGGATTACTCAAGCACACACTCATGTCGAAGTTATCATCGCTACTTTAATTATTTTCTCTTCATTCGACCTATTAAGACCAGCTATTACTACTTTATTAACTAAATCGAGTCGTTCTAATCAAGGTTTGATCAATGGTATGAACATGTCCTTGACTAGTGTTGGTAACGTCATTGGGCCTTTGATGTCTGGAGCTTTGATGGACTGGAACACACATTATCCATACTTAGTTGTTACCGTCATCTTAGCGGCATCTTATCTTTTGACTTTCATCGTTAGAAAACATCCAATCGTACCTGCTGAATAAAAAAAAGTTAGACTACATTGAGGTTCTTTCACAAGTTAGGTTAGTTGTAATATTGCCGTCCTCCATAGCAAAGAAAATGGTTCTATACTTTTTATAATCAAACAAATGGCATCAATTCAGACAAATAGTTAACAACTATATCTGAATTGATGCCATTTTGATTTACTTGAAATAAATAATAAAAGATGTTTTCCAGTCGGTAGTGGCAGCTTTGTGGATGCTCAGTACTGAAATTTCACTTAGCGATTTATCACTTAGTGAAAGGTCAAGCTTTAAGACTGTTCCCGGTTCTGGAATTGACTTAAAGTTGCGCCCAGTACGTTCCAGCATCCACAAAGCAGAACGGACGACGACATCTAGCAGTAACCTAACTTGTGAAAGAACCATATTGATTGTAATCTAGTTCTTTTTTGATTCTAAACTAATCCTTGAGCCAACATAGCTTTAGCAACTTTTTCAAAACCAGCAATATTAGCACCAGCTTGATAATCCTTGTTCAAACCATATTCGGCATCGGCATCAGCAATCTTTTGATAAATATCTTCCATGATATCCTTCAATTGTTTGTCAACATCATCAAAAGTCCAAGACAAGCGTTCACTATTTTGACTCATTTCCAAGGCTGAAACAGCAACCCCACCGGCATTAGCAGCTTTAGCAGGTCCATAGATGATATCATTTTGCTTGTAGACGGCAATAGCATCAGTGTTACTTGGCATATTAGCACCTTCAGCAATGTATTTGGCACCATCTTTGACCATCAATTTAGCTTGATCTTCATTGATCTCATTTTGAGTGGCACATGGCAAAGCAATATCGTAATCAATATCGAAATCCCAAACTGAGCCTTCGTGATATTCAGCTGTTGAAATCTTATCAGCATATTCTTTAATACGTCCACGTTCAACTTCTTTGATTTGTTTGACAGTATCAAGGTCAATTCCCTTTGGATCATAAACATAACCATTTGAATCTGAAACTGTCACTACTTTAGCACCATTTTCTTGAGCTTTTTGTAATGCATAAATAGCAACATTTCCGGCACCAGAAATCTTAACTGTCTTGCCTTTTAAGGTATCCTTTTGGTCTTTGATCAAAGCATTCAAGAAATAAATCAATCCAAAGCCAGTAGCTTCTGTTCTAGCAAGTGAACCACCGTATTGCAATCCTTTACCAGTTAAAATTCCACCTTGGAAGCCATTCAAACGTTTGTATTGACCGAACAAGTAACCAATTTCACGACCACCAACACCGATATCACCAGCGGGAACATCCAAATCTGGTCCGATAAATTTTTGCAATTCTGTCATAAAGCTTTGGCAAAAACGCATGATTTCTGAATCTGACTTACCCTTAGGATTAAAATCAGAACCACCTTTGCCACCGCCGATTGGTAATCCAGTCAAGCTGTTCTTCAAAATTTGTTCAAAACCTAAGAACTTAACGATACTCAAGTTTACACTAGGATGTAATCTCAAACCGCCCTTGTAAGGTCCAATGGCAGAATTGAATTGAACACGAAAGCCACGATTAATATGGAAGTTCCCTTCATCATCTTGCCAAGGAACTCTAAATTGAATCGCACGTTCTGGTTCAACTAAAGAACCCAAAATGTTGTTCTTAACGTATTCAGGATGCTTTTCTAAGACTGGTTTTAGCGTATCTAAAACAGTAAAAGCTGCTTCCTGAAATTCTGGTTGATTAGGGTCTCTTTTAATAATTGAATCCTTCAAATTTTTAATATAAGTTTCGACATCTGCCATGTAAAATACCACCTTTTTAGTTAATTAAACTACTGTTCATTATAGCTCAATATTAAAATAATTGACTTTAAATTAAAAATAAATTAACCATAATTCACTTTTTTCCAAACTAACCGTGATTCTTTTTCATCAGTTTCTCTTTCAATTGACTGCGTAGAAACCTCAAAACCATTTTTTTCATAAAATTGCTTGGCACGAATGTTTTTGTCATAAACATCTAACGACAATTCTTGATGATTTTTCTTCAAAAAATTTATCAGCTTCTTTCCAATACCTTGATTACGATAACTTTTTTCTACGAAAATACCAGCTATATAATCATCTTGAAGACCAACAAAACCTTTAACTTCCGATTCAGCATCAACATAAATTTCAGCCGTTTTGAATTGTTCTTTAACCATTGAATAATTATCAAGCCAGAAATTTTTATCAATAAAATTATGTGCTTCCAAATTACTATCAAGCCAAATCTGACTGATTTTTTCCAATTCCGAATCTTTCATTTTACGAATCATACTTGCCAACCTTTTTTCTATTTGCTAGAATGTCTCTTTGAAGTTAATAAACACCGCCGGGTGTCACTTAATCAAGTATTCTTAATAATTCCGTTAGGCCAAAGAAGGAATTATTAGGGATACTTATTTTTTTTGGAGGAAATATTATGCATTGGATCTATTTAATTATCGCCGGACTTTTTGAAGTTGTCTGGGCAACTACTATGAAATTAAGTCACGGTTTTACTAAAATCAGTTTTACTATTTACACAATTATCGGCTTAGCTTTGAGTATGATTTTCTTATCAATTGCTATTAAGAAAATGCCAATGAGTTTGGCCTATCCTATTTGGACCGGAATTGGAGCCGTTGGTTCCATCATTGCTGGAGTAATAATCTTTGGTGATAAATTATCTCCATTAACTTGGGTCTTCGTAGCCTTATTACTAATTAGTATCATTGGTATCAAAATTACTTCTGGAAGTTAAATTCCAATAAACATTGTAACAAATCAACCGATTATAATGACAGCGTTTTCTATTCGGAGTATGATTTAAGTAAAAAAGGATGATACTTATGCCAACATCAGAAGAATTTTACCAAGAAATGCAAAAACGCAATGAAAAGGAATTAGAAATTATTAGTAAAAATCCATGGATAATTCCCGCAACCGTAGCTTGGATGGCAATTCCTGCTACTATTTGCATTCGTGGTTTCTGGAAGAACCGTCAATTGAAAAATCAATTAAAAATCGAACGAGAAAAGACGAAGCGGGCCACTTTAAAACTATCTGAACCTAAGAAAATCCGTCCTTTTCATAACTGTTAAATAATCGTGTCATCGTATTTATTGCGGTGGCACTTTTTTTATGATTAAACTATGATATGAATATATTATTTGGGGGATATTATGAAAAAGAAACTAACCATTATTTTATTCACTTTGTTAATAGCTTTGAGTATGCCATTAAACGTCCAAGCAGCGGCGGCTCCGAAAGCTAAGAATTTAACTTCAGTCACGCAGAGTATCAATCATGCCTCACCCGATACACCCTTGATTTTTTCTCACCGCGGCAGTCCTTACAATTATCCTGATCATTCCTTCAAAGGATACAATCGAGCCATCAAAGATGGTACTCAATATATTGAACAAGATGTCTGGTTGAGTGAAGATGGCAAATTGTTTGTCTCTCACGACGACAATCTCAAACAGTCGACTGGCAAGAATGTCACGATTTCAACTTCAAATGCCAATAAAATCAGCCAAGTTAAATTGCATAATGGTGAAAAAATTCATCAACTAAAAGATGTTTTCAAACGTTATGGCAAAAATGTTCACTATATAATTGAAACTAAGAAAAATGCCGGCGACAATACTGATACCGAAAAAGCTCTCGTCAAAGAACTCAAGAAATACAAAATGACCAAGAATGTGATTTTCCAAGATGAAAGCTTACCGGGACTCAAAGAATTACATCACTCTTTAAAAAATGTTCCTACTCTTTGGCTATTAAGTTCTGCTACTGAACGTCAATATAAAGAACAGATTGAAAATGCTCCTCGTTATATCAAATTTATTTCGATGAAGTTAGATCAATGGACACCGAAATTAGTTAAACTATCACATAAGAATGGTTTCAAAACTAATGGCTGGATTTTAAATACTTACAATGACAACTACGATGCTTTAAATACACTCAAATTGGACAGCGTCTTTACTAACAATACTAAAGAAACAGCTCAACTAATCGAGCGCTGGAAATAATAAAAAGGAAATCCAATTTTTTGGATTTCCTTTTTATTATTCTTTTGAAATTTTTGGCAACATAGCAAATATTACTAATCCTATTAAGAATAAGACACTCAAGGAAGCAGCACCGATAGTCGATTTACCAGTCATTTGCGTTACGATTGCTACAATAAATGGTCCCATAACTGCTGAAAATTTACCCAAAATATTCAAGAACCCATAAAATTCACTACCTGATTCCTTAGGAATTATTTGTCCAAAGTAAGATCTACTCAAAGCTTGTAATCCCCCTTGACTAGTTCCAACTAAAATTGCCAGTACCCAGAAGTCAAAACTAGTTTTCAAACGTAAGGCATACAAACAGATCAACAAGTAAACTCCAATTCCTAATAAAATTCCTTTACGCGTTGAGGTTTTATCTGCTAACCAACCAAACATGATTGAAAATGGTACAGCAATCAATTGTACGACTAGCATAACAATCATCAATTCTGTCGTCTTAATCCCAATATCTAAACCAATTGCCGTCGCCATTGTAAAAATCGTATCAACACCATCAATATAGAAGAAATAAGCTACTAAGAACCAAGCAACCTTCTTATACTGGCGAATATGCTTAATAGTTTCAAACACTCGTTTAAAACTTCCCGAAACTGGTGATTTGGTTGACGTTACTGAATATTTTTGAGTTACATTTCTTTGAAGTGGCAAGTAAAAAATCAGCCACCAACTAGCCGCAATAATAAAACTCATTTTAGCTATGCCAGTTCCATCTAACATCCCAAAGCCACTCGTCAACTGCAATATTAAGAATAAAACAAAGGCTAAAACGCCGCCTAAATATCCAAATGCATAACCATACGTCGATATTTTATTCATCTGCAGATCATCAGCTACGTCAGTCAAAAAGCTATCGTAAAATAAATTACTGACTGAATAGCCAATCGCCGAAAAAATATAAATCGTCAATAACATCTGCCACTGACTTGCTGGTACAAATGCTAAACCAACTGTCATCACAATTCCTAACCAACAAAACATGCCCAATAGTCGTTTTTTAAAATTAGGATAATCTGCCAATGCTCCTAAAAACGGTGCCAATAATGAGACTAACAACGTACTAAAACTGTTAGCATATCCCCAATATGCTGTCGAGCTAGCATTGGAAATCCCAGAACCTGTTGCAACTGATTTGAAGTAGACTGGCAAAACTGCCGTCGTGACAATAATTCCATAAGCAGAATTGGCCCAGTCATACATGATCCAACTCCACTGTTCTTTATTAATACCCAGTTTAATTTTATTATTCTTTAAAGAAATCATAATCCCCATCCGTTCTTTAAATTCATCGAAATTGTAGCATTGACAACTCGATTACCGATATAAAAAAAATCAATTAATTTTCATTGTTTTCATCCCTACAAACACTGATTTAATAGTATTCATTAGTAATTAACAAAAAAATAAATATCGGTTGTATTATTATAGACTGAAAAAACTGAGAATTAATATAGCCAAAATCGAATAAAAAATCATAAAAAAAATGATGTAACTCAGATTTTACTCTGAACTACATCATTTTTATTAAATGAAGTTTATTTTTCGATTCCTTTTCCGACATAAACATCTTCAAGAATTTGTTTCAATTCTGAAATCAATGGTTCCTTAGGGTTAGTGAATGAGAATTGATCGCCAAAGGTTGCTTCAGCTAAGTCGTCCAACTTACTATCAAAGTCTTTCTTATCGATAAAGTTGTCCTTCAAGCTTAACTTAATACCAACAGCATGAGCAAGATCAACAATCTTCTTCACTAAGGCATCCTTCAAAGCACGTTCATCTTTACCAGTTAAACCAACATAACTAGCCATAGCAGCATAATCTGAATCAGCTCTGAAGCTTTCATATGCAGGCCACATTGTCATCTTAGTTGGTTGCTCGAAGTTATAGTTGATAACTTGTGGCAAAGCGATGATTGAAGCTAATCCATGTCTGATACCATAAACGTTAGTCAAGACATCAGTGATTGAGTGTGCCACGCCAGCAAAGGCATTACCATATGATAATCCAGCTAGAGTTGATGCATTGTGCATTTCTGCTTGAGCATCCTTGTCACCTGCAACAGCCTTCTCTAAGTTATCAAAGACTAATTTAATAGCTTGTAGTGCATATGGTCTTGTGTAATCTGAAGCCATATTAGCAACGTATGATTCAACCGCGTTAGTCAAAACATCCATACCAGATTCAGCCATGATGTCTTTTGGCATTGTTTCAACAAATTGTGAATCAATGATAGCAACATCAGGTGTCAATGCATAATCAGCGATTGGGTACTTAGTACCGGTCTTAGTATCGATGATTGAACTAAATGGTGTAACTTGGTCTCCTCCGCCAAATGTTGTAGGAATAGCAACAAATTGTGCTTTTTCTGGCTTAGGGAACTTGTAAGTACGTTTTCTAATATCGATGAAGCCTTGTTTTGCACCGAACAAGTCAACATCTGGATGTTCGTAGAATAACCACATGTCTTTGGCAGTTTCCATAGTTGTGCCGCCACCTAAGGCAATGATTGTATCTGGTTTGAAGAGGTTCATTTGTGTAACACCACGTTTAACAACATCAGTAGTTACAATATTGTCAACGTCTGAGAACATTGAATATTCAACATTGACCTTGCTACGTTTCAATTCATCAGTAATCGTGTCAACGAATCCTAATTGAACCATGACAGGATCACAAACGATGAAGGCTCTCTTCATTCCTTCAAGATCCTCTAAGTAACGAACTGAAGTCTTTTCATAGTAAACTCTTGGTTGTTTAATCCATTGCATGTTATTTCTCCGTTTAGCGATTGTCTTAATATTAAGCAAATCAAATGAAGATACGTTGTGAGAAATAGAATTCTTACCCCATGAACCAGTACCAAGTGTAAGTGATGGAATCATTTCGTTATAAAGATTACCAATACCACCGATAGCAGCAGGAGTATTAACTAGTACACGACTAGCTTTCATCTTGATACCAAATTCAGTAGCCAAATCTTCATCCATTGTGTGGATACCAACTGTGTGACCTAAACCACCAAAGTGTAGCAACTCGTCAGCTTTTTCAAATCCTTCTTTGTGACCAGCAACTTTAAAGACTGATAGTACTGGTGAAAGTTTTTCAGCTGAAAGTGGTTCGTCTGGTCCAACCTTGCTTAATTCAACACCTAAAGCTTTAGTATCAGCAGGAACCTTGATACCAGCAAGTTTAGCAATGTTCAAAGCAGATTGACCGGCGATAGGACCTTTAACTCCACCTTCTGGTCTAAACATAGCGTCAGCTAACTTCTTGTAGTCAGCTTTCTTGATGAAGAAGACCTTGTTCTTTTCAAACAATGACTTAACTTCGTCGTAAATATCAGCATCAATAATGGCACTATTTTCAGCGGCACAAACCATACCATTATCAAAAGTCTTAGAAATCATAATATCGTTAACAGCACGTTTGATGTTAGCAGTCTTTTCAATGTAAGCAGGACCATTACCAGGACCAACACCCAAAGCAGGTTTACCAGTTGAGTAAGCAGCTTTGACCATTCCAGGACCACCAGTAGCAAGAACTGAGGCAACTCCGTCGTTGTTCATCAAATATGAAGTAGCTTCAATACTTGGTTTTTCAATCCATTGGATAACATCTTTAGGAGCACCTGCATCAACAGCAGCCTTCAACATAACTTTGGCAGCAGCGACTGAACATTTTTGAGCTTGAGGATGGAATCCAAAAATAATTGGGTTACGTGTCTTCAAGGCAATCAATGATTTGAACATTGCTGTAGAAGTTGGGTTAGTAACTGGAGTAACACCGGCCAAAACACCAAGTGGTTCAGCAACTTTGATCAAACGATGTTCTTTATCATTTTCAATAATACCAACGGTCTTATCACGTTTGATTGAGTGCCAAATTTCTTCGGTTGAATACATGTTCTTAATTACTTTGTCTTCAACCAAGCCACGACCTGTTTCTTCGTAAGCCAATTTAGCTAATTTAAAACTAGCATTCAAACCAGCAATCGCCATTTGGTGAACAATGTGATCAACTTGTTCTTGAGTAAAACTATCCATGATTTTCAAAGCCTTTTGAGCTTTAGCAACCATTTCATCAATAACTGGTTTTACTTCTTCTTTTTTGTCGGGTTTTGCAGCAGTATTTGTATCTTTGGAACCTTTCAACATCTGATTACCTCCAAGAATAAAAACTATATTTGTTAACTAATTCACGTTTTATCATATCACTGTGTTTTTTTTGTTCAAGCATTTTAATCGAAAAATACAATGTAAACGTATCCACGTTGATATATCAACACGTATCAAGCAATTGTTTGTTAGTCAATGAATTTCACATCTTTAAAATTATAATTTTTATTGTGAATATTTCTTCACAAAGTCCGTATTATGGGTCTTTTTTAATTCACAAAAAAGTAGATTGAAGTGATTTTCAACCTACTTTGTGAAATATTTTGTTTTTAAATAGTTATGAACGTCGGACCTCTTCACGCTCTCTATCTAAATGGGTTACACAAGCCAATTCTCTCCGGTTTGTTCCACCCTCTCTCTATCTAAACATTGTCTTAGTAGCACGGGCCATTACTTTTGGATCTTTCTCGTAATGGTGCATTGGTGTCATTTCTGACAATGGGATATTTAACAATGTGTAAACAGCACGTTGTGCAGCACGGAATGAATATTGTTCTGTAAAGACCATATCAAATGGTTGTTCACAGAATTGACTGATAAAGGCTAAGTTTCTACTGTGCTTTGGCACTACATCAGGACGATCCCCGACAGCTCTTTGATTAAACATTGCTGAAGCATATGGCAAGTGAACTGGGATAACGTTGACAATACTGTCCATAATTTCTTGAGTATGGTTCTTAATATTGTCCTTGCTTGGATCAGTTGCGGCTAAATTACCGAGCAATTCTTCAAGCATTTCTTTACCAGTCATTTCCATAACAGGCTTTTGAACGTAATCACCATTTCTTCTTGGATACATGAAGTAACCCCAGAATGTTGATTCGTTAGGCTTTTGTGCCTTGAAATGTGGTTGGTGGTGAACAACGATTGACAATAGTGGTGTACTCTCAATCCAAGTATTCAAAGCATTTCCTGGTTCTTGTTGAGTAATACGTGAAATTTCGTTGACTAAGAAGTGGTTGTTAGTTGTGACTGTGAAACTTACCCACTCACTTTGTGAACGATCACCAAAGAATTTATCAGGATTACCTAGTGAATAGAATTTCTCGGCAGCCTTCTTCCAAAGCATGGCACTAGGTGCATAATCCATGTTCTCTTTGAATGGCGTATTGAAGTCACCAATTGCTGAACTATCAGTGATTGAACCATTAGTATCAAAGACTAAATCATTTTCAGCAATATCAATATGACCTTCTTTGTTGTCATTGTCGACTTCTTCATACTTCAAGCCAGTTACAACAATATCGTCTTGCAAAGGCGTATCTTTGAATTCGAGGTCAGTAACTTTACGATTATTGATAAAGGTTACGCCACGGTCTTCCAAATACTTGCGCATTGGCAAAATAATACTTTCAAATTGATTATAAGGACTTCTCGTAACACCTTCCAAAGTATTGATACGACTGAATTCTAGAATCATACGATTCATGTAGCGACGCAATTCAACCGCTGAACTAGCACGCTTGAAAGCAAATGTTGTTTGCCACATGTACCAGAAATTAGTTGTAAAGAAATGAGGACTGCTTGCAAACCATTCAGCAATACTAATGTTGTTAAGTTTTTCTTCGTCTTTTTCAGGCATCAACATCAATTTCGACAATAAGTAACGATCTTTATTATCAAATTGCATATGTTTGTAATTATCTTTGCCAGGATTTACACGTGGTCCATTGTGATCAATCAAACGTCCCACATCATGTGTTGGATGGGCATGGTCAAAATTCAAAATATCATCGGTAACAGTTTGTCCAGGATGATCTAGTGACGGTACTGAACGCAAAACGTCCCAAAGATTTTCGAAAGTTTCTTCGTTAAGCATTCTTCCGCCTTTTGCTAGGAATCCTTTGTTATTAGAAAGTGCTTGGTTACCATATTCATTTTCATAGTCTTTTACAGCGGCACCATCATTAGCACCGTGGTCTTCAAGTCCCATCATAGTGATTTGATCACCATTGAATCCGCCATCACGAATCAAATAGATACCAGCGGCTAAATTACCAATACCAGTACCAATCATGTAGGCTTTTCTTGTCATAATAACTGACCTCCATTCAAATCTTACTGTTCATCTATACAACTCAAATATAGCAGTTTTCTTAGGAAAGTAAAGGCTTACATTTTGAATTTTGTATCATTTTTCTTCTAATTTTTGGAATAAAAAAAGGAATCAAAACTAGTTAAATTAGTTTTGATTCCTTGAATATTAATCACTATATTTAGTTAGACGAATCACGTCACGAACAATCATTAGTTCCTCATCTGTGGGAACGACTAAAACTTTAACCGTTGAATCATCAGTACTGATCAAACGTGTTCCAGTTCCATTTTCGTTACGCTTTTTATCAATTTTTACACCCATATAATTAAAACTATTGGCAATATCGGCTCTGATTTCGGCATTACCTGCACCAACACCAGCGGTAAAGATAATTACATCAGTACCTTTGAGCATAGCAATGTACGAACCAATATATTTGACGATGCGATTGATGAAAATCTTGATTGCTAAATCAGAACGGTCATTTTCCGCTCTAGTAGCCAATAAATCACGCATATCTGGTGAAACGCCAGAAATACCTAATAAACCTGACTTAGTATTCAAAATTTTAACCATTTCACTAGGGTCAGTAATCTTTAATTTTTGCATCAAATAAGCAACAAGTGAAGGATCAATATCCCCAGAACGTGTACTCATTGTGATACCAGCTAGTGGTGTAAAGCCCATTGAAGTATCGACTGACTTGCCGTCTTCGATTGCATCAATTGATGAACCACTACCCAAGTGACAAGAAATAATCTTCAAGTCATTCAAAGGTACATGCAAATAATCAGCTGCAGCTTGTGAGACATATCTATGGCTAGTACCGTGAGCTCCAAATTTACGAACACCATATTTTTCATAATATTCGTAAGGAATACTATACAAGTAATTAACTGGATCCATTGTTTGATGGAATGAAGTATCAAAAACAGCTACTTGTGGTACATCCGGCAATATTCTTTCAAAAGCCTCAATACCAGCAGCTTGTCCAGGATTATGCAATGGAGCAAACTCTGATAAGTTCTTGATTTGTTGAACTACTCTTGGAGTTACAACTGCAGAATCTTTAAAGATACTGCCACCAGCAACTACTCGATGACCGACACCAGTAATTTCAGAATAATCATCAATGATTTTTAAGTCGATCAATTTATCGAGCATTTTATTGACGGCAGTTGTGTGATCAGGGATATCACCCATTTCACTAATCTTTTTACCACCAAATTCAACTTCAAAAACAGAATCAGAAAGGCCTAGACGATCAACCATTCCTTTTGCAACAACTTTTTCATCAGGTACTGTGTATAGTTTCCACTTCAGTGTAGAGCTACCAGAATTAACGGCCATGATTTTAGACATTTAATCTCACCTAACCTTTAAAATTTTTAGCCCAGTCTTGTAACTGGTCTTTAAATCCTTCAAACAACTTGGGATTATTAGTGTCTGGAATTGTACCCATCAAAACATTTTCCACTTGTTTGGCATTATTACCATGCTTTTGCAAAACGACCACTGCTTTTTGTGCTTCTTTAGAAGCAAACAAATTAGCAGGTAAGTCTAAGACAGCCTGCAAATAAACGCTTGAAACCATCCATTCAGATAATTTCTTAGCTTGATCAGTTTGGAAAATTTGTGATGGGACGATAAAGATACCCAGTCCACCATCATTCAAATTATTCATTGTTTGTTCAATCAACAGATGGTGAGCATAAGAATGGCCCGATTCAGCACTAGTCTGGAAGTTTCTGGCATTTTCATCAATTGGATAATAGCCAACTGGTAAATCCGCTACCGCCATATCAATATCTGTAATATCCCAATCTGCCACACTGTCTTGATGATAGGCATCCAAATTAAGATTCATTACTTCACTAAATGATTTGGCCAAGGCAACAAGTGTGTCGTCATTGTCCAAAGCTGCAGCGTTGATATGAAATTTATCAGTCATATTCAATTGTTCGATAACTTCAATCAATAAGTTACCTGTTCCGACCGTCGGATCAACTATGTTCACCGTTTTCTTATTTTGAACATTTAGTACCTCATAAGCAATAAGGCTCGCAATCAGGCCAATGGCATCTGGAGTCATTAATTTATTGACTTCTGCCTTATCATCTTTTTGAGCTTTGATTATAGCAACCGTGATAGCTTGCTTTAATTGTAATGGCGTTAAGTTTAGTTGTTTTAATTCTTGATAAATTTCCTCTAACTTAGCAACTGTTTCTTGATCAGGAACTGAATTTTCAACATAAACTTTGCCATCGGAAATATTAGTTAAATTCTCGGCAAGCGTATCAATATTATTTACTTTCAAAGACTCCTTCAATAAAGAATTGGCTTTGTTTAGCTTATCAAAATATGATTGCATATCTTTTTCTGACATAGTTAACCTCTTTGCTTCATAATAAAATTTTAACGTTGGAATCGATTTTATTCAAGGATTCCTAAATTCACGATAGTCTATTTTATTACTTTTATTAAAATTCTTGTTAATTTGTTGCTTGTACATTTCGTCCAATTTCTGGTAATCGTTGATTTCTTCAGCTAAATAAGAGCTGCTGTAACCAATCACCATAATTGCGACCATTAATACTAATATACTATTTAACAGGACAGTTGCGCTATGTTTTTGATTTTTTTGCAACCAATTAATCATTATAAACTAAACACATCATCGATTTTTGCTGAGCTTTATTCTCTGTTGTAATAATAACTAAATTTCCATTTTTTTCAATATTAATTTTTCTCAAATTCGTCATAATTGGCTCATGTCCTCCGCTCGATACCGTCGTTGCGTGCAACATTAATTTATCTCCTGCCCAGTATTTCTCAATAACTCGCTTACTTTGTTCATCGTTTGATGAATAGACTATTCGTTGATTTTTTAAATTAATAATTTTACTATTTTGCAAAACCTTTTGCATCTTTTCTTGAGTAATATGCCATCTAACTTGTTCCTGAAAATCTGTCTGTTGAATGATTTTTAAAATTTGTAGGCTTTGTTGCAAGACCCCTAAAGTCAAGATTGTGACCATTAAAGCGATGATTGTCTCATATAAAGTAAATCCTCTACGTATTCGGTTTGATTTGATAAACATTCTTATTGACCGTTACCTGGTATTCGTTATTATTGGTTTCAAAAAAATATTTTTTATCTTTGATGATCAAAGGATTGGGGACAATGTGACTTTGTAAATTCAATAAAACGATTTTATGTGCATTGACTCTTTCTTCCCAATGATTAATCACTTTGAACTCTTCATTGACGCAATATGTCAGGGTAAAAATTATCAAAACTGAAACCGACAATGCCACTAACGATTCCGCCAAAACAAAACCTTCATGATTCTGTTTCAATAATTTCACCCCAATTCATTTGAATTTTATAAAAAATCTTTTTATGACTCAGATTGGATTCGACCGTAATTGTTGCTGCTGTAGCTTCACCACCGTTATTGATTGTGTAATTGGCCCGCGTACCTGAAGTTATCTTTAAAGTTTTGGGTATTTTCTTACTTTGACTTTTAGTTTTATCGTCCTTTGAAGTATGAAAAATAATTCTCCCTTTATCAAAAACCATCCGCCCTCCAGTATTATGCAAATAACAATAATTAAAAGTGCTCTTAAAAGAGTCCTTAAACCATTGCAAATACTGACGTTCTTCAACTCTAGCTTGATAGTCTCTAAGATTATAAAGTGAAAAAGTAGTTAAACTGCAAAAAATAGCTAAACTCACAATAGTTTCCAATAACGTGAAAGCTCTTCTAACTGGCATCGGTCTGATCTTTTTCCACTAAGTCATTGAGATTGAGATCTTTTATTTTTTGAGCTCTTTTTGCTTGAGCTGTAGTTATATAATTTTCTTTTTGTAAATCAGCCGCTGAAACTGTTTCACTATTTGGATGATTCTCTAAATATAATTCTGCTTGAGTAGTCAAAGTTGTTTTAAAAGCTTCTTCTGATTTAGCATTTGCATGATCTTTTTGAGCTACAATGTTTGGCACCATAATTAACATCAACAAAGAAATAATAAACAAAACAACGACCATTTCAATCAAAGTAAAACCTTTTCTAATTTTTTTCATCATGACATCCCCTTCATCATTCCATATATCGGCATCAAAACAATCAAATACGTTACGACGATTACGATTGCAATAATGCCAAATAATATCGGCTGAACTAAATTTAAAAGTTTTTTCAATTCTTGCTTAGTCTCTTCAAATTTTAGTTCCGAAATCAATAACAAATCTTGTGCCAACTGTGGTCCACTTTCTCCTGCTTGAATAATGACTTGCAATTGGTTCGGTAATAGTGGTTCTTCTTTAATCATCTGGATCAAACTTTTTCCCTGCTGTAATTCTTGAATAAATTTGTTACCTAAATAGCGTTGTATTGAGCCTTTTTGAAAGCGATTGCTAGATTCACAAATTATAAAAAAATTCATACCACTGGCTAATTGCATTCCCAGTCCCTGTAAAATTAAAAATTGGAAAAAATGTAAATAAATTTTACCAACTAAGGGTAATTTCACAAGTAATAGCGAACGGTGATATTCATCTTTTCGACGCAAAGCAATAATCAGCCAAATTACTCCGCTTGCTAACAAAATCAAACTAATCAAGATAGTTCCTAAAAACAGGTCAATCGATTTTCCACTATCAGTAATAGCTAATTGTGGCACGATATAAAGCTTCATTCCTATTAACATTGTTAATAAAAACGCCAAAATAAAACTCGGATAAACTAGCAGTTCCCTTAATTTATTCTTTTGTTGGGCTTGGCTCTTTAGTAAAATTCCTGTTTGCATTAGCGTTTGATCAATTTTACCGTGATTCTGAGCAATAACAATTTGATTAAAAATTACGTCGGGTAATTTCAGATGACGTAACGCTTGTGAAATCATTGCTCCGTTTTGTAGATCCTGGTGAATTTTTTCAAAAACGTCATGCTTATTTTCGAGTAAGCGCAAACAATTAATTGATTGACTTAGTGAAAATCCGTTTTCCAAAAGCTTGCTGATGGTCAATAAAAATTCTGCTTGTTGTTTAGAGTTTATCTTCTTATCCGTTAACAAATTCTTGATAAACATCTTCATCTATTCGACCTGCTTGATAAATTTTTCTTATTCCTTGTCCCCAGCGATCATCTTTAAGATTATTCTCCAAATATTCTTTAATTTCTTCTGTATTCAAAGTATCCAAAAAGATTTCTAAATCATCATAAGTCGGAATCAATCTTTGATAAGAAATCAAATTGACAGCATTAACGATTTCTTCGTCACTAACACCGAATTGTTGCAGTCGCTGAATCACTGAATATTTGGATTTGCCATGAATCGTCGACATGACCGTGTAACCACAAATAGCAGCTCGAATAGCTTGTTGAGCAGTTTTGGCATCTCTGATTTCTCCAATAATTAAAATGCCTGGTCGATGACGTAAAGTTGTTTTGATCAATTCTTCATAAGTCATCCCTGCTTCTTCATTGACTTGCAATTGCAAAAAACTGTCTTCTACGATTTCGATGGGGTCTTCAATACACATGACCCTCTTTTCACGACTGAGATGACGTGTTAATGAATACATCAACGACGTTTTCCCTGAACCCATAGGACCGGCAAATAACATCATTCCTTTTTGCTTAGCAATTGGTAATAAATTTTCAACTATTTCTTCTGATACTGGTGAGATCAATTCTTGAGGATAAATCAAACGAATAACCATTGATTCTCGATTTTTGAAATCTCCCACCGCTGATACGCGGATAAAGATTTGTCTATTTTGATACATGAAATTAAACGAACCTTTTTGCGCCCGACGTCTTTCTGAAATATCTAAACCAGAGTTAAATTTAAGATAATTCATGATCATAGTGGTTTCTTCAGCTGTTAAATCCGCCACTGTATACGATTGAAGTGCATTACGCGCTTCAATATGATAGTGATCTTCTCTAGGTAGGAAATAAATATCTGAAATTTTATTCGTACAAGCCTCAGTTAACAAATTTTTGACCATAGTAATGATTGACATATTAATTACCTCCTTTACAAAAAAAACTACGCAAAAAAAGACCGTAAACTTAATTGTTTACGGTCTTAATTTAAAAAATTATTCGTCGTCTTCATCTGCAGCAGCAGTGTAAACTTCTGAAACATCATCATCGTCTTCAAGTTGGTCGATCATGTGTTGGAATTGTTCCTTCTTTTCTTCAGGAACTGGTGTTGTATTTTGAGGAATCATTGTCAATTCTGCATCGGCAAGATCATATCCCTTTTCAATTAAACCATCACGAACTGCAGCAAATTCTTTTGCTTCTGTATAGATTTCAAAAGCGTCATCAGATGTTTGCAAATCGTCTGCACCAAGATCCATGATATCCATTAATACTGTATCTTCATCTTGTGAGTTCTTTGTACGGTCCAAAACAATGTAACCTTTACGGTCAAACATATATGAAACTGAACCACTTGAACCCATGCTACCTCCGTTACGGGTAAATGCAACACGTACGGCAGAAGCAGTTCTGTTCTTGTTATCTGTCAAAGCTTCTACTAAAACCGCAACTCCACCTGGAGCATAGCCTTCGTATGTAACTTCATCATAATGATCTTCACTACCGCCATCAGCCTTGTCTAAGGCACGTTTGATGTTGTCCTTTGGCATATTGGCTGCACGAGCTTTATCTACTATTAAACGAAGGGCAGCATTATCGTTAGGATCGGAGCCACCCGCCTTAGCTGCCATAAATAACTCACGAGACAGCTTTTGGAAGATTTTACCACGCTTTGCATCTTGGGCACTTTTTCTACCTTGGATGTTATGCCATTTTGAATGTCCTGACATTTCTGTTTCCTTCTTTCATGATTATTGTAAACCGCATATTATTTTATCAAAACAACTCTGTTATTTCAATATTTGCAGGTCAAATAACCATCAAAAAAGTAGTTTTTATTTATCTAGTGACGAACTTTTCTGATATCGATTACACCTAGCGTCAAAACAGCAATTGTCGCACCAAGAATTTTCATCAAAGTACCACTATCATTACCTGTTTGTGGGAATGTTTGGACACTGCCTTGATTAGTAGGATCATAACCATTTTTATGCAAATTAGTTGGAGCTACTAAAACACCATTAGATTGTCCTTTAACTCCAGGGACATAGTAGACGTTACCTTCCATAATGACTTCAGGATGTGAACTATTATTGACAGTTGTTCCCGAAGGATTCTTTTGGTTATTGCTTGTTGAACTGTTTGAATCACTGACATTATTATTTAAAGTACCGTTAGAATCGTTATTTGTACTATTGTTAGAACTACCATCAGTATCATTATTATTCGTATTAGTATTTAGATTATTATCTGAATTACTACCAGTCTCATTATTATTTGGATCTTTTTCATCGGGAACTGTTGGTTCAACTGGCGATACGACTGGGGGATCTACTGGATTTGTTGGATCTGTTGGGTCTGTTGGGTCTGTTGGGTCTGTTGGATCTGTTGGATCTGTTGGATCCGTTGGGTCTGTTGGATCCGTTGGGTCTGTTGGGTCTGTTGGGTCTGTTGGATCTGTTGGATCTGTTGGATCTGTTGGATCTGTTGGATCTGTTGGATCTGTTGGATCTGTTGGATCTGTTGGATCAACGGTACCACCTGTAGTAGGATCAGCTTCTACAGTTAATTGAACTGTTTTTTGTTGTCCATCAGATGTACTCAATACAACATCATAACTTCCGACTTCATCCAATTTAGCTTTGCTCAAATCGACATTAACATCCAAAGGATTACCGTTAACATCTGTTGCTGAAGCTTGAAAATCACTGGCAGTTGGTGTTGGACCTCCAACGTACATCGTATAATTGCTACCAACTAAACTTTGTTTGTCAGCAGTAATTGTTAAAGTACCAGGAACTACAGTAATTGAATAATTAGGATTTTGACTTTCATCGACAACGGCATTGATTTTATATGTTCCGGCAGTTTCTCCAGGATCTCTAACTAGTGTATAAACCGGATCATCACCATCGACTATATTAGGCATAGAAAGTTCAACATTATATGCGGGATCTTTGCTTCCAGCTACTTTGGTTGCATTATCAACTGTTATCGTAATTGGTGCTTTATCAATTATTAAGCTACCACTTTGACCTGCAGACCAGTCAATATAGGAACTTTGAGCTAATCCATTAATATTATTAATTCCTTGTTGTGACAAAATCACTTGGTAAGTTCCAGCATTTTTTGCATCACTTGTCTCAGAAAATACCAAATCTCCATTTTGAAGCGTATAGGTTGAGCCATCTGACAAGTCAACTGTGTAATCATTAAGATCGATATTTTGATTTTGACCATTGTAAGTTACTTCTTGATTACCAGTTATATTATACGTACCGGAACGTTTATAGACTTGAACTGTGATAGTGCTCGACTCATTACCATATGAGTAAACGACTTGATAAGTTCCAACTTTAGTCGTATCAATACTTTGCCCTTTTGTTCCATCTGGTGCCGTAACTTCATAACTTATATCACTAAAGGGAATCGTTGAACCATCGTCTTTTTCTGCACTAATAAAATTATCGCTTGCTTGCCAGCTTGTTCCAGCCGCAACCTTAGAGTCAATTGCTTTGATAACCGGATTATTCAAAACAACATCATAAGTACCACTATATTTAGTTGTATTTGGCAATGCCCAATCGAAAGTAAAACTATTAGTACCAGTTGGAATATCGAAGACACCATTACTGTAAGTTACGCCATTACTTAAATTAGAAATCGTCAAATCGTTTTCAGTTACTCCACCGATATCGATATTGAAGTAATCAGAAATCTTATTGTGAGCAGAATCGGTAAAGATAGCTGCCAATTGATCAACGATACCATCTAAATTGACGTTATCCAATGAAATATTTGGTAAAAGAACTGTTGTAATTCGGTTGTTGCTAAAAGCGTTCGTACCCACTTGAAAATTGGAAGCATTAGATGAAATACCAGTTAATTGATTGTTACTGAAGGCAGAATCACCAATGCTTTGTACTGAATCAGGAATTGTCAAAGTACCAGTCAATTTATTGGTTGAGAAGGCTCCATCGCTGATCGTCTGTAAATTATTATTGAGTACTAAATTAGAAATATTGTTACCGGCAAAAGCATATTCACCAACTGACTGTAAATTAGCGGGCAAAGTTATCGTACCTTGTAAATTAGAATATTCAAAAGCACCAGTGCCGATTGTCGTTAAAGCATTAGCATTTGAAAAATCTAGACTACCTAAATTGTCATTATAAGTAAAGGCTTGGTAACCAATTGATTTCAAATTAGGGCCAAATTTCATTGAGGTCAAACTAGTATCAGCTAAGAAAGCTTGATCACCAATTGTTTCCAAACTATCTGGTAAAGTTACCGACGTTAAGCCATTGTCATAAATAAAGGCACCTTTACTGATATTTGTTAATTGGTTATTTTGACTCAAATCAATTGAAGTTAATTTAGCATCTGTTGCAAAAGCTTCTTCGCCGATATTTTGCAAATTAGTAGCCTTTGAAAAATCTACACTTGCTAAATTAGTATTACCAGCAAAGGTTTGATAACCGATTGTTTGTAAGTTGGCAGGCAAAGTGATTGAAGTCACGGCGTTATTGTAAGAAAAGGCTGAATCGCCGATGTTCTCAACTGAATCAGGCAATTGGACTTGTTTAATTTGATCACTGGAAAAAGCTTGTTTGCCAATATTTTGCAAAGTTTTGTTATTAGATAAATCAAGATTAGTAACCTTAGTATAGGCAAAAGCATCATCGCCAATATCCGTTACACCATTATTGATTTGAACACTAGTGATATTTTGATTGCTGAAGAAAGCTGCATTCCCAATCGCAGTGACATTATAATCAGTGCTGGAATTAGTATCTTTATTAGTAATAGTGATTTTAGGGGGAATATTAATATCTGTATCATCAGCTGTTAAATTGGAATTAGTTCCCGTTAAAGTAGCATTGCCATCATTATCTGTGCTCCAATTAAATTTATTAGCATCAGTATAGTCACCATCTGAAGAAATCGTATTGGCGTTTGTATCCACAGGTGTCAGTGTAGTTGCTTGTGTATCAGTTGTATCTTTAGTTGCTGCTGTATCATCAGTTGTAGTTGTATCGGCTGGTGTCGTAGCTGATGCGGCAGCTACTGGTGTCTCAGTGCCAGTTGTCGTTGTTGTGGTCAAATTCGTAGCTACTGGTTGAGCAGGACTTGCCGTTGTTTTTACTTCACTAGTACTATCGGTATCAGCATTATCAGCTGCCTGAGTTACAGTATTAGTTGTCGAGTCAGAATCCCCTTTTGAGGTAGTCATCGTATTATCAGAAGTATTACTTGAAGTTGTTTTAGTACCATCACTTGTTGTATCAGGAGCAGTCTTCGTCTGTGTTGATGTTGACGATGCTGCAGTAGATGCAGTATTAGAAGCCGCATCAGGAGTAGTAGGTGTTTCATTTGATGTTGATGGTACTGAATCGGTAGTTGTTTTAGAAGGTACAGCAACCGAACTAGTATTATTAGCAGTCGTATCCGCATGAACAATGACCGAATGACCTACACTCGTCCCCAATCCTAAAGTCATTGCTGCACCTGCGGCAATTAATAATTCTTTTTTATCAATTGTTAATTTTTTACTCGTCATATTAATAAACCGTCCTTGCTGGGATGAAATAAAAATCATAAACCTGTCTAAACATCTCACTTAATATAATACAACTTCTAAATTTAATTTCTATTTTTATGCCTTTGGCAGGTTTTCTTTTATATAAAATCGATAATTAATCGTATACCAAAAAAGGCGACCTAAATGGTCGCCTTTCGTAATTATTTTTTTATAAATTTGAATCATATTTTTTTATTTTTGAAGCTAAACAAATACAGACAAATCACTAATATAACAATACCAGTAAAGGCTCCTGCACTGTCTAAAATCACATCTTCTACCAATGGTGTTCGTCCACCAGTCAATCCTTGATGAAATTCATCAAAAGCTGCTAGCCCGGTTGTTGTCATCCAAGGTATAAAAATCATCAAAAAATAATTTCTCCTAAAATATGTGATTAAAGCTAAAGCTAGGAAAACTCCCAATAATAAATAAATACTGAAATGTGCTCCTTTACGAATAAAGAATTCAACAAACTTAAAATAGCCATCATTAGCGACTGATTGATACTTGCCACCATAATTGAAACCAATTTGAGACAAACTATGTTCAAAAGGTTTATTTTGAAGATATCTTTCTAAAAAAGGCACCGATGTCTGTTGTTTATAAGTCATGGAAGAACTGTAAAACAGCCCTAGCAAAATCACAATTGCTATTCCATAAAACCACTTCTCATATTGCTTGATCTTTTTCATTATTCATCTTCCATTTTAACTGTTGCATTGATCTCCTTGGCATCATCAAAATATCCTGAATAATACAAAGAATGAATTGCCCAAAAGTACATGAATGTAGAGAAAATCAAAATCACAACAAAATCAAATGGATAGTGAACTAAATTAATGCCTCCGAAGGCAGAACTACCTAACCATGAAATCATTGCTAATCCAAATAAATGTACGATCAACCACAAACTAGCATATAATTTTTGCTTAAATTCCCTAAACCCACGACGTGCATCGTAGAAAAAGTAAATTGGCAAACCAATAATAATTATAACAATAACTTCCACGGTTGTTGGAAACATTGCCCAATAAATTGCCAAACTAATCAAGTCAAAAACAATTGGTGCTAAAATATGCATCCCTTTAATCTTCGTTGGACGCTTCAAATTAGGACCCATCTTCCGTAAGCTACCTGCTACAACTGGACCTGATAAAAGTGAAATCAAAGTTGAAGCAGCAACCACTCTTGATAAGAGTGACCAATTTTTAAATAGTAAAATCAAAATAAAACTAACTAACATATTGATCATCAAGGCTACTCTAGGTGAATGATACTTATTATTTGCATTGCTCAAAAACATTGGCAAGTGTTTATTCTTAGGCATTGATGATAATGACTTACTTGCTGAAGAAGCAAAGGCAATCCCACTACCAACTGGTGAGATAAAGGCCGTAAAGTAAACCAAAGTCGATAGCCAATAAATATTTAACAAAATAGCCAAATCAGCAAATGGAGAATTGAAATTGATTTTAGCCCAACCAGCATTAATAACTGAATGTGGTAAAGCACCAATAAAGACGATCTGTAACGCAATATAAATCAAGGCGCTAACTAATAATGAAATAATAATTCCCCGTCTAATATTAACTGAAGGCTTACTAATATCATTACTCAAATTGATAACAGTTTGAAATGCTACATAAGAGTATATAATCCCGGCACTTCCAATTGCTACGAAAATTGAAGAAGAACCGTTAGGCATGAACTCTTGAAAGTTGCTTCCCAAATTACCAAAATCAAAATGAGCGGAAACTAAAACGATCATTGTAATAATAGGTACAACTAACTTCAAAACCGAGATGAAATTATTGAATTTGGCCATGATTGCTACTGACCAATAATTAATGAATGTAAATATCAAAATCATCACAGCCGCCATCATTAATCCTTGTGGCGTTAATTGTCCATCTTTCATAAAGCCATGAGTCCATTGCGCCCATTCCCAAGGCCAAGTACTCATGTATTGAGTTGATGCTACAGCTTCAATCGGTAAAATTGCTAAGAGCGATAGCCAATTAGCCCATGAGAAAATGTGTCCTAGAAGCGATCCGTGAGTGTACATCGTAAACCGACTCATTGCACCTTCTTCAGGAAACATTGTCCCAATCTCAACATAGACCATCGCAATCATTGCTACTAAAACTGCTCCAATAATCCAAGCCAATATTGCAGCTGGACCAGCTATTTGAGCTGCTTGACTAGAACCGAACATCCAACCGGAGCCAATAATAGCACTCAGACCAAACATAACTGTTGAAAACAGATTTAATTTTTTATTCCTCATAAAACCACCAATCTATATATTTTATAGTAAAAAAAATAGCCTCAATTACGAGACTATTATATATCCACTATGTCTAAATAGGCTACTCTACTGTCACGCTTTTTGCAAGATTACGAGGTTTATCAACATCATTTCCACGTGCCAAACTTGCATAGTAAGCAATTAGTTGAGCTGGTACCACGCTGATAATTGGTGAAATCAATTCATCGATTTCTGGAATAATGATTTGATCGCCCTTTTCAGCATATTTTTGACTAGCAATTACTAATACATGAGCACCACGAGCTTCAACTTCTTGAATATTACCACGAGTATGACTGGCACCAACACCATCATTAATATAAGCAAATACCGGTGTATTCTTTTCAATCAATGCGATCGTACCATGCTTTAATTCTCCAGCAGCAAAGCCCTCAGCGTGGATGTAAGAGATTTCTTTTAGTTTTAAGGCTGCTTCAAGTGATAAAGCATAATCGATTCCACGGCCGATATAGAAAGCATCTGTTTGGTCTGTTAAGTAGTCGGCTGTCAATTTCTTGATAGTTGCTTTTTCATCAACAATTTGTTGAATACCGTTGGCAGCTAGAGCAAGTTGTTTCTTCAAATTGAAATCTTTAGCTACGTCTAAGTTCTTTGCATCACCCAAAGCTTTAGCCAAAACTGATTCAACAGCAATTTGGGCTGTATAAGCTTTAGTTGAAGCTACGGCGATTTCAGGACCTGCTAGAAGTTCCATTGTAAAGGTTGCTTCTCTTGAAAGAGTTGAGTTAGGAACATTCGTCATAGTTAAACTTGGTAAGTTCATTTTATTTACTTTAACAAGAACTTGACGACTGTCAGCAGTTTCACCACTTTGTGACAAGAAGATGAAGAATGGATGCTTAGAAAGTTTTGGCATATGATAACCAAACTCACTACCTAATTCAACATCAACTGGAATATCGGCAATCTTTTCAAAGATATTTTTACCAACTAAACCAGCATGATAACTAGTACCAGCAGCAACAATATACAAACGATCAGCTTTTTTCAATTCATCTAGCAAATCTTGTTCAACATTCAAAGTACCATCAGACTTGATATAGTTTTGAGAAATTTTTCTCATTACATTTGGTTGTTCATCGATTTCTTTTAGCATGTAGTGTTCGTAAGTTCCCTTAGAAATATCACTAGCATCTAAGTTGACTGTATATGAATCTCTGTGAACTGGTGTACCGTCAATCTTAGAAATATTAACGCTACCTTTTTCCAAAATTACTACTTCGCCATCATGAATTTCAACGAATTCATGAGTTTGGTCTAACATGGCCATTGCATCTGAACAAATTACATTGAAACCATCACCTAAACCAATCAACAATGGACTCTTATTCTTAGCAACAAAGATCCTGTCAGGTTGTTCCTTATCAATCATGGCAAATGCATAAGAACCTTGAATCAAACCTAGAGCCTTTCTAAAAGCAGCTTCACCATCAAGTCCTTCTTTAGCAAAGTGATCAACTAATTGGACGGCTACTTCGGTATCAGTTTGACTCTTGAAATCGACACCTTGTAAATATTTTTCTTTTAATTCTTCAAAGTTAGTTAGAACACCATTGTGAACTAAATAAAAACGATTATCTTCTGAGAAATGAGGATGTGCATTTTCAACTGTTGGCTTACCATGTGTTGCCCATCTAGTATGACCAATTCCGACTGATCCAACAACATCATCAGTTACAGCATCTTCAAGTTTACTAATCTTGCCAACTTCTTTAACCAAATAATCCTTACCTGCTTGGTTATTGACATAAATACCGGCTGAATCATAACCACGGTATTCTAGTTTTTCTAATCCGTTCAATAAAATATCAGTAGTTTTATTATTTCCAATTACTCCAACAATTCCACACATAGTTTTTCAAGCCTTTCTCAATTGGTCTAGTTTATTATTATTAAATGGTATAGTTCATTCGAATTAACTTTATCATCTTGCGACAATGCCTAGAATACTAATATTAGGTTTTTTTGTCAAGAAAATATTAACATTTTTCTTAAATGGTATAGTTGGTACATACCATACGCAAAGAATCGGTATAGATGGTATATGCCGATATAATCAACTCGCTATAAAATCAATAAGAAAAAAGTATGCCAAAAAAATAGAGATTGAGGTATTAATCCCTCAATCTCTATTTATTATTTTTATTATATAGTCTTTAATGTCATAAAACTAATATTTTAGCTTAATTCATTTTTAACTACTTCAACGATTTGATCACAGTATTCGTTAACTTTTTCTTCAGTTGAAGCTTCGCACATAACACGCAATAATGCTTGTGTACCACTAGGACGAACTAATACTCGACCATCGCCGTCCATTTCATCTTCGACTGCTTTGATGGCATCAAGAATTGGTTGATGTTTATCCCATGAGTTCTTATCAGCAACTGGTACGTTAACTAATTTCTGTGGATATACTTTAACTGGTGCGCCCAATTCTGCTAAGCTCTTGCCAGTTTCTTTCATAACGTGCAACAAGTGGATACCAGTCAACATACCGTCACCAGTATTCATGTATTCATACAAAACAACGTGACCTGATTGTTCGCCACCGATGTTGTAATTGTTCTTACGAATTTCTTCAACCACGTGACGATCTCCGACAGCAGTTTGAACTGACTTCATCCCGTTAGCTTCAATAGCTTTATACAAACCGATATTACTCATAACAGTCGTTACGATTGTATCTTTCTTAAGACGACCACCATCGTGAAGGTATTTACCAAGAATGAACATAATCTTGTCACCATCAACGATATTTCCGTCAGCATCTACAGCAATACAACGGTCTCCATCACCATCAAAAGCTAATCCAGCCACAGCGTCTGATTCCTTAACACGTTGTGCCAATTGTTCTGGATGAGTTGAACCAACATTCTTATTGATATTGATTCCATCTGGATGAGATGCCATAATTTCAAAATCTACGCCTAAATCAGCAAATAATGTACTTGCTAAACGGCTAGTTGAACCATTTGCAGTATCCAAGACAATCTTCATGCCACTCAAATCATCGGATAAAGTTTGTTTTAAGAATTGAAGATACTTTTGGGCACCTTCTGGATAATCAGAAACGCTACCTAAACCTTCAGCTGATGGTCTTGGCAAAGTATCTTCTTTAGCATCTAATAATTCTTCAATTTCATCTTCAACCTTATCTGGCAATTTATAACCATCTGAACCAAAGAACTTGATTCCGTTATCTTCAGCAGGATTATGCGATGCAGAAATCATAATTCCAGCATCAGCTGAAACGGCACGGATTAAATATGCTACAGCAGGAGTAGTAATTACATCAAGATCCAAAACCTCGATACCTACTGAAAGTAATCCTGAGATCAAACTTGATTGCAACATTTGACCTGAAATACGTGTATCTCTAGCAACTAAAACACGTGGACGTGCATCATCATTTTCTGAATGTTGTGTCAGAACATAGCCACCGAATCTTCCTAGCTTAAATGCTAATTCGGGACTTAATTCTTTATTTGCAATACCTCTTACTCCGTCTGTTCCAAAATATTTTGTCATGAAAAACTTACCCCCAGCGTATTATTGTTCGCTATTATCGTCTGTCGAATTATCATTCGATGAACTTGTATTATCGCTAGTACTACTATTAGTAGTATTAGTGCTTGTATTACTACTATTACTGCTATTATTGCTGCTTGACGAACTAGACGAACCCGTCGAGATCGAAACATCAATAGTATCTGGATCTGTAAACGCCACTTTATTTCCTAAAGCATCAGCTAAATTGATTGATTTCTTAGTATTGCCATTCACATCGCTAACATCAACTGGCACGTCAATAGAACTATCAATTGCATCAATTTGATCCTGTGTTCCATAGACTCGAATTGTCTTGACATCAGATGTGACCGATAAATTTGAGGTGGTACTACTTGAAGTCCCTTTTTGTTTCAAATTTATGCTGACTTGTTTACTTTGAATCGATATAGGAATTTTTACGTGAACTGTTTGAGGATCCAACGTAACATTTACAGTTTTACCATTTTTATCGAGTGCTTGCACTAAAACTTCTTGATCAAATGTCGATTTTATTCCTTTTGGCAAAATTGGTTTAACAATTACCTTAGCAATTTTTTCAATTTCAGTTGCTGCACCAGTCACTGTAACCGTTTCTGGAGAGACTTCCACCTTTCCAGTTTCATAACCAGTAGCTAAGGAATCCTTGTTATAGTCAACATCCACATCAAATTTTTTCGTTTCACGGTGCTGAATATTGACAGTAACGTACTTAGGCTTAATGCTATAAGTCAATTCACTGTTCAAACCAGACTCCTTGATTTGCACACGATGCTGTCCAACAGATAAATCTTTTAAATTCAAATATAAATTAAAATTTTGTGTATTCTTAGTCGCTGTAACCAAAGCTGAAGGGCCCTCAATCGTTATTTTAACGGTCTCCGGATACCCAGTTATATAATACTTATCAACATCAGCTTGTAATTGGAGCGGCACTGAAATAGTTGTTTTCTTCGTCACAGTCGAAGTATTAGATTGATTTGAATCTCTCGTCGATCCAACACCAGGTGAACTAACGTAGAAAAACAACCACAATGCACAACAGAGGGCAATAAATGCATAAAAATAATTACTGTTAATTATCTTTTTCATTTTGGTCCTCCTTCTTTCGACGACCTATTTTAAAGAAATCTAAGATTGAACGGTTAGCATTTTCATCGGGATCTTTCAACTGAGCATGAAGATATTTGAGATAATCTTCTCTAGTCAGATCCAACATCATATGACCGTTTCGAGTAATCATAACACCACCAGTCTCTTCAGAAACAACGATCGTGATAGCATCAGTTACTTCACTGATACCTACCGCAGCTCTATGACGCGTTCCTAATTCCTTGGGAATCGTATTGCTCTCAGAAAGAGGCAAATAGGCAGCAGCTACGGAAATGCGATTATTTCGGATAATAACTGCTCCATCATGTAACGGCGTGTTAGGAATGAAAATATTGATCAATAAAGCCCCAGTAACTTCAGCGTCCAAATCAATTCCGGTTTCAACGTACTCTTCCAACCCAGTATTCATTTCCAAAGTTATCAAAGCACCGATCCGGCGTTTGCTCATGTACTGAATAGCCTGATCAAGACTTTCAATCAAATGATTCTTGGTCTTACCTTCTTCATTGCTCGTCGAACTGAATAACGGCAATCTTCCCAAATGTTCCAAACCACGTCTTATTTCTGGTTGGAAAATTATGACAATAACAATAATTCCCCAATTGATTAATTGGTCCATTAAAAATGATACAGTGTGTAAATTTAAAGCCCAACTGACCAATTTAATAACAAAAATAATTACGATTCCTTTGAGAAGCTGTACTGCTTTAGTTCCTCGTAACATTGACAGAACTTTATATAAAACATACCAGACTACTAGGATATCAACCAAGTTAGCCAGGTTCTGCCATGTAAAAATATTGCTTGGTATAAAATTCATTTTTCTAGCTCCTTAGCAGTTCGAATTAATTATAACAAACAATAAAAATTATAAAAGTTTATCATATTTGTGTTTTATTCCACACCTGTATTGATAACTTCCTCGCTATAATTAATATTTTTTCGTAATTCATTGGCAGTTAATTTGCTGACACGTCCTTGCTCCAACATGTCTTGGACAAAAGCTCGTTGATAACTCAAAGCTTTAACCTCTAAAGCCATTCGTTCACTATTGAATTCTGGAGAACGTCCACGATACTTACCTTGCAACAATTCTAGACGATCTTCATAATGCCGTTGGAAAATATAAATTAAGTTATCATCAATATCTTCTTGATTAGATTGATCTAATTCTTGAAGTTTTTCCAAAGCTTTCTTTGCCCCAGCAATTGATATCTTGATAGAATCTTGATTCATTTGCTGAACGTCATTATATTTAACGGAACGATAAATCCAACGTTTAATTTGTAAGAAAGTTCTTCTAAAATAGCTAATAAAAAATTCAATTGTAGAATTGTAGCGACGATGGACAATTTCTTTCTTGTACTTAGCAATTTTTCTCGTAGCTAAATCATATGAATCATCCGAAATTTCGTGATTTTCGTACAATTCATCAATCGCATCTAATTCACAATTAAAACAAATGTCCCACAGCTCGGCGTCTTTTTTACTCTTCACGCGGCGCTTACTGATTTGATGACTAACAACACTAGAATTATTATTGCGAAAGCTCAAATTTCTAATATCATTCAAATATTCAGCGATAACTGAAGAATATACCGCTGTATCGCCTTCATCCATCTCATTACGAAGCTTTTTGACTGTTTTGTCCAAAATAACACGATTAGCTTCTATTTGAGTTAATTCAACTGGTGCACTTTCTTCTTCTTCATCGTCAGAATCATCCGAATTATCGGAACTAAAAGTATTACCACGATAAGCAACTGGAGCACTGCTTTTAGTCATAAGTGGGATTAAGATCGTTGCTCCCAACAAACTGAAAATAATTACCGCACTGGCAACGAATAGTAACAAGGTTCTAGAAGGAAATGGATCTCCACCTTTGATTGTCATTGGTAGCGACAAGACACCGACCATGGTTACAGCCCCACGAACTCCAGAAATCCCGGACATTAAACAATCGTAAAGTCTAGTTTTAGACCACAATTTGATTTTGCCGTCAGGATTGTTAGAAAATGTCGAGTAAACGTAACTCCAAGCAAATCTAATCACAACTAACATTACCCAAATAGCAAAGGCTAAAATTGTTGCCCAAAATGTATTGATATTATCATTATGAACTAATTCTTCCATTGCAAAAGGTATTTCAATTCCTAATAGGACAAAGACAATCCCGTTTAAAACGTAAACGACCAAATCCCAGGTTCTTGACGTAATCAGTCGAATTTCCGGTGTAAAAGCACTCATATTGTGATTTGAAGAAATATTCAAAATACCAGCAATTACGACTGCTACAACTCCAGAAACATCAAAAACGTCTTCGGCAACGTAGTAAATAATAAATGGAATAATAATTTGGATTATGGCATGCAAAATTGAATCATCCACACCTTGATTGATCAAATACAATCTAATTCCGTTAAAAATCCAAATCATTATTGCACCCACTAAAGCACCAACAATTGAAATATGGAAGAAATCGATCGTAGCACTCTTTAATGAGAACATTCCAGTAACAGTGGCAGCAACCCCATATTTAAAGCAAATCAAACCAGACGCATCATTAATCAAACTTTCACCACTGATTAGATGCATTAGTTTGTCGGGAATATGTGCCTTTTTAGCAATCGATTGAACCGCGATTGGATCGGTTGGTGATAAAACCGCTACTAATGTAAAGGCGGTTGCCCAAGGTAAACTTGGGATTAAAAATTTCACGAATACTCCACCGACTAAAGTTGAAATAATGACCAGAATAATTGCATTACCTAAAATTGGACCCTTGAGTTTCCAAAGTTCTCGTTTAGGAAAATTATTTCCATCATTAAACAAAATCGGCGCAATAAACGCTAACAAAAACCACTCTGTATCGACATAAATTTTAACGTGCATAAACAATGCCGCCAAAACACCAGCTGCAATTTGTAACAAACTCGGTGGAATCGACACAAAGTAGTGACTAACAATATTGGCAATAATTAAGAGTGAAAGAATCAAAATAATTGATTCAAGTATTTCCACAGACAACACCTACCGTTCTTTTATTTTTTGTCTTCACCAATAATGCGAACTTCGGTATGAAGTTCAACATCAAACTTTTCTTTAACAGTCTTTTGAATCAGATGAATCAAATTCATATAATCAGTTGCTGTGGCATGTTTGACATTAACGATAAAACCAGCATGCTTCATAGAAACTTGAGCCCCGCCGACCATCTTACCTTGCAAACCAGCTTTGATGATCAAAGGACCAGTGAAGTGACCTTTAGGACGTTTAAAGACACTACCACATGATGGGTATTCCAAAGGTTGTTTAGAACGTCTCAATGCATTTAGACGATCCATTTCTTCTTGAATAACATCTTTATTACCACGTTTTAGTGAGAACGTAGCGCTTATAACGATACCGCCATCGTCTTGAACAGTACTGTGACGGTAACTAAAATTCATTTCATCATGCGTCAAAGTCGTAATGTGTCCATCAGGCAATAAAACTTCGGCAGATTCAAAAACATCTTTAATCTCTCCACCATAAGCTCCAGCATTCATGAAAACAGCTCCCCCTACACTTCCAGGGATTCCAGCTGCAAATTCTATGCCTGTTAAACCAGCTTTTTGTGCAGCAATCGTCGTATTAATAATTGTTGCACCAGCTTCAGCCGTAACTTTGGTTTCAGAAACTTCAATCTTTTTAAAGTTAGGCAAAATAATCACAATGCCACGTATGCCACCATCTTTAATAATTAAATTACTGGCATTACCAATAACTGTGATTGGCACTTGATTGACACGTGCAGTATCAACGATTTGAATCAACTCTTCACGTGTTTTTGGAAAGGCCAAAGTATCAGCATTTCCACCAGTTTTAGTAAATGTATATTTACTAAGTGGTTCATTTAACTTAAATTCAATATTTGGTAATTTTTCAACTGGAAAATTCAATATTCATCATCCTTTATGTTACTAAGACTTACGTCTAATTTTATCACATAGTTAGTTACTTAACGACCAAACAGGCATCCCAATAATGCTATAATTATGCCGAGGTGATTTTAATGAAACTAATATCTTGGAATGTAAACGGTTTACGTGCTGTCGTCAAAAAAGATTTCGTACCTACCTTTCAACAATTAAATGCTGATGTTTTTAGCATTCAAGAGACTAAAATGCAAGAAGGACAACTAGATCTTGATTTGCCTGGTTATCATCAATATTTCTTTTATGCTAAGAAAAAAGGTTATTCTGGAACAGCTATTTTTTCAAAAGCTGAACCGATTTCTTTCAAACAAGGTTTGGGTATCGAAGAATTTGACGATGAAGGACGCACAATAACCTTAGAATTCCCTGATTTTTATTTAATCAACAGCTATACACCTAATTCACAACCAAAATTAAAGCGTGTCGATTATCGGATGCGTTATGACGATGCTTTACGGAAATATATGTTACAATTATCAGCCGATAAACCCGTTATTCTTTGTGGTGATTTAAATGTTGCTCACGAAGAAATTGACTTAAAGAATCCTAAGACTAATCACAAGAATCCTGGTTTTTCTGACCAAGAACGTGATAAATTTAGTCAATTGCTCGACAGTGGGTTTATCGATAGTTTTAGACTGCTTCACCCAGAAGAAATTAAATATTCATGGTGGAGTTATCGTTTTAATGCTCGTAAAAATAACGCTGGGTGGAGAATCGATTATTTCGTCGTTTCTAAAAATGGTCAGCAATTGATTCAAAATGCCGATATTTTAACTGACATTTATGGATCAGACCATTGCCCAATTGAATTAGACCTTAATATTAAAGGAGAATAATCTATGAATTTCGTCGCCATGGATTTTGAAACAGCTAATGGCAAACGCTCCAGTGCCTGTTCATTGGCTTTAGTTCTCGTGCGGGAAAATAAAATCGTGGATAGCTTTTATACACTGATCAATCCACGAGAAGTCTTCAGCCCACGTAACATTCAAATCCACCACATAACGCCTCAAGACGTTCAAGATGCACCAACTTTTGATCAAGTTTGGCCTCACATTGAACCACTCTTTGACAATAGTCACCTCGTTGCAGCGCACAATGCCAGTTTCGACAATAGTGTTTTAAAAAATACTTTAACTAATTATGGCATTATGGCTCCAAAATATTTAACTATAGATACTTTGAGAACAAGTCGAAAATTTTATCCAGACTTTCCCAATCACAAATTAAATACTGTTTCAAAAGCTTTAAATATCGACTTGAAAAATCACCATAACGCCTTAGCTGATAGTGTGGCTTGCGCTGAAATCTTGCTTAAAACAGAACAACAATTTGGAACTGAACAAATAAAAAAGATGATTAAGCTCACTTAACCATCTTTGTCATTACTATTGTTTTATCTTTTGTTAACTCAGTCGTAAATCCATATTTTTGATAAATATGAATTGCGGCTGGGTTATTTTTGTATACTTCCAAAATTATTTTTTCTAGTGGCGAATCACTGGCCCAATCAATTGCTTCTTCTAGCAAATAAGAAGCAATTCCATTGTTCCAAAATTCTTTATCGACCACTACGCCAAATTCGGCCTTTCGAGCATCGATTCTTTCTAAACGACAATAGCCAATAATTTCATTGTCTAAAACTGCTATGATCAATTCATCATATTCAGATTGAAAAATTGCGTCTAAAGAAATTTCTTCATCCCGAACTGCTGTCGACTGTATATCATCAAACGAGATAAAATCACTCTGTTGACTGACTTTTTTCAAAAAATTTAATAAATTTTGCGCATCTTTTGGGATAGCTTCACGTAATTTTAATTGTTGGCTCATAATTGGTCAAAACCTCGCTGATCAAATTTATCACCATGTAACTTGAAAGTAACTTGGCGATCTGTATCAGACAAACGTTCAATATTAATTGTCAAATGGTCATCAGGAATCTCATCTTTGATAAATTGAGGCCACTCAACCATCGTTATACCGTCGCCATTGAAGTACTCATCGAAACCTAAATCTTCATCAGGACTACTTTCTAAACGGTAGGCATCCATATGATACAGAGGGATCCTACCATCTTTATACTCGCGAATTAAAGTAAACGTAGGACTTTTTACATTACGCTTAATGCCCAATCCTCGAGCTAATCCTCGGGTTAAGGTAGTTTTACCTACTCCTAAATCACCGTTTAAGACTACAACATCACTTGGCTTTAGTAGTTGTGCTAATTTCTCACCTAAATCTTCAGTTTCTTCGTATGAATGGGTCATTACTTGATATTCAAGCATAATTTCTCCTTAATTCTATAATGCTAAAGCTGCCGTCAAAATAGCTGATTTGTAAACATCTTCTTCATTGCAGCCACGTGATAGATCAGAAATTGGTTTAGCAAGGCCTTGCAAAATAGGTCCAATAGCTTCAAAGCCACCAAATCTTTGAGCAATCTTATAACCAATGTTTCCTGATTGAAGATCTGGAAAGACAAAGACATTTGCATGCCCTGCAACTTTTGAATCTGGAGCTTTTTGAGCACCAACACTAGGAACAAAGGCTGCGTCGAATTGTAATTCACCATCAAGAGCTAAATCAGGTGCTAATTCATGAGCAATCTTAGTAGCTTCAGCAACTTTAGTAACCTCATCGCTCTTAGCACTACCTTTAGTTGAAAAACTCAACATGGCAACTTTAGGATCGATATCAAATAAATTAGCGTCTTTAGCTGTTTGAACGGCAATTTCAGCCAATTCTTGAGCATTAGGATTAATGTTGATAGCACAATCAGCGAACATATAACGTTCATCGCCTTTTTGCATGATGAATGAACCACTGATTCTTGAATTGCCGGGAGCTGTTTTAACAATTTGAAGAGCTGGACGAACAGTATCACCAGTTGAATGAATAGCACCGGAAACCATCCCATCAGCTTTGTCCATATAGACTAGCATTGTTCCAAAGTAGTTATTATCCAAAAGCATCTTTTCAGCTTGTTCTTTAGTGTTCTTACCTTTGCGACGTTCAACAAATTTCTCGACCATTGTGTCGAAGTCAGCATATTTTTTAGGATCAATAATTTCAATACCAGAAATATCAAATGATTTTTCATCAGCAACCTTGTCAATTTCCGCTTGATTACCAATTAAAATAGGTTTAAGAATATTTTCTTTAACTAAACGAACGGCAGCACCCAAAATTCTAGGTTCTTCACCTTCTGGGAAAACAATTGTTAAATCTTTTCCATTAATCTTGTTCTTGAGACTTTCAAATAAATCCATTACTTTTCCTCCATTTCATCATCGGCACGTTCAGGTAACTGCCAATTGATTTCTTTTTCATTATAGTTTAAAAGCGCTTGATTTGCTTTAGAAAACGGTTTGGAGCCAAAAAATCCATATCTAGCTGCAAATGGACTTGGGTGCGTTGAAGAAATAATTGTATTCTTCGATTGATCAATCAAAGGAATTTTACTCTTAGCAGCATTACCCCATAAAATAAAGACAACTTTACCACGTTCTGACAAGGCCTTGATAGCATAATCGGTCAATTCTTCCCAGCCTTTGCCTTTATGGGAGTTAGCTTGACCTCTTCTCACTGTGAGAACCGAGTTGAGTAATAAAACTCCTTGAGTAGCCCAAGATTTCAAATAGCCATGATTAACTGGTTTACAACCCAAATCATCTTGTAATTCTTTGTAAATATTACGCAATGATGGTGGAATCGTTACACCTGGTTGGACGGCAAAACTACAACCAATTGCTTGGTTTGGTTCATGATAAGGGTCTTGCCCTAAGATGACAACTTTTGTCTTTAAAAAGGGAGTCCACTCAAAAGCCTGATAAATATGGTGCATCTCAGGATAAATAGTTTGCGTATTATATTCTTCTACTAGAAATTCACGAAGTTTTTCATAATACGGTTTGTCAAATTCACCATTCAAAACTTCTTGCCAATCATTATTTATTAAGGTTTTCAAATTTACACCTACCTGTTTTGATATATAATGCCATAAAATATGGTAACATTCACTTATAGCATAACGCATTCGGAGGAAACTTTATGATTAAATTAATCGCATCCGATATGGATGGTACTTTACTAAACGAAAAGATGGAGGTTTCAGATCGTAACATCCAAGCAATCAAGGATGCACAAAAGGCTGGCATTGAATTTTTAATTGCTACTGGCCGTGGTTTGAGTGAGGCCAAACCATTTTTAAGAAATCAAGTTCATCCAGGATATATCACTTTAAATGGAGCTGAGGTCTTTGACAGCGATGAAAAATTAATTTCTAGCAATCCAATTTCAGCAGAATCTCAAAATAAAGTCGTTGACTACTTTCACAAATATAATGTTTATTTTGAAGTCGTTACTGATAAAGGAATTTTTTCAAATGACCGTGAAGCTAGAGTCAATAATTTAGCCAATTTGCTAGTAAAATTAAATCCTGGCACTTCTTTTAAACAAGCTTTAAGAGATACTCAAGAACGTGTCAAAATGATGCCAATGAACTTCGTGGATAGTTATGACCATATCTTCAGTGATAAGTCTTTTAAAATCATGAAATTGATTGGCTTCAATGAACATCAACATAGAGTACTTGCTCCTATGAAAAAAGAAATCACCAAAAATATTAAAGATGTAGTTGTCACTTCCTCATCCCCTAATAACGTCGAAGTTAATAGTGTCGATGCTCAAAAAGGAATTGCGCTTCTACAATATGCCAAAAAACGTAATATCTCACCTGATGAAATTATGGCAATTGGAGATAATTTAAACGATTATTCCATGATCAGAGATGCTGGAGTCGGTGTAGCTATGAAAAATGCTATTCCAGCCATTAAGGAAATCGCCCAAGTTGAAACTGACAATAATGCCAACGATGGCGTGGCTCAAATCATTGAAAAAACGATTGAGGATCAAAAGCAGGACTAATCATGGAGCTTTATATTCGTAAAGCAGATTTAGCAGTTGGCAATATTTTAGTCATTGCCAATCAGAGCAAGGAAACCGTCTTTATAGCCTCACGTGACAAAGACAATCCTTTCTTGATCAAATTATATAATCGTTTAAATACGTTAATTGGTGAAATAAGTTTAAAAAATAACTTTCTAAAAATTTACTCTATTAAAATCAATGGTGAAGAAAAAGCTACCATCAACGCATTACCAATGATCGACTTGAAATTCGTTTACTTGAGTAAAGTCAATTGGAGTGTCATCGGTAACTTGGTTGAATCCAACTACCACGTAACTCAAGCTGGCAAAGAAATTTTGCAAGTTCAACCAACCATATTAAGCCAAGGTCATCCTGGATTAGAGTTATCATTTAGTAATTTGGATGACGGTCCAATGAGTACTTTATTAGCTATCTTTTTAGATAAATACATTAAACTACCTACTTTGGCACCAAAAACTGATTTAGATAACCTAGGTTTAAAATCTAAAATGCCTTATCTAAATAATTTTAATAAATAAAAGACCTTTCCTACTTAAAGGAAGGGTCTTTTATTTAGTTAAATCATATTGCATGTGGTCATACAAATGACTACCGATATATAATTGTCCAACTTGTTTGAAGCCAGTTTTATCATAAACATGTCTGGCAGGTGCATTATCAACGTCAACATTTAAACTCAATATTTTTTCGCCACGATCACGGATTACTTCAATAAAGTGTTCCATAGTTGCAGTTCCGATACCCTTACCTTGGAATTCTGGAGCAACTGCAAATGAATCCAAATACCATTCACCAGGCCATGCTTCCTTATCGCCAAATAAGTTATCTTCTTCAATACCATACTTGTGCATGATTTTCTTCAAAGGTTCGTCAATTGTATCCTCCGCTTCTTCTGGATAACCGACCATGATTGCTACTACTTTGCCATCAATCTCATTAACTAAGATATTATCCAATCCATAGCGATAACCTGGTTGGAAAAAGCCTTCTTTGATAACTTGAGCCATCTTTTCGTCGCCAACTTTTTTGAAAACATCTAATTCCATTTCATCAAAGATTTGGAACAAAATTGGCAATATCTGATCTGCATCTTCCTCTTTAGCATTTCTAAACATTTTTTCACCTCAAGTATATATAATACATGATTTAATAATAATCTCAAATGTGAAAAAACACACAGTTAAAACAATGACCCCACAACGAATCATTGTTTTTTTATCTATAAAACTATTCCCGCAATTCTCCTCTTTATTTTTTTATAATC
Organism: Companilactobacillus formosensis; assembly: GCF_005405305.1. Taxonomy (GTDB): domain Bacteria; phylum Bacillota; class Bacilli; order Lactobacillales; family Lactobacillaceae; genus Companilactobacillus; species Companilactobacillus formosensis. The sequence continues at coordinate 234,434 of NZ_BJDU01000005.1, forward strand.
ATTCCTGATTACAAATATATTTTAACGTGTTCATTTTCATCTGAGAATCTACATTTTTCTGAAAATGTCCAATTTTATACATTAAATAAAAAATGTCCATATTTCACTAAAATCTCAGTCATTTCAATTTGATTAGTTCTTAAATTATTGTCGAATTGCTTTTTTAACATTAAAATGAGCGCATCCATGGCCACATTACTGACTTCTTTTTCTTGATTATATTGAATCAATATTTTACTGAAATCCTCTATTATTTGACGATGAACGTGTTCTTGATTAATAAAAGGAATAGTTTGTCGATATAAATTCAAGCAAAGCATTTTATTGTCATAAATATAAGTAACAAGATTTTTGATCAATTCTTCATACGATTGACAACCTCGTGTAATTTCTTTAAGAATAATCTTCTCAATCAAATCTTTATATACGTATTCTAAACTGCCAAAATTATTATAAATTGTACTACGACTAACAGTAGCCTTTTGAGCTAACTCTACTAAAGTAAATTTATCAATTCGTCGACTAGAAAATTCTCGGTAAGTAGTTTCGATTAAGTGTTTTTTAGTTAAAGACATTGGCGTGTAGTTTCTCCCGTTTTTTGTAATCATCTTAACAAGTCAAAAATTTTTTAGATACCAAATAAAGTCGATTATTGAATTTAAATTATTATTATATTTGATTAAGCAATAAATATAAAATTATCATTTACAAATAATTAGCTATCCATTTACGTACATATCAACATATTTAAAGAATTATACTAAACGTAAATAGTTATTTGGAGGATATTATGAATCGAAAACGGATTGCTTTAATTACTAGCCTTATTTTTTTGTCTGATTGTAGTATAGAAAGTTTCAACCCTTTAAAAAATGACCTTAAAAGCGACGTACAAGCCGTTTCTCAATCTCATAAGAAAACGACTAGCGATAAGTATCCAGACATCTCTAAGGAGCTGGATATAACTTCTATGGAACAATATAGTAGTAACGTGTTGTTTATGAATTTAACTTTAAGAAATTTCTTCGTAAAAGATATTTACCTTGATGATCAAAATACTTATCATTTGCTACTAACTCCATTAAAGACTAGCAATCAATACTTCGTCACAACTATCAAAACTAGCAAAACCATTAAGATCGGCAATAAGATAACTATTCAAGGCTTCATTAACGGTAAAGTCAAAGTTCATGATGGATATTCTTTTAGTTCAAAATATAATGGTAAAAAAGCCGTTTCTGTCATAGTTGACCATTTTGAAATTAATTAATTCAAATTTAGTAATGTGCGAAATATGTGCAGAATTTCAAAATCCCATTATTTGGAGATACAAAAAAAGCTCAAATCATTGATTTAACAACAATTTGAGCTAACTGATATTTGGTTTTAAAAACCTCAATACCGGTGATCGGGGTCGAACCGATACTCCCTAGTGGGAACAGGATTTTGAATCCTGCGCGTCTGCCAATTCCGCCACACCGGCATATCTCTATGCCTGATTATTTAAGCATAACCAAAGGCGGTAACCGGATTTGAACCGGTGATGAAGGTTTTGCAGACCTCTGCCTTACCACTTGGCTATACCGCCATATTCTTTTTTTACAGCAATTGGGTTAGCTGGATTCGAACCAGCGCATGACGGAGTCAAAGTCCGTTGCCTTACCGCTTGGCTATAACCCAATGAAGGGCGGTATGTGGGAGTCGAACCCACGTGTGCCGGTGCCACAAACCGGTGTGTTAACCACTTCACCAATACCGCCATGATAAAAGGTAGAAACAGGGATAGTAGGAATTGAACCCACACCGACGGTTTTGGAGACCGTAGTTCTACCTTTAAACTATATCCCTAAATATGGAGGGGAGTGGATTCGAACCACCGAACCCGAAGGAGCGGATTTACAGTCCGCCGCGTTTAGCCAGACTTCGCTACCCCTCCAAAATGGCGCGGGACGGAATCGAACCGCCGACACATGGAGCTTCAATCCATTGCTCTACCAACTGAGCTACCGAGCCATTAACGGTCCCTGCGGGAATCGAACCCGCGATCTCCTGCGTGACAGGCAGGCGTCCTAACCAACTAGACCAAGGAACCAAATTTAATTTTTTCAAAACAAATTGCGGGAGCAGGATTTGAACCTACGACCTTCGGGTTATGAGCCCGACGAGCTACCAGACTGCTCCATCCCGCGATAATAAAAATATCACATGCTACCCACTAAGGAGGATGTGGGATTCGAACCCACGCGCCGCTTTCGCGACCTGACGGTTTTCAAGACCGTTCCCTTAAGCCGGACTTGGGTAATCCTCCATTGCTTAATACGTAAAGCTATTTAATTCTTGATGACTAGCATCAATGACCCGTACGAGATTTGAACTCATGTTACCGCCGTGAAAGGGCGGTGTCTTAACCACTTGACCAACGGGTCATATTAACGGAGAAGGAGGGATTTGAACCCTCGCGCCGCTTACGCGACCTACACCCTTAGCAGGGGCGCCTCTTCAGCCACTTGAGTACTTCTCCAGATATAGTGGGCCTAAATGGACTTGAACCATCGACCTCACGCTTATCAGGCGTGCGCTCTAAACCAGCTGAGCTATAGGCCCATAAAAGTGGCAAAGCGGGTGACGAGAATCGAACTCGCGACAACAGCTTGGAAGGCTGTGGTTTTACCACTAAACTACACCCGCATATTACCTTACGGCTACTACTTCTTATGATAGATAACTATCAACGGTCCCTGCGGGAATCGAACCCGCGATCTCCTGCGTGACAGGCAGGCGTCCTAACCAACTAGACCAAGGAACCAAATTAATTTTTAAAACAATTGCGGGAGAAGGATTTGAACCTACGACCTTCGGGTTATGAGCCCGACGAGCTACCAGACTGCTCCATCCCGCGATAACAATAATTGTTAAGGTCCATACAAAACGATGGACCCTGTAGGACTCGAACCTACGACCGAGCGGTTATGAGCCGCCTGCTCTAACCAACTGAGCTAAAGGTCCGGAATAATAGCGGCGAAGGGGATCGAACCCCCGACCTCCCGGGTATGAACCGGACGCTCTAGCCAGCTGAGCTACACCGCCAAAAACTGTGATACTGACAACATAAATTGCCTATCGGGAAGACAGGATTCGAACCTGCGACCCCCTGGTCCCAAACCAGGTGCTCTACCAAGCTGAGCCACTTCCCGAGATTGAATATTTGGAGCAATGCACCTAGTAGGAGTCGAACCTACAACCTTCTGATTCGTAGTCAGACACTCTATCCAATTGCGCTATAGGTGCATATTCATTATAGTGCCGAGGACCGGAATCGAACCGGTACGGTAATTACTTACCGCAGGATTTTAAGTCCTGTGCGTCTGCCAGTTCCGCCACCCCGGCGTTACTATAATGAAAGCGGAAGACGGGATTCGAACCCGCGACCCCCACCATGGCAAGGTGATGTTCTACCACTGAACTACTTCCGCATTATGCCGACTAGAGGATTCGAACCTCCGACCCCCTGTTTACAAGACAGATGCTCTGCCAGCTGAGCTAAGTCGGCATAAAAACAATACTTTCATATTTTACTAAATGAAACTCAATATTGCAACAACAATATTGAATACGGGTGAAAGGACTTGAACCTTCATGTCCAAAGGACACTAGAACCTAAATCTAGCGCGTCTGCCAATTCCGCCACACCCGCATGGTGCGTATATATGTTGCAAATGAGCCGTGACAGGTTCGAACTGTCGACCCTCTGATTAAAAGTCAGATGCTCTACCAACTGAGCTAACGGCTCATGATATGGAGGATACAGGGATCGAACCTGTGACCTCCTGCTTGTAAGGCAGATGCTCTCCCAGCTGAGCTAATCCTCCATCATGAGACAGCGTAGCGACTCTCTATCCTCGCGGGTAGTTTCCCACCAACTACTTTCGACGCGGAGAAGCTTAACTTCTGTGTTCGGCATGGGAACAGGTGTATCCTTCTCACTATCGTCACTACACTGTTTGATACTCGTACCTTCAAAACTAGATATTAAGTTAATGATTTAAAACACTTCAAACTGCTGTAAACTCTTACTCGATTAAGTCCTCGATCTATTAGTACTGCTC
>NZ_BJDU01000006.1 GCF_005405305.1 Companilactobacillus formosensis
TAAAACTTTGTTCAGTTTTCAAAGGTCTACCAGCTGATTAAGCGCTTACGCTCATCAGCGACTTAATTATTTTATCAAGCTGACAAGTTAATGTCAAGAGCTTTTTAAAATAATTTTTCTAACAATTTAATGAAAAGATTCATCAAATTGTTAGCTCGTTGCTCTTACGAGTCAACTTAATTATCATAACAAGTTCATAACTCAATGTCAAGAACTTATTTAAAATAATTATTTCAACTTTCAAGCAAATATCTTGCTTAACCGTTGAAGCTGTTGACCTCTCGTGACAACAGGTAATATATTACCGTTTATGGTAAACCAATGCAAGCATTTTTTCATTTTTTTTTGAAAATAGCTAATTTTCTTTTATTTTTTCAATATCCAAGACCTTATCAATCCAATCACTACTATAGAAATCCTCTTCGTGAGTAACTAGAATCATTGATCCATCGTAGTTTTTGAGTCCTTTACGTAAAGCTGCTTTACTCTCATCGTCCAAGTGGTTTGTAGGTTCGTCCATGAATAGAAAATTAGTGTTGTCGAACATCAAATCAGCAATCTTGACCTTAGTTTGTTCTCCACCAGATAGAGAACGTAGCGGCGACATGATCTGTTGGTTAGTTAATCCAGTTCTAGCGAGAACACGTCTAACCTCCTTGCCACCTTCCTCAGAATGCTTATCACTAATATATTGGAATGGTGACTCTAAGTTATTCTTCCAAACTAGATCCTGCTTGAAGTAGCCTATCTTTGTAGTCTCTGAGAATTCAAAGTTACCATCGATTGGCTTAAGGATATTCAATAATGTTTTGATCAACGTAGACTTACCGATACCATTGAATCCCTTAATGACCATTTTCTCTCCACTAACAATGGAGAAATTTAAGGCTTTATCAAAGAGGGCTTTCCCATCATATCCTACTTTTAGATTGTTAACATCCAACATCATACGAGAACTAGGTACTTCAACATATGGAAAGGCGAAACTTGCAGCTGTTTTACTCCCTGGAGGTGTTAAGACATCCATATGAGCTAATTGCTTCTCCCTACTCTTGGCACTCTTAGAACGAGAGCCAGCCTTAAACTTTCTAATATAGGCTTTAGTCTTAGAGATCTTTTCTTGTTGCTTGACGTAAGCCTTCATATAAGTTTCTTGATTAGCGGCTTTTTGTTTAAGAGCTTGCTTCAAAGATCCCGTATATTTAGTAATCTTGCCGAATTCAAAATCAGCCACACAATTAATGATCCGATCTAGGAAGTTATAATCGTGGGAAATAACGATGAAGGCACCATTAAAGTTATTCAAATAATCAGCCAACCAGTCAATGTGGTTAGTATCTAGGTAGTTTGTTGGCTCATCCAATAAAATCATATCTGGTTGTTCTAGCAAAATTTTAGCCAAAATGATCTTAGAACGTTGACCACCACTAAGTTTTGAGACATCGTGATCATAACCAATAGCATCTAGTCCCAAACCTGTCGCAACTTGCTGAATTTTGGTATCTAACTCGTAGAAATCGTTGGCATCTAAGATTTCTTGGAGTTTTCCAGCTTTTTCAAGATCCTCATCTGTCGGATTATTCATGTAAATCTCGTTTAGCTTATCGCTTGTTTCATATAATTTTGAAAACGCTGTCTTTAAATATTCGTAGATGGTCATCCCTGGTGCTAATCTAGCTTGTTGATCCAAATAACCAATTGTTAAATGCTTCTTCCAAGTGATTTTTCCTTCATCTGGTTCAATTTGACCAGTTAAAATCTTAATAAAGGTAGACTTACCTACTCCATTTTGACCAATTATTCCTAAATGATCCTCTTTATTAACTTGTAGATTGGCAGAATCATACAATTTCTTATCCAAAAATTGCTGACTTAAATCATGTACCTCTAAAACACTCATATTTATCTCCTTTATACATAAGAAAAGACTGAAACTATTGTCCCAGTCTTTATCCAAATTATTCTGACGTTTGATCTCTTGTAAAGATTGTATAGTTTTGATTTGTAGTCCCACTGTCAAATGAGAATCCTCTAGCTTCATTCAATGTGTTTAATCTAGTTTCTTCATTATTCAGTTGTTCTTCAGAAAGGCCTAGTTGCTTTCTTAATTTATTTGATACTCGACGCAATTCTTTAGTTGGAGCCACTTCATATGAAGAACCATTAATCATTGAGCCATATCCTTGAACGTGATCAGAATCAATGTTCTTGGCAGCTCCACGATAATTAAAGAAGACTGACTGCATATCACTAAAACTCAAATTAGTAGTCATTGAACTAGAAATACTATTCAAAACTTTTTGATAGTGCGTAAACGTATTGGCACTAGCAGCACTCTTAATAATCGCCGTGATAACTTGACGCTGTCTCTTTTGACGGCCATAGTCACCTTCAGGATCCTCATAACGCATTCTTGAGTAATCTAGTGCTTGCTTACCATTCAGATGCATCTTACCCTTCTTGAAATGAGATTCTTTCTCACCAGTATCACCGTAAGAGAAACTAAATGGTACATTAACATCTACTCCACCAACAGCGTTAACAATCTGCTTAAGTGAGTTAAAATCTACTTTAACATAGTAGTCAATTGGCACATTCAACAATTTCTCAGTTGTTGCCACCGCACTACCTTCATTGCCGATGTTGTAAGCTGAATTGATTTTTTGAATTTTTTTGGTGTTATTAGTACTGCTCTTCCAAATTTGAGCCATTGTATCACGTGGAACGGAAACCATTGTCGTCTTGTTAGTTTTAGGATTAACCGTTACAACGATCATCGTATCCGAATTCCCTCGATAATTAGTTTCTGTATCTCTAATTCCGTTATCAGTCGTATCAACTCCCAATAAAAGAATTGAGATTGGCTTTTTATCATTGATTCTTGTTGAAACTTTTTTACCATCAATAGCTTTATAAGTCTTACCCAATGAATTTTGAGCTTGAGCATAAAGTCTAAATCCATAAGCACCCATGACAAAAATCATAACTAAGAATACTAATCCTAGAATCTTAACAAATGGACGTTTAATCTTTCCACCGTTATTAGAAGCTAAGGCACTGTTACGAGATCTTTGCCGATGCTGCCTAGACATATTGTCGTTCTTATTGTTATCCATAATAAACTCCGATTAATTTGCTATCTACCTTAAAAACAAATTCTCTCTATATTATAGTAGATAGGATGCAATTATACAGCTTAATTCAATTGAATTAAAATTAAATTTTAAATAGCCGCATTCCTAAATTATAATTTTTTGACACAATCTGTCAATTTTACAAAAAATATTTTTCTTATTTATTAATTAAAACATAAGCGAATATCTATCTCATTATTTAGAACTTTTTCTTGTATATTTCATGTATAATTTCTTCCGTAGGAGGATTTGAATAATGTCAGATGCAAGTAATGCAAAGACGTTTAGATGGTGGAACATTGCCTTGTTAGGTTTTACCACCGTTTGGGGTCTTAATAATGTTATCAACAACTTTGCTAATCAAGGTTTAGCCGTTGTAACATCATGGATTTTAATCATGGTTCTTTATTTTGTTCCATACACTTTAATGGTGGGACAATTGGGATCCGCTTTTCAAGAGGCTGGTGGAGGAGTTAGTTCTTGGGTTAAAGCTCTTTCTAATAATAAACTGGCCTACTTTGCTGCCTGGACTTATTGGGTAGTGCACGTTCCATATCTTGCTCAAAAACCACAAATCATCATGGTTAGTTTGAGTTGGTTATTCAAGGGAAATGGTTCTTTCATCAAAACTGCTTCACCACTAGTTGTACAAGGTGCAAGTTTAATTATCTTCTTGCTCTTCGTCTGGTTAGCTAGTAAAGGAACTGCTACCTTGAATAATCTTGGTAGTATTGCTGGTATTGCAATGTTTGCTATGTCAATGCTATTTATCATCTTAGGTGTCAGTGCTCCATTTATCACTCATGTCCAAATCGCTACACCAAACATGACTGATATCCACACTTATATTCCTAAGTTTGATTTCCAATACTTCACGACGATCTCTATGTTAGTCTTCGCCGTTGGTGGTTCGGAAAAAATTTCACCTTATGTTAATAAAACTAAAAATGCTTCTAAGGAGTTCCCACTCGGTATGATCGTCTTAGCCGTGATGGTAGCTGTTTCTGCAATCTTAGGATCATTTGCTATTGGTATGATCGTTAACTCAAATCACATTCCAGCTGATCTGATGGCTAACGGTGCTTACCAAGCTTTCCAATTTTTAGGTAATAGTTTCCACGTTGGTAACTTATTCGTTTGGGCTTTTGCCATTACCAACACAATAGCTTCAGCTGCTGCTCTAGCTATTTCCATCGATGCACCATTACGTATGCTTTTAGGTGATGCTGATAAGAGATTCATCCCTAAAGGACTTTTGAAGAAAAACAAACGTGGCGTTGCCATCAATGGTTACAAGTTAACAGCAATTTTGGTTTCTATCTTAATCATCGTTCCTGCCCTTGGAATCAACGGAATGAACGATTTATACAACTGGCTATTGAACTTAAACTCAATCGTTATGCCTATGCGTTACCTTTGGGTATTCTTAGCCTACATGATGCTTTGTCGTCAACTAGATAAATTTAAGTCAGACTACATGTTTGTTAAGAACAAATACGTCGGCTTTGGTTTCGGACTATGGGCTTTCTTCTTAACAGCCTTTGCCTGCATTCTAGGTATGGTGCCTAAGATGAATATGGCAACTGATCCATCATCATGGTGGTTCCAACTAGCACTTAATATCATCACACCAATTGCCTTGATTGCTTTGGGATTGATTTTACCTGCTATTGCTAAACGTACTAATTCTGAATTAGATGAAATATAGTTAATATCTACTGCACGGATATTAAACTAAAAGATCCTCTAGAAATCAATCTAGAGGGTCTTTTTTAGTTTGTAGTAGAAGTTGAGTTGGAATTGCCATTACTATCGATTTTTAGATCCGGAACATTCCCACCGTAACTTCTAATTTCATTCATGATATCGATCAGTTTTTGCTTTTGATCTTCTTTATCAGAATCATTATTCTTGTAGGCATCTTTTACTTTTTGAAGCTGCGAATTGTACTGTGGCATTAATTTATCCACCATGTTCTGACGTTTCTTCTCACGTTGTTCCTCAATAGCCTCTTTTTCAGATTCAAACTGGGCTACCTTCTTATTATCTTTAGCAGCTTGGAACATCGCTTGACTCAAGTTCAAGTCCTTTTGAAGCTGTAAAATCTGCTTGTTAAAGTCATTCTTTGCACTTTGACGTTTAACATTACTATTCAAATAACGAATCTTTTGTAGCTCATCTAATTTCTTATTGTACTGTGATTCCTTAATGATTGGATTGTCGTTGTATTTATCAATTGCCTTTTGAACTTTTCTTTCTCGTTTGAATTCTTCTTTCTTCGTCAAATGATAAATGATTCGATAATCAAGATTGTACAAACGATTTTCATTCTTATTAGCTTGATTAGTATTGTATTTAGAAAAATCATTATCGATGATATCTTGAATGCTTGGTTTTTCAGCCTTAGTGTTAACTGACAAGTTACTACCACTGACTGTTACAGTACTTGGTTTCTTGAAATCAACATCCTTTTGCTTCATTTCATCAACTAAGTACTCGCCAACCGATTTAAAAGCTTTCATAGCAAGCTGACGTTCAGAAGCATTCAGACTATCTTCTTTTTTATCATCACCAGTCCAATTAGCGATTGTAAAGTCTGGTGTCATTCCAACGAAATATGAATCATAATTATCATCAGTTGAACCAGTTTTACCAGCCGTGTACTTGTAATTATCTAAAGCAGCATCTTTCCCTAGCCCATCACTAATAACTGACTGCATCGTATTGATCATCATATAACTAGCATTCTTAGTGTAGACGTCTTTTTTCATATGAGTATTTTGATAAATATAGCGATCATTATCATTATCGTAAATACTAGAAATATTGCTAGGATGAATGAATTGCCCACCACGTGAAAATGAACTATACGCTGAAGCCATTTCGGTTGTTGTTACACCATTTCTAAAGGAACCAATTGCTAATCGTGGATCCAATTTTTGGGTTGGCGACAATCGAGCAAATTCCATTTTGACCATATCATTATAGTAAGTGCCATTAGTATCTTGAGCCGCTAACTTATAAGCGACGGTATTGATTGAATTTTCCAATGCATGACGAACCGTTGTACTACCAGTATAGCCACTGTACCAGTTATGAACGACAGGATTACCTACAGTCGAATCAATGACAGTACTTTGTGGTAAATATCCTCTTTCAAAAGCTGGTGCATAAGCCACGATTGGTTTAGCAGTTGAACCTGGTTGATGATACCCATTTATCGTTCGATTAAATTGATCCCCATCAGTAGTTCGACCACCAACTACCGCTATAACGTCGCCAGTTTTGTTATCCACTACCGTACTAGAAACTTGTGGAGTCAACTTCCCATTGGCTGTTCGGCCAGTATAAGGAGAATAAACTTGCTTGATTAAGTCTTCAACTTTATTTTGTACGTCCATATCAATCGTTGTCTGAATCGTGTAACCACCATCCATTAATTGACCGTGAGCACGTTCATATTCTTGTTGATACTTCGTATCATATGCCTGGCGATCAGCTGCATTTTTAAAATCATAACGCATCGTAAATCCAGATGATTTCATTAATTCTTCTGTCGCTCCGTAGACTGCGTAACTCAGAGCATAATTATTAGAAACATCATTATCATATTTCTTTTCGTTTAGTTTCAATCCTAAAGGTTTCTTACGAGCTGCTTGATAAGTCTTTTTTGAAATCAAACCTCTTTGATTAAAGATATACAAAATCATATTCCGACGTTTCTTTGTTCGCTCCGGATATTGAACAGGATCATAATAGACTGGATTGTTGGGAATACCGACTAGCATAGCTATTTTATCAATCGATAAATCATTTTGATCTTCCGAGAAATAGTAATCAGACGCCGCACTAAATCCATATGAACCGTGACCCATGTAGACATTGTTAATATAAAACTCCAAAATCTGCGACTTAGTAAATTTCTTCTCTAATTGTTGTGCAATAACCATTTCTTTGAGCTTACGCGTTAGGTTTTGGGATTGATCTTGTAAGATAACATTCTTAACTAATTGTTGTGTCAGTGTTGAACCACCTTCAGTCCGGCGATGCAAAATAGTTGAACCGACTGAACGCATAATAGCGTAAAGATCGACCCCATGATGAATATAGAAACGTTGATCTTCAACGTCCACCAAGCCTTTACTTATCTTAGTGTTGATCTTACTAATTGGTGTGTAATCTGAACTTGATTGAGCCAATTTTTTAATAACCTTACCGTTACGATCATATATAACGGTCGAATTACGGGGATGAAAATCAGATTTTTTCAAGCCTTGGCTATAAGAATAACCGTCAGCAATCGTATTTTTAATTTCATACCCATATTTCCACCAAAAAGCTCCGACACTTAAAACGATTAATAAAACTAATGTCAAAAGAATCCAGGGCCATTTTTTTCTTTTCTTGATTAATTTATGTTCCATTTTTTTCTTACGCATAATTACCCCTAATTAACAAAGAATGTCGTTCCTGTAGAAACTTGTGACATCAAATCAGATAAATCTGATGAACTAATTTGCATACCATTGTTATAGCTAGTTGACCCGGCATAAATGAAACCAATCGTTGAATTGTCACCAAAGTAAATTGAACTAGTCAAAGCTGAATTATTCTTGAACCAGAAGACCGGTGTAGCCGAATTAAAGTCAGTTGTCGTATTATCAGGATCGGTTAAGCCCATCGAAGTTAATTCGCTGATGCTTGCATTATTGATATATTGTCCAAAATCACTATTATCACTATCGGTAACAATAGCATCGGAACTATTAGCATCCACAAGCTTTTTAACAGTATATTTACCCGAATTTACTTTGGAACTAATAACATTGCTATAACCATCTTCAGCAACATATTTGCCAGAAACCCTCGTCATCAAAGCTAAAGTATTCTTGCTAGAATTGTAATAAAGCACATTCTTGCTAGTAATACCAGCTTGATCCAACGCATCTGAAGCTCCGGTTGTTGAATTCATACTTGAAACAATATCAACACTAGCTGGTGTATATTTTTCCGTCAAAGGCGAATTTTTTAAAGCTTCCAATTCTTCTTTAGCCGCAGCTACCCTAGAACTCTCACCTTTATTATTGGCAAAGTAATTATCCATTTGATTAACCGCTTGGGTCCAGTGATTCTTGGATGTTTTATTTTTGATCAATTTGTAATAAGTATTAACCATTGAAATCTTTTTAAAACTCAAACTACTCTTATCAGAATTAAAACCATCCCAAGTTTTACTCAAATATTTATCGGCATCTTGCGTCTGTTCATACCAAATTTGAATCGTATCGAGTTTATTACGTAATTTCTGATAGACATCTTGGTTTTTTTCTTTCAATAGGCTTTTATCTAAGTCATTGATTTTAGTTTCAGTAACGTCATCCTTATAGTGACTTTTACCGTCATAAAAGGAATTAACCTCCTTAGAACGGTCTTTTCTAGCTTGAATATAGGCTTCAAGTTCTTGATACTTCTTCTCATTATCGGGAGTAATGATGACTCCATCACTAACATCAATCAATTTACCAATGAAATCTAAAGTCTTATAATTCAAATCAGTTTTAAGAACTTCTAATTCCTTATCTTGATACTGACTAGATATTTTAGACGTAACAACTGCATTGACGACACCTCTTGAAAGCATGACAAAGAAAATGATGGCAGTGATCACACCGACGATTCCGGCACCCATCAATAAATATCGTTCAGATTTAGTTTTAGTCTTTAAATCTTTCTTATCTTTCATAATTTTCCCCAAATATCTAGTTCATCTTGTTATTATATATAGTAAATTATCCTGCAAATAAAGGGTGAACATTTTGAAAAAATTAAACAAAACATATATAAAATGGATCGTTATTCTTCTGCTATTAATCGCCATTATTTTCTCATACGCCCTTAACTTAGGAAAAATCAAAGACAAAACAATCAATGGCATCTCAAGTCTAACCATCCCGTTTTCTTTGATCGTTAATCCTAACAATATTGACGAAGACATTGCACCTAAGGCTATCTCGTTGAAAGCTGACTTAAGCAATTCCAAAACGCAGGCTTTGAATCTAATCAGCTCCATCAATGATGACTATGATAATACAAAACAGCTGTCATTTTTATCCAATGACCAAGAAGAATCTTTATTAAAGAAGGTTCATCAGAAGCCACACCGTTATATCGGTAAAATGACCTTGTTAAATTTCGGTAAAGATAGCCATGGAAAGTACATTACCGTTAGTTGTAATCGTTATGACGATACGAAGAACATCGTTAGTTACCGTTACCGACTTTATTACAAAAACGACACAATCACTTCAGCCAAATATCTCAATACTAAGTCTAACAAATATCCACCAAAATACGTCTTTAAAGATATTGAGCTAGGCAAGTTTGGTACGACCGAAGCAGACGCCTTCATGCAACGATTAAAGACAGCTATCATCAATTCTAATTTAACTGACACCAACGCTAACGAGCCTGGTAACTTCAACCAGATCTCTATCAATTTAGGTCTGAATCCCGATAAAAGCAATGTTGGTTTGTATACTTTAGCTAAAAATTCTAATTCACGAGTCAGCAATTCCAGTATCGTCGGTTATCAAGTTTCCGATGTCCCTCGTTATACTAGAATTTATATTAAACAGTTAAATAAAGACAATAGTTATTACTATACGTTAACTTTCAGTCGTAATAGTGGACGTTTCATCAACTTACAACGCGGCATTATTTCGACCGATTCTAAAAATCAATAAAATAAGCCCGATCAGAATTTGTTCTGACCAGGCTTATTTTATTTTTTCTTCTCATTATTACGTAAGATACCATCAATAATATCCTGCAAACTCACTTGTGACATGCTTTCTTCAGCATCATTTTGGACTTTTTGATAAACCTCACGCAAGGTATCCTGAATATTGCCACCAACGATACATTTGGGATTGGTTTTTTCATCAACGTGGAGCAAGTTTTGATTGTCTTCAATGGCTCGATAAACATCCAACAACGTTATCTCAGAAGGCTTTTTAGACAATTTAGGAGCAACTTTTCCAGGGGCGCTCTGTAACAAACCAGCTTTTTTCAATCTCGACATCATCCGTCGAACTAAACTGGGGTTGGACTCGATACTACTGGCGATTGCCGCACTTGAAAGATCACCATCTTTACAAATATCAACATATGCCAAAATATGCACGCCATCACTCAATTTACTGGAAAACTTCAACATCATCACTCCTTCACACTTCTTAATATCATAAGGTACAAAGCAGGTCTTTGACAAACATTATTTACCAACGATTGTTTCGAGTGCTTCTGACAATGGTGTCAATTCTCTACCTAAAACCTCTGGCAAGTCGGTTGTATCTTCCGTTAAATTACCTTGAGTAATCAAATCTTGAATGGAGAGAATCACTTGAATTGTTCCTTCATCCATCCCTGATTTTTGCAATAATTGACTATATTCTGCATCGCTCAATTTCGTAGCTTTAACCTTTAAGGCATCGGCCAAATCTTGATAAGTTCTGCTCTTTCCTGCAAATTCATAAATTTTCTTAGGGTTATTTTGGGCCAATACTAAAGCAGCAGCTTCTGAATATTCTGATTCCAAGGCCCAACCGACTTTGCCATCGGCTGAATATACTAATCCCTGTGTTGCAGCAGTTTTTAACGAATCAACCTCATTTTCCAAATACCAATTATTACGCAAGAACGAATAAGCAATTCCTGATTCTTTGATCAATTTCTCAGTCACCTGATGATCGCTTGCTAAAGGAGCTGTAGCTGTATCAGCATGTGGAAAACTTGTATAGGCAATGTACTTAACTCCAGCATTTTTAGCAGCAGCAACGACATTTTCATGTTGAGTAGCACGGGCAACTTTTCCACCAGGTTGTGAGGAAATGAAGAGTAATTTGTCGATACCTTGAAGTGATTTAGTTAATTGTTCTGCATCGTTATAGTCACCTAAACGTACTTCCACACCTTCAGGTACGATTGCTTGTGCTTTTTGAATGTTACGAGCCAAAGCTACTACATCTGTGGCAGGAACCAATTCAACTAATTTTTTGAGCGCATTTTGACCAAAGTGACCAGTTGCACCTGTGATTGCATATTTTGTCATAAAAAATCCTTCTTCCATAAACATTTGTTTTATATGTTACTTTATTATTAACTTGTATTTATTATATTAACATGTATAATTTTGAAAGCAAGAATTTAGATTTTTCAAACACAATGACAAAAAAAGCCACCAAGCATTACGCTCAGTGACTTAGAATTTATAATTAGTTTTTCCAAACATCATTTACTTCAATAGTTTGTTCACGATCAGGACCAACTGAAACAGTAGCATATTCAACGCCTAATTGGTCTTTGATAAAGTCAAGATAGTCTCTAGCTTGTTGTGGCAACTCGTTGAGACTCTTAGCTTGAGTCATATCTTCAGTCCAACCCTTGAAGGTCTTGTAAACTGGTTTGCACTTAGCCAAAACGTTCAAGTTAGCAGGATATTCATCGATAATCTTGCCATTTAAGTCATAGCCAGTGCAGACTTTGATTTCGTCTAAACCAGTCAAAACATCCAAACAGTTCAATGACAAGTGTGTCACACCAGCCACGTTACATGAATGCTTCAAAACAACCAAATCAATCCAACCAACACGACGAGGGCGATGTGTAACAGTTCCATATTCATGACCTGCTTCACGCAAGAAATCACCCGTATCATTTAGTTGTTCAGTAGGGAATGGACCAGCACCGACACGTGAAGTATAAGCCTTAACGACTCCAATCACGTTATCGATCAAAGGAGCACCAACCCCAGCACCAGTAGTTACACCACCAGCAGGATTTGAAGAAGTAACATAAGGATAAGTACCATGGTCGATATCAAGCATGATTCCTTGTGCACCTTCAAATAGGACATTTTTGCCATTCTTTAATTCTTTATTCAAATAAGCAGAAGTATCAATGACACGATCTTTTAAGTCTTGACCAATTTGGTAATATTTTTCAAAAATATCATCAAACTTCATTGGTTCAGCACCGTAAATTTTAGTAAACAATGCATTCTTTTGTTCAAGATTTTGTGTTAACAATTCTTTGAATAAGTCTTTATCAAGAATATCAGCCATTCTAATACCAACACGTGAAGCTTTGTCAGTATATGCAGGTCCAATTCCTCGGTTAGTTGTACCAACTTTAGAATCACCCTTAGCTTGTTCTTGCAACTTATCTAATTGAATATGATAAGGCAAAATCAATTGAGCGCGGTTAGAAATCTTCAAGTTAGTTGTATCTACTCCTTGTTCGTGGAGACGATTCAATTCTTCTTGAAGTGATTCGAGGTTTAAAACAACCCCATTTCCAATAACACTAGTTTTATCTGAATACAAAATACCTGAGGGAACAGATCTTAATTTGTAAACGTTGTTATCGATATTCAAAGTGTGGCCGGCATTATCTCCACCTTGGTAACGTGCAATAATATTAGCTTCGCCACTGAAATAATCGGTAATCTTACCTTTACCTTCATCGCCCCATTGGGTACCTACTACAACAACTGTCGTCATTTCTTCTACACCTACACTATTTAATTTTCTGGAATATTCGCTATCGATGAAAACTTATTATAAGATTTCACGAACAATAACTTGGCCGTTCCACGTGGACCTGAACGGTTCTTACTGATGATTACTTCAACTTCACCGACATCTTGGTCTTCAGGTTCTTCCTCGTTATTGTCATCCCCATCTTCATCACGATAATAATCATCACGATAAAGAAAGGCAACGATATCCGCATCCTGTTCAATTGAACCAGATTCACGGATATCTGACAACATCGGTCTTTTATCCTGACGAGCTTCGACACCACGGGAAAGCTGTGATAATGCGATTACTGGCACATGAAGTTCTTTCGCTAATTTTTTCAAATTACGAGAAATAACTGAAACTTCTTGTTGTCGATTTTCTTGACCAGTTCCTTCGATTAATTGCAAATAATCGATAACTACTAAGTCCAAATGCCCACTTTCTTTCAAAAGTCGACGACATTTAGATCTAATTTCTGCCATCTTAATACCAGGAGTGTCATCAATGTAAATATTAGTCCGGGATAAACTTCCCATAGCTACTACTAAACTATTCCATTGATTCTCGTCCAATTTACCCGTTCTCAGAGCGTTTGCGTCGATACTACCCTCAGAACATAGCATACGGTTAACTAATGACTCAGCACTCATTTCTAGCGAAAACATCGCTACCGTAGCATTGGATTTAGTAGCTGCATTTTGAGCTACATTTAAAACAAAGGCTGTTTTACCAACACCAGGACGAGCAGCTAGAATAATCAATTCATCTTTGTGCAAACCAGTTGTCATCGCATCAAGATCTTTGTAGCCAGTGGAAAGTCCAGTAACATCACTATCTTGGTCATACAATTTATCGATTTCTTCAAAAGAAGCTTTAACAACATCTGAGATACGACGGAACCCTTTATGATTCCGATTCTCAGACACATCCATAATTTCTCTTTCAGATTGGTCGATGATACTGTCAATATCTTCGTCTTCATCAAAACTGCGTTGGACGATACCAGTCGCAGCATTGATCAAGCGTCTCAAAGTTGATTTATTCTTAACAATCTTGGCGTAATAAGTCGTATTAGCAGCTGTTGGTACAGCATTAGCCAATTCGGCCAAATAACTAACTCCACCAATATCTTCAATTTGATTTGCTCGATCTAATTCATTTTGAACTGTTACGACATCAACCGGTTCTTCGGCATCGTTTAAATTCATCATCGCTTGAAATACTAGTTGATTGGCGTGTTGATAAAAATCATCTGCTTCAACGTATTCCATCGCTTCAATTAGAGCATCTTGACTTAGAAAAACCGCTCCTAATACGGCTTGCTCAGCATCCTTATCATTGGGCGGTATTCTTGAAGTTATTTCATTATTCATTTATATCCTACTTCTTTTCAGCAACGTGAACTCTGATGGTAGCTTCGACACCTTCGAACAACTTCACAGGTACATTGATGTATCCTAGTGATTTGACGCCGTCAGAAAGTACCATCTTGTGCTTATCAACTTTGAGTCCATATTGTTTATTTAATTCTTCGGCAATCTTCTTAGTTGTTACTGAACCAAAGAGACGGCCATCAGTTCCAGCTTTAGCCAAAATTTCAACAACTGTCTTGTCATCTTCAATTTGGACTTTGATTTTTTTAGCTTCTTCTTTTTCAGCTTCATAATCCTTAGCTTCACGATTTTGTTCAGCTTTTAATTTAGCAACATTTTGTTTAGTTGCTTCAATAGCCTTCTTATTTTTAATCAAAAAGTTTTGGGCATAACCGTCAGCGACATTTTTTAGTTCACCCTTTTTACCTTTACCTCTTACGTCTTCTAGGAAAATAACTTTCATTCTTAGTCCTCCTCTATTTCTTCTCCGAATCAGTCAAAACTGCAACTAATTGTTCCTTGGCTTGGGCTACCGTAGCATCAGAAATTTGTGTTGCGGCATCAGACAAGTGTCCACCACCACCAAGTTTTTCCATAATAACTTGTACATTAACATTACCCAAACTTCTAGCCGAAATCCCTACTCGACCATCGGGACGTTTGCTAATGACAAATGATGCTTCAACATTATCTAATGACAACAATGTGTCAGCGGCTTGGGCTACGATGACAGGATCATAAGTCTTGTCTTCTTCACCGAAACATACTGCCATATTACCATTGACCATCGTAATTGTTTCAATCAAATGACTCTTCTGGATGTATGAATCAACATTCTCTTTCAAAACGTTTTGGATGACAGCTTCGTCAGCACCCACAGAACGTAGGTAACTAGCAGCATCAAAGGTTCTTGTACCAGTTCTAAGTGAGAATGACTTCGTATCGACTGTAATTCCGGCTAACAATGCTGTAGCTTCGATTTTTTCGATAGCCTTCTTATTCTTAGGTTGATACTCAAGCATTTCAGTGATCAATTCACTAGTTGATGAAGCATATGGTTCAATATAGATCAACATTGGATTCTCTGGGAATTCCTCACCACGTCTATGGTGATCGATGACGACGACCTTATTATTATCACCGTCAATCAAATTAGGATTGATTGAGATACTCTGCTTAGAATGGTCGACCATTACGATTAAAGTCTTTGACGTCTTCATTGCAACTGACTCATCTGGCGAAATAATATCCTTTTGAATATCTGGTTCTTCTTTAGCCATTGCCAAAAGACGACTGACATCAGAATGCAACGTATTAGGATTGATGACGATCTTACATGGTGTGTTGTTCATCAAGGAAATCCGTCTAATACCTAAAGACGATCCTAAAACATCCATATCGGGATGTGAGTGACCCATAACGATAACTTGATCGCTATCTTTTAATAATTCTTGCAAGGCTTCACTGATCATTCTAGCCCGGACACGAGTTCTCTTTTCCATTGGGTCAGTATTGCCACCATAGAAACGAGCTTTTTCACCGATTTCCTTAACAACAACTTGATCGCCACCACGACCTAATGCCAAGTTAAGGTTTTTTTGCGCTTCAGTGTTCAATTTATCCAAATCATCGACACCGTAAGAAAAGCCCATACTCAAAGTCAAAGGCACATTTTGTTGCGAAGTATATTCACGAATCGTATCAAGAATTTTAAAACCATTTTTCTCCATTGTAAAGATTTTACCTGTGTAAGCCATAATGAAGAAATGATCATCATCAATTCGTTTCAAGAACATTTGCTGATCAAAGGCCCAATTCGACAATTCGTTAGTAACGTAGTTGTCCAAATTAGAAATATCCCGATCACTCATTGATTGAGTAATTTCGGCATAATTATCCAAATAGACTTGACCAATGACCGAACGATTATCTTCATATCTTTTTTCAATTTTAGAATAATGCGTAATATCAAACAAATAGATTACTTTTAGCTCTGGTTGAATCTGAACTAGGAAATCTTTGTCATCAATTTGAATAGTACGACTATCTGCATGACCTACATCATCGACCAAATTAGATAGTTGAGCTGATATATCAGCAATAGTCATACTGTTAGATGGGTTAAAGCCTGTCTTTTCGACAAAATAAGGATTCACCCATTGAATTTGTTTATCAGTATCGTATAAAAGTATGCCCAAAGGATACTCAACGAAACTATTGTCTGTTCCTCGATCAATTCGATATTGCAGATTGTTAGTATACTTACCTGCCTTCTCACCTAATAAAAGGAAGAGATAAACAAATAAAATCAACGAAATAATCACCAAAATAGCTTGGATATATCCGGCAATAGAACCGTGAATCAAGCCGACGATTAATATCGAAAACAACATCACAATCAAAGAGATCGCTGTTAATTGAGTTGAATGATCAACTCGAGAAAGGAAGAATTTCAGATTAGCTTTTATCTTTTTCATAAATATCCCCTCTTAGATATACCCTTTAATTTTATCACAGCCGACTTCTTCTTTCTTCTATATATTACATCGAAAATCAAGTCATAAAATCATTAGCTTTTAGAAACAAAAACATCAGAATTCCTAACATAGTTTGAGAATCCTGATGTTGATTATTTATTCGTCATCTTTGACGGTTTTTACATGTCTTCTTTCATAAGAAGTCATAAAAAATGTGAAAAAGATTGTGAAAATTAAAGCTGAAATTATCTCTTTAAAACTGAATAAAGAATGCAAAATCCAAAAGCCAACACTGATCCCAAATCCAAATACTAATTCAAAGACAAACAAAATAAATACTGTTCTCGTAGCAAAAATTCCAACTTCTTTTTGAATTCTTTCATCTACGAAGACGTTTTTCCCAATGAACCATTTGATGAGTTTTTTATCTAGCTTTTGCATGTGTTCCATTCTCTCAACTTTAGGTATACTTTAACTTTTTTCTTTATCTCTCCAAAATAATGTATTCAAGTCTGTGTCCAATTCCCAGGCCAATTTTAAACATAAATCTAACGATGGATTGTATTTATCATTTTCAATTAGATTGATTGTCTGACGAGCTACATCGACTTTTTCCGCCAGTGCCATTTGCGATAACTTCTTAGCACGACGATATTCACGAACGTGATTCATAACTACACCTTTTTTCTTTTAAAAAAATGTCATATATATTTTACATTTATAGTATACGATCCGATTCTTTATTTTATCAAATATATATGACATATTTTGGTAAGCGATATCATAGATACCATTGACTATTCATCTTAAAGAATATAAAAAAAGCATCTTTTAAATTGAGATTCCTCTCTTTCTAAAAAGATGCAGAATGTGCTCTAAGTGGCAAAATCTAAGTAATGGTTCGCAAGCTGACCAATGTCCCTTGCATAATGCGCTCTAAGCGGCAAGGCCAAAATCAATGGTTCGCAAGTCGACACAAGGTCGCTTGCATAATGCGCTCTAAGCGGCAAAGCCGCAAAGAGCGCATAAAAAAAAGACCACCATCAAAGTGATCTTTAATTAACTGCGAAGAATTAGTCTTCAGCAACGAATGGTAATAGAGCCATGATTCTTGCTCTCTTGATAGCTACAGTAAGCTTACGTTGGTTCTTAGCACTTGTACCTGTAACACGTCTTGGCAAAATCTTACCACGTTCTGAGATAAATCTCTTAAGTAATTCTGTATCTTTATAATCGATGTATTCGATGTGGTTAGCAGCGATGAAGTCAACTTTACGTCTTCTACGTCCGCCTCTTCTTTGTTGGGCCATTATAGATTGCTCCCTTCTATATTAAAATGGTAAATCATCATCAGAAATGTCAATCGGTTTGCTGTTGTTAGCAAAAGGATCGCCACTATTATTGTTAGAATTGTTAGATTGATTATTGTTATTAGAATTGTTGTTACTATTATCGAAATTACTGTTGCCAGCGTTATTTCCATAATTGTTATTATTATTTCCAAATGGAGACTGATTTGATTGATTATTGTTATTGTAGCTAGGCGCTTGATTGGAATTGTTACCGGAGTTTCTCTTTTCACTTTCGGCACGAGATTCTAACAAGGAGAAGTTTTCTACAACTACTTCTGTTACATATACTCGTTGTCCTTGTTGGTTTTCATAGTTACGTGTTTGAAGACGTCCATCAATACCTACAAGAGAACCTTTATTAGTGAAATTAGAAAAATTCTCGGCAGCTTTTCTCCAAATGACACAATTGATAAAATCGGCTTCACGTTCACCTTGAGAATTAGTAAATTGTCTGTTTACAGCAACTGTAAAACTAGCAACCGCTGCTCCATTAGCAGTGTATCTTAATTCTGGATCACGTGTCAGGCGTCCAACTAAAACTACTCGATTAATCATTTATCTGCCTCCTTAAATTGTTTCACGTGAAACAAGATTAGTCTTCGCGTCTAACGATCATGTGACGAAGAATGTTATCTTCAATCTTTGAAAGACGGTCGAATTCGTTAATTGCTTCATCGTTTTCAGCATCTACATTGATAATGTGGTAGATACCTTCTTTATAATTAGCAATTTCATATGCTAAACGTTTCTTTTCCCAGTCTTTTGAGTCGATTACTTTGGCGCCGTTGTCAGTAATGATCTTATCGAAACGATCGATCAATGCCTTCTTTGCGTCTTCTTCCATATCAGGTTTAATGATATATGTGATTTCGTAATGTGCTTCAGCCATGACTGTACACCTCCTTATGGTCTAATGGTTCTCTCTTTTTGAAAGAACAAGGAGCATAAATTAACTACATTTTATACTCACGAAGTATAAGTTTATCATAAACTTTCTCCAATTACTAGAACTAAAAACAAAAAAATCGTTTCTGCCTGACACGCATCCCTGTTTGGATACATTATCAAATTACGCAGAAACGATTATTTTTTAATCTTCTTTATTTTCAGTAGTTTCATTTGCCGTTTCAGTTGGATCGTCATCATCAGAATCTGATTCATCTTCAGCAATCTTAGTCATAGTTGAAACAATTGAATCATCGTCAACTTTGATCAATCTAACACCTAATGTTGCACGACCAGTTTGAGAAACGCTCTGAACTTCAAAACGAATCATGACACCCTTATCTGTAATCAACATAATGTCTTCATCACCATTAACGACCATTAATCCAGCAATTGGACCATTCTTTTCAGTAACGTTGGCAGTCTTGATACCTTTACCACCACGACCTTTGACTGGATATTCTTCAACAGAAGTTCTCTTACCATAACCTTTTTCAGAAATAGTTAAGACTTCTTGACCAGCTTCAGCAATTGAAGAACCGATAACGTAGTCTTCATCACGAAGTTTAATACCACGAACGCCGGCAGCAGTTCTTCCCATTGGACGAACATCGCTTTCCTTAAATGTTACGGCATAACCTTTGTGAGTACCAATAACGATAACTTTTTCACCATCAGTTAAGAAGACATTAGTTAATTCATCTTCGTCTTTTAGAGTAATAGCACGAAGACCAGAATGTCTGATATTGGCAAAATCAGTTACAGGTGTACGTTTTACAGTTCCTTGTTTAGTAACGAAGAACAAGAATGACTTCTCTGGATCAACATCTTTGTCGACGTTGATAACAGTTTGAATCTTCTCGCCTTTTTCAATATTCAACAAGTTAATAACTGGAATACCCTTGGCTGTTCGTCCATATTCAGGAACTTCATAACCTTTGATACGGTAAACTTTACCAGCATTAGTGAAGAATAATAGACGGTCATGAGTTGAGGTATAAATCATTTGTTCAATGAAATCATCATCATGTACACCCATTCCTTGAACACCACGACCACCACGATTTTGAACACGGAATTCATCCGCTGACAAACGTTTGATGTAACCATTGTGTGTCAAAACGACTAGGATGTTTTCTTCTTCAATCAAATCTTCATCTTCGATGTTGGCAACTTCACTAGCACGGATTTCAGTTCTTCTGTCGTCACCAAATTTTTCTTGAATTTCAAGCAATTCGTCGTAGATGATTTTATCAACACGTTCAGGTGTAGCCAAAATATCTTTGTAGTCAGCAATTTTAACTAACAAATCTTGGTATTCAGCTTCAACTTTGTCACGTTCCAAACCTGTCAAACGAACCAAACGCATATCTAGGATAGCTTGTGATTGTTTATCAGATAGTTTGAACTTGTCCATCAAAGTTTGCTTAGCAACAGCTGACGTTTGAGAACCACGGATGATCTTGATGATTTCATCAATGTGATCCAAAGCAATTCTCAAACCTTCAAGAATATGAGCTCGAGCTTGAGCACGTTTTAATTCATATTCAGTTCTTCTTCTGATAACAACTTCTTGGTGCTTCAAGTATTCAACCAAAACGCCTTTTAGTGAGAAGACTTTAGGTGTCTTACCAACGATAGCAACCATATTGATACCATAAGAAATTTGAAGTTGTGTCAACTTATAAAGATTGTTTAAAACAACGGATGCACTCATATCACGACGAAGATCGATAACGATACGCATACCTTCACGATCGGATTCATCGTTTAGATCAGTGATTCCTTCAATCTTCTTTTCACGTGCTAAATCAGCGATTCTTTCAACTAATTTGGCTTTGTTGACCATGTATGGAAGTTCAGTCACGATGATTTGTTCAGCGCCACTCTTCTTCGTTACAACATCAACCTTGGCACGCAAGATAATTGTTCCGCGACCATGTTCATAAGCTTTTCTGATACCAGAACGACCCATGATGATACCACCAGTTGGGAAATCTGGTCCGGGAATTGCCTTCATCAAGTCAGCGACTGTTGCATCTTTGTTTCTCATCAAAATGTGCAAAGCATCGATAACTTCTTTTAAGTTGTGTGATGGAATGTTAGTTGTCATACCAACGGCAATCCCAGTAGCTCCGTTAACCAAAAGATTAGGGAATCTAGCTGGCAAAACAGTTGGTTCTTTTTCTTCACCATCGTAGTTAGGAATAAGATCAACAGTATCTTTGTTGATATCACGCAACATTTCCACTGCCATCTTACTCATTCTAGCTTCTGTATAACGCATAGCAGCAGGTGGATCACCATCGATTGAACCAAAGTTTCCGTGTCCATCAACTAGTGGATAACGATAACTGAAATCCTGCGCCATTCTAACCATTGATTCATAAATAGCGGAATCACCGTGGGGGTGATATTTACCCATGATGTCACCAACGAAACGAGCACTCTTTTTATATGGTTTATCAGGTGTAACACCCAACTCATTCATACCATAAAGAATACGACGATGAACTGGTTTGAGGCCATCACGAACGTCTGGTAGCGCACGTGACACGATAACACTAGCAGCGTAGTCAACGAAGGAATTCTTCATGACTTCTGTCAAGTTAACATTTTCTATTCTATGATCTGCCATTAAATTGCCATCCTCCTTAATAATCTACTTCTGCATAACGTGCATTTGCTTCAATGAATTCTCTTCTAGGTTCAACCTTATCACCCATCAACATTGAGAAAATCTTGTTAGCTTCAATCGCATCATCCAAGTTAACACGGTCCAATCTTCTCTTTTCTGGGTCCATAGTTGTTTCCCACAATTGATCAGCATCCATTTCACCAAGACCCTTGTAACGTTGAATCTTTGGTTCTGGCTTTGGTGGCAATTGTTCAACAAAGTCATCTTTTTCTTTATCAGTATCAAAGTATCTCATCATCTTACCTTGACGAACTTGATACAAAGGTGGCTTAGCGATATAAACGTATCCTGCATCAACGACCGGACGCATGTATCTATAAAGCAATGTCAACAGCAAGGTTCTAATGTGAGCACCATCAACATCGGCATCGGTCATGATAATAACTTTGTGATATCTAGCTTTAGAAATATCAAAGTCTTCTCCAAAACCAGTCCCCATAGCTGTAAAGAGGGTTCTGATTTCTTCGTTAGCTAAAATTTTGTCCATTGAAGCTTTTTCAACGTTCAAAATCTTACCTCTAATTGGCAAAATAGCCTGAGTCAAACGGGAACGACCAGTTTTAGCAGAACCACCGGCAGAATCACCCTCGACGATAAATAATTCAGAAATTTCTGGATCTTTACTTGAGTTATCGGCTAATTTACCAGGAAGATTACTAATTTCTAGACCATTTTGCTTTCTAGTTACTTCACGTGCTCTCTTAGCAGCCAAACGTGCTTTAGTAGCAAGTGAACCTTTTTCAACAATCTTCTTAGCAATATCAGGATTTTCCATCAAGAACTTAGAGAAATGCTCACTGAAAAGACGATCAGTAATAGTTCTAGCATCAGAATTTCCTAATTTTGTCTTAGTTTGACCTTCGAATTGTGGATCCGGGTGTTTGATAGAAACAACAGCTGTCATTCCTTCACGAACATCTTCACCAGACAATTTTTCAGTATCTTTTAATAGTTTATTTTTGTGAGCGTAATCGTTAATAACACGTGTCAAAGCTGTCTTAAAACCAACTTCATGAGTACCACCTTCATAGGTGTGAATGTTATTAGCGAAAGTCATCAAATTAGTATGGAATTCGTCTGTATATTGCAAGGAAACTTCAACTGTGATTCCGTCTTGAACACCTTCAAGATAGATTGGTTGATCGAATAGAACGTCCTTTTCCTTATCCAAATATTCAACGTAACTTCTAATTCCACCTTCGTAGTGGAAAACTAATTTTTCAGCTGTATCGGCTCTTTTATCAGTAAATGTAAGTTTTAATCCCTTATTTAAGAAAGCCAATTCACGAATTCTAGTTGTCAAAACTTTGTCATCGTAAACAGTAGTTTCCGTAAAGATATCTGGATCGGGTACGAAATGAACACGAGTTCCGTGATCGAATTCGCCGGCATCACCTAAGACGTGCATTGAGTGCTTAACTTTTCCACGTTCAAAATCGATTCCGTAACGTTTACCACCACGGACAACTTGAACATCTAGTTCACTACTCAAAGCATTAACTACGGAAGCACCAACACCGTGCAAACCACCAGAAACTTTGTATCCGCCACCGCCGAATTTACCACCGGCATGCAAGATAGTATAAACAGTTTCTAGAGCTGGTTTTCCGGTTTTCTTTTGAATATCGACAGGAATACCACGACCATCATCAGTTACGGTAATGGAATTATCTGGTTCAACAGTCACTTCGATTTTTGTAGCAAAACCAGCTAAAGCTTCATCAATACCATTATCAATAATTTCCCAAACAAGATGGTGTAAACCTTGTTTACTAGTCGACCCGATATACATACCAGGACGTTTACGAACAGCCTCTAGTCCTTCAAGAACTTGAATTTGACTTGCATCATATTCTTCGACTTGTTCTTCTCTTTTTTCTAGCTCAGCTTTTCTGTCTTCAGCCATTAAATCTCCTCCTGTTGAACTTTGCCATTATTAATATTTAAAATATTAGGATTTTTAACTAATTCTGGATCGACATCGTCAATTGAAGTCGTCGTAATGAAAGTTTGAATACCTTCCTTAATGGACGACAACAAATGAGTTTGTCTCTTATGGTCTAATTCGGATAAAACATCATCCAGTAACAAAATTGGATAATCCCCTACCTGATCTTTGATTAACTCGACTTCGGCTAACTTCAAACTCAATGCAACTGAACGTTGTTGACCTTGAGAACCGAAATCTTGGACATTTTTCT
This sequence comes from Companilactobacillus formosensis, assembly GCF_005405305.1. GTDB lineage: Bacteria > Bacillota > Bacilli > Lactobacillales > Lactobacillaceae > Companilactobacillus > Companilactobacillus formosensis. The sequence continues at coordinate 23,762 of NZ_BJDU01000006.1, forward strand.
CATTGACTAAGAATTTAATATCATCACGATGTGGTCCAAATAAGGTCACACCACGTTTGATTTCTTTTTGATAGTTTTGTTTGAAATTGTCTTTGAAAACATCGTAAATATTTTCAAGAGTTTTTCCATCGGTATTGAAAAATGTATTGTAAACAATTTTGAGATTTTCATTGTCCTCAGTTATATTTGCATGAATCTTTTCAATATGGCTTTGCAATTTTTGTAAGAATTGTAAACGCGAAAAAACAACCTCAGCACAGTAAGCCGAAAATTGATCCGACAAAACGTCCAAATAAATCATGTCGTTAGCTTGATGATGCTGAAGTTTTTTCAAATAGGCATTTCTTTGCTTTAAAACCGCTTTGAATTGGCTCATTGTCTTCAAATATTGTGCAGACATTTGACCAAATTCCATATCAATGAACTTGCGGCGGATTCCGGGATTGCCTTTAACTATCGAAAGGTCCTCCGGCGAAAAAAGAACAACATTCAAATTACCGATATAACTGGATAACTTACGTTGTTCTAAATTATTCAATTTCGCTTTTTTACCTGACTTGCTAATGACCAAATCCAACTTCAAACGACTGGAATTATCTTTGATCACTGTCCCAGAAATCCTGGCAAAATCACTGCCCCATCTAATTAAATCCTTGTCATTGCTAGTCCGATGACTTCTCGTCAGAGCTAAAAAGTACATAGACTCTAATAAATTGGTCTTGCCTTGAGCATTCTCTCCCAAAAAAACATTGATAGCGGGTGAAAAATTGACGTTTAAGGATTCGTAGTTGCGATAATTTTGAAGTCTTAGTTCTTTGACAAACATTTATTCAATTTCAAAAGTTTGCTCACCAACAACTACAACATCTCCAGAGCGTAACTTTTTACCACGGCGATCTTCAGGACTGCCATTAAGTAATACTGAATTTTCTCGTAAAAACCACTTGGCTTGACCGCCAGTAGCAATGACTCCGGTATCTTTCAATAATTGACCTAAAGTAATGAATTCAGTTTCTAGCTTAATTTTTTCAGACATAGTAACACCCTATTTATTAGATTTATCCATTAATGACATAACAATATTATAGTTGTTTTCACAATAAAAGACAACTTAGAACGAAATATCAGGCGATTTAAGCAATTTTTCAAATAATCAGTATCCACCCACTAAAATCACTTGAAAAAAGTCCAATCGCTAATATACCGTCTTTAAATTTAAAATAACAAAAAAAATAGACCAAACCGAAAGTTCAGTCTATTTTGAGTTATTCACATTAAAATGTTCGTACTGGCGTGATAAGTTGAACGAAATTATCGCGATCTTCCACTGGTCTTAAAGTAAATGGATGCAATGGAGAAGTAAAACTCATTTCAATATTTGTGTTACTTCCGAATGATCTTAAAGCATCCTTTAGGTAATCAGGGTTGAAGGAAATTTCTAAATCATCGCCTTCGATATTTTCGCAATCAAGAACTTCTTCTACGGTACCAACTTCTGGTGAGTTTCCGTAAAGTGTAGCTTTTTTATCAACAGCTTTGATTTCTAGTTTGATAACATTGTTTCTACTTTCATGAGAAAGAAGTGAAGCACGTTCAACTGAAGCTAGGAAACTTGATGAATCAAAAGTTAAACGAGTATTGGATTCGTCAGGAATCAAGCGATCAGTTTCAGGATATCTTCCATCGAGTAGTCTTGAGTAGAACATGATGTTATCAAAACTGAATAGAACTTGATTTTCTGAAATTGACATTGAGATTTCTTTGACTGAATCGCTGATAGTTCTAACTAATTCAGTCAAACTCTTACCAGGAATAATCAAATTGTAATCTTCGTCGCTGGTGATATTGATCTTTCGTTGTGAAAGACGATGACTATCAGTTGCAACTGCTGTTAGGCCTTCACTTGTGATTAAGAAATTGACACCAGTTAGAACTGGACGACTTTCTTGAGTTGAAACGGCAATAACTGTTTGGTTAACAACTTCTTTGAAAACATCAGTTGGTAAAACTAATTGGTTATCAGTTTCTACTTCTGGAAGATGTGGATAATTTACTGCATCTAAGCCGTTAATAGTAAATTCTGAAACTCCAGATTTAATTAAAGTCTGATTGTTGTTTAAAACTTCTAATTCAAAATTGTCTCCTGGAAGTTTTTTGATGATTTCATTGAAAAATCTAGCAGGTAAAACAATTGAACCTGTGCTTTCGATTTTTAAATCATTATCACTATCATCTTTGGAAATAAATGATGTGATAGAAATATCTGAATTACTTCCTGTAATTGTTAAGCCTGATTCCGAAAGATCTAATTTCATTCCTGTCAAAATAGGAATAGTTGTCTTTGTCGAAATTGCTCTTTGAACGTTACTAGTTTGATTAATGAACTTTGATCGATCAATAGAAAATTTCATAGGTAACTCCCTTTTTAATTAATTAATATAAAGATAGAAGTAGTAGTAGGCACTGTTAAAATTGTGGAAAACTCTTCTGATAGTTGATTCTCATTGAAAAATGCATGTTATTAACAGCTGTGGATAACTGTGGGAAAAACTTAAAGTTATTAACATGTTAATTTCTGAGGTCATCTTTTAGTTCGTTGACTGACCGTTTCAAGTCAGCATCTTTAATGAGCAATTCGGATATTTTATCACAAGAATGCATTACTGTCGTGTGATCCTTACCACCAAATTCCATTCCAATCTGTGGTAGAGACTTATCAGTTAATTCTCTAGATAAATACATCGCGATTTGTCGTGGAACAACGATTGATTTTACACGTTTCTTGCCCTTGATATCTTGAACAGTCACGTGATAAAATTTGGCAACTTTGTTTTGAATCTTACTGATTGAAAGTCCGTTGCGATCGCTGGTTCGTTTGAAATCTCTTAAAGCATCGGCAGCGACTGACTTAGTAATATCAGTATTTTGAGTCGTTGAATAAGCTTGAACGCGAATAAGTGCACCCTCAAGTTCACGTACATTCGTGTCAACTTGCGCTGCAATGTAAGATAATGTGTCATTTGGAATTTCTAGATGTTCGGCTTTTGCCTTGTTGCGTAGGATTGCGATTCTAGTTTCAAGATCCGGTGCTGTAATATCAGCTGAAAGACCGCTAGTAAATCTGGAAACTAAACGTGCTTGCAATTCCGGGATTTCTTTTGGCAAACGATCTGAAGTCATCACGATCTGCTTGCCATTTTCGTAAAGCTCATTAAATGTATGGAAGAATTCTTCTTGAGTCCCCTCTTTTTTAGCGAAAAATTGAACATCATCTATTAATAGTAGATCGACGTTTCGGTATTCCTGTCTAAATTCATCTTGAGTTCTCGTTTGAATTGAATTGATAAAGTCGTTCGCGAAGGTTTCGCTAGTCACATATTTAACCTTGGCCAATGGATCTAATTTGATCATTTGATGACCAACGGCTTGCATTAAATGCGTCTTTCCTAAACCAACGCCTCCATAAATAAAGAGTGGATTGTATACTCCACCTGGATCTTCGGCAGCTGCAAGTGCGGCCGCATGTGCCATCTGATTACCACTACCAACAATAAAAGAAGAAAAAGTATACTTCGGATTTAAATGTGAATTATGAAAGACATGTTTGGGTTGAGCAGAAGTAGTTTCTGGTTCAACGTGGGGAGCAATTGTTTGTTCCTCTTTTTTTGTCGATTCTTCATCATTTTCAATTATTGGATTTAGTTCAGTTCCATTTAATTCATATGAGTAAATAGCAATTTTTTCCGTGTAGTTACGTTCCCAATAATCTTTATGAAGTTTAGTAGGTACAGAAATAAAAATGTTATTTCCATCAATGTATAAGGGATTAGCACTTTCAACCCAAGTCGAATAACTGACTGGAGTTAATTGGGATCTTAACTTATTAGTAAAGAAATCCCAAAATTCAGTCAGTTTTGGATCTGTTGAGTTATTAATATTTTGCAATTATTTCCCCCCAATCTGTAGTTGTGGATAAGTTTTTCCCTAAAATGACAATTTATAGTTTATCATTCTAAGTAATAGTTTTCCACAGAACACACGTTTAAATTTAGAAGAAATAACAACAGGTAATTTCTTAATACACATCCTTGTGGAAAAGCCAACCTGTGGATAATTATTAACAACTTTGTTCACAGTGGATAACTCACAGAAGACACTAATACCAGGTGTTACAGAGAAAAAACAAGAAGTAAACAAGCCTGTGGATAACTAAAACACAGTAAAAATCCACAGGGCAAAACTCTGTTAAAACGTCTGTGGATAAAAAAGGTTATGAAAGTTTTATTTTTTTATCCACAATTGAAATTGCGAAAAACTTTCTAAAAAAAACTTGTATTTATAGGAAATTAGTTATTTAAAAAATCGTCATAACATGATATGCTAGTTAAGCAATTGTCTGAAGAAGTGAATTTTAATTAAATATAAGAGTCAGGAGGTTTACTGATGACTACAAAGAGAACATTTCAACCAAAGAAGCGTCACCGTGAACGCGTCCATGGTTTCATGAAGAGAATGAGTACAAGTAATGGTCGCAAAGTTTTAGCAAGACGCCGTAAAAAGGGTCGTAAAGTATTATCAGCTTAGTTTTGAAGGATCACTAAACATTTGGTGGTCTTTTTTTATTACAAAACGAGAGTAGACTGGTGACATATGAGAAAAAGCTATCGAATAAAAAAAGAAAATGAGTTTCAATATGTCTATTCCAACGGGGCTTCAGTTGCAAATCGCAATTTTGTCTTATACAAAATGCCTAAAGAGGGACAAAAACATTTTCGTGTAGGACTTTCAGTCGGAAAGAAAGTTTCACATACAGCAGTTGGTCGTAATCGTATTAAGAGATATGTACGCCAATCACTATTAGAGTTGAAGCCAGAGCTTCCTGCTGAATTGGATTTCTTGATTATAGCTAGAAAACCGGCAGTAGATTTAGATATGTTTGAGACGAAAAAAAATATTGTACATTTATTGAAATTAGGTAATGTATTAAAATAGAGTTAAAAAATATGACTAATAGGTGTAAAAGTGAATAAAAAAAGCTTAAAGAAATACATAGGTGTTGCTCTACTGCTTAGTGTTGTCTTAGTTTTAGCTGGATGTTCAAACCTAAACGAGCCAATCACAAGCAATAGTACGGGATTCTGGGATCATTACGTTATTTATAGTTTTTCTAGATTCATTCTTTGGTTAGCTTCATTAGTAAATAACAGTTATGGTTGGGCCATCATAATTTTCACTATTTTAGTGAGAGTTATCTTGTTGCCACTTAACTGGTACCAAATCAAGAGTATGAATAAGCAAATGAAGATCCAACCTCAAATGCAGGCTCTTCAAAAGAAATATTCTGCTAAAGATGTGGATACTCAACAAAAACTACGTGATGAGACACAAAAACTTTATAGTGAGGCGGGAGTAAACCCTGTAGCTGGATGTTTACCATTGGTAATCCAACTACCAGTTATGTTTGCTTTGTATCAAGCTATTTATAAGACAACTCAACTTCGTAATGGTAGTTTCTTATGGATGCAACTTGGTAAAGCTGATCCATATTACATTATGGCTATTTTAGCGGCTGTATTTACTTTCTTAAGTACTTACATTTCTAGCTACTCACAGCCAACACAAAATTCGACGACAAAGATCATGACTTGGGTCATGCCAATCTTTATCTTCGTACCAGCATTAACGTTCCCATCAGCTATTACAATTTACTGGGTAGTAACTAATGCGTTCCAAGTTCTCCAGACATTGGCTTTCCAAAATCCGTTCAAGTATCGTCGTGAACAAAGAGAAGCTGCGGAAGCTGAGAAAGAAAAACAACGTCGACTTAGAAAAGCTAAGAAGCGTATTTATAAGAATCGAAAATAATTGACAATTTTAAAAAATCTCGTTAAGATATTTTTTGAAATTATTCATATATCGTATATAGAAAAGTAGTCAAGGTGCTTTTCCGTCAAACATTGGCGGATTATGCACTTTTTTTATGCTCAAAAACAAGGAAGGAAATAATTTATGCCAAGTTCAGTAACCGAATATGACACTATTGCTGCAATTTCGACGCCTCCTGGGGAAGGTGCAATCTCAATCGTTAGGATGTCGGGAGATCAAGCAGTCGATGTCGCTAAAAAAGTTTTCAAGGGACGCGATTTAGCCAAAGTTGCTAGTCACACGATCAATTATGGTCACATTTATGACCCTAGCGATAATTCTTTGGTCGATGAAGTTATGGTCTCCGTAATGCGAGCACCAAAGACTTTTACACGCGAAGATATCATTGAAATAAATACCCACGGGGGTATAGTTGCAACCAATAAAGTTCTCCAATTATTGTTGGCTTATGGCGCTAGAATGGCCGAACCAGGTGAGTTTACTAAGCGAGCCTTTTTGAATGGTCGAATTGATTTGACACAAGCTGAATCTGTGATGGATTTGATCCGTGCTAAGACTGACAAGGCTATGCAAGTGGCTGTTAATCAATTGGATGGAAATTTGCATCATTTGATTTCTAATTTGCGTCAAGAAATTTTGGATTCATTAGCTCAAGTTGAAGTTAATATCGATTATCCAGAATACGATACTGACCAGATGACAACCAAGATGCTTTTGGAAAAAGCTAAAACTGTCAGCAAGAGTATCGATGGTTTATTGAAGACAGCTGATAGTGGTGAAATTTTGCAACATGGTTTAGCTACAGCGATTGTTGGAAAACCTAATGTTGGGAAATCTAGTTTATTAAATCGACTTTTGGATGAAGACAAGGCTATCGTTACTGATGTTGCCGGAACAACTAGAGATGTTGTGGAACAATACGTCAATATCGATGGTGTACCTTTGAAACTGATCGATACTGCTGGTATTCGTGACACTGACGATAAAGTTGAAAAAATTGGTGTTGAACGTTCTAAGGCGGCACTAAAGGGTGCAGATTTGGTGATCTTAGTCTTAGATTCCAGTCGTGAATTAGAAGAAGATGATTTGGAATTACTTGACGCTACTCAAGATAAACGTCGAATCGTGATTTTTAATAAAGTTGATTTGATGCCAATCATTACTCCAAATTCAGTCGTGCAATTGAAAGCTGACGATGTGATCTTGAAGACTTCAGCTATCAAAAATGATGGGATTGAAACAATCAAACAAACTATCAGTAAATTGTTCAATGCCGGAATTGAGGATAACAGTAGTAGCAATGTTATTATCACTAGTGCTCGTCAGGCCGGATTGCTCCGTAAGGCCAAAAATAGCCTCAATGACGTTATTTCTGGAATTGAAGCAGGAATGCCTATCGACTTAGTACAAATCGATATGACGGCTTGCTGGGACACTCTCGGAGAAATTACGGGTGAAAGTTATCAAGATGAATTGATTACGCAATTATTCTCACAATTTTGTTTAGGAAAATAAGTATATAGGTGAATAAAGAATGGATATTAAGGAATTTGATTCAGAGACTTATGACGTCATCGTTGTAGGTGCCGGTCACGCTGGTTCAGAAGCTGCTTTGGCTGCTGCCAGAATGGGCCAAAAAACGCTTTTAATTACTATCAACTTGGATATGGTTGCTTTCATGCCATGTAATCCTTCTGTTGGTGGTCCTGCTAAGGGAATCGTCGTTCGTGAAATCGATGCCTTAGGTGGAGAAATGGGTCGTAACATTGATAAGACTTACATTCAAATGAGAATGCTCAATACTGGTAAAGGTCCAGCAGTTAGAGCTTTGCGTGCTCAAGCTGATAAGAATATGTATCACCGTATGATGAAAGACGTTCTAGAAGACGAACCTAATTTGACATTACGTCAAGGAATCGCCGAAAAATTGATCGTTGAAGATGGCGTCTGCAAAGGTATCATCACCGCTACAGGTGCTAGATATCATGCTAAGTCAGTTGTTTTGACAGCTGGTACTTCTTCACGAGGAAAGATTATTATTGGGGAATTGATGTATTCATCAGGTCCTAATAACAGCATTCCTTCAATCAAACTTTCAGAAGATCTTGAAAAGCATGGTTTTAAATTGACACGTTTCAAGACTGGTACACCTCCACGTGTTAATAAAAACACAATTAACTTTGACAAAACGATTGAACAACCTGGTGATAAAGAACCAAATCACTTCTCATTTGAGACGCCAGATTCAAATTACTTACAACATCAAATTTCTTGCTGGATGACTTATACAAACGCTGATACTCACAAAATCATCCGTGAAAACCTTGATCGTGCACCAATGTTCTCCGGTGTGATCAAGGGTGTGGGACCAAGATATTGTCCTTCAATCGAAGATAAGATCGTTCGTTTTGCTGATAAGCCAAGACATCAAATTTTCTTGGAACCAGAAGGTAAGGATACTAAAGAATACTACGTTGGTGATTTCTCAACTTCAATGCCTGAAGAAATCCAATTGAAGATGTTGCATTCCGTTGCTGGATTGGAAAATGCTAAGTTGATGCGTCCTGGTTATGCTATCGAATATGATGTTATCGAACCTTGGCAATTGAAATTGAACCTTGAAACTAAGATCGTTAAGAACCTCTTTACAGCTGGTCAAATGAACGGTACTTCTGGTTATGAAGAAGCTGCTGGACAAGGAATCATGGCTGGTATCAATGCTGCTTTGCGTGCTGAAGGTAAGGATCCATTTATCTTGCGTCGTGATGAAGCTTATATTGGTGTTTTGATTGACGACTTAGTTACTAAGGGAACTAACGAACCTTATCGTTTGTTGACTAGTCGCGCTGAATATCGTTTGATTTTACGTCACGATAATGCCGACTTACGTTTGACGGATTATGGCTACAAGCTAGGTTTGATTAGTGACAAGCGTTATGAAGCCTTCAAAGAAAAGCGTCAAACTATCAAAATGGAATTAAATCGTCTTTCACGTAAGATGATCACACCTAAGATGGCCTTACCTTTCTTACAGGCCCATGATTTGAAACCATTAAAGGATGGAATCTTGGCTGACCACTTCTTAAGAAGACCAGAAGTACACTATACAGATATCATTGATATGGTTGGAGAAGCTGATTATCCAGTTGATCGTCGTGTAGCCGAACAAGTAGAAATCGCTACTAAGTACGCAGGCTACATCAAGAAAGAAAAAATGCGTATCGAACGTTTGAAGAAGATGGAATCGAAGAAGATTCCTGAACGTATCGATTATACAAAGATTGATAGTTTAGCTACTGAAGCTGTTCAAAAGCTAAGCAAGATCAATCCTCAAACAATTGCTCAAGCTAGTCGTATCAGTGGTGTCAATCCAGCTGATATTGGAATTTTGAGTGTTTATATTGAACAAGGTAAAATTGCTAAGTTACCTGAAGCAAAATAATTAAAAAAATGTCATTGGGATGTAAAAATCCTAATGGCTTTTTTTTTGCACAATTTTAGCGCTATAGCGTTATGAACAACTATAAATTAAATTTTGACAATGTGTATTGTACCGATATTTATTTTTCTGAAATAAATGAACTTTCTGAATGAAAATCCTTTGTTAGTAGTGTTCGTTCAAATGAATAAAAAAATATTAATTTTAAGAATTCACTTGATTTTATATTTTACGAACGATAAAAAATAAATTATTGACATTGTTCGTGTTTTAGTATAATTTGTTGTGTATCAGATCAAATAGAAAGGTTGAACAATTTTGAAAAGATCTACCACTTTTCTTTTATTGCCGGGTTTATTAATTATTATTATTTTATTGATATATCCAGTGCTAAGAATGTTTATTCCAACTTTTACTAGTGGGAATTCTTTGTTTGAAAATTATCAATTATTCTTTTCAAGCAGTAATAACTTAAAAGTCATTTACCGAACATTAATGATTGCTGTGATTACAACGTTAGTAACTTTAGGTTTGGGATTGCCGACTGCTTATTGGATTTCGCGCTTGAATGGAAATTGGCGAAAACTAGTTAGTATTATCGTTCTTTTTCCAATATTAACTAATGCAGTCGTGAGAAACTTTGCTTGGATAATGATTCTTGGTAAGAACGGAGTGATCAATAATTTCCTAATAAAGCTTCACTTGATCAATGCACCATTAACGCTACTTTATACGAATCTTGCCATCATTATTGGAGCGGTCTATTTATTTCTACCAATCATGATTACCTCATTAGTCAGTTCTTTTTCACAATTGAACGGTGAGATAGAAGAGGCTGCTGAAGTCTTGGGAGCTAGGCCGATAGTTGTCTTTTTTAAAGTTATCTTGCCACAAGTATCTTTGGGAATATTTACTGGTTCGATTTTGGTTTTTGTAGGAGCACTAACTGCTTATACCACGCCACAATTATTAGGTGGAAATAAAAACATGGTTCTAGCTACTTTATTGCAACAACAATCGATCACTCTAGGCAACTGGACTAGTGCCAGCGTGATAGCAATTGTTTTGACGGTTATCGCTGTTGTAACGATGTTTGTTTTGAATAAGGTTTCTAAGATGCTAGATCGGAGGAATAATCTTGAAATCAAAAATTAGATTTTCATCAGTGATAGGTTTCATTGTTTTGCTGATATTAATTTTGCCACTGATGATAGTCATAATTACTTCTTTTGGAACGGAGACAGCAATATCTTTTCCAATTAAAGGTTTCACACTGAATTGGTATCACAATGTATTTCAACAACCAGATTTCGTTGATGGAATGAAAATGAGTTTTATAGTTGCCATTTTGGCGGCGGCAATTGCCTTGTTAATTGGGATCCCGGCCGTTTATGCATTAACCCATTTTCAGATTCATCATAAGAGTTGGTTCCAAAATATCTTCTTGAGTCCAGCTTTAATACCAGAAATTGTTATTGGTTTTGCACTTTATCAAACACTAGTGATTAGTTTTGGTTTACCACTGTTTTTGAGCTTATTAATTGGACATTGCTTATTGTGCTTGCCATACGTCATTCGTTTATTGACAGCAGGGATGATGGATTTCGACAATCGAATTGAAGAAGCTGCTTGGATGGTTGGGTATAACAAAATCGTGACATTTTTCAAAGTCGTTATTCCTAATATTAAACAGAGTATTTTGGCAGCGTTTATCCTCTCATTTATTACTTCTTTCAACAATATTCCAATTACTTTATTCATGAATGGACCATCGTTGAACATGCTACCAACTTCCATTTTGAATTATTTGGAAAACAATTATGATCCAACTGTATCAGCAGTATCAGTTATTTTAATGCTCATCACAGCCGCTTTGATGATGATTGCTGAGAAGTATTTGGGATTAAACAAACTAACTTAGGAGACATATTTTGGCACAAATAAAAATAGAAGATCTAACTCTTTCGTATCAAAAAAATAAACAAATTCTAAAAGATTTGTCGCTGGAAATTAATGATGGTGAATTGTTATCGATTTTAGGACCTAGTGGTTGCGGAAAAACGACCATGTTAAGGCTGATATCGGGACTGTTACCGATTCAAGGTGGTTCTATTAAAGTTTCTGGAAGAGACATTTCCAAAGTACCAGTTTACAAGCGAAATTTCGGAATGGTTTTCCAAAGTTATGCTTTATTTCCTCATATGACAATTTTTCAAAATGTAGCCTTTGGATTAAAGCGTAAAAAATTATCTAAAGAAATAATTTCAGAAAAAACTGTCAGTATTTTGAAAACGACCGGCTTGATAGATTTGAAAGATAGAATGCCAAGTGAATTATCTGGTGGACAGCAACAACGAGTTTCTTTAGCCCGTGCTTTAGCTATTAATCCTGATGTTTTATTGTTAGATGAACCTTTGAGTAATCTGGATGCTAAGTTGCGAATAGAAATGCGTGAAGAAATTAGTCGCTTACAAAAAAAGATGAAAATGACAACAATTTTTGTAACTCATGATCAAGAAGAGTGCTTCGCCATTTCAGATCGTGTGGCGGTAATGAATAAAGGCAAGATTGAACAACTTGATACGCCTGAACGAATTTATCAACATCCAAAGACACGTTTTGTAGCTGAATTTATTGGTTATGACAACTTTATCTCTAAGGAGTGGGCTACGGAACATAGTTGGAGTTATAACGATACGAATTCAGGTAAGTATCTGACAATTAGACCCGAGAACATCAAAGTGGGTACGGGAAACAATACTTTAAAGGGCAAGATAACAGCCCGTAATTTTTTAGGTGATTGTTATCAATATATCGTTGAGACAGAATTAGGTCGAATGAAAGTTGATACTGACAATAGGGACTATCAAATAGGCTCTGAACTAACTTTATATTTTGATAAACAATCACTAATTGAATTAGAGGATAAATAAAATAAATAGGTGGAAATATGAAAAAATTTGCAAAGATTTTAACTATCGTTACAACGCTTTTGATTGCATTGACAGTTGCTGGATGTGGAAAAACTGCCAATAAACAATTAACTGTTTCAACTTTTGGTTTAGCAACTAAACAAATGACTAGAGATGTTTTTAATCCATTTGCTAAAGCTAACAATTTAACAGTTAAGAGTCAGTTCGGGGACAGTTCTTCTAGATTCACGCAAATCTCACACAATCCAAATTCTGGCGTTGATGTCATTGAATTGGCTCAAAATAATGCCGTTGCTGGTAGTAACAAGAATTTATTCAAGAAACTTGATTTCAGTAAGATTAAGAATTTCAAATATCTTTCAAAAGATCAACAAAAATTAGCTAAGGAAACTAATAGTGTTCCTTATACAGTCAATAGTATCGGGATTATTTACAATCCTAAAAAGATTGGCAAAATCACTTCCTGGGATCAACTTTGGGATAAGAAATTAGAAGGTAGAATTGCTATTCCTGATATTGCAACAACATTTGGTCCAGCGATGGTTTATATTGCTAATCAACATGCTCAAAATCTTCAAGCAAGTTCCAGTTTTGTAGACAACGGAAAGGTTGATGAAAAACAAGCCTTCGCACAATTGAAAGCTTTGAAACCGAATGTAGTAAAGACTTATGCTAAATCTTCTGATCTAGCCAATATGTTTAAATCCGGTGAAATCGATGCTGCCGTTGTAGGTGACTTTGCTGTTGGGATGATCAAGAATGCTGCTCCTGATGTTGAATACATGGTTCCAGAATCAGGCACATATGCTAACTATGATACAGTTTCAATTTTGAAGAATAGTAAAAATGAAGATGCAGCATACAAGTACATCGATTACCGTATCAGCAAAGCTTCTCAAGCTAAAGTTGCTGAATCAAATTCATTAAATAATGCTCCAGTTAATTCATCAGTAACATTGAAAGATCCACAGTATATGACTTATGGCGATACTGCTAAACGCGCTAAGATGATTGATTTCAATTATGTTAACAAAGAATTGCCATCATGGATCAAACAATGGAATCAAACTATGAACTAAAAAGGAAGTTGAAAATGCAAGTAGATACGTTGATTGAAAACGGACTAGTTTTTAATACTTTTTCACAAAAATTTGAAAGAAAAGATATTGCAATTGAAAACGGGAAAATCTTAATGGTTGGAGTTAATTTACAATTTGACGCTAAAAAAATCGTCGATGCGCATGATCGTTATATTATCCCTGGTTTGATCGATTCGCATATGCATATAGAAAGTTCCATGACTGATCCCGCTCATTTTGGAAATGAAGCCGTTAAATTTGGAACAACGACGGTCATCGCCGATGCACATGAGATTTCAAATGTGGCTGGAATCAAAGGTTTAAAAGATTTCATGGCTCAAAAGAGCATTATTGATGTCTTTTATGCGCTACCTTCTTCAGTTCCTTCAACTAGAACTGAAATGGAAACTACTGGCGGCGTGATTGGACTAAAAGAGACGGAAGAATTACTTAAAGATCCTAGAATCGTTTGTTTAGGTGAAGCGATGAACTTTAAGGGAATAGTTTCACAACCAGAATCTTTAATTAGACAGCTTATTAAGCTATGTAAAGAACTCAGACCAACGATGCCTCTAGAGGGACACTGTCCTCAATATTCTGGCTTAGACCTAGCTAAATTTGCTGCTAGTGGAATTACATCTGATCATACGTATCAAACGCCAACTAGTATTGTTGAACGAATCAACAATGGCATGTTTATCCAGTTCCAAAAGAAATCAATGTCAAAAGAAAACATGCAGACGATTATTGATCACAATTTCTATGAATATGCAGCTTTTGTAACTGATGATGTGATGGCTGACGATTTGGTTAATGGACATTTGAACGTTATCGTTAAAGAAGCCATTGATATGGGAATGCCAGCAGAAAAAGCTATTTACATGGCAACTTACACTCCTGCTAGAAGGATGTCCTTGAATGACCGTGGTGCAATTGCTCCAGGTAGAGTAGCTGACTTGATCTTTTTAGATGATCCACAACGATTTAATATTCAAGAAGTTTATAAATCCGGTCAATTAAGCACTGATATAACGCCGTTACAACCAGAATTTCCGGCATCATTGAAGAACTCAGTTAAGGTTAAAAAAATAACGACGGCTGATTTAGAATTATCAAGTGACAAAACTAGTGTTTTAGCTAATGTAATTGAAATAAACCAACAAGGTACTTTTACAAAACACGTTCAAGAAAGATTAGCAGTTAAGAATGGTTTAGTAGATTGGCAAAGTGCAGGTTTGTCGTTACTGATGGTTCAAGAACGTTACGGTAAAAATGGCAATATTAGTTTTGCTTTGGTAAAAAATGCTTTGAATAAATCTGGAGCTATTGGAACAACTTGGGCTCACGATCATCACAACTTAATGGTTATGGGGACTGACTTAGAATCAATGGTCGTAGCCCAACACAAATTGATGGATGAGCAAGGTGGCTACGTTGTAGTAAAACATGGTCAATTAGTTGCGAATGCGCTATTAAATATTGGTGGAATCATTAGTTCAAAACCAGTAGCTGAATTAGCAGAGGAGATTAAACAAGTACGTACAGAAATGCAAAACTTGGGATATCACAATTTCAACGAAATAATGTCCTTCTCGACAATCTCACTTTTAGTTTCTCCAGAATTAAAGATTTCTGATGTAGGGATGTTTGATGTTAAATCACAACGTAAGGTCCCACTCTTTGAAGAATAATCGAGATAGTGAATAAGACTCTATTAGAATATATTTTTTATTCTTTTAGAGTTTTATTTTTAAGTTTTATTTATCATATGATAAATAAAACTGATAGGCGTTATAACGTGAAAAACATAGCAGGATTGATCATCCATTTTTAAATAAGCATTTAGCAAACTACACAAAACAAGGAAATTATCGAGTGATAATCAAAAACGTAACGACGTTATGATTAATGAAAAGACTTTAAAATAATGCCAATATGGATTCATTTAATTGATTTGGATTCGAAGAAACTATCATTGGTGGTAAAATTGTTTCAATAGATGTTTCGAAAACGATTACAGATAATCCTTTGGATTTGTTCGAAAGATATCTCAGGAAATATTTTAAGAGGTGATAGTATGGAAAAAATTGGAGTCATCGGTCTAGGAAATATTGCACAAAAGGCTTATTTACCAGTTATGGCTACATTACAAGATAAATTTGAGTGGCATTTAACTACTAGAAATGAACAAAAAGGTAAAATGTTGGAAACTAAGTATGGTTTCAAGCACTTCCATCAAACACTTGATGAATTGATTGCTGAGAAACCATTGGCAGTTTTTGTACATACGCCAACTAAAACTCATTATGAAATCATTAAACAGCTGCTAAATAATGATATTAATGTTTATGTTGATAAGCCAATTTCTGAAGATTTGGATCAGGTTGAAGAATTGTATAAATTAGCTGAAACCAGGGGTCTGATGCTAACTTGTGGCTTCAACCGCCGTTTCGCACCATTTGATCAAAAATTGAAACAAATTTCTGATAAGCGAACAATTGTCTCAGAAAAAATTCGTGAGAATTCGCCCCAACCAGCAGAATTTGCTATTTTTGATTTGATGATTCATTCAGTAGATACGGCTCTTTATTTGATGGATGAAAAAATTGAACGAGTGAATAACTTTGTAGTAACTAATGACGAAGGTGATTTGGAACAAGGTTATATCACAATTGAAGGTCAAAAGAGTCACGTTCAGGTAATTACGAATATGGTCGGCGGCAGCAACTTGGAATTGTCGACTGTTCAAGGATCAACAACACGTCAAACAGTAACGAACTTGAATCTTTTGGAAACTTTCCAAACTGGGATGACGACACAAACTTCACGTCCAGATTGGGAAGAGACTTTAGTAACAAGAGGCTTTGATCCGATTATTCGTGCCTTTCTAAAAGCTGTGAGTGAACATTTAGATAATCCAGTAAGTCCAGAATCGTCCATTTTAAGTCATAAATTATGTTTTGATTTGGTGAAATCCTTACAAAAATAATTGACCCAATATCTTGGGGTAGATATGAATTTTGCTACAAGATGTTCCATGTGGAACAAATTACAATAAAAGCTTGATGTAGTAAGATCGAAAACTCTTGAAGATTGAAAAAGAATCCGATTTTTTAAATGAGAAGTAACTAATTGTAGTTTAAAAAATAATTGACTTGTACTAGGAAAGCATGTCATACTACTGGCGGTGCCAAACCTAGATAAGGGAATTTGGTTGGCGCATTAGCGTTTGGAAAATCGATGCACCTTATCACGAAGACTTCACATTTTATGTGGAGTTTTTTTTATAATTTTATAAATTTTTAAAAGGCGTACAAATGACAAAAAGAATAGCATTAGTTAGTTATGGATTGATTTTAAGTGCTGTTATCGGTGTGATTGCAGCTTTATTTTTAATAATTGAAAATTTATTGTCGGAGTCAGTTTGGATGACAAATAATCAATTACTTTGGATGACAAATAATCAATTACTACAGATTTTGTTGGTAGTAGTTGGTAGTTTTATTTTGTATTTTCTTTTGAAAAAATGGCCAAATCTTCCTAAAACAGCTCATGATTCAATAGTAGAGTTAAAAACCAGTCAAACAATTGATTATCAAGATGTCTTCGTTAATTTATTGATTACTTTGGTTATTTTAACTTTTGGAGCTGGAGTTGGACCAGAAGCGGCCTTATTAAGCGCCATTATTTCGCTGTCAATTTGGCAAGCTGATAATTTACGTTACTTATATTTTCACTACGATGAATTAAAACAGCTTCAAGTTAATGAACGCATGCAACGATTGTTCAATCCTTTTGCATATCGACAAAAATATGATCAAAAAATAGCTCCCAAAGCTACCAAAATCGTTAGACAGAAGAAAATATTGTATGGAATATTCGCTCTCAACGGTGTCATTAGTTTCGGATTATTATTACGTCAAACTGATCAACCATCATTTGTGACCAAGCTAGGGCAAACTAATTGGAATGTAAAACAAATTTGGATTGTACCGGTATTAATGATTTTCGGAATGATTTTTGCTCGAATTTGCAAGTGGGGAGATCGTGTTTTTACTAAGCAAATGTCCAATATTTCTTTGTCCTTGTCAGTGAAAGTAGCAATTGGAGCTTTAGGAATCATAGTTATTGTTTTATTAGAGCCAGAATTACTATTTTCAGGTCAACATAGTTTGCATCTATTGGTAGGTGACTGGTCACAAAGGACAGCTTTATTTTTGATTGGAATGGCAATTTTAAAACTGATTTTCCTCGCTTGGTGTTTAAATTTCAATTGGCGTGGAGGAGATATTTTTCCATTAACTTTTGCGGCAATGACTTTAGGTTTTGCGGCAGCTCAGTTGCTACCAAACTTTGATAAATTGCTGATTGTAGCAGTAGTGGCTACGACATTTTTGTCAGAAATGGTTTCACCAATCATTGGCGGAATTTTCTTGATATTTTTCTTTCCGATTCAGTTATGGGTAATTATCTTAGTGGTAGCTGGATTACTATACGTAATTAATAAAAAAACTGCTTCTGTACGACAAAAATAGAATTTTGTTATTTTTTAAATTTTCTCACTATCATAATTACTAAAAGACCAGCAAATATTCCTGTGAAAAGGCCAGAGAATTTATATTCATTAGCAAAGTAGAGTATTAAAGCAGCAATTAAAGATAGAACGGTTAGAAAAGGCACCATTTTCAAAGCGATAGATTGATTGTTGGACCTTTCTTCAATTTTATTTTTAAAACGAGCAAGAATAATCATAGCGGTAATGTTTAAGAGTCCCATTATAAAAATGATTATGCTGACTAAAGCTGTTAGCTTGATAATATCGAACAGGCTCAGCATGAGAAAGCCCAGGAATATAATGTCGATTGCTGTCAAGATCCAAATGATGGGTCTAATGCTTTGCAAGATTTCTTGTTTTTTCAAATATTCGGTCATACCAGTATCCTCCTTGAGAAGTTGATCTAATGAAACCTGGTAGTAGTCACTCAAACGAATCAGACTATCAATATCGGGATAGCTGTGTTCAGTTTCCCAACTGGAAATAGTTTGTCGAGAGACATGTAAATCTTGTGCTACTTTTTGTTGAGTAAATTTACGTTGTAGTCGTTCTTGTTTCAAATGATTGCCAAATTTCATCGTTATCTCCTCTTTTCAATTTTGATATTAAACTTATGGTTGCTGGAAACCTAGCAAAGATTCTAAGCATAGTAAATAACACAAAAATACCCTCAAAGTTAGAACAACTTTGGGGGTAAAATTCAAATATAATTAATTTTTTAGTTAGTCGTGATAAATGCCTTGAGCCCATTTCTTATTTTCACTGTCGAAGAAATTAGGGTTGTCAGTTTGATCAGGATTTGGTGTAGCAATCTTGTTGATTCTATCAATCAAATCTTTATTGTGATCGTCTGGCTTGTACTTAGCATTTAAGTAATAATCAACGATATCGAAAACAAAATCACGTCCTAAAACAATTCCGGCAAAGGCCAAAACGTTAGCATTCAATTGTTCCTTGGCATAAACAGCTTGAGCAATATTACCAACGATTGCAGCACGGATACCGTCATTTTTATCTGCAGCAGTACCGATACCAATACCAGTACCACAAAGAACGATAGCACAGTCAGCACGGCCGTCGTTTACTGCATCAGCAGCACGTTTACCATAAATTGGGTAGTGAGTTCTTGTATGATCGTAAGTTCCGACATCTAAGACCCGATAGCCTTCAGACTTTAAGTGATCAGAAATCAACATCTTTAGATCAGTTACGATGTGATCATTAGCTAAAGCAACAATAGTGTGCTTATCAATTTTTGGATCAACGTACTCAGGTTGAGCTCTATCTTCATCATAGTCATATTTATCAGTAGCCATAATTAAATCATCTCCTCAAGCATATTTAGACGTACTTGGTGTCTACCAGCAGCATAATCAGTCTTTAAGTAACGGTTAATAATTGATAAAGCTAATTGTGGTCCGACAATTCCAGAACCAATGGCAATTGCTTTAGCACCATTATGTAAAGCTGTCATATGGCCAGTACGTTCTTCCTCAACGTTGGCTGTAACCATACCTTTAACTTTATCGGAAGCCATAGTACTACCGACACCATAAGCATCAAACATAATTGCTTTTTTAATACCGCTTTCAAGAACCTTATGAGTAACTGCCAATGAGGATTCAATAAAGTCCTTAGCAGGAGTAGGTGTAAGATCGATTACATCGTAGCCTTGCTTAGTCAAATTATTCTTAACGAATTCTTTTAGTTCAAATCCGTCTTTATCAGAACCTAAAACTACTTGCATATTTACTTCCTCTTTTCCACGAACTATTATTGTTATGTGCATTAGAAGTGTTCATTTGACCCCTCAGAAACACTTTCTAATCAACATATTAGATGATAAAATTAAGACAAATGTTTAATCAAATCATTTAGGGATATAATGTATCCCTAATAACGATAATAGTTTTATGAAGAAGGTGTGTCAAGTGAAAATATCATCAGGTTGGGAACAATCTATTTATGTTTTGTTAATCTTATCTCGGCTACCAAAGGGCAAGCATATCAACTCTTTGGCACTAAGTGAACGGCTTCATGTATCACACTCGTATTTGAAAAAAACAATTAAATCACTAGTAAAGGAAGGATTAGTAAAATCGTCTCCTGGTAAGCTAGGTGGTTTTTCTTTGGCAATACCACTTGATGAAATTGATTTTTATAAGGTCTTTATGGCTATCGAAGGTCGAGAAAAGGTTTTTGCTAGTCAACACTTGCTGGTGCAGTTCTTAAATAAAGACAAGCCTAAATTAGAGCCTTGTGCGGTTAGTTCGGCGATGGATAATATTGAGAATACTTTAAAAACAACAATGAATAGCATTACTTTGAATACGATGATGAAACAGATTCAAGAAAATTATGATATTGATGATTTGGATGAATGGATTAAGACTGTCGCTAAATAATACTTAAAAGAATCTCGCTTTTAGTTAGGTTACTGTTAGACGTCGTCGTCCGTTACGTTTTGTGGATGCTCAGTACCGACTATAACGTTTTTATTATTTATTTCGTGCAATTCAAAAAGCATCTACTTTAGATATATAGTGTGTATCGCATGCTGCACACTTTATCTAAGTAGATGCTTTTAATTTATTGATATAAGAAATAAAACCTCTAGTCCGGAATGGCAAAACACATTTGAGGACTTTACTCGGATTTAACCGTTATAACGATACGGTCTCAGTTGACCTTTTTGTATCCGTAAGTGAAATAGACAACTACACCAATTGCAAACCAACCGATGAAGGTTATCCAAGAATTGATACTTACTTGAGTCATCAATAAAACACAAAGAATAACTGAAATGATTGGTAGCCAAGGATAGAAGGGAACTTTGAATTCACTATCGGGAACATCTTTACGATGACGTAATTTGATGATCCCTGAAGCTACGAACGTAAAGGAAACTAAAGTTCCGATATTAACTAAACTAGTTAATTCGTTAAGTGATACGAAACCACCTAATAAAACTGCCAAGATAGTAATCGTGTTGAGAGATAAAATAGGCATCTTAGCTTTTTTATCGATTTTACCGAATGCTTCTGGAATCATTTTGTCACGGCCCAAAGCATAAATTAGACGTGAACCACCGTAGACTGTGTTGAGCATCATAGTAAACATCCCTGCCAAAGCTCCAATAGTAATCAAGAAGGCTAATTTACCTAATTTGACATAATTCAAAGCAAATACTACAGGATCAGCATAATTGAGTGATTTATAATTGACCATTCCGGTCAAAACAAAAGATAAAAGAACGTACAAGAATGCACAAACGGCTAATGAAATCATGATACTGATAGGAATGTTTTTTTGAGGATTTTTAACTTCCGGTGCTGATGATGGAATGACATCAAATCCTAAATAAGCGAAGAAAACTAAGGCAGCTCCTTTGACAACACCAAAACCTCCCATTGGGAAGTAAGGATGATAATTGGCTGGCTTAATGTAAAACAAACCTACGCCGATAAAGGTTAAAACAACGGCGATTTTGACGAAAACCATAACGGTGTTCATTCTTGTCGAAGCTTGAATACCACGACGCAAAAGAAAATAAATCAAAAGTAGAACGATTATTGCTGGTAGATTAATAAAACTACCGTGACTAGGATCAAATGGTCCAACGAGACTTTTAGGAAGGATGATGCCAAAACTGTTGAACAGACTGACAAAGTAAGCCGAAAATCCTGAAGAGACAGCTGATACTCCTAAAATGTATTCCAAACACAAAGCCCAACCAATCAGCCAACCGGGAAATTGACCGAAGATAATACTGCCGTATGAATAAGTACTACCGGCTACAGGAAAGGTCGAAGATAATTCTGCAAAACACATCGCTGTCAAAATACAGACGATTGCGGCTAGGATAAAGGAAACCGTAATTCCCGGTCCAGCAGTTCCATAGGCGACAATACCGGGTAGAATGAAGATTCCTGTCCCGATAATGGCTCCGATTCCCATGGAGATCAAATTGTTTCGCGTTAAAACTTTTTCAAATTGAGCATCGCCAGCTACAAATTGTTTGTAGTCGGCTTTTTTAAATAATTTTTCTTTCATAATCCATAAATACCACCTAAAAAATTAACACAACTTTACTAGGTTACTTGTCGTTAAGATATTTTGTCAATAAGCTTTGATTTATTTCTTGACCTAAAGTTAGGTTTAGGGCCTAGAATTAATTTATCGATATTTAAAGAAACGAGGAAACTAATGGAAACACCAATTTTAAATACAATTAGCGAACCAGCTGATTTGAAGAAACTATCACTTGAACAACTAACAAAATTAGCTGCTGAAATACGTTACGTACTATTAAATAAAGTTAGTCAAACCGGAGGACATGTCGGACCAAATTTGGGTGTGGTTGAGTTGACGATTGCTTTTCATACAATCTTTAATTCACCAATCGACAAAGTTGTCTGGGATGTTTCACATCAGTCTTACACTCACAAGATTTTGACAGGTAGAAAACAAGCATGGCTTGATAAGAAACATTTTGATGATGTCAGTGGCTATACGGAACCGGAAGAAAGTCCTCATGATTTCTTCAATATTGGTCATACTTCAACTTCGATAGCTTTAGCAACCGGTATGGCTAGTGCTAGAGATTTGCAAGGTGAAACTGGTAACGTTATGGCGGTGATCGGTGACGGCTCATTATCTGGTGGCTTAGCTTTGGAAGGATTGAATATTGCTGCTACTTTAAAATCTAATCTGATTATTTTAGTCAACGATAATGGCATGGCAATTGCTGAAAATCACGGTGGTCTTTATGAAGGACTCAAGGAATTACGTGAAACTAACGGTCAAAGCTCTCACAACATCTTTAAAGCTATGGGACTTGACTATCGTTATGTTGAAAAAGGTAATGATCTAGAAACGATGTTAGAGACGTTCAAAGAAATCAAGGACATTGATCACCCTATCGTTTTACACGTTCACACGGAAAAAGGACATGGTTATCAACCAGCTGTCGATCACAAAGAAGCCTTTCACTGGCATGTACCATTTGATCTAGCTACTGGAAAAACTTTACATCCAGTAACTGGAGAAACATATACTGATGTGATTCACGATCAACTAGAAAAAGAATTTACAGCAGGTACACCAATTACAGCTATTACAGCTGCCATTCCTGGAATGTATGATTTGAAACGCTTTGGCAGAAAACACCCTAAGAATTATTTTGATGTTGGTATTGCTGAACAAGAATCAATTACTTTGGCTGCTGGTCAAACAAAGATGGGATTACGTCCAATTGCTTTTGAATCAGGAACATTTTTGCAAAGGGCTTATGACCAATTGTCACATGATTTAGGTATCAACAAATTGCCAGTTACGATTATGGTTTCTGGGGGAAGTATCAGTGCTGGAGACCCAACTCATCAAGGAATTTTTGATTTAGCAATGTTGAGTAATATTCCTGGTTTAACTTACTTAGCTCCAACAACTAAAGAAGAATTACAAGCTATGATGCATTATGCTTTGCACCAAAATAATGGTCCAGTTGCAATCAGAGTTCCAAGTAATGATGTTCATTCGGCACCATTAGCTGATTTTGATGCACATAGAATGAATATTTTGCATTCTGGTCAAAAAGTCGCAATTCTAGGTGTCGGCAGTTTGTTGCCTTTGGCTGAAGAAGTTCAACAACAGCTTGACGTTGATGCAACAGTGATCGATCCACGTGATGTTTCAGAGTTAGATGAAAAAACGTTAACTGATTTGGAAAAAAAATCATCAACTAGTAGTTACTTTAGAAGAAGCTAGCTTGAGCGGTGGTTTTGGTGAAAAAGTAAGTCGTTTCTATGGCAATACTAAGATGCGTACTCTAAACTTTGGTGCTGCTAAACGATTCAATGATCATGAAACTACAGATGAATTGTGGCATGAATTTAAATTGACGCCAGAACAAATCGTTACAGAAATTAAAGCTAATTTATAATGATAGACAAAAAGTATTGATAATAATTATCAATGCTTTTTTTGCGAAAAAAAATAGCCCTAAAATTAATTAGGACTATCGTTATATTTATCAATTATTTAAGTTTTGATGCAGCAGCTTCATCAACGATGATTGTTACATCTGGGTGGTTTTGTAAAGCACTTGCTGGGCAGTCTTCAGTAACAGGACCGTCAACAGTAGCAGCAATAGCGTCAGCTTTGTTTTCGCCGT
The DNA here is from genome assembly GCF_005405305.1 of Companilactobacillus formosensis. GTDB lineage: Bacteria > Bacillota > Bacilli > Lactobacillales > Lactobacillaceae > Companilactobacillus > Companilactobacillus formosensis. The sequence goes on from NZ_BJDU01000006.1 coordinate 47,826, forward strand.
AAGCTAGAAGAACGATCTTCTTAGCTTTCATGATTGAGCCGATACCCATTGAGTAGGCAAAGCGTGGAACGTCTTTTTCATCATCAAAGAAACGAGTGTTAGCTTCGATTGTTGATTCTGTCAAACCAACTTTTCTAGTCTTGCCATCAAATGGTGAGCCTGGTTCGTTGAAACCGATGTGACCATTTCTACCAATACCAAGAATTTGAAGGTCAATAGGGTTGTCTTCGATAATCTTGTCGTAAGCCTTTGTAGCAGCTTCTGCGTCAGGATTTGAACCATCAGGAACATATGAATTCTTAAAAGGTTTCTTGCTGAATAGGTGTTCATTCATGAAGTAGTGGTAACTTTGTTTGTTATCAGCTTCTAGACCAACGTATTCATCCAAGTTAACAGATGTCATATTTGAAAAATCGATGTCGCTGCTTGTCATTTCGTTGTAAAGTGTAATTGGGCTACTACCTGTTGCTAATCCCAAAACTTTTGCACCATTTTCGATATCAGCTTTAACTAAGTTGAAAGCTTCTTTTCCACCCATTTGTTGATCTTTTACTTTAATTATGTTCATCTTATTAATCTCCCATCTCTATCTTTCTGGTCTAGTCCAATCTAATTCATTTTTAGTAAATTGTCAATAAAATAGTGTCATTAAATAAAAATAAATTAAAAATTTCTAGAATCAATGCAAAATCTTCACAAGTTAGGTATATTTTTTAATAAGAGAAAAAACTAAAGAGGCAGAAAAATTTGGAAAAAATATTATCTACATCTGAGGGCAGTGTAAACACAAATCTAATTAGAGGCATCAATACTAAGAGTATTATCGTTCTAGTACCCGGTCTTGGTGGTTCCCTTGAGTATTTCAACTCAATTATTCCCTATCTAAAAGACAAATATACCGTTGTAGCACTTGATTTATTAGGTCAAGGCAAATCAACTAAGGCTAAAAATGATCACTATACGATCGATGCAGAAGCATGGAACATGTTAGAGTCGATCGCTAGATTAAAGATTACTGATCAATTAGTTATCTTTGGTTATGGTGTCGGTGGTTTAGTTGCCGTAAATATGGCAGAATTGCGTGGCTTTACGATTTCTAAGCTAGTCCTATTAAATACACCTGCTAACGATAAATACGCTGACATGGACGCTCATTCGTCTGTAGCAAGTATTCCATTATTAGGTAAGCTTGCTAAATCGCCAGTAAAATCTGCTTTGTACTTTGATAAGGATTTTGACCGTAGCAGTTTGGAAAATCCTAAAATCGTTGATGAAGCGGCTAATTTGGTCGATCACAAGACAGCTAAGTTCTTGCAAAAAATGCCAATGGATTATTTGGAAGAAAAAGCTTTAAATAAACGTTTGCGTGCAGTTAAGATTCCGACGCTAGCCATGTTTGGTGAAGGGGACCAAATCTTAACAGAAAATGGAATCAAAGATGCTAAAGCTTCAATCGGTCGTGTACCTGATTTACAAATAGAAGATATCAAGGGTGCCGGTCATTTAGCTATGATGGAAAAACCTCAAGAAATTGCCCAAAAGATTATCACATTCGATGAAACAACAACTAAGAAAAAAGAAGAAGAGAGCGAGAACGACGCTGATTAACTTTTTAATCCTAGATGATAAATCTGGGATTTTTTTATTGCCTAATTTTTGTCCCAAATTAAGGATTAAGTGATATTGTCTAAGTATGGAGGGTGCGTTATGAAACTAAGATACTTACTGGCAATGTTGTTAGCTTTTATCGGTATTTTGTATTCGACACAGGATGTACAGGCGGATGGGCTTGGTGGACCTAATACAGGTGACTACGTTTATGAAAATAGAGAATTTATCACTAATGCTCAATATGACCAGCTTGATGCAATCAACGATGATATTTATACTGGCGTTCATCCACAAAAACTATACGTTTTGATTTTTGACGATTCAACTGATATCAATGATTTTGTGCAAATGACTGGTGCTGAGGTTGATTCACGTGATGCATCCTCTAATATTATTGGCAACATTGGCACTAACATAGGTTATCTCCTGTATGGCCGAGAAAAATACATCGATATGCGTTTAGACAATGACGATATTGATAATGAAAGCAATTATTTAATTTTAGATTTAAAAGATAAAAAGATCTTTTTCAGTGCGTCTGAACAAGCTGATCGTTATGTGACTGATTTAATGTTTTGGAAACTGAGAAGAGGATTGGCAAATGATTTTAAATCCAATAATAAGGACACACAAGTGAAAGCTTTATTTGCGTTAGCAGCTCGGTTGGAACCTAAGTTGCAAGATGTTGCTCAGAGTTCGAAGAAACTAAAATCTAAAGAAATTGCTGATATAAAACGAGTTAGAAATAGAATTTTATACACATTGGGAACAATAGTTGTCATCCTTGCTATTTACTTAATTTGGAAGTATATGCATAATCATCCCGGTAGTGGTTCAGATTTAGGCAATAGTGATTATGATGCTGGGTTCGACGAAGGTTATTATATGGGCAGAAATGATCCCTTTATGTAAAAAAAAACGACCAAATTGGTCGTTTTTTACTTTGTACTGACGAGTTTGATTAAATTGCGATTTTTTTGCGAGCTGGCTACTGGAACGAATGATTTACCATCTTTGTAGACAAATTGTATAACATCATAATTGTTGTCCAGTTTCTTAGCTTGATTGGCGACGATATTTTGTAAAGCACGAATATAATCTTTTTGGTCGTCAGTTGCTTGGTTATTTTGGACTGCTTCAAAAGAAGCCTTTAAATACTTTTGAGTCTGCTTGTCAGTTAGGCGAACGACAATAACGGTGTGGGGATGCTTGCTCGTATCGTCATTGATGTTGTGATCCTCTTTGATCGTGACGACTTTGCCATTTTGATTGAATTTGTGATCAAGACTTTTTCTGATAGCTTTGTATTCAGTCGTTGGTGCCTTGGTAGTAGCTTGATTAGATGTTTTAAAAGTGAAAACAGATAAGACAGTTGCGAAAATTAATACGGCAACCAATGAAATAATTAAATATTTTTTATTGATAGGTTCACGATATTTTCTATGCATGATTTAACGCCCCTAGCCTCTAATTAGAGTGATTATAACACAGGTTTGAATGTAAATTTTTTTTACAAAGAGTTGGATAAATTGACTTCTGAATACTTATTTTGAATAATTTTGATATAACTAAATACTTAGAAGAAAGTAGGAAAATTATGTCTACACATCAAGCATTACTGATTATCGACTATACGAATGATTTTGTAGCTGATGATGGGGCTTTGACTTGTAAAGAGCCAGGTCAGGCAATTGAATCCAAGATCTTCGATTTAGCAGAAAGAATGTATCAAAATAATGATTTCGTTTGGTTCCCGACTGATGTCCATAAACCAAACGACCCATATCATCCGGAAACAAAACTTTTCCCACCTCACAATGTTCGTGGAACTTGGGGACGAGAATTATACGGTAGTCTAAAAGATTGGTATGACGAACATAGCGATGGTGAGCAAGTTAAGTTATTTGATAAGACCCGTTATAGCGCCTTTGCCGGAACTGATCTTGATATTAGATTACGTGAAAGAAAGGTTGATACACTACATCTAGTTGGCGTTTGTACCGATATTTGTGTTCTACATACGGCAATTGACGCCTACAATTTAAACTACAATATTATCGTTCATGAAAATGCTGTGGCATCATTTAATCAAGCTGGACACGAATGGGCTTTAGGTCATTTCAAAGCCAGTTTAGGCGCACAAGTATTATAAAAAAGAGACCATTTGGTCTCTTTTTTATTTAACATTATGACGAATTTCTTTTTCAGTTAAGTATTGGTCAGTGTGATTGCCCAAGAATAGTGGGACTTTTTCTTCAACCACATCACTAAATTCCAGACCATACCAAAGGGCAGGAGGAACGGTAATGTTTTGAAGTAGGAGTCGGCCACCAATTAACATTCTGTCGAGACCGCTCATATAAACCTGTGCTCCAAGGTCTTGGAATTGTTGGTTTTGAATGACGAATTTAAAGGAACCAACACGACGATTGGGCATCATCGAATAAGTTGGTGCTTGTTGGTCGATGATGTTTTTGTCCAATAGACTGTTAATAATTTGGCGAATATAAATATTGACGTGTTGCGACTTCTTGAAACCAAGATTTAAGGTAACATTGACGACGTTTCTCGTATTCATCATATCAACTGAGTAATTGCACTCATAAGGGGCAGCGGTTTGGTTGACAGTAATGAACCAGTATACTTTGGCTCGTTTGGGATCTTGATCCAAAATCGAATAAATAATCGAACGTTTGATGGAATAATCCTTGCCCAATTTTGTCATGTAAACGAGATTCGTGGCGTAAGTGGGAATTGAAGAATCTTGACTGAGTTTTTCCAATTGAGGGATGAAGTCGAGTAGATTGACGTTTTCACTTTCAGCCATATGAGCATCACGGCGTTTATTACCAAAGTACCAAATAACCATGATTGCTAGAATTGCCATCGTTATGATTACTGTAACGTATCCACCATGGATGAATTTGACCAAACTGGAAATCAAGAATAATCCTTCAATGGCAAAGAAAACAACTAGGAAAATGTTTGCTCCAAGAGGGTGCTTTTTCATAATTAAGAATTGGTGCAAGAGTAAAGTCGTCATTAGCATTGTCAAAGTGATTGCTAAACCGTAAGCGGCTTCCATGTGTTCCGAAGTACCAAAGCCCCAAACGATGCTAATGGTAATGGCACAGAGCAACCAATTAACTGATTCAATATAGAGTTGGCTTTGCACTTTACCAGGGAATTTAACTTTGAGACGAGGTAATATTTTCAAACCAATTGCTTCTTGAACTAAGGTATAGGAACCAGTTATCAAAGCTTGAGAGGCAATGATGGCAGCTAAAGTAGCGATGATAATGGCAAAGATTTTGAAATCGCTAGGCAACATTTCATAAAAAGGATTGATGCCAGAAATATGGTTGTACTGTTTATTCTGAAAATTAGCGATGACCCAAGCTGCTTGTCCCAGATAGTTCAACATCAACATTGTATAGACGAAAGGCCAAGTAGCGTAGATATTGTGTTTTCCAACTTGTCCCATATCAGAATACAAGGCTTCAGCACCAGTTGTGGCTAAGAAGACACTGCCGAGAATAAAAATACCAGTCTTATTGACAGGACTGAATAAAACTTTAATAGCGTAGACTGGCGAAAGAGCTTTGAGGACACTTAAATTACCTAACAAATTGAATAGTCCTGCTAATCCGATAAAACTAAACCAAATGAGCATGATTGGACCGAATGAACGACCAATCTTTTCAGTACCAAATTTTTGAATGATAAAGATGGTTAACAAGATTATCGTTACGATGACTAAAACGGTCGATTGTTTGTTAGAGAAAATGAAATTGCCAAATTGTTGTCCTTTGACACCTTCCATAGCGGAAGTAACGGTAACAGCAGGGGTCAATGTACCATCAGCAAGTAAGGCAGAACCACCAATCAAGGCAGGGATGATCAACCATTTTTTTGTTTTGACTAAGGCGTAAAGAGCAAAGATTCCACCTTCATTGTTGTTATCAGCTTTCATAGCTATTAAAACGTATTTTAATGTGGTAATTAGCATCAATGTCCAAAATATCAATGAAACGCTGCCCAAAATATACTCTGGTTTGGTATCAGCCATCGTGCCAGCGTCATTGATAATGGCATTCATAACGTAGAGTGGCGAAGTCCCAATATCGCCATAAACGATACCTAGAGTAATCAACATACCCAAGGTAGACAGTGATGACATTCTTTTATTCATGATGTGCTCCTTCAAAATTCATCATATGTGTTTATACAAGTTATATTATAGTTTTTTTATAACTATTTAAAAATTATTATGATTTTGTCATTTTTTAGTAATTCTTTTTGTTATACATGAAATAAAAAACGTAATACAATACTGAAAATAAATAGTTAATTTCAGTGAAAAGAATGTGATTTCTATGAATGTAGTATTTATGATACTTTCAACTATGTTGGTTTGGATAATGGTACCTGGCATTGCTGTTTTTTACAGTGGCTTTGTACCACACAAAGATGTTACCCGAATTTTATTCGACAGTTTTTTGATGTTTGGATTAGCAGGAATATTGTGGATCATCGTTGGATTTTCAGCTTCATTTGAAGGAGATAATTTAGGGTTAATAGGTAATTTCAGCCATCTCTTTTTGAGAGGAATAGACTTATCGTCTACTTTTGGTCAGACGGGATTGCCAACTGCAGTCTATTTACTTTTTCAAATGATGTTTGCAATTTTGACACCAGCATTATTTTTAGGGGCAATGGCTAGTCGTGTAAAGATTAGATTCGTCATCCTGTTTGTTTTATTGTGGTCGCTTTTGATTTATTATCCATTAGCTCACATCGTTTGGTCGAGTAGTGGTTTTCTAGCTAAGTTAGGTGTATTGGATTTTGCAGGAGGAACAGTTATTCACATTGACGCTGGTATTACAGCGTTGATTTTGGCAATTACTTTACGTGGACCATATCAATATAAGCAACAAGTTAAAGGTAATCCGTTATGGATACTGTTGGGAACAGTCCTTTTATGGATCGGTTGGTACGGCTTCAATGCGGGGAGTGCTTTAAAAGTTAATTTCCAAGCTATCAATGCGTTCTTTACGACTACGGTGGCAGCTTGCAGCGCTCTAATTACCTGGATTTTTTTGGAAGAGATGTATAAAGGCAAAGTTACTTTGAGTGGTATTTGTACAGGTAGTATTTGTGGCCTAGTGGGAATTACTCCGGGTACTGGATATGTAACGGTTTTAGGATCGTTTTTAATTGGAATAATTTCTTCTATCAGTAGTTTTTATTTTATGAATTTCTTGAAATATCAATTGCATCTAAATGATTATCTGGATATCTTTGGATGCCATGGTGTCAGTGGGATAATTGGTTCAATTTGTGTTGGCTTATTTGCAACTAAATCGGTTAATGAAAACGTCGTTACGAATGGTCTATTTTACGGTGGTGGATTTAAATTGTTAGGCTTACAAATATTCGGCGTTATATTTACGATTGTTTTCGTAGCAGTACTGGGTGTAGTAATTGTAACGGTTCTGAAAAAAGCTTTGAAAGATGACGTTGGAATCAGACCAGAAATTAAATTAGCTTAGATTAAAAGGGCTCTACTAAAATAAATTTATTTTAGTAGAGCCCTTTTTGTGCTTAGTTTCGACTGGGATGTCTAGTATTACGTTCTTTTTTAGGCTTATTTTCGGCTCGTAACGATTGAATCTCATTTTCGATTTCGCTGAGAACTTCGATTTGCATCTTTTGAATATCTAAAATATGAGGCCATTGAACTTCATTTAGCTGGTCGATTTTTTCATGAAGAATACGAATTTCCATTTCTGATTTAGTGTTAGTTTTATAATCATTTTCGGAATCAAAGCGATCACGTTCAGCTTGACGGTTTTGACTCATCATGATGATTGGTGCCTGAATAGCTGCTACACAACTGAGGAATAGATTCAATAAAATAAATGGGTAGGGATCAAAATTCACTCCGAAAAGATGAATGACGTTAATGGTCATCCAAACTATCAGAATGACAGTAAAGGCAATGATAAAGCCCCAACTACCACCAAATTTAGCCACGCCATCAGCCAATTTTTGTCCTTTAGTACGTTTTCCATAGACGGTATCATTGATATTTTTGATGACATAGGTTTCTTTGGCCAATTCCTTTTTGAGTTTATCGCTCATTTCATGGTCAATTTTTAAATCATCATCGATAACGTCTTGCATTTTGGAAATACGTAATTTTTGTAGATCCTTTAAACAAATAAACGATGATTCTTTAGCATAACTGTTAGTATGAATGACTTGTTCTTTTAATAAATCGCTAAGATCTCTTAAGAAAAGACCTTCCATGATAGTAAAACGATTGCCACAGATTGCACAAATTTGATTCTTTTTAATTGCCATAATTAACACCCCTTGGAGTTATTCAGTGTCAGTATATTATTGAGATGTTTGTAAAGCAAAAATAAAACAATTCTAGATTAAATATAAATAATGTTTAAAATGAATGGTAAGCGATTGCAAAAATTGAGGAAAGGAAGTAGCAATGAGGAGAATAGAGAAAGTCTTTAATGAAATACTAGATGTTTATAAAGATTCCACTAAAGAATCAATCATTAAACAAGGTGGAGTTTCTGCGACTGAATTAGCAACAAAAATGCATTTAAATCGACCTAACGTTAGTTCTGATCTCAATAAATTGTATCGAGACGGAAAAATCATAAAAATTAAATCATATCCTGTTGGTTACATAGGTTTAAAAACAATTGAAGATGTTTTTGGGATTAGGGATTTAACCAAGCATGAATTTGATGATATTAAAGATTTGCAAAATGTAAATAACAGAGTTGAAGAACATTTAACTAAAAATAAAGATCCATTTGAAGGCATTATTGGTTTTGATGGCAGTTTAAAGAAACCAATATCCCAAGCGAAAGCAGCAGTTTATTATCCACCACATGGATTGCATATGTTGTTGTTAGGGCCAACTGGTTCTGGTAAAACTTTTTTCGCTAACAAAATATATGAATATGCTAAATATGAGCATATCTTGCCTGAAGACGCACCATTTAAAAGCTTTAATTGTGCTGACTATTATCAAAATCCTCAATTACTATTATCACAATTATTTGGGTATGCGAAAGGCGCTTTTACTGGTGCTGATTCAGACCATAAAGGATTGGTTGAAGAGGCTGATGGAGGAATTCTGCTTCTAGATGAAGTACATCGGTTAACTCCCGAAGGACAAGAAATGCTGTTTTATTTTATCGACAATGGCTTGTTTAGTAGGTTAGGTGAAAATGGTACGAAGAGAAAAGCCAATGTTTTGATTATTTGTGCTACCACCGAGAATCCTAATTCAACGATGTTAGAAACTTTTTTAAGACGTATTCCAATGACCATACAAATTCCATCTTTAAAAGATCGGAGTATGAAAGAAAAGGTCGAGTTAATCAAATTTTTGATGTTGAATGAATCGAAACGAGTCAAAAAAGCTTTTCGAGTTGATATCGATGTTATCAATGCCTTGATTCATTCAGTTAATTATGGAAATGTTGGTCAACTGAAATCGCAAATTCAATTAACTTGTGCCCAGGCCTTTTTAAATAATCTTTATCAGAACGATGAAATAAAAATTGGGATTAAAGATCTGCCAGAAGAGATTCGAGACGACTGGATTTCAAGTAGCCAAAATATTCAAAGGTCTAAGGAAATTTCAAAATATGTTGATGTTGTAACGTTAATTTCACCGGGAAAATTTAATAATGAAACTTTGGATAGATACGATGATTCTAATATTTATAACATGATTGAGGAAAAATATAATTATTTACAAAATAAAGGTATGGATAAAGAACAAATCTATAAATATGTTTTGAATGATTTGAAATTACATGTAAATAAATTTATTTCCAACAACAATGTCAATTATCACTTATTAAAATTCATTGATCCCAAAGTTTTTGCGGTTACTTTGAAATTAAAAAATATTGGTGAAAAAGCATTAAAAGTTAAATTTGACCGTCGCTTCCTGTATTATGTCGGAATGCACGTGGATTCTTATTATAAAAGGGATAAGCAAGAGAGTAATGTTCAAAATATTAATATTCATGATGTCAAAACTAAGTATTCAAATGAATATCACGTTGCTCAGACTTTTGCCCAGGTAATTAATAATGATTTAGGGATTGAGTTACCAGAGATGGAAATAATTTATTTGACCATGCTAATTAATTCCATAGAAAACTTTAATGACAATAAGAGTGTTAGTGTTTTGGTTGCGGCTCACGGAAACTCAACAGCTAGTTCAATGGTTGAAGTGGCTAAAGATCTATTAGGAACAGCGCCGGTTTATTCATTGGACATGCCTTTAACTGTTACACCTCAAGAATTATTTGAGAGTTTAGTGAAGAAATTAAAAAAAATAGATAACGGCATGGGTGTTTTAATGTTAGTTGATATGGGTTCTTTGAATATGATGGAATCAAAACTAAGTATGAGAACCGGTATTGAACTAAAAACTATTCCCAATGTAACGACAAGTATTGTTTTAGATACTGTTAGAAAAATTAATTATATGAATCTAGATTTAAATGGTATTTATGAATCAGTTTCTAAAGATTTTTCAACTGCCAATAAAATAGCAACTAGTGGTAAGAGCAAGGCTATTTTATCCATTTGTACAACGGGTGAAGGTACCGCCAAAAAGATTGAAGAATTGTTGGAAGATATTATTCTCCATTCATCTGAAACTGATGTAAAAGTTATTCGGTTGTCAGCCTTGCATTTAAAAGAGCCAGTTGCTAAAGCCGTTAAAAATTATCAAGTAATAGCTAGTGTTGGGACAACGAATCCAGAAATTAGTGCACCATTTATATCCTTGGAAAGCTTGATTTCAGGACATGGTGAAGCAGAACTTCGTAGTATTTTAGGTATTAAGAAAGGTAAAAAAGATACTGTTTCAGGAAGAAGAGTTGTTAGTGATATTTGCTTAGATACACTTAATAAATACTTGATATATTTAAATCCACATCGAATCATTACCATGTTGATGGATTGGATAAAAGAATTACAAATACGTTTAGGAAAAACATTCAATAATGCCACGATAATTAAATTGGTCGTGCATACAGCATTTTCTTTTGAACGCAGTAGCAATGACAATCCGATCAACTACGATGATGAGGTAAAACCAGATGTTGAAAAATATATGTCTTTAGTCGATGAAACATTGCTACCAATGGAAAGAAAATTAGATTTATTTTTAAATAAAGATGAAAAATTATTCATTTGCGAGATTATAAAAGATATTTAAAACAGTGTATTGAAAGTGTATTAAAAGTCATTTAAGAGTGTATTGAAAGTGTTTCATTCTTAAGTGGTTTTTATTTTTTTTGCCTTAATATCAATGGATAGATGCTTTAATACACTTATTGGCATGGATATTGCTTATATAAAAGTGAAAGGGGCAAAGGAAATGACAAAGATTGTAATTAGTGGACATGGGAAATTCTCATTAGGAATGCTAAGTGCGTGTGAAATGATTTTTGGTCATAGCGATAACGTCGTAGCTATCCCATTTATTCAAGGAGATACCATTGATGAATTAAAAGCTAAATATCAAGAAGTTTTAGATAAATGTGACGATGAAAATGAATATTTGTTTTTAATTGATCTTTTTAGTGGAACTCCTTATAACGCTTTAGCGCAATTAATTTTGGAAAAAGAAAATGTTGATATGGTAACTGGTACGAACCTACCAATCTTATTAGAAGCCGTATCAAAAAGTGATAATAAATTAAAAGAAATAACGGATGATTTGAAGAACTCAGCTCCAGAATCAATCAAGATTTTTTCAGAAGAAAAGGCAAAACAACTTGATGAAGATTCTGATGACGATATTTCTTTGTAGAAGGGATGGATTAATATGGCAATTAAGTTTGTAAGAATTGATGACAGATTGGTACATGGACAGGTTGTAACTACTTGGGTCAAGAAGAACGACATTGAACAAATAATTATTGTGAACGATAAGGTTATGGAGAATAAAGTTCAACAATCAGTTTTGAAAATGACAGCTCCATCTGGGGTTAAAATCGTAATCTTCGGTGTCGAAAAGTTTATTCGAGTTTATAAGAAGAATCCTATCAAGAGAACGACAATGTTGATTTTCACTAATCCAAAGGATGTTTTTGAATGTGTCGACAATGGTGTAGAAATACCATATTTGAACGTCGGCCAAATGGGTGCTAACGAAGAACGTGAAAAAGTAACTGCTGGTGTTGCTTTGGATGATGAGGATCGTAAGTACTTCAGGAAGATTTTGGATGATAATGTTGATGTTCAAATTCAGATGGTTCCAAATGACAGCATTACAGACATTAGTAAATTTCTATAGAGGGGAATGAATCAATTATGTTTGTTAAAGCAATTTTATTGTCGCTGATAACAGTTATTGCGACGGTTGATTATAATGGTCCATTGTTTCTAATCCATAGACCTCTAATAACAGGTGCTATGGCAGGACTAGTTATGGGTAATTTTACTCAAGGTTTAATTATTGGTGCCACATTGGAATTAATGTGGTTAGGTGTAACGGGTATTGGTGGATACACACCACCTGATACTATTACTGGTGCTATCGTCGGTACAGCCTTTGGTATTATGTCTGGAAAAGGTGCTACCGCTGGTGTTGCGATTGCGGTTCCTATTGCGGTCGTTACACAACAATTGGATGTTTTAGCTAAGACAGCCGATATCTACTTCCTAAATAAAGCTCAAAAAGATGCTGAAGTTGGTGATATCAGTCGAGTAGGTTTGTATCATTACTTGAGTTTGGCAACAATTGTTGTCTTTAAAGTTGTTCCTGTTTTCTTAGCCGTAATGCTAGGTGGGGAATACGTTTCAGCACTATTTGATAAGATTCCTGATGTTGTAATGACTGGATTATCTGTTGCCGGTGGTATTTTACCAGCTATTGGTTTTGCGATGTTGTTAAATATGATGCTCAAAAAAGGTATGTGGGTCTTCTTGCTTATTGGATTTGTTTGTTCAGCTTTCGGAAATATGCCAACTGTAGGTATTGCTTTGATTGGTGTAATCGTTGCTTATGCTTATGATCTTATCAAATCAAATAAGGCAGAAGCTCAACCAGCTGCAGAATCAGAACCAGATACGTCGGAAGATAAGACTGACGATAATGATGACGATGAGGAGGATTACGACCTATGACATCAAAAGAATTGAAAAAAACTAATGATAAGCTTATTGGCAAAAAAGAACTGAATAAAGTTTTTGCTAGAAGTTTCTTTTATGGAGCTTCTTGGAATTATGAACGTATGCAAAACTTAGGATTTTTATATACGATTACTCCTGTTTTGAAAAAGCTTTATGGTAAAAGTAAGACAGCAATGTCTCAAGCTATGAAGAGACATCTAGAATTCTTCAATACGCACCAATCAATGGCACCATTTATTCTCGGTGTTACTTCAGCATTGGAAGAAGAAGATGGAAACGATCATGCTGAAACAACTACAGGTATCAAAATTGGTTTGATGGGTCCATTATCAGGATTAGGTGATAGTTTAATTTGGCTAACTTTGGTCCCTATCTGTATGAGTTTGGGAGCTTCATATGCCAAGACTGGTAATCCATTAGGCTTGATAGTTTCTTTAGTATTGTTCAATGCCATTAATATTCCCTTGAAATATTTCGGATTAAAAGCAGGATATACTGGTGGGTCTGAATTGATTCAAAAGAGTTCTAGCAAAGGTACATTGGATAGAATTACCAATATGGCGATTGCTTTAGGCCTAGTTTTAGTTGGTGGTTTGATTCCACAAATGGTAACAGTTAATTTGGGCGTTAAGTTTGTCCAAGGTGGATTGACAATTTCTCTAAACAAGATTATCAATGACATCTTCCCTAAGATTTTGCCTTTATTAGTTACACTAGGAATTTACAAATTGATTCACAAAGGTAAGAATCCAGTTATTTTGATTTTTGCCATCATGGCTCTATCTATTCTCTTAGTTTGGTTACATATTTTAGCAAAGTAGGGGAGTAAAGTTATGAAATTATGGTATAAACAAAGCGCTAAAAACTGGAATGAGGCTTTGCCACTTGGGGATGGACATTTAGGTGCCATGGTCTACGGCAATATTAAAGACGAAGTAGTTAGCCTTAATAATGAAACTATTTGGTATCGTGGTGCCGTTGATCGTAATAATCCCGACTCCGGTAAGTATTTGTCCAAAGTTCGGCAATTGTTGATGGAAGATAAAGTGTCAGAAGCTGAAGAATTAATGAAATTGACGATGTTTGGAACTCCTAGAGATCAAAGTCATTATGAATTCATGGGTGAATTGTTTATTGATCAAATCGATGTTGATTCTGAGTCGGTCAAAAATTATCACCGAGAATTAGATTTAGAAAATGCGACTTTATCAGTTTCTTATACGGTAAATGATGTTAATTATCAAAGAATCTATTTCATTAGTAAGAAACTGCATACATTGGTAATCCAATATAAAAGCTCGCAACCTGAGAAACTTAATTTAAATATTCAACTTGGTCGAGAAAAGCGTTTCAGTGATAAAGTAGAAAAATTTTCTGATCAAGGTATCGTAATGAGTGCCAGTGCTGGTGGCGTAAAAGGAACTAAATTCAAAGTTGGTTGTCTGTTAGAAACTGACGGTCAGAAAAAAGTTTTGGGCGAAACGATAGTTGGCAGAAATATGACTAAAGCAACTATCTTGTTGACCTCCGCAACTGATTATTATCGAGCCAATGATGATCAAAGATGCTTTGATTATTTGCAAAAGTTATTGGCATTCAATTTTAAAGATGAATTAGATAGTCATATTAATAATTATCAAAAATTGTTTAATAGAGTTTCATTAAATATTGCAGATCCAATAGATGATTTGCCAATAGATGAACGTCTAAAACGAGTTAAAAGTGGCAAAGAAGATAATTATTTACTCAATTTGTATTTTAATTACGGTAGATATTTACTGATTTCTTCTAGCCAACCTGGTGGTTTACCGGCCAATTTGCAAGGAATTTGGTCTGAAAACACTAACCCGATTTGGGGTTCTAAATTTACTATTAATATCAATACGGAAATGAACTATTGGATGGCTGGTCCTTGTGACTTGTCAGAAATGGAAGAACCATTATTCGATTTATTAAATAATTTACGTCCACATGGTCGAATCACGGCCCAAAAAATGTACAACGCCAGAGGATTCACGGCTCATCACAATACGGATGCATTTTTTGATACAGCACCTCAATCACATGCTATTGCAGCGGCTATTTGGAATACAACTGTGCCTTGGCTATGTACGCATATTTGGGAACATTACTTGTTTACCGGAGACGAAGATTTCTTGAAAAAGAATTATCCGGTAATGAAAGAAGCAGCTGAATTTTACGAAGATTACTTATTTGAATTTAAAGGTCACTTGGTAACAGGTCCTTCAGTATCTCCAGAAAATAAATATCGCCTACCCAATGGAACTGAAGGTAATGTTTGCCTGTCACCAACGATCGATAACCAAATTTTGCGTTACTTTTTCCAATGTGTCATCGAAAGTGCCAAAGTTTTACGAGTTGACAAAGATTTTGTCGATAAGATTGCACAAATGAGAGCTAAATTACCAAAAACTAAGATTGGTAAACACGGTCAAGTACAAGAATGGCTTGAGGATTACGATGAAGTTGAACCAGGACATAGACATATCTCCCCCTTATTTGGTCTATTCCCTGGACATGAAATAAATGAAGAAGAAACTCCAGAGTTAATCAATGCGGCTCAAGTCACAATTAAGCGCAGACTAGAGAATGGTTCTTATTTGGATAGCAAATCTCGAGAAGATGCTATTAATGGTTGGACTAAGACTGGTTTTGTTGGTGGCAAGAGAACCGGTTGGAGTTCGGCTTGGCTAGTTAATTTCTTTGCACGATTGCATGATGGTCAAAAAGCCAATGAAGAACTTTATGGGATGTTAAGGAATTCTACTTTGAATAATCTTTTTGATGATCATCCACCATTTCAAATTGATGGAAACTTTGGTGCTGTGAGTGGAATTTGTGAAATGTTAATTCAAAGTCAAAATGGATTTGTAGAATTATTACCTGCTTTGCCAAAAGAATGGAAAATTGGTAATTATCGTGGTTTAAGAGTGCGCGGTAATGTGAAAGTCGACGTTTCTTGGAATGACGGTAAAGTTAAAACAGTGACACTTCACGGTGCCCCAAATAAAGAAATAACTTTGAAAATTAAATCAGAGAGAATGAATGATAATCAAGCTTTTGATCAATCTATCGTTTTGGATGATTCCGGTAAGAAAAAAATCGAATTTAAATAATAAGAAAAGAGGTACTTTGCTAGATAAAGTATCTCTTTTTTAGGAGGAAAAATGGGTGCAATATTATTATCGTTAGTTCCCGCATTAGGTTGGGGAGCACAATCGTTAGTTATGCAAAAAGTGGGTGGCAAATTCACCAATAAGGTAATGGGCATGGTTCTAGGGACGATGATTTTTTCTTTAGTGATCTTGCTTTTTAGAGGTCTACCTAATTTTTCATTCAATTTAATTGTAGGATCACTTTTGTGTGGTGCTTCATGGTGCTTTGGACAATTGTTGCAAGTTAAATCATTTGATTTAGTAGGTGTGACAATTACAATGCCCATTAGTACAGGGGAGCAATTGTTAGGGACTACACTGTTTGGAGCCATTTATTTCCACGAATGGACAGAGCATTGGCAATTTATACTTGGGATTACTGCATTAATTATCATCATATCTGGCGTAACTATTATTTCAAAAAGTAAACGTGGTAATTATGACAAAACTAATCTAAAAAGAAGCTTGTTGTTATTGTTATTATCTACATTTGGAATGATGGGTTATGCTATTTTTCCTAGGTTGTTTGGTTTGAATGGTTGGGATATGTTGTTTCCACAAGCTCTTGCAATGCTTTTAACTATGACCATTTTAGTCTTGTTACAAAAGGACAATAATATGTTTTCTAAGAAGACTCTAGCTAATATTCCGACTGGATTTTGCTTTGCCATTGCCAATTTGGCATTGCTGTTGAGTAATGAAATAAATGGAATTGCGGTTGGTTTCACAATGTCACAGTTGAATGTAGTCGTTTCAACCCTAGGTGGAATGTTTTTACTGAATGAAAGTAAGTCTAAAAGAGAAAGAATGATTGTTTTCGTAGGTTTGATATTCGTGTTAGTAGGTGCCACTTTGATTGGAATAACTAAAAATTAAAAAAAACAGGCCTGATGTAAAATCAGACCTGTTTTTGAGTTTCTAATTAAATGGTACCTTTTTTAATAGCTGTCTTGATACCAGCAATTTCCATGATTCCACGATCAGCTGACAAGTGTTTGAGTAAGGAAGCAAATGGTCCCTTGAATTTCAAATTCTTGTCGGTAATTTCGGCGATACCATGATTTTGACCAAGAGAAGCAACAGTTCCCATTGAGTGGTAGACGAATGGCTTCAAGTCTTTGCCGTTCAATGCAGCAGCAATATTAAAGGCAGCACCACTACCTTCAGCAGTTGCTAATTGACCAGTGGTAGGGTAAGGACGTTCTTCACCCTTAGGAATAATAGCTGAATCATCACCGATGAAGTAAGCTTCAGGATGTGCTTCAAGGTTAAGAAATTCGGTTGTCATGACACGATTTCTTCTTGCATCGATACCAGAGTCTTTGATGACATCTGAGCCACTGACACCAACGGTCCAAATGATAGTACTTCCTTCAACGCTCTTTTCAGTATCTCCATCCATGTAAACAACAGATTTAGGTTCGATTTTCTTGATTTTAGCGCCTGTGAGCAATTTAATTCCGTTCTTATCCAAATAGTCGACGGCGTAAGTTGCAAGGTTCTCATCGAACATTGGAAGGATTCTCGTAGCCATTTCCAGGCAAGTTACTTTAATTTCAGGTACTTCATATTTAGCCTTTAGGATTTTAACTGTATCAACTAACTCACCAAGAATTTCAACACCAGTAAATCCAGCACCACAAACGATGATATTTAAGTCGGCTGGATCGTTTGATTTCTTGTAGTTAGCAATGTTTTGATTGATAGTCTTATAGATGTTTTGGGCAGTTTCAAGATCTTGAAGAATCAAGGCATTTTCGCTAGCGCCCTCTAGTCCGAAGTCTTCAGAACGGAAACCTAATGAAACAACGATGTAATCATAGGTAATGTCCTCGTGGTCAGAGAATTCGACTGTTTTGTTATCTAAATCAAGTTTTGAAACAGTTGCCTTGATAAAGTTAACGTTTGAAGGTAGAACTGAACGAACATCAAAGCTAACTGCATCAGCACGATTAGTTCCTGCTGCAATAGTATGCAAAGCAGTCTTTTCAACGTGTTTTTCATTTTTATCAATTAAATCAATTTGTGTTCCCGCTGGGGTACTCTTAGCCAAGTCACGAGCAGCTCTCAAGCCACCATATCCAGCGCCTAGTACTAAAATATGTGCCATAATTACCTTTCTCCTTCTATTTTGAAATTAAAACGTTTACCTAATTATTATATATCGTTCCAGGCAATAGGAGAAACCATTTGCTATAAAGGATTTTTACTAATTGAGTGTTTCAAGAAGAATGGAGCTATGATAGTGATCAAAATGACACTGATAATGACGGTAGAATAGTATTCCTCGGATAATAAATGAACGCTGTAACCAACTTGGGCAACGATTAGAGCCATTTCACCACGAGAAATCATTCCTGATCCGATGACGTAAGAATCTTTTAGATCGAATCCAGAAATCTTGGCACCAAAGCCGGCACCGAATAATTTCCCAATAATACCAGTAACAGTAAAAATAACGATTAACCAAAAATCACGTAAAAAATTATTAAATTCAAGATTAAGACCGATACTAATAAAGAAAATTGGAATAAAGACGGCATAACCAATCATTTCAATATTTTGATTGACCTTAGGGTTGTAATCTTTGGCATTGGAAACGGCAATACCAGCAATGAAAGCACCCAAGACAGAATCCAATTGTACTTTGTCTGCCAAATAAGCCAAGACAAAACAAATTACTAAAGCAAAGATTGTTGGAGCATGAGTTGCTTCTAAATATTCAGATAATTTCATTAAATCGGGGATGATCCACTTATAAAAGACGATGACAAGAATGGCAAAGACTAGCCAAAAGCCTAATAATGTTAAGATTTTTTGAGCTGAGAAATCACCAGTTAAAGTTCCTGACATGACACTCAAAATAGAAATAGCCAAAATATCGTCGGCGACTGCTGCACCTAAAATAACGGTTCCGGAAGTACTGGAGAGATAATTCAAGCTCTTCAAAACTTCAACTGAGATAGAAACAGAAGTAGCAGCGAAGACAACTGACATGAAGATACTTTCTTTGAGGTTGATACCAAAAATCAGAGCAGTAGCTAAAGTTAAAGCGACTGGTAAAATAACGCCGAAGATAGCAACGTTGATACTAGGTAATAAGTGTTTTCTGAGCAGTTTCAAGTCACTCTCAAGACCGGCAAGAAACATCAGTAAAATAACCCCAATGTCAGCAAATAATTCTACTTCATGCGTCGGCTTAACGATATTAAGGACACCTTTTCCTAAGATAACTCCTAAGATAAGTTGCCCGACGACTGCTGGGATATTGATTTTATTAAAGATATGACTAACAACTAGTGTTAGAAAAAGCATTAAGGCTAAAAGGGTTAAAAATTCCATGGCATCCTCCTAATTTTTCGTGATGCCATTGATGAAAATATTGATAACCGTTTTAAGATTAGCAATATTGCGCTTCCTTTTAGCATCGTTGTACTCAATGTAAGGGAGTAACATTGTTAAAAAAGTTCCAACTTGAACTGGAATAGCTAGGTCGGAACGTAGTTCTTCTTTGTGAGATTGGAAAACGTTGAATAAGACTTTATAATATCCGCCGTCCCAATTTTGCATGATCTCTTTTCGTTCCTCTGGAGTGAAGAAAGTTTCGATATCATTTCTCATAATGAAATAATTTATTTTGAAATTACCAATCATAAATTGTGAAATTTTTAAAAGTAATTCTTCAAAAGGTAAATCTTGATTCTCTTTATATTCTTCTAGCAAACTATCGCTAAAGCCACTGACGACATGTTCAAGTGCTTTGATGTAAAGAACTTTTTTGTTCTTGTAATAGTGATACATGTTAGGTTGCGTGATGTTTAACTCTTGAGCAATCTTGCGTGTCGAAGTAGCTTGATAGCCTTGTGAAAGAAACATCTCTGCAGCAACTTTCAAAATCGCACTCTTAGTATTTTCGGCTTGTTGATCCCGTACGTTCATATTCCTGTCCGTCCCTTGTTCTATTCCTATATATTATATATTAATATAACTCGTTTATCACAAGATAAGAAAAAAGCAGGACGTTTATCGAATTGCTCCGATAATATCCTGCTGTTATTTTTTATCTTTAACGATATAGATAGGGCGCTTTTTAACTTCCAAGAAAATTTTACCGATATATTCACCTAAAATACCGATACTGAGAAGTTGAATTCCACCGATGAATAAAATAATTGAGACCATTGAGGCCCAGCCACCAACGCTACTTAGTGGGTAGATTAATTTCCGAATAAAGACTGCAATGATGCCGATAACCGAAACAATTGAGAAGAAAGTTCCCATCCATGTGGCAAACATCAGAGGTCCTTCTGAGAAATCGACGATACCGGTAATGGCATATTTAAATAATTTCCAGAAGTTCCAAGAAGTTGAACCGGCTGAACGTTCACGATTTTTGTAAGGTAAGTACTTAGTCTTGAATCCGACCCAACTAAAGATACCTTTGGAGAAACGATTGTATTCAGTCATTGATTTGATAGCTTCAACCATTTGGCGAGTCATCAAGCGATAATCTCTAGCTCCGGGGATGATTTTTGTCTGAGACATTTTATTAATGACTTTGTAAAAACCATCAGAGAAGAAAGAAATTATTTTATTTTCACCTTCACGGTCCATTCTAGCTGTTCCGACGCAATCATATTCGCCATCTTCTAGCAAATCAAACATTTCGGGCAGCATTTCTGGTGGGTCTTGAAGATCGACATCCATAACGGCGATATAATCACCAGTTACTTCGTTTAATCCAGCGTATAAGGCTGATTCTTTACCGAAGTTACGTGAGAAGGAAATAAAGTGAACCTCATCACTATGGGCTTTTTGTAAATCTTTTAAGATTGAGTATGTTCGATCTTTTGATCCATCATCGATAAACCAATATTCCAGCTTGAATTTATTAGTTTGTTCCTTGAGCTTGGTCATGGCGTCATAATAAATATTAATGGTTTCTTGTTCGTTAAAACACGGAACGATAACAGATATAGTTTTCATAGTCTTTTTCACTTTCACAGAAATTATAAAAAAACACCCATCAATGAGCGTTTAAAAATAAATTATATTTTTAATGATTCAGGAAGAGACAACATACCATTGCTTGATGTATTAATAACACTAACACTAATATCACGGTTTGTCTTATTCTCGATTTCATGGAGATCATCGTCTGTTTGAACGAAAATATCCTTGATATCATTATGTTTATCAAGTAAATCAATTACAGCATTGATATTTTTGACAACATCTTGAAGTAGACGAATTGTATTATCGCTTGAAATGCTGTTGGTGCTCATAATTAGTTGGTAAAGCAAATCAGAATTGTTACCAACAAAAACAGCATTTTCAGTGTTTGGAGTAATGTTCTTCAACCACCATGTGATCAATTCAGATTTTTCGTTGAAGTCGTGTTCCAACAAACCATTCTTGTCGAACAATTGGAAACTTACAGCTTGGTTCTTTTCAAAGATAACTGTCAAAACGATTGAACCATCAGTACGATAGAAGTTTTGTTCTGAAAGTTCTTTGTTCTTGTTGAAGTTTTGAGTAGATGATAATTGACCATCGCCGTTATAAATATTAGTTTTAACAACTTGATCGTTCTTGTAGTAATTAATACGGTCAATTAACTTATCAAAGTATTCAACGGTCATTAGAAGCGTTTGTTTTTGGTCATAAATGAAAGTATCTTGAGATTCAACATCGGTTCTCGTTACCCAATCGGTATTTTCAGGAATTGCGACCTTTTTGTTAGTCGGATTAGAACTAGTTTGAAGTTGGTCGAAAATATTAACGACATTAGGAATGGGCAAGTGACTAGCTTTAGCCTTGGCGTCAATAATGTCATGAATGTGATTGTTGTAGAAAGTAGAAACGACTGTGACTGGTTTTTGTAGTTTAGTTTCTAGATAATCAATCATTCCAAATAGATCATTCTTAGCCGTGTCAGATTCGAAATCATCGGCAGCTACGTAATATTCTTTATCTTTATCTAAGTAAACATCACGTACTAAATAAGCTGAATGGAAGACGTCTTTGATATATTTAGTAATGTAGTCGATATTATTGTTGACTTCAGCAAGTTCGCCATCAATTTTTTGATGTTCTTCATCTAAACTTTGAAGGTGACGTTCTAAACCACCGATAGTTTCAACGCGGTAATTGTGATCACTCTTCATCTTGTCATCAATTTCATTGGCCTTTTGTTTGAGGTCGTTGATCTTAGAATTGACTTGACTGATATTACTGTTTAAATCATCTGCTTGACCATTTAGTTGTGTAATAGTTTCTTGGGCACTATTTATTTGACCCTTGAGGTCTTTTCTTTCATCATAGAGAGTATTGATAGAGTTCTTTTGTTTCTCCATCAAAACCATCATTTTTTGTAAGTCTTTTTCTTCTTTGATGGAATCAGACATGTCAGTTTCAGATTGTTCATTCTTAGCTAAATCGTTTTGTAACGACTCTAACTTGGCAGTCTTAGTATTGATTTCAGAATTAAGATCATTTAGTTCTGATTGGAGTTTTTGAAGATTTTCTTCTTGTTCTTTACGATCGGCATTTACGCTAGCAAGATGTTCTTTAGCAGCATCATCGTTTTGAGCTTTCGTATTAGCTAATTTCTCGTTTGATTCTTTTTCGTCGCGCTTGAGAGTTTCTAAATATTTGTCTAAAGTAGCTTTTTTAGCTTCAAATTCATCTTTTTCAGTGAAAAGATTAGTTTTGAGGTCATTTCTCAACTTAGCATATTGATGTGAGAGATCGTTCATTTGTTCTTCGATATTGATACGTTTATCATGAACTGACACGGGAAGATTTTCCTCTTTCTTTTCAGGCTCAGCTACTGGTGTAGAAGCCTCTTGTTCAGTACTTTGATCAGGATTTTCGTCCTTTTTAGGAGAATCGGGAGCAGGATTTTGAGGTTGCTCTGGTTTCTCATCAATTTTGCGTAACATGTCTAAAAATTTCACGAATGAATTACCCCATAAAAAGACTTATAATAGTTACTAAAGAGTAGCATTTTTTTATATTAGTGTAAAGTTTGGTATAAAGCTATTTAAAGAGTAAACCTAGACCAAAAAAGGAGAGTTTTTGTATGAAGATTATGGCTATAAATGCAGGTAGTTCAACTTTGAAGTGGAAACTTTTTGAAATGCCTGAAAAAGTAACGATTGCTTCAGGTATGATCGACCGTCTGGGCAGTCCTAAAGCTATCTTTAAATTGAAGTACAACGGTAAGAAAGTTGAAGAAGAAAAAGCTATTGAATCTAATGATGTCGCCGTATTAGCAGTTCTAGATGCCTTGAAGGATATGGATATTATCCAAAGATACGAAGATATTGTAGCCTTTGGTCATCGTGTGGTTGCTGGAGGGGAAGAATTTAAAAAATCAGCCATCGTGACCGATGAAAACTTGCAAAAAATTATCGATTTGTCGGAGTATGCTCCACTGCACAATAAAATAGAAGCCTATTACATTGATGTTTTTAAGAAATTGGTCCCTAGGGCAATTCAAGTAGCTGTTTTTGATACCTCATTCTTTGTTGATATTCCTGCAATGAATTATCTTTACAGTATCGATATGGATGATTATAAAAAATATCATACCCGTCGTTATGGCGCTCACGGAACTAGCCATCGTTATATCGCTCAACGTTTGGATAAAATTGTCGATGGCGGTATCCAAGATAAAAATGTTATCATCCTTCACTTAGGTAGTGGTGCTTCTATTAGTGCCATCAAACATGGTAAAGCTTTCGATATTTCGATGGGCTTCACACCACTAGCTGGTATTATGATGAGTTCTAGAAGTGGTGACATTGACTTCTCGATTTTGCCATATTTGATGAGAAAACTTGGTTTGACTGATATTAACGATATGATCGATATCTTAAATAACAAATCAGGACTATTAGGTATCTCTGGTATTTCACCGGATATGCGTGATATTGAAGCTAATGAAGATACTAATCAACGCGCCAAATTAGCTTTGGAAATGTATCGTAATCGCATTTTGAAGTTTATTGGCTCTTATATCGCCGAAATGGGTGGAGTAGACGTCATAGCCTTTACTGCCGGAGTTGGTGAAAACTCTAGTGAAGTTCGTGAAGATATTATGAGCGGCTTGGAATTTATGGGCTTGAAGATCGACAACGAAAATAATCACGTCAGGGGCAAAGAAATTAGAATCACAACTGATGATTCAAAGATTGCCGCCTACACGATTCCAACGAACGAAGAACTAATGATTGCGCAAGATACTTATGATTTTGCTAGATTATTAGATGGATTTAGAGCTTAAAAATAATACCTAAAATAAATGTAACTGTTTGTGTCAAAGTTATCAGCAAGAGATTTTTGATGATCAATGGGAAAGTTTTCTTTTTGATGGGATTATTGCTGAAGGCTTTGGCATTTTTATATACTATTGGAATAATTAAGAAAGTTAGTAACATTAATTTCGGTAATAGGCCGAGTAAAACGGAACAGAATAATGCTAAATAGCCTAGAACATAGAGCCATTTTAGAATGAAAATCGAATTGTTTTTACCAAGATAATAGACCAGAGTTTTTCTGCCTAATCCAATATCTTCTTTTTGATCAGCAATATTGTTAGCTAATAAAAGATTGGAAATTGCAAAGACAGTCAAAAGCGATGATAACAAGGCATCCCCGTAGAATTTAAAGTTCAGTTCTACAAACGGATTGTTGACGACGTTAATGTAGATAGCAATCAAATAAATTACATAGCCCATCGTAAAACCAGAGAAGAACTCTCCGAAAGGTCCACGATTAATAGGAAAAGGTCCACCAGCGTAACAAAAACCGACTGCAAATGAGAATAGGCCTAAATAAAGTAAAGGCAAGCCAGTTCGATAAACGATAAAGAGGCCAATGATAGCCGCTATAACGGTGAAAGAAAAATCAAGCCAGCCGACTAGATGGATGTTTAGATTGTGGACACCAATAACATTAGTCTTTTGGCGGAAGTCATCACCAGTGGCATTTTTGTAATCCCAGTAATTGTCATTGATGTCGACGGCCATATTGAATAAGAACATTGCAATGAAAAATAAGACCAAATCAAGAGCGTTAATTGAGTGCCAGTGATAATATGAATACAACGTCCCCATCAAGAATGGAAAGACGCTAGCCGTTTTGGCTTTGATTTCAACTAGTTCGAAAAAAACAGATGGTTTCAACAAAATCAGTCCTTTGGATTTGATAGGTTCTATTATAGAATTATTTTAGATTACAACAAAGTAATACAGGGGTATGAGAAATTATATGGCGAACTCAATTTGGAAAAGTTACCCTAAATTAGGGGAAAAATTGGATCTAACGACTGATTTCATTCACCAAGAAGTTAAGATTCAAAATCTAGATATTAGCAAAATGATTGTCGATTTAACTTCAGGCGGGAAGATGTTACGTCCGGCATTTTTCTTGCTGTTCAGTGATTTTGGCACTACTAAAAAAACGACACAAGAATTGATTCCTTTGGCAGCTTCGATTGAGATCCTGCATGTGGCAACTTTGATTCACGATGACGTGATCGATGATTCACCATTGCGCCGCAGTCGTCCTACGATCCACACCAAATACGGGCGAAGAAATGCAATCTACGCTGGGGATTATTTATTTACGCTTTACTTTGAATTGATCTCCAAGCATTTGCAACATAACACGGATATTTTGTTAAATGCCCTGAGTATGAAGAAGATATTGGTCGGAGAGTTAGATCAGATGTTAATTAATTTCAATGTCGACGCTACTACCGATATGTATTTTAAAGAAATTTCCGGAAAAACAGCTGAATTATTCAGCCTCAGTGCCAAAATGGGCGCTATTTTCAGTGATGGCAGTCAAGAAATCGTTGAACGTTGCCAAAATATCGGTCACGATATCGGGATGGCTTTTCAAATTATTGACGATATATTAGATTTCAGTTCGACTTCTCAAACTGGAAAGCCAGTTCATGAAGATTTGAAAAATGGTGTTTATTCACTGCCGTATATATTAGGATTAGAAGCTAAGAATCAGAAATTAATTGCCATTTTATCGAAGAATCATTTAAACGATGAAGATGATCAACTGGCAACTCAAATAGTACTAGACGATGGTTATTTGGACCAAGCTAAGCAAATTGCTCGTAAATTTACTGATCGAGCAGTTGTAGAAATTGAAAAATTACCTAAGAGTCATAATCAAGTCATATTAAAAAATGTCGTCAAAAAGTTAATTAATCGAATTAAATAAAAAGGATATGCCGTATGGCATATCCTTTTTATTATGACGTTATAACGCTTATAACGCTTATAGCCCTTGATCCATTTGATAGAGCTCTTTGAAGTGTTCATTTGATTGGTAAAGCTCTTTAGGAGCGCCTTGCATTTCAATTTCTTCATTGTTCATAAAGACTACTTTATCAACGTGGTTAACCCCTTGTAAGTGATGAGTTACCCAAATAATAGTTTTGTCCTTTAAGACAGAGAAGAAAGTCTCTAATAGATCGTTTTCTGTGATAGGGTCGAGTCCTACTGTAGGTTCATCTAGTAAAACGATAGGAGCATCTTGCAGCAGAATTCTAGCTAGGGCAATTCTTTCTTGTTCACCACCAGAGAATCTGGAGCCATTTTCACCAACTAAAGTGTTATATTTGTCAGGCAATGATTCTACTAAATCTTTTAAACCAACACGTTCCAAGGCTTGTTTGACTTCGATATCAGATTTACCTTCATTACCTAATCTGACGTTATTCATCAACGTAGTATTGAAAAGAAACGGTTTTTGATTCAAGACGGAGAAAAGTTTTTGGCGATGCTCTTGGACTTGAGCGATATCGTAATCGTTAATTTTAATCTGTCCAGCGGTTGGAGTAAAATCTCCTAAAATCAATTGTAAAATGGTTGTTTTACCGATACCACTTGGACCCAGTAAAGCTAATTTTTCTCCTTTTTGAATAGTTTGCGAGAAATTCTTAATTAAAACTGGTGAATCAGTATCGTATTCAAAAGATACATTATTTAAAGTTAGAGTCTCAAAGTCTTTTGGCGCTAAATCAACTTGAGTAGGTAGATTAGTTTTAACTGGTTGGATGGTGTTCAAACGTTGGATTGAATCCTTATAAAGTGGCCATTCCTCAAATCCTTGACTAACAGGGATAATAGCATCTGAAAGTGGAAAGATAGCTAAAACTACCGCAGAAACGAAGTTAGCTTGTTCTTGGCCATTAGTCATAGTTAAGTTGGTAAAAATCAAGAAGCAGATTGCTAGAGCAGCGAAAATCAATTGCAAGCCGAAATCACGATTGCGACGAAAGGCTTTTGATTTTAATTTCGATTGGTCGAGATTGCGAATATTCTCGGAAGTTAAATTTCTAAAATCATTTTTACGACCAGAAATAACCCAATCATCGACACCCAAAATATTATCGGTCAATTGAATGTAGAGGTCGCTTTTGACTTCTTTTTGATAAGCTCGACGAGCACTTTCGATGGAAACGGAAAATAGAGGTACTAAGAAGACTTCAACAAAGAGCAATAGGAAGACAAAGAATCCGAAAGCTGGGTTGAAAATTCCTAAAGCAAGGGAACCGATAATGGTCAACAAATAACCGATAACAGCTGGAAAAATAGTTCTTAAGTAGAGGTTTTGTAAGTGGGAGATATCTTCTGACAGTAAGCCCATGATGTCCCCAGTTTTGTGGTGTTCAGTAAAAAATGATGCATCGCTTTCTAGTGTTTTGTACAAACGAGTTCTCAAATCTGATGTGACGCGCAAAACCCAATTGTGGCTCTTTAATCGTTCTACATACTTGAAGACTGGACGGCCAATACCAAAAGCTCTCGTCAAAAGGATTGGCACGTAAATCAACAGAATATTGACCGGATGCGTGGCGGCTTTGTCGATTGTATAGCCAGAAGTAAACATCAAAGCACCAGCACAAAATGAGGTTAATAAGCCTAGTGTCAAAGCAGTGATCAACAGACCTTTATATTGTTTGATATATGGTTTGACCCAAGTATCGTGTTTGAATGTTTTGAAAAAGTTCAAAGTCGATCACCTCGCATATTCTTGATTAATTTTGTGAAGGCACCGTTATGGTTGTGAAGTTGTTCTGGCGTGCCTTGTTCAACAATGGTGCCGTTATCCATAACGATGACATAATCCATTTCTTTGATCCAATGCAATCTGTGAGTCGCAAAAATAACTAAATGATTTTGAAATAATTTTTCCATTGGTTTTTTCAGAGCGTATTCAGTTTCAATATCCAAATGAGCTGTTGGTTCATCAAAAATCAAAACGTGACGGTCATCAGCTAAGAAAGCCCGAGCTAACATGATACGTTGTTGCTGACCACCAGAAATTCCACGACCACCTTCACCGATTTTAGTTTGATAACCGTCAGTTAAAGTATCGATGAACTCTTGTAAGCCAGCTTGGTCAGCCGCATGTTTAATTTCAGCCATCGAAGCTTTAGGACGATAAAAGGCGATATTTTCGGCAATCGAACCAGCAAATAAATAAGGCGATTGTGGTAAGAAAGTAAGTTTCGTTTGCCAATTTTCTTGTTTAAAGTTAGGGATTTTTTGTTGATTGATTTGAATGTCGGCTTGATCAGGAACTAAGAAACCACCAATAGTTCTAATTAAAGTTGTTTTACCAGAACCGGATTTACCAATGACACCAATTTTTTGATAGCCGTGTAATTTTAAGTTATCAATATCGAGGCTGACTGCATCGTCACCGACACCTTGATAAGTGAACTGTAAATTATTGATTGAAATGGTGGAATCTTTATCCCAAGTGAAATCCTTTAATTGATTGGCTTCTTTAGTGTCTGGACGTTCTAAAATTTCAAAAATAGAATTCAAGGCGTTTTTACCATTTAAGGTAGCGTGATAGTCGTTAGAGAAATCTCGCAAAGGTAAAAAGTATTCTGGAGCCAAAATCAAAGTAACTAAGGCAGGGAAGAGCGGAAAACTGTTGTTAATGAGCCCTAAACCTAGGAAGACGGCCAGAATTGCAATTCCTAGTGTAGTTAACCAGTCGAGTGCAAAAGTCGATAAGATGGCAATCCTGAGCGTATTCATCGTTCTTCTACGATACTCATCACTGACCGTATAGATATTTTTAGCATAGCGCTTACTTAGACCTAACATTTTTAACGTTGGTAGACCACGTAAGGCATCTAAGAAGTGATTAGAAAGAATTGTATATTGCTTGTATTGAGCATCTGCCTTGGCCTGAGCAGCGAGACCTAAGATGATCATAAATAAAATAACTAGTGGCACGATAATGGTCAAAGTTATTCCGGAAGCAATATTTTGTGTATAAATGTAAATCAATAATACCGGCGGAATGATCGACATGTTCATCAATTTGGTAAAAATCAATTTGAAGTAGTTTTCGACTAAATCGATACCGTCTAGAGAAGAAGTGACCAAATTACCGGTTCCTTCCTCAGAAATCATCTCAGGGCCAGCATTATAAACTTTGTCTAATAAGCGTCCACGAATATCTTCAGACGTTTTACTAGCAAATTTTTCGACGATTTTAGTATTAATTAAATTGAATAAATGTCGTAAGACAAAAGACGCCGCAAATAAGAGCATCGGATTGATGATTGATTGTAGTGGTTTTTGTTCCCACGAATTTACAAGTGCTTCTGCTAAATACTTACCTTGAAATAAAACAACAAATGCTTGCAAGAGAGTTAATCCTGCAAGCATTAGAAGAAGTTTTTTTGTTCCAGGTAAGCGAAATAAACGCTTATCTATCATTAGTATTTCACCGTATTCTCTCTTGGATTTATTCTCTTTGTGAATAGAGAGTATGACCAAATGAAGTAAATAGCTACGATTGGTACCAAGATACATGCGACAATCGTCATAATCGTCAAAGTATATGGTGAATTAGCAGCATCTTTGATCAAAATACTGTGTGCTGGGTTAGTAGCAATCATGACACGTGGGAATAGTCCGTTGAACAATAAAACGATGACCATACTTAGTGCTAAACCACTACCAGCAAAGCTCCATCCCTCTCTGTTCTTTAGGACTCCATAGTAACCTAATAAGGAGAACAAAACAATTAGCAGAGTGATGATGAGAGATGAGAAGAATCTCTTAGTAAAGAAGTCAGTTTGCAAGAATACTAAAACAGCAAAGACCACTTCACCAAGGAACAAAATAGGATAAAGGATTTGATTCAATTTGCGAGCACGATCACGCATTGGTCCTTCAATTCTTAAGCGAATAAAGTTCAAACCATGGACTAATGAAAGTAAAACTCCGGCAACTCCTCCGACAATTGATAGTAAGTTAACAACGTCAAAGAAAGTAGGGAAAGCATTACCTGAAGCATCCATTGGGACACCTTGAACCATACTCAAGAGAATCATACAAAGGAAAAACGGTGGGATGATACTACCAGCAAAAAATGCCCACATCCAAAGATTTTTACCGGTTCTAGTTTCAGCATGCTTGTGGAATTCAAAAGAAACTCCACGAAGGATTAAACCAACCAAAACTAACAAGAACAAAATGTAATAACCAGAGAACAATGATGCGTACCACATTGGCAAGGAAGCAAACATTGCACCACCGGCTGTAACAAGCCATGTTTCATTACCGTCCCAGTGAGGGCCGATTGTAGACATAATGGCAGTTCTTTCTGCATCGTCTTTAGCGAGAAATCTGGTTGCCATTCCGACACCAAAGTCGAAACCTTCAAGAAATAGGAAGATGGCAAAAAGAAGTCCAATTAAAATAAACCACAATGTACTGAGTGTCATTGTCCGAAGGCCTCCTTTGCAAATGGATCGACGTTTTGTTTGGAGTCAGCTTCTTCAAAGTATGGACCGTGATGAAGTGTTTGTCTGCAGTACCAAACCATAACGCCACCCAATAGAGTAAAGAGCAAGAAGTAAATAATGTTACTGAATAGTAGACTAGCGACTGTTGAAGTAGGTGAAACGGCTTGAGCAATCGTAAATAGCCCGTAAACAATCCAAGGATAGCGACCAAATTCAGTAATGAACCAGCCGGCAGAATTACCGATAAATGGAAGCCAAATACTGATACCTAAAACAACTAGCATCCACTTGTGACTTTCGATAGTGTCTTTCTTCTTTCTGGAGAAGATCAAGCCAACCAAAGCAATCAACATAACCAAAGCGTCGATTCCAGTCATCACTCTAAAGCTCCAGAATAAAGTCTTAGGTGGAACGTAGTAATTCATATCTTTTCCAAATTTTTTATCATATGTAGCGTGTAATTCTTTATTGATGGTATTCATACCTTTAACTGAACCACTAAGTTTGTGGTATGCCAAAATACTTAGAACACCAGGAACTTCAATCTTACCGCTAGCCTTGTGGTCTTTGGCATTGATTAATTCAACGATTGTCCAAGGAGCAGGGTCTTTAGTATCCTCATAAATACCTTCAGTTGCGGCAAATTTCATAGGTTGATCTTTGATAATTTGTTGTGTCTGCAAATCTCCGGCACCAGCTGAAGCAATTGCGAAAATCAAACTT
This sequence comes from Companilactobacillus formosensis, assembly GCF_005405305.1. GTDB lineage: Bacteria > Bacillota > Bacilli > Lactobacillales > Lactobacillaceae > Companilactobacillus > Companilactobacillus formosensis. The sequence goes on from NZ_BJDU01000006.1 coordinate 79,344, forward strand.
GCCCAAAGTCCGAAACGTAGGGAAGTTTTGAAGAAATGATTTTCATTTTTCTTTTTACGTAACAAACCCCAAGCACTCATACCAGCAATAACCACGGCAGCAGTCATAAAGGCAGCCAAGATAACGTGTGGGAAGACTTTCCACAATTGAGGGTTAGCGACAACAGCACCAAAGTCAGTCAATTGAATTCTTCCAGTTGTATTGTTGATTTTGAAACCTGTAGGATGTTGCATGAAACTATTGGCAGCTAAAATCCAAATAGCGGAAAGCATCGTACCAATTGAAGTCATCCAAATCATAAAGGCATGGACACCCGGTTTGAAACGATCCCAAGTGAACATCCAAATTCCGATAAAGACGGATTCAATGAAGAATGCTAATAAAGCTTCAATAGCAAGTGGAGCACCGAATACATCACCCATGAAACGTGAGTATTCAGACCAATTCATACCGAATTGGAATTCTTGAATAATACCTGTAACGATACCAACAGCAAAACTCAAAAGGAAAATTTTTCCCCAGAATTTAGCCATATCTAGGTAAACTTTGTCTTTTTTAACGGCGTAAATAGTTTCCATGATAGCGACTAAAAATCCCATTCCGATTGAAAATGGAACAAAGAAGAAATGGAAGACGGTCGTCATTGCAAATTGGAAACGTGCCAAAGAGACAATACTTAAACCAACACCAAGCATGGTCAATAACCTCCTTAAAAACATAAATTTAAACCCAATATATGAATTTATCATATGATTAATTACTTGCTTAATCAATTAATTTGACTTAAAAAAGCGGTCACAACCTTGATATAACTGAATTGCATAAGGTTTCACAAAATAAAAAATATTATGAATAACAATTAATTAATCATCAATACATAAAATGATAATTCTATATTACCTATACCTAAAATATACCGCTTTCAAAATTATCTGCCTGTCAGATTTGAAAAAGAAAATTTACAAAAGGTAAGTGTTATCTTTAATTTAGGAACAATTTATTTATAACGTCGTTATAAGCACAAAAATTAACGATTAGAAATGGATTGGATGGTCATTTTATCCCGAATCGAATATAAATAGACTAAGCAATGTGAAAGTGAGCGATAAAAAATGGAATTGAATCAGATTTTGAGAAAGAAACGCCAAGAATACCATTTGACCCAAGAACAGTTGGCGGAGAAATTGTATGTTTCATCAAAGACCGTCTCAAACTGGGAGACAGGCAAGACTTTTCCTGACATTAATAGTCTGATTCGTCTATCGAAGCTCTATCACATTTCTTTAGATAATTTACTAGTGGAGGGATCTGATATTGTGAGAGATATTGATAAAAAAACGCGTTTAATGACTTTGAAAAAATACATGTGGTTGCCAAGTATTTTAAATTTGATTTTGATATTGATCGTTTCGCAACAGAAATTTTTAGGACGACTATCAACAGTTAGTACAGTTTTGATTTTAGTAAGTATTGCCTTAAATTCAGGGATATTGATTTATTTCAATCAAGAAATTAAACAAGAAGAACAGACGAGTGAAGCTTCAATCCACCCTAATAAGCAAGTGCAAGGATTTTTATTATTTGTTGTCTTGTTTGTTGGTTCGATGATAGTAGGATATTTGCTGAAAAAATAAAAGGACAAACGCATTTGCGTTTGTCCTTTTGAACTTTAATGTCTATTACTACGACTTCTAGTCCCAAGATTATTTTGTTGCGGTGCACCTAAACGAGGATTGCCGTTATTTGGATTGAATTGTTGGTTATTTTGATTACCAAAGTTTGGCTGATTCATATTTTGATTCTGGTTGTTAGGTGCATAATTTTGGTTTTGACCGTAGTTTTGATTATTGTAATTTGGATTATATGATTGATTGTTGAATTGTCCTTGATTACCGTTGCCAAATTGATTATTTGGTTGTTGATAATTGCCACGAGGGTTAGGACGATTCATATTATTATTATTGCCATTCATTGGTTGGTTATATTGTTGATTGTTATAGCCACCATTTTGGTTATTGAATTGGTTTGAACGGTTATTGTTGTAATTTCCATTATTAGGAAATTGTTGTTGATTCATATTGTTTGAAACTTGGTTAGGATTGAACTGTTGATTAGGTTGTTGATTGTATCCTTGATTGTTGTTACCAAATTGGTTTTGGTTATTATTTTGATAAGGATTATATCCGTAATTTGCTTGATTAAAATTGTTAGGTTGATTGAATTGCCCATTTGGTTGATTTTGATTATAAAATTGACCAAAGTTTTGGTTTTGATTGTCGAACTGATTTTGATTATTATCCGATTCGTCTTCAGGTTCTTCATCAGAAATGGGATGAATTATCATATCCACGATAACGACAATCAGATCAATTGCACCAATGATGATACCAACCCAAGCCCAAATCTTTAAGAAACCAGCTCCAGGCATGTTGGCGTTAAATAAGCCCATCAAACCACCGAGGATTAGGATGACAAATCCGACAATATCAGGAACGATACTGTATGTTCGATTGGTTAAGATATAAATAGCAGCTGAAATGATATAAGTGATTGCCATTAAAATTCCGGCGGCACCACCGATAGCTCCAGTACCGACTAGAGCGGCGATGAAACCTTCAAATCCAGCTTTGATCATTAATACAATTGATAGTATAAGCAATAAAATCCCGGCAGAAATTTTTGTTATTCTTACCATAGTTAACCTCCAATTTTACTTACCAATACTATTGTATATCATCCTTTACAAAATGGTTAATAGGTCCATATTTATGTCCTACAGCGATTTCATGTTTAATAGCATTATAAGTAAATGTTTTTGCAGTCTTAATGGCATCTTCCATACTTTGACCTTTTGCTAACTCAGCCACAATACATGATGACAAGGTATCACCAGTACCATTGATGTGTTCTGTTTTGACGTAAGGTTCAGAAATCCAGAATGATTGGCCATCTTCTAGTAGAACATAATCTTCAACTTCATCGATTGAGTCGTCGCTATGTTCACCCTTTATCATAATATTTTTTGGACCTAATTTGCGTAATTTATGTGCAGCCTTAATAATTTCTTCTTTATTTTCTAATTCTAGACCAGATAATTTCTTAGCTTCATAGAAATTTGGTGTAATTAAATCAGCTAATGGGAATAATTCATCAATCAAAGTTTGGTAAGCTTCTGTTTCCAAAAGCATTGCTCCGTGCTTAGTGATGATAACTGGGTCTAAGACGAAGTATCCAAAAGGCTTATCTTTGATAGCTTCAGTAACTGTGTGAATAATTTCTGAATCAGACAACATACCAGTTTTAAAAGCTGAAACTTTGAAATCATCTTTGATATCTTTGATTTGATTTTCAATAAAACTAACTGGCATATTTACACTGTCGTGAATTCCATATGAATTTCCAGCAACAGCAGCAGTGAGAACGGACATTCCATAAACGCCACGAGCCATAAATGTTTTGAGATCTGCTTGAGCACCGGCACTTCCATCAGAGTCAGAGCCTGCGATAGTTAAAACTTGTGTAAATTCATTCAATATAGTCACCCACCTAATTATTGTTAATCCCTATCTTAACAGGAAAGATGAAAAAAGTGGTCGATTTTTATCATAATTTACTTGACCTTCACGTAACGTCAACCGATAGAATTCAGTTTGTTAGGAGAGATATTTATGAAATATACAATTAAAAAGTTAGCTGAAATGGCTGGTATAACAACACGTACCTTGCGATATTATGATGATATAGACTTGTTGAAACCGAGTGAAGTTAATGAAAATAATTACCGAATTTATGATGAAAAAAATGTAAATAAATTGCAGCAAATTCTTTTTTTTCGGTCATTAAATTTTCCACTACAAGAAATCAAGAAAATCATGGATGATCCAAATTTTTCGAGAATAGACGCATTGAAGCGACAACAGCAATTGTTGTTACAAGAACAAGAAAAAATAAATACTCTGCTAACAAATATTGATTTGACTATCAAAGATTATCAAGGAGAACTTGAAATGACAGATACAGAAAAATTTAAGGCGTTTAAAGAGACCAAAATTTCAGAAAATGAAGCCAAATATGGCACTGAAATTCGTCAAAAATATGGTTCAAAAATGATTGAACAATCCAATCAAAAGTTTTCTAAATTGAGTGAGGTAGAGTTTCAACAAATGCAAGCTGTAGAAAAGACTTTGATTGACGATTTAGTAGCTTTGAAACAAAAACCAGATTTAAGTTCACAGTTAGCTCAAAAAGTTTATCAAGAACACAAACAATGGCTTGAATACACCTGGCCTAGCTATACCAAAGAAGCACATCGAGGATTGGTCGATATGTATATCAATGATGATAGATTTGGCGATTACTACAATCAGAAGGCTCAAACACCAGTTGTCCAATTATTGCATGATGTGATTTACGAATATACTAAGTGAAATCATCGTTATAACGATACAAAAAACGATGCAACCTATGCTAAGATTGCATCGTTTTTTTCTTTCAAATCTTTGTAGAAATTAGCCATGGTTAATTTGTAATATGGATAAATCCAAATGAAACCAACGCCTAATGTTAAGAAGCCAAGTAGCCACCAACCGATAAAACTAAGTTGAAGGACGAAATAACGCCATTTGTTGCCCACCATTAATTGGCGACTCTTTGTAATATAGTCAGTCAATTTATAATTATTAGCAAGACCACGATCGTTTAGATCTTTGTAAATGAAATAAGTCTGTGAATAGGCCATGTACTTAATAATTCCAGGGATGATTAAAAGAACAGTCCAAAGCGTCAAGAAGATGTAGGAAATTATGTAGATTAAACATAGTTTCCACCAGTCAGGACTTCTGAAATAAGTAAAGTTACTTTTGATTGGAGCAAAGTCTAGTTCTGGATCTTCTAACCAATCCAGTCCTCTGAAAGTAGCCGATAAAGTAATCACTAGAAAAATCAAACTAACGATTAAACTGATGATTCCAGAATTGGCAGTCATTCTAACCAGTTGGTCAAAGTTCACTGTTGCCGTGTCGTAATTAATTTTGATTTTTTCATTGAAATTACTGTACTCATTAGTAAACCAAAAGACTATGGATGGAATTAAAAACAGCAAAACTCCTTTTGACCAATTTCCTTTGAGTAGTGATTTAACTTCAGATTTTAATTGAAATCTTGTTCGATATGTCTTCATAAGAACCCCCTCTACTTGAACCTATCTTTTCTATAAATAACGATACACATTCGTGTAAAATAAGACAATAATTGTGTCTATTTTGCTGTAAGATATAATGAATAAAAGAAGTTCTTTATAAAGGAGTCGATCGCATGATTGGATTTATTGGTGCTGGAAGTATTGGTGGAGCCGTTATAACGGGTTTGATCAAAAATGGTTTTGATGAAGATAAGATTGTTGTAAAGGGTGGACGTTCTAACCGAACGAAACTTTTATGTGACCAGCTTGGTTTCCAAATGGTTAAAAAAGTAAAGCAATTGGCCGATGCTGACGTGATTTTCATTGCTGTTGGCGCAACTGCTTTGGACAATGTCTTGAGTGAACTAAAAGAAATCGTTGCTGGCAAACTAGTTGTTGCCTTTACTGGAAGTGCGTCAGTGACTCATCTGAAACAGGCTTTAGGTAGTGACATTAAAGTTGCTCATGCCATTCCTAATACACCAGTCAAAGTTGGTGCTGGTTTTACAGGAATTACTTATTCAAGTGATTTTACCGATGATGATAAGAAAAAAGTTGCTTCAATTATGGGTTACACAGGACAACTTGTCGAAGTACCTGAAGATCAATTAGGAATTCTAGGAACAGTAGCCGGTTGTTCACCAGCTTTCTTGGATGTCTTTATTGAAGCATTAAGTGATGCGGGCGTAAAACACGGTTTGAATCGTCAACTTTCCTATGATGCTGCTATTGGTATGGCTATCGGAGCTGCCAAGTTAGCCAAACAATCAGAATTAAATGTTTCTGCTTTAAAAGACGAGGTAACTTCGCCAGGTGGTTCAACTATTCGTGGAGTAGCTGCCCTAGAAGAACATGGCTTCAGAAACGCTGTAATCAAGGCTGTTGATGCCGCTGAAAATGAATAAATTTTAGAAATAAAATCAGACATTTTGTTTGGTTTTATTTTTTTTGTTCTTTCCTCAATAATCGAGTAAACTTAAGAAAATATAATTATTTGGGGGAGAGTATTTTGCAAAGAAGAAAGGCTTATAAGACAGCAATTTTGGGCATATTGATTGCTATCATTTTAGTTCAGTCGATGGTTCCAATGTTGGGCTATATTCCGACCGGATTTGTCAATATTACGATTATTCATATCACTGTTATCGTAGCAGCGATTGTATTGGGACCAAAAGATGGTGCAATTGTCGGTTTAGTGTGGGGTATTGGAACGATAATTCGAGCATTCACTAGTCCAACATCGATTATTGATACGACGGTGTTTACTAATCCAGTCGTAGCGGTTCTACCTAGAATCGCCGTGGGGTTGTTGGCTGGATGGATTTATTTATGGTTTAGAAACCATACTCAGAAAAAAGTTCTAGGTATGGCAATAGCTTCAGCAGTTGGATCACTAACTAACACAGTATTGGTATTGGGACTAATGCGTGTTATGTATGCTAGTACTATGGCACAGGCTTATGCGACACAAACTGACTTGTTGAATAAATTGTTGTTGGTTATCGTGGGAACAAATGGGGTTCCAGAGATGATCGTGGCAATTATTTTGGCACCAGCCATTTCGACAGCAATTTTGAAGACGAATAAGTTCCTAGACAATTAATAGAATTTGTTGTAAAAAGTTAAAAATGCCAGCATGTTTTCTGAAAATTAGGTATGCTAGTAGCAGGAGTGTGAATTATGCAAAAAACATTAATCATTAATGCCGGTAGTTCATCATTAAAGTGGAAATTATTTGAAATGCCATCTGAAGTGATTTTAGCTAGTGGCTTAGTAGAACGAATTAGTATGCCAGGGTCAATTTTTACAATTAAATACGGTGACCATCAAAAATTTGAAAAGACAGTCGATAATTTGAGCCAAGAAGCTGCCGCTAAGATGGTTTTTGATGAGATGCAAAATCTGAAAATCATCAATGAGCTTTCAGAAATTACTGCAGTAGCTCATCGTGTTGTAGCGGGTGGACAAGTCTTCAAGTCTGCTGTAAAAGTGACACCTGAAGTATTGAAGAAAATTAAAGAACTTAGCAATTTCGCACCATTGCACAATCCGATGGAAGCTAAAGGGATTGAAACAATGGCTAAGACTTTGCCTAATGTTGTGCAATATGCAGTTTTTGACAGTAAATTCTTCACTGATTTACCAGAAAAGAATGCAATCTATAGTTTGCCATATGAATTGACACAAAAATACCAAATCCGTCGTTATGGCGAACATGGTATTTCACATACTTATTTAACTAATCGTGCCGCAGAACTGTTGAATAAGCCTAAGAATGAACTTGATTTAGTAACAATGCATCTAGGTAGTGGAGCATCACTTGCTGCTGTTAAGAATGGTAAGGCTTTTGATACATCAATGGGCTTCACGCCACTAACTGGTGTTACAATGGGAACTCGTGCCGGTGATTTGGATCCAGCTCTAGTACCTTATTTGATGCAAGAATTAAAGGTTGATGATCCAAATGAAATTATGATGATGTTGAATCAAAAATCTGGATTACTGGGAATTTCAGGAATCTCACCCGATATGCGTGAAATCAAGGCTAAGGAACAAACAGATCCACGTGCTAAATTAGCTGTAGATGTTTTTATTAATCGGATCGTTAAATATGCAGGAAGCTTCTTAACAGAATTAAATGGAGCTGATGCTTTAGTATTTGCTGGTGGAATTGGTGAACATAACGATGATTTACGTCAAGAAATCATTGATGAATTAGCTATTTTCAATGTGAAATTGGATAAGGATTTGAATAAAGCTGGTCATGAAGGTTTGATCAGTAGTCCTGATTCAGCTATTAAAGTTTTATTGATTCCAACTGATGAAGAACTAGAAATGGTTCGTCAGGTCGCAGAATTGTAATAAAAAAAACACAACCTAACAGTTGTGTTTTTTTTATTTGCTAGTTTCAGCTAAGCGTTTCTTGTGAGCTGCAATAATCTTATCGGCAATGGCACGGGCAACGTTCTCATTTTTCAAAATAGGACCATGAGAATAGCTACCTATAACGTTCTTATAACGCATACCTTCTTGCTTGTCGTCAGGATTATTACCGTAGCCTTCGACCATTTGACCGAAAGGTTTTAACTTGTTTTTATCATCGAAATAAGTTCGACCACTGTGGTTTTCGAAAGCTTTAACAGTACCCCATTCAGTCTTGTACTCAGTATCACCAATCATACGACTATCTGCTTTAAAGACGGTATGGAAAGGTAAAATATCAAGACAAGGAATAGTTTCACCGCTACTAGTTTCGTAATATTTACCTAAGAATTGGTAGCCACCACAGATGCAAAGCATTGGATTGTCGGCATCGATGTATTCCTTAATAGTTTCACGGTGTCTCTTTAGGTCAGTTGAAACAACGGATTGTTCAAAATCTTGACCACCACCGAAGAAAAGAAAATCGTAATCAAAGGCATTAAATTTCATACCGAGGCTGATATTATCAACTTGAGTGTCGTAGCCCTTTTCTTTGAGAAGAAAGCTGAGAATCTTAACGTCACCGCTATCTCCATAGGTGTTCATTAAATCTTCGTATAAATAAGCAATTTTAATAGGTTCAGACATAATTTATCTCCAAATAGTATGAATATTGTAATATTAATAAATGAGGTGATTGAATTGACAAAAGAAATCAATAAAAAGATTTTAGCAGATTTTAATGAGAACTTAAATCAAGATGCAACTAATAATGTGCTTAAAAACGCTGTAGCGCAAGTGGGGATTTATCAAGCTAGTGAGAATCCTAATGCCAAGACGTTATTAAATCCATCTTTTAACGTTACGGTCGATACGGGCAAAGTATCTAATCAAAAGCATTCTGGCCGTTGCTGGTTATTCGCAGCTTTGAACACTTTGCGCACGGAATTTGCTCAAAAGAATAATCTAAAAGATTTTGAATTATCACAAAACTATCTTTCATTTTATGATCGTCTAGAAAAGGCTAATTATTTCTATCAAAATATTTTAGAAACAGCTGATTTACCAGTTGATGATCGAAAAGTTAACACATTGTTCAGTTCTCCTAGTGGTGATGGTGGTTACTGGGTTTACGCTGCCAATTTGATTCAAAAATACGGAGTGGTTCCTAATTACGTAATGCCAGAAACTCAAGCTTCCGACAATACAACTGAATTTAACGCCGTTTTGAATAAGATGCTACGTAAGAATGGTATCGAATTGCGTCAAATGGTTCAGGATAAGACAGATCAAAGTAAAATTGATCAACATGTTGAAGAAATGCTTTCTGAAGTTTATAAAGTTTGTGTTTACTCATTTGGGATGCCACCAAAGGAATTTGAGTTATCACTTCATACGGATAATGACAAATTGATTGAAGAGACAAGTATCACACCAAAAGACTTCTTAAAACGTTACTTTACGATGAATCTAGATGATTATGTCATTGTAGAGAATTCACCACAAAAGAGTAAAAAGTACCATCAAACATATACGATCGCTGAATCTGGCAACGTCGTTGGTGGTCGAATTGATAAGTTTTTGAATTTGCCAATTGAACGTTTGGAAGAATTAACAATTGAACAACTAAAAGGCAATGATCCAGTTTGGTTTGGAAATGATGTTTCTGAAGAATCAGACCGTAAGAAAGGTTACTTGTTAGGTGACTTGTATCAATACGATAAATTATTCAATATTGACTCTGAAATTGAAAAAGGACTTCGTTTGGATTACAAGCAAGCTCAAGTTTCACACGCTATGACTATTACCGGAGTCAATTTAGTTAACGGAGTTGCTAATCGTTACAAAGTTGAAAACTCTTGGGGTAGCGACAATGGTGAAAATGGCTACTACATGATGGATAAGAAGTGGTTTGAAGATTATGTCTACGAAGTAATTATCAATAAGAAATATTTAACAGCCACTGAATTATCCGAATACAATCAAGATCCTATTGAATTACCAGCTTGGGATTCTTTAGCCTAAAATAAAAGACCGATTAACTTTTTATAAGCTAATAGGTCTTTTTTTAAGGCATCGAAGGTTTACCATAAAGGTAACCTTGTTGAATATTGATGCCGTATTTTTGAGCGAGAATTTGGTCTTTGGAGTCTTCTACGCCTTCTAGTACCATATCTAAACAGTACTTTTTAGCTTGATGAACCCAAAAGGATAGGTATTCAGGAATTTTGTCAGCATTACCACTCATACGAAGATTTTGCATCGCAAACTTGATTCGATCCACATATGGCAATGAATGTTTGATATTATCAAAAGTATTAGAACCTGTCCCGACATCGTCGATTACTAAAGCAATGTCATATTGATGCAATACCAAGCTGTATTCTTTTACTTTGGCTAATGGCATGGCGTCAGTAAATTCAATCGTTAAAGAAACTGGGTCAATTCGCTTCTTTAAAGCAATGATTGCCCCCAGAGTAAGTGGGTCGTTAGCTTGTTCCTTATTCAAATTAAATGATAAGGCGCGGTGCTTATTGTTTTGCTTAGCTAAGATATGTGCAGTCTTCTCAACTAGACCGACTTGTTTTTCGATCGAAAGCTCTGTGAAATCTTCTGGTAAATGCCAATTGCCATTGTCTTCTTTACGTAAAAGGACTTCATATCCAAAAAGAGTATCTGTGCTCTTGTTGACTTGTGGTTGAACAAAAAAACTATACTTCGTAGGCATTTTCCCTCCTATCCTAAAATTCTCTTGTACTTGAGTATTTTATTCCATTTTTTAATTTATATCAATTAAACAGGTTATTAATCTAGGAATAATAAATATTCCTATATGAATATCATACTAGTATTTCGATAAATATGTCTTTATCGAAATCTCTAATGAAAACAAACTATAAAAATCCATAAGTAATGTTATATAATGTTCTCATTAAGAGAGGACGTTTTTAATGGATACTGTTGCAAAAAAAGAACAGAAGAAAGTTGAAATTTCTTCAGCTGAATGGCAAATCATGCGTATCGTCTGGACGTTGAAGCATGTGACTAGTTCAGAAATCATCAATTTGATGCAAAAGAAACAGACTTGGTCTGATTCCACAATCAAAACTTTAATTACACGGTTGACTAAAAAGGAATTTCTTAGTCGTAAGAAAGAACAAGGTCGTTATATTTATTCTTCAACAGTGGCTGAACAAGATACGATGAATGAATATGCCAACACTTTGTTCAATGACTTTTGTGCTCATAAAGCAGGATCGGTTTTGAATGAATTGATTGATTCCTTAGAAATCAGTCAGGCTGACATTGCTAAACTAGAAAAAACTTTAAAAGAAAAAGAAAAGACTGCTCCAGAGCACGTTCATTGCGATTGTCTACCAGACGGTTGTGACGATATGTGCTAAAATTAAGTTCCTTGGCAGGGGCGTAGGCTGAACTCATATAATTGAGTTTGGCCTATTTTTCTTACTTTTTGTTAAATGATCAACAGTGATAATTTAGCAAATGAATATGTATGTAAAATATAAAAAATGTAAATTTTTAGTAAATAAAAGTTGCTTAACTGAGTTTAAAGAGTAATAAAAAGACTGAATTTAAGGATTCAGCCTCAATTAACTAATTCTGTTTTCATGATTAAATCTTTTTTAGTAGTTCCATCTAGAGTAAATTTCTGACTACCAATCGACTTAAAACCAAACTGTTTATAAAAATTGATAATGGACAAATTATATTCCCAAATACTACTCCAGATAGAATTCTTATGTAAAAGTTTAGCCTGATTCATTGTAAATTCAATCAGCTTATCTTCCAAGCCGATGTATTTAAAACCATGGCGTAAATAAATACGATCGATTTCTAAACTATTGTTTCCCATATTTTTATTTTGAGCAGAGCCAACATTTAATTTCAAGTAACCAGCTAATTTGTGATTATAGTAAATGAAATAGAAAAATGATTCAGGATTCATTAATTCTTGTGCTAGTTGACCATAATTATAATTTTTATTCGTATATTTAATGAAGTCACTGTTAGCTGTTGATTTTCTAAAGGTATCGTTAAAAGTTTCCACGCTTAAACGATGTAATTTAGGTAGGTCAACGTAATTAATATTGGTAATTTCAGTTGGAATTGAAAAGATCATATTATCATCTCCTAATCAAATGTTAGTAGCATGTCTAAGTGAGGGATATTATCCTCTAAATAAACTTCTGAAATTGCTTTAAATCCGAATTGTTCATAGAATTTTTGTAAATAAGCTTGAGCTTGAATTTGGATAGGTTTTTTAGGAAACTCTTTTTTTATTTTATCTATAGTTGCCTGAACAATCTTTTCACCTAAACCATTTTTACGAAATTCTTTGACTACTAAGACACGGCCAAAAGTAATGTGATTTCCTTTGTCAATAATTCTTGTGTAAGCCTTTAATTGATTATTTTCAACTAAGCAGACGTGTAAATCGTCATAATCATCATCATCAACCTCTTGGTAAGGACAATTTTGTTCAACAACGAAAACTTTAACACGCTCTTTTAAAATATCTATTAGTTCCTTTGATGTTAATTCATTAGTATGTTTAGTAATTATCATATGAAAACCTCCATTTTATTTTAGATAATAGTACAATCGTTTTGTTGTAAATGCAACAAAAAAGTAAATCTTTTTTCTAACATTGAATTAAAGTCCACAATAATATAGGATAAAAGGGTGTGAAACATGTGTTTCACGAGTGGAGGTATGTCAATGAAACCGGAAGAATTTTTTGAATCCTTGGCAAAACAAGGGATTGAGTTAAGTGAAACTCAAAAAGATCAATTTGCGACTTACTTTAAGGAATTGGTTGAAACTAATAAAGTTATGAACTTAACTTCAATTACCGATGAAGATCAAGTTTATTTGAAACATTTTTACGATTCGATTGAATTAGGATTCGTCGATAAAAAAATCTTGAGTGACGAATTAACACTTTGTGACGTTGGATCAGGTGCAGGTTTTCCATCTCTGCCTTTGAAGATCGTTAATCCTAAACTTAAAATCACCATCGTTGATTCATTGAATAAGCGAATCAAATTTTTAGATGGTTTGGTTAATAAATTAGGTCTAAAAGATGTCAATTTAGTGCATGGCCGTGCTGAAGAAGTCGGTAAGAACGCTCAATTTAGAGAACAATTTGACGTTGTAACGGCTCGTGCAGTCGCCGCAATGAATGTTTTGACAGAATTTTGTTTACCACTAGTTAAGGTTGGTGGACAATTCGTTGCTATGAAGTCTGAAAAAGCTCCGGAAGAAGTTAAAAAAGCAGGATTTGCAATTGAGACTTTGGGTGGAGAAATCAAGCAACAAACGTCAGTTGAATTGCCAAATGATGCAGGAATCCGTAATTTTATCTTTGTAGGCAAAGTTAATAAGACGCCGAAGAAATATCCAAGAAAACCAGGAACGCCTGCAAAAAAACCACTTGTGAAATAATTAGACAGTATAAATGAATACTGCAAAAATGATAAGATTATATAGATATGGTAAAAGTGAACCATAAGTAAATATTTTGGGAGACCGTTATAACGGCTCTAAAGATAGGGGAATAAAATGGCACGAAAAATATCTGTTGCAAATCAAAAAGGTGGTGTTGGAAAAACTACTACCACCATTAATTTGGGAGCATGCTTAACTGATTTGGGTCAAAGAGTATTGATTGTTGATACTGACCCTCAAGGAAATGCTACCAGCGGTTTAGGTATTAAAAAGGCTAATGTTGAAAAAGATGTCTATGATGTTTTAGTGAACGAATATCCGTTGAAAAAAACGATTATTCATACTAAACATCCGAAACTAGATATCGTTCCAGCAACGATTCAATTAGCCGGTGCAGAAATGGAATTGACGACGATGATGGCTCGTGAAACGCGTTTACGTGCAGGAATTGAAGAAGTCGACAATGATTACGATATTATTTTGATCGATTGTCCACCTTCATTAGGTCAACTCTCTACTAATGCCTTTACGGCTAGTGATTCAATTATTATTCCAGTTCAAAGTGAGTATTATGCATTGGAAGGATTGAGTCAATTGCTAAATACCATTCGTTTGGTTCAAAAACATTTCAATACTAACTTAGCTATCGAAGGTGTCTTGATCACAATGTTAGATGCCAGAACTAATTTAGGTGCTCAAGTAGTTGACGAAGTGAAATCGTATTTTGGAGATTCAGTTTACAAATCAATCGTTCCTAGAAACACACGTCTAGCGGAAGCACCTAGTTACGGTTTACCAATCGTCGACTTTGACGACAAGTCAAGAGGTGCTAAAGCTTATCGTGAACTTGCCGAGGAGGTGTTAAAGCGTAATGGCATCAAGCAAAAATAAAAAAGGCTTAGGAAGAGGAATTGACGCTATCTTTTCCGAATTCGAAGCTATTGATGAAAATAGTGAAACCGTTGTTGATCTTTCAATTGATGATATTCGTCCTAATCCATATCAACCTAGAAAGACTTTCGACCAAACTGCTTTAAACGAGTTAGCACACTCAATTGAACAAAACGGTGTCTTTCAACCAATTATCGTTCGTGAAAGTGTTAATGGTTTTGAAATTATTGCTGGAGAAAGACGTTTCCGTGCAAGTAAAATTGCTAAGAAGACTACTATTCCAGCTATCGTTCGTCCATTAAGCGAATCAGGGATGATGGAAATTGCTGTTTTGGAAAACCTTCAACGTGAAGATTTAACTCCACTTGAAGAAGCAGATGCCTATCAAACTTTGATTACGAAATTGAATTTGACTCAAGAGCAAGTTTCTCAAAGATTAGGCAAGTCTCGCCCTTATATCGCCAACTACTTACGACTATTGAATTTACCTGAAGCTACTAAGAAATTAGTTCAAAGTGGTAAATTATCAATGGGCCAAGCTAGAACCTTGTTGAGTTTAAAAGATCAAGATCAAATCGATCGTTTGGCTAAGCGTGCTGTGGAAGAAGATTTGACTGTACGTCAACTTGAACAATTGGCTACCGAATCTAAACACAACAGCAAGAAAAAGAAGAAGGCTGTTCAAAAGTCGCCTTTCATTAGAGCAACTGAAGAAAAATTAGTTGAAAGATTTGATACACCAGTTGCTGTGAAGGAAACTAGAAGCGGTCACGGAAAATTAGAAATTGATTTCTCGAATACGGATGATTTAAATCGTATTTTAGACATATTAGGAATCCATTTAGATTAGAGGAATTGTATGTTTAAACTTGGAGATATTATCACAATGAAAAAACCTCACGCTTGTGGGGAAAATCGCTGGGAAGTTATCCGTTTGGGTGCGGATATTAAAGTTAAATGCTTAGGCTGTGGTCACATCGTGATGATTCCACGGGCTGAATTCAAGAAGAAATTCAAGAAAGTTTTAACACAAGCTGACCAAGTGAAAACAGAAAATGAAGAACATTATTTGAAAAAATCTCAATTAATGCCACCAAACTTTATTAAAAGAAATGAGGAATAAATAATGGCTCTAACTGCCGGAATTGTCGGACTACCAAACGTTGGTAAGTCAACTTTATTTAATGCTATTACAAAAGCTGGTGCGGAGATGGCAAACTATCCTTTCGCCACAATCGACCCTAACGTGGGTATGGTTGAAGTACCAGATAGCCGTCTATCAAGAATCGATGCCTTGATTCCCGCTAAAAAAGTTATTCATACTACTTTTGAATTTACTGATATCGCTGGTATCGTTAAAGGTGCTAGTAAGGGTGAAGGACTTGGTAATAAGTTCTTGGAAAACATCAGACAAGTTGATGCCATTGTTCACGTTGTTCGTGCATTCGATGATGACGATATCACAAGTGTCACTGGTAAAGTTGACCCACTAGATGATATTGAGACTATTAATTTGGAATTGAGTATTGCCGATCTTGACAGTATCAACAAACGTTATACTCGTGTTGAAAAAGCAGCTAAGAGTGCCAAGGATAAAGAAGCTCAAGCTGAATTGTCAGTCCTTGAAAAGATCAAGCCAGTTCTTGAAGAGGGTGGCGCTGTTAGATCAATCGACTTTGACGAAGATGAACAAAAAATCGTTAAGGGACTATTCCTACTAACTTCAAAGCCTGTTTTGTACGTAGCTAATATTGCTGAAGAAGATATGGCTGATCCAGAAAGTTCTAAGTATTACAAAGTTGTTGAAGATTACGCTAAGAAAGACAATGCTCAAGTAATTGGCGTATCTGCTAGAACTGAAGAAGAAATCGCTGAATTAGATGATGACGAAAGAAAAGAGTTCCTTGAAGCTGAAGGTGTTACTGAATCAGGTCTCGATAAGCTTATCAAAGCTAGTTACAAGCTATTAGGACTTAGAACTTTCTTCACTGCTGGTGGTAAGGAAACTCGTGCTTGGACTTTCCATGAAGGTATGAAAGCACCACAAGTTGCCGGAATTATTCACTCTGATTTTGAACGTGGATTTATCCGTGCTGAAGTTATGTCATTTAGTGATTTGGATGAATTAGGTAGTGAAAAAGCCGTCAAAGAAGCCGGCAAATTACGTGTTGAAGGTAAGGATTACGAAGTTCAAGATGGAGACATCATCGAATTCCGCTTTAACGTCTAACCAGGGGGACAAAAATGTCAGAGGATTTAAGAGAAAAGAATAAGCAAGCTTCTGAAAAGCAAAAAGTTGCTTCAGCTAAGAATGAAAGAAAAGAAGAAATAAAAACGGAAATCTACAATGCTAGTGCAGATGATTTGCGTAAAAAATTGAGTAATAAGAATGCTGAATATGTTTTTAAACTCAATAAATATTTGATGGAAGATGGTTTCAAAGAAGACGAAGCTAAAGAAGCTATCGATAAGTTGCTTCCAGAAATCGTTGATAATCAAATCAAAGGGATTCCAGCTAACCAACTTTATGGTCCAGTAACTCAAAGAGCTAAAGATATCGTTCATCCAACTAAGAAGCCTAAAGTGACACCATTCTGGGCTTCATGGATCGACACATCATTATTATTCTTTGCTCTATTTGGCGTTTTGTACGGAATCGTTGCTTTGACAACAAAGAAACCAGATCCAAATAATCAAACAGGTATTATTACTTTGATTGTCTTATCTGCTATGTGGGGTGCATTGTTAACATGGTTCAACAACCAAATGAAACGTCCTAAATCAGAACGTCCCGGTTGGGGAATTACTATTGGATATTTGGTCGTTGGTTTAGCCTTCATGTTTGTTTTCTTGGCAGCCATGACAGCTGTACCTACATCAATCAACCCAGCTCTTAATGCAATTGGATACTTCATCGCTGCAGTAGTAGCTTACGGAGTTCGTTTCTTCTTCCGTCGTACTATGGGTATTCATGATCGTTCATTCGTATAAAAAAATAAGAGTTTAATTGAGTGTTCTCATTGGGTTCTTTCTCAATTTAAGCTGCCACTACCGACTGGAAAACGTCTTTTATTATTTATTTCAAGTAAATCAAAATAGCATCAATTCAGATATAGTTGTTAAATATTTGTCTGAATTGATGCTATTTGTTTGATTATAAAAAGTATAGAACCACTATCTAGTCCGGAATAGCAAAAAAATTGACAATTACTAAAAACTAATTAGACTAAAGCTATTCAATCAATTACTCAAATACTATTAAAGGAACCAAAAAACATGAATGAAATAGCTAATGAATATAAAACTGATCTCTACACGGAATTATCAAAAATTGGTAAAAGTTTATCTAGTGATCGACGGTTGGAAATACTAGATTTACTTTCTCAAAGTCCCAAAACGGTCGAGTCGCTTTCAAAGCAATCTGGGATGACTGTTGCCAACACCTCAAGACATTTAAAAAATCTCCGTGAAGCTAATTTAGTTAAAAATAAAAAACAAGGGAATTTCGTAATATACCAATTAGCATCGCCGCAAGTTGAACAACTCTTTTATTTGTTGCGAGATGTTGGCGAGAATCAATTAGTAGGTATGAAACAGCTTCAAAGTCAGTTTGCTCTTGAAAGAAAAGTTCAGACGCTTGATTTGCCGGCAGCTATGAAATTAATTACTCGTGATGATGTGCAATTGCTAGATGTTCGTCCCCAAGAAGAATTTGCAGCTGGTCATATTAAAGGGGCAATCAATATTCCGGCAGATGAATTAAAAAAGGCCTTAAAGCAACTTGATCCAGCCAAAGATATTATTGTTTATTGTCGGGGACATTTGTGTGCACTGACTAATCAAGCAGCGCATTTGTTAAATAAATCTGGATATCATGCTTATAGTTTGAACGAAAGTTATTACGATTGGCGTGAATTTGTGAGTGAGCAGGCAAATTGACATGTTTTGCAATCATGCTAGTATTAAACTATTCAATCAATTAATTGAATAGCAAATGATTAGAGGATAAAAACTATGGAAATTAAATACTGGTCAGATATTGCATGTCCATTTTGCTATATCGGTTCAACAAGAATGAAAAGAGCTTTAAAGGAATTGAATCTCTATGATGAAACACCTTTGGAATTTAAATCATTTCAATTAGATCCAACTTCTCCAACCACAACTGATGAAACGATGGTAGAACATTTTTCATCTGGACATGGTATGTCAGCCGAACAAGCTACTGCTCAAATTCAACAAATTTCACAAATGGGAGCTTCTGACGGTCTAAAAGTTGATTTGATAAATGCTATACCAACTAATACCTTAGATGCTCATCGTTTGATTAAGTTAGCTGATTCAACTGGTGACCGGAATTTAACTGAAAAAGTAATTGATGCGTTTTACCAAATTTACTTTAGTAATGGCGAATCGATTGCCGATCACGATGTGTTAAAAAAGGCTGCTACCAAAGCTGGATTGGATGCTTCGCAAGTTGATGAAATTTTGAATAGTAAAAAATTTGAACGTGAAGTTCGTAGTGATGAAATTGAAGCACAAAAATTAGGAATTCAAGGCGCACCATTTTTCGTAATTGATAACAAATACGGAATTTCAGGAGCACAACCTTATGAAACTTTCGTACAAGCTCTAAAACAAGTACAAGCTAAGGAGGGTTAATTTTGGAAGAGAAGAATGTTTTTCAAAATTTAGGCAGTGATGAAAGTGCTGTTTGCGGACCAGATGGTTGCAATATTCAGGCACATCGAGATAAAGAGAAAAATCAAGATAAAAAAACGAAATAATAAAAATGGCCTTGCTGGAAAATCCCAACAAGGCCATTATTTATTATTTAACTCTAAAAAACTGTACTAGACCGTACAAACCATATCCCCCAGCAGCGGCCTGCAAAATGGTCATGATTAAACCGACTTTTTTCAAATTAATGTTTTGATCGAAGTGGATTTCGTATTGGACAAAAGCGATAATTGCAATCGAAAAAATAATGATCAATAAGAACTTCATTCTCTTTTTTAAATATTCCATGGAAGCTCACTTTCTTAGTGTGATTAGTAATCTAGTTACATCTTATTGTATAATACTAACTAGTTGTAGACTTGTAAATATATGTACGCTTGAGAGGTTTAAAAATGAAAATCTTAGTGGTTGATGATGATAAAGAAATTGTAGAGCTACTCAGCATTTATATTAAAAACGAAGGTTATGAACCTATTGCAGCTAATTCTGGACAAGAAGCTTTGGACCAATTGGCAGCACACAGTGACATTGCCTTGATGGTTCTGGATATTATGATGCCTGGTATTGATGGAATTGAAGTCGTTAAGCGAGTTCGCAAGGATTCACAAATTCCAATTATTATTGTTTCAGCAAAGACGACCGATATGGATAAGATACAAGGTCTTATTACTGGTGCTGACGATTATGTCACGAAACCATTCAATCCTTTGGAGATTATGGCTAGAATTCGTTCGTTATTGCGTCGCAGCAATCAACAAGCAACCAAAAATGTTCCTGACAAACTAGAAGTTGGACCAATTACTATTTATAAAGATTCGCATGAAGTCGTTACAGACTCTGGACAAAAGGTTCAATTAACTGCGCTAGAATTTGGGGTACTTTACTTATTAGCAAGTCACCCTAATCGGGTCTTTTCAGCTGATGAAATTTTTGAAAGAGTTTGGAAACAAGAAAGTGTTGTTTCTGCCAAGACAGTTATGGTCCACGTCAGTCACTTGCGGGACAAACTAGAAGAAGCTACAAACGGCGAAAAAGTTATCGAAACTGTTTGGGGCGTCGGCTATAAAGTGGAGGTTTGATTTTGAATAAACGAATCAAACTGGATGCAAAGAAAAAAGGTGTCCTCCTTTTTGAAGGAATAGGCACCTTTCTTTTATTTCAGATAATAAATGCAATCATAATTGGTAGTCTTGGTAAAAATAATTTCATGCTGAATTTACAAAATAATTGGTCATTGTTGACGAATAGACTCGGGGCTATTATCGTAGTTTTAATTATGGAAATAGCTTTGACTGCGGCCATTGTCTTGAGTACTTTCCATAAGATGGAACTTGAACAAATTAAGCAAATTTTGCATAAAGCAGCTATCGATGACCAAACTAAGCAAGTTCAAACGAAGGTCAATCCTAGTTTACAGGGTATCATTGAAAGTTTTAATTTATTGATTTTAAATATGGATCAACATGCTGAAGAACAACGTCAATCTGAAAAGAGCAAGGATGAGCTGATCAGTAATGTCAGTCATGATATTAGAACGCCGCTGACTTCAGTAATTGGTTATTTAGGTTTGATTGAGGGTAAGAATTTCAATGATCTGAATCAAATCTTAAAATACACGCATATTGCTTACAAAAAGTCACTGGAGATGCAAAATTTAGTCAATTCACTTTTTGAATTTGCTAATGTTCAACATGCAACGAGCCGTTTGAAGATGACAAAATTCGATATGGCTCAAATGTTAGATCAGTTGTCAGCCGACTTTGAACTAGAAGCTAACAAACGAGGAATGGAAATTATTGTCAATTCCACGCCTGAAAAAATCATGATGCAAGGCGATACTGAAAAATTAGGTCGAGTCTTTAATAATTTGATCATGAACGCTTTAAAGTACGGTAAAGGCGCAACTCACATTTGGTTAAATGCTGAACAAAAGAAACAAGAAGTGGTGGTCACAGTTGCTAATAATGGTCAGCCAATCCCAGAAGATTCTTTAAAACACGTCTTTGACCGTTTTTATCGAGTTGAAGATTCTCGTTCTAAGAAGACTGGTGGGACTGGACTGGGCTTGGCAATTGCTCAAAGCATGGTTCAACTACACGGTGGTACAATAGCAGTTACTTCCGATAAAGAAAAGACATCATTTATTAGTCATTTTCCAATTTCGAAATCGAAAGATTGATTTGAGAGGTTTTATAATGAAAAGTTTCGCAAAGAAATTTATGTTGGTAATGTCAGTTTTTATTTTGACGTTACCAATTTTTACATCAGAGGCTACTGCCGCAACTTTTACTCAACCAGAACTAGAATTGAATGCTAGTGCTGGGATGATTTTTGATGAAAACAGTGGACAAATTGTCTACTCCAAAAATCCGGCTGAGAAATTGGCTATAGGTTCAATTACTAAAATTGTTACATTGTATTTAGTAACCAAAGCTATCAAAGATGGCAAAATATCTGAATCGGATTTAGTAACGCCAACTCAAGAACAGGCTGACATGACTCAAGATAACGAGTTGACTAATGTTCGATTGGATGCAGATAAGTCTTATTCGGTCAAAGATCTTTACAATGCTGCATGGATTGTTTCATCCAATTCAGCCGCCATGATGTTAGCCGGAAAAGTTGCTGGGACTCAAGCTAAGTTTGTCAAAATGATGCGCAAAACGGTAAAAAATTGGGGAATCAAAGATGCTGAGTTGTACAACGCTTCTGGGTTGAACAATTCTGATTTGAAGACTGACATGTACATTGGACCAACTGATGGTGAAAATAAGCTGTCTGCCAATGATATCGGTGTTATCGTCAAGCATGTTTTGGATCAATATCCGGAAATACTTCAGACAACTTCACAAACAAAATTATCATTCCCAATTGATAATGAAACTAAGACTTATGATACTTTGAATTTTCTATTAAAGGGTCAACGTGATTATCAAGAAGGTTATGAATTTGACGGCTTGAAGACTGGAACGACTGAACAAGCTGGAGAATCCTTTGTTGGGACTTTGCCTTTTGATAATACGAGACTAGTAACAATTGTATTGAATGCCCAAGGTGAAGACGATGATAATGATAAACGTTTCCGTTCTACTCAAAAATTAGTTCACTACGTAAAAGACAATTTTGAACGAAAAGAAGTTATCCAAAAAAATAAAAGCATAAAAATAAATAACAAAAAATATAAAACTTATGAACCTGTTTATGTTTGGTTGCCTAAAAACTCTAATATTGAAAATTTACGTTATACTGTAAGTAGTGACGACTTAGGTTTTACTGCAATCCACAATAAACAAACGGTAAAATTGATTGCCACGAACACTAACAGTGGTTATCTTCCGTTTAAAAAGGCAGATGTTAGAAAAAAGATACATAAGGAGACAAACCAGAAATCTTGGTGGGATCAAATCGTAGAATTTTTTAACCATTTATTTTAGGAGTGTGAAAGAATGAGTTTGAAAATAAGTAAAGCTATAGAGATTTTGAAGAAACATGATTTACTGGTTTCTAGTTCAGTTAGTGACGATAGTCTTGAAGTAACTAATATTAGCTACAATTCCAAAGAAGACCAAACCAATGGAATCTTCTTCTGCAAAGGAAATAAGTTCAAGGCTGAATACTTAGATCAAGCCATTAAGAATGGTGCCAAAATTTATGTTTCAGAAAAAGAATACAGCAAGGATATTGATCGTTTAATTGTTAAGAGTGCTTCAAAAGCTTTGGCTCTATTGAGTTCAGAGTACTTTGGCAATCCTCAAAATGACCTCTTCATTGTTGCATTCACAGGAACTAAGGGTAAGACAACAACATCATACTTTACATATGATATTTTGAAGAATGCTTATCCTAAACAAGTTGGTCTATTTTCAACTGTTGATCGTATCGTTGGACCAGGTCCAAAAGATGAATTTAAGTCAGATTTAACGACTCCAGAATCATTGGATCTTTTCCACGACATGAGAACTTGTGTTGACAATGGTATTAAATATCTTGTCATGGAAGTATCATCACAAGCTTATAAGAAGAATCGAGTTTACGGATTGAAATTCGATATAGGTGGATTTTTGAATATCACTCCCGACCATATCGGACCTAACGAACATCCAACTTATGCTGACTATTTAAATTGCAAGAAACAATTAATGGTCAACTCCAAGGTAAATATTATTAATCGTCAAACTAACGATTACGATACAGTCTATGCGGCTGCTAAAGAAACTAGTCCAGACAAAGATATTTATCGCTTTGCTAAAAATGAAGTTGGCGACACTGACTTCAGTATTCGTAACAAAGAATCTAATTTGAATGATTCAGTCTTTACCTATACTGCTGAAAGCGACAAGGCTGAAGATTTACAAGAACATGGTGAATACACTTATCAACTAGGACTTGTTGGTGATTTTAATGAGTTGAATGCTGGAGCGGCTATAACTGCTGCTAAGATTATGGGCATTGACAACGAGGTGATCGCCGATAGTCTAAAAAAAGCATTCGTCCCGGGGAGAATGGAACACATTAATACCAAGTCTCACGGGACCATCTTTGTAGATTATGCGCACAACTACGCTAGTATGAATGCTCTATTGAGCTTTTTGAAACGTGAGTATCCTAATTCAGCAATTAAAGTCGTCGTTGGAAGCCCTGGTGATAAAGGAGTTTCTAGAAGAGCCGGCTTTGCACAAGTTTTGACTGAATCAGCTGATGAAGCAATTTTAACAACAGATGACCCTGGATTTGAGGATCCGGCAGCCATTTGTAAAGAAATCGATGAAAAGATCGATCATACTAAAGTTAAAGTTAAGACAATTTTAGATCGTCCTAGCGCTATTAAAGATATGATCGAACACAGTTCTGGCGATGATATTGTTGTTTTAGCTGCTAAAGGAAATGACCCTTATCAAAAGACTAAGGGTGTTGATGTACCTTATGCAAGCGATCCAGTAGTCGCTAAGAAAATTTTGAAGGACATTGAGGGTTAAGAAATATGAAAAAATTCTTTACAGTAATCGGTGGTATGGGTAGTTTAGCCACTGAAAGTTATGTGCATTTGTTGAATGAAAAAACACCTACTAAAAAAGATCAAGATTATTTAGATTATATTTTGGTCAATCACTCAACTGTTCCTGATCGAACAGCACATATTCTTGATCACAGTAAACCTAGCTTTTTGCCTCCACTAGCTGAAGACATTAAGCAACAAAGTCTATTGAAACCTGAATTCATGGTAATTATTTGTAATACTGCTCATTATTACTATAAAGAATTGCAAGCCGTCACTGATATTCCAATTATTCATATGCCACATATGGCTATCAGCGTAATGAAGAAAAAGTATCCTCAAGCTAAGCGAATCGGTTTGATTGCTACTAAAGGTACGATTGCCGATCACGTTTACGAAAATGAGATCAAAGATGCTGGCTTTGAATACAGTTTGGGAGACCAAGCCGTTCAAGACGAAGTTGAAAGTCTAATTTATGATGATATTAAGGTTAAAGGTGAAGTCAATGCACCTAAATTCCATAAGATTTTAAAAACGATGCACGATAAATTCAATTGTGACGTTATAGTTTTGGGCTGTACTGAATTGTCATTAGCTCAAGAAAAGGCTCCAGATCATCCTTATAAAGTTATCGATGGTCAAGAAGTAATCGTCGATAAATCAATCGAATTTGGCGAAAAAATCCGTCGTGGTGAAAAAATCGATTTTGATAAGATTTATTAATGTTTCACGAGAAACATTGCGTACCTCTTTATACGTTCGCTATAATGGCAAATGTATAAGGAGGTATTTTTATGTTTAAGAGATTATCTATCGTAACAGTAACCTTATCTGGCCTTTTATTAGCCGGCTGCACTAGTCAACAATCAGCTGACTTGAAGACGACTAGCGATAAGACTGAACAAACAACAAGCAATACTCCCAAAAAATCGACTAAATCAAATCAAAATACGAAATCAACGAAATCAACTGACGAGACAAGTTCATCAGAAAAAGAAGATACTAGTAATAAGTCTGATGCCACTCAAACACAAAATAATCAAAATCAACAAGATCAGACGACTAGTCAAACAACGACTGATCAGACTCAAAATCAAACTGACAGTCAACAAACCCAAGATCAAACTCAACAATCGGTTAATTTAACAACTTCTCAAGAGGCAGTTGAATTTTTGGCTGACAAGTTAAGTTCAACTTATGATAAATCAACGACGCAATACGTCGCTAATGGCAAAGTCACTTGGAATGATGTGAATGGTTATCAAATCAATATTTATAGCAAGGATTCTGATTCACCAGTAGGTAGCTATTTAGTTCCAGCAAATGGCCAATACTTCCAAATCTGGTAGTCGCACTAACTTGCCTTTAATATAATAATTAGTTATATTCTTAAGAGGTCGGTTCAAAACTTATGTTTTGTTCGGACCTCTATTTTAGTGGGATAATTATTAGATAGAGGGGTTCCTGTAGTATCCCGTCCTCCATAGCAAAGAAAATTTGGTTAATGTAAAATGCCGTCTTCCACACAAGTCCTGTGATTGGCTGGAACGCTGCCGGCACTATTTTGAGCTTTCGCATGGCCCCAAAGACGCAAAATCTCAAAACTAGGCCTTTTTGTAAGTGCTAAAGCACTAACAAAAATTTGGCGGCTGAGCCATCACAGAACTTGTGTTCCAGCCAAATTTTCTTTGCTATGGAGGACGGAATCTTAACACTAATTCGACTTAAAAAAGAATTATAGGGGAAAATGAATGCGGAAAAGAAATGTACTATTATTAGTTTTGTTTTCGCTACTAATATTTGTAGGTGGGTGTGGTCATAAAACTGCATCAGATAAAAAAATTATTACGACAACTGTCAATACATACACAGAACCATTGAAGAGTGTTGTCGGGGATAAGTATCAGGTGGAATCAATTATTAAATCAGTCAATGTTGATCCACACAGCTTTTCGCCATCTAGTAATGATGCTAAACAAGTCGCTGATTCACGTTTAATTGTTGCTAGTGGCTTAGGTTATGATGATTGGGTCGAAAAAATCGTTACGGCTAATAGTCAGGATAAAAATTTAATTGATTTTTCTCGGGATGTTTTACACAAACAAGATGGTGACAATGAACATGTCTGGTTTGGAGTTAAGAACGTGCAAAGACTTAGTCAGGCAGTGGCCCAACATATGAGTCAGGTCGACTCTAAGAATAAAACCTACTATCAAGCTAACTTTAAGAAATATAAATTAAAATTAAATGGCTTAGTCAAAAGAGAAACTAAATTAAAGCAACAGACTGCTGGTAAAAAGGCCTATGTGACTGAACCTTTGCCATATTATTTGCTGAAAGATTTAGGAATAAGTATTGCTAATCCTCATTTTGCTAAAGCAATCGAAGAAGATACTGATCCGTCGATTGAGGACATTAAGAAAATGGAAAATGGCCTGAGACACCATAAAGTGAGTTTTTTAGTTGTAAATAAACAAGTCACTAGTGGTATTATCACTAAAATGACTAATTTAGCTAAAAAAAATAAAGTTCCGATTATTTATTTTACCGAAACTTTACCAAGTAATTTAGGCTACTATGAGTGGATGAATGGCAATCTGTCTCAAATCGAAAGGATAGTGAAGAGATAACTGTGATTGAAGCAAAGAATTTAACCAAGCGTTTTGGTAAGCAGCTAGTTTTTAAAGACGTCAATTTCACGATTAATGATGGCGACTTTATTAGTTTAATTGGTCCCAATGGCTCAGGTAAGACAACCTTAGTTAGGATTATGATGGGGCTTGAGAAGAAAACTAGCGGCGAGTTGAAAATGGATCACAAAAGAATCGGTTACGTGCCTCAATTCAGAAATATCGATTTGGATTATCCCTTAAATATTGAACAGTTTGTCCGTTTGAATTTGAAGTTTACGCTCAGCCCGAAACGTCGTAAAGCTGACAATGAATTAATCCAAACAATTTTAACGAAGACTAAGTTGACACAATTGAAAGATCGTCCCTTAGGATTAGCTTCTGGTGGTGAAAAGCAAAAGGCCTATCTGGCACAAGCTCTATTAAATGATCCGAAGATTTTAATTTTGGATGAATCGACAGCCAGTCTAGACGTTGAAGTGAAGATGCAATTGATGGATTTGGTTGCTGAGTTAAATCAAAAATATAATTTAACGGTAATTTTCATCACGCATGACTATGAATTGACAAAGAAATATACAACTAGAGCGTTATTCTTTGAAGAAAAGACTCTTAAAGAAGTTAAGGTCAGTGACGTTTCTGAAGATATGTTCGAGATGGAGAGTTAAAATGTTTGAATATGAATTTATGCGCGAAGCTTTTATTGCCAGTACTTTTATCGCTATAACGGCTGGATTGGTCGGGGTCTTCGTTGTATCAAGAAATATGTCATTTCTGTCGCATACGTTGTCAGAAATTGGTTTTGCGGGAGCTTCATTTGGAATCCTCGTTGGTATTTCACCACTGGCTGGAATGATTTTGTTTACTTTAGTCAGTTCGATTGCTGTTGGTAGTCTAAGTAGCGAATCTTCCAGACGTGAGGCATCGATCAGTGCGATTTCGTCGTTATTTATTGGTTTAGGAATTTTATTTTTATCGTTATCATCAGAATCAAGTAGTTATGCAACGAATATTTTGTTTGGTAGTATCGTCGGAATCAGTTCCAAAGAAGTTCAACAATTGATGATTTTGGCATTATTTGTCATTTTTGTCTTTATTATTTTCTATAAACCGCTCGCTTTTGACTCATTTGACCATATTGGAGCTCGTGCAGCCGGTTTAAAGACTAGATTGCTCTCAATAGCCTTTTTAGTAACTTTGGCTCTCAGCGTCAGTATCGGCGCTCAAATCGTTGGATCATTGTTAGTCTTTGTTTTATTGACTCTGCCGGGAGCAACGGCTAAATATGTTGTTCATACGGTACCTAAATTGATCATGGTTTCAGTAGGTTTATCGTTAGCAGGAGTTTGGTTAGGTTTGTATTTAGCGTTCGTAACCAATTGGCCGGTAACATTCTTTATTTCTGGCTTTGAAGTGATTGCTTATTTCTTAGGATTAAGCTATAAAAATTGGAAATTAAACCATTAAGGATATGTATAAATGATAAAAGAATTGTGGAGTAAATATAAAGATGCGATTCCCTATTTATTTTTCGGAGTCTTAACAACCGTAGTAAATTATGTGGCCTTTGCTTTGTTGTGGCGTGTTTTGAATATGAATTCTCAAGTTGCCAATGCAATTGCCTATGTGATTTCAGTTCTATTTGCCTATGTCACGAATAAATTGTGGGTCTTTAATTCCCATACCAAGACTTGGAAAGCTTTCTTCCAAGAAATGGGATCTTTCTTCTTATTCAGAGGTGGATCTTGGATTTTTGACCAAGGTACGATGTTTATCGGAATGGTTTTGCTGCATGGGAATGGTTTTATCGTGAAAATCATCGCCAATGTGGTAGTTGTTTTACTGAACTATATTTTTAGTAAGTTTATTATTTTTAGAAAAAGAAATTAATATGCCATCACAGAGATTTTGTTCCAGACTAGATTGAAATATAAAAAATTAATGCATGAAATAAAAAATTCCCAC
This sequence comes from Companilactobacillus formosensis, assembly GCF_005405305.1. Lineage (GTDB taxonomy): Bacteria > Bacillota > Bacilli > Lactobacillales > Lactobacillaceae > Companilactobacillus > Companilactobacillus formosensis. The sequence continues at coordinate 108,136 of NZ_BJDU01000006.1, forward strand.
TAGAATTAATCTAGTGAGAATTTTTTATTCCTAATCTTGGAAAGCATTTAATTCACGAATGGCCAAGGCGAAATCACCTAGTGTAGCTGAACCATTGTTCTTAACTACTGGCATTGTGATGTATTTGTCTAATTCTGGAACTTCAACATAGTCATTGAGTAATTCCTTAAATTGAACACGAACTTTATCTAAGAATGTTTCACTGACAACACCGCCACCGAAGACGATCTTGTCGGGACGAAGAATCAAGGTAACTTGAATAGCAGCTTGAGCAACGTAGTAGGCCATGATATCCCAAACATGGTCAGTCAATGGAACGTCCTTACCAGGTTTACCTAAACGAGCATCAAATGTTGGTCCGGCAACCAAACCTTCAAGACAGTCACCGTGGAATGGGCAAATTCCCTTGAAATCTAAGTCATCAGGGTGACGTTTCAAGAAAGTGTGTCCCATTTCAGGATGACCAACGTTACCGATAAATTTACCATCTGCAATCGCACCAGCTCCCACACCAGTACCAATTGTGTAGTAAACCAATGAATTGATTTTTTCGTTAGATAGAGTTGACATTACGTATTCGCCATAAGCAGAACCGTTAACATCAGTTGTCCAAAACATTGGTACATCTAATTCTTTCTTCAAAGTACCGACAAAATCAGTATCTTTCCAACCTGGTTTAGGCGTTGAAGTGATGTAACCATATTTTGGTGAATTCTTACGTTGTTCGATTGGTCCAAATGAAGCAATACCGAGAGCTTCGATATCGAATTGTTTGAAATAATCGATTGTTTTTCTTAATGTTTCCTCAGGTGTTGTTGTTGGAAAGTGAACGCTATCCTTGATACGGTAGTCTTCGTCACCAACAGCACAAACAAATTTTGTTCCGCCTGCTTCAATACTTCCTACTAGCAAAATAAATCTCTCCTTGGCAATTAATAGTAATCGTTTGCAATAAGTAATACGATACTATTTTTTATTTTTGACGTCAAATAAGATTGTTTATTGATAAAAAAATATTAATAAGCAATCTTATTATTTAGTGTAGGGACCATAAACGGAATAAATATAAACTGTCTTTGATTGTTTATCAACACGATAAACAACTCGATGCTGTGAATTAATCCGTCTGGAATAGCATCCTTTTATTGGTGGAATTAATTTTTCAAAAGACTGGGATACTTCGAAAGGATTTTGCTTTAAAGTGTCAATAATATTTAAAAAATTTCTTTCTAAGGGAGTCCTTTTTATCTTTTTTAAGTCAGATTTAGCTTTGGAAGCAATTTTGATATTGTACATTATATTTCCTTCCAAGCTTGATCAAAATCGATGAAGTCATCATTCTCTCTGTCTTTAATTTGCTTAGTAACACCAGTGTTAGTTAAAAAGAGTGTTTCTTGGATAGCGTTCCAGTCGTCTTTACCAATAACTACGGCATCTTCGTGCTCCTTAGTAGTGGAAGAAATTAGAACAGGTTTATTCTCTGAATTTACATCTTTAAGAATATCAAATAATTTTTCTCTTGCTTTGGTTGGTGTATATACTTCTTTCATTTAATCATCTCCTGTACGTTATCCTGTACATGTTATATCATGTTTGAATTGAAAGTAGCAATATTTATGTTTAAAAAAAATGCAAACCTTTAATTGAAGGCTTGCATTTTTAGTAAATCTTAGTATCACGAATATCTTTTAGAATACTCAATGATCCATCTTTATAAGCTAAGAAGCCATAAACGGCCACACCAATCAAACCACAGATGATGATAACAATGATGGCACCAATCTTAGTAGCGTCAGAAATTACTTTGACGATAAAGAAATTAGCAATAGCAACGACTACTAACATAACAATTCCATCGATGAGGATTCGGAACAATTTCTTACCCAAGTCTTTATTGACGATTTGGAATTGCTTATTGATCAGTCTGAAGGCAAAGTACGACATCAGAATGAAGGCAATGGCAGTAGCTGTGACCGGTCCGTAAACTCCTAAGCTAACTGTTAACGGTACTTGTAAAATCATTTTGATAATGTAAGCAATTGCCAAGTAAACTAGTGATTTTCTAACGTGATGCGTAACCTGAAGAATGTTTTCCAAAATCATGAACAAACAATAGAAGAAAGCTTCCACACAAGAAACAATCAAGACTTTAGAACCGAGGATACTTTGGTCATAGAAGACGAAAACAGTCCATAATTGACGACTAATAGCCATCATTCCAAAAGTAGCAGGCAAAATAATGAAGAAAGTAAACTGAACGATATTTTGCATAAGTTTTTGGACGGGTTTTAGACCAGTTTTACGAGTAATCATAGCAGATAACGCTGGTATAACGGAGGCAGAAACAGAAATTGCTAAGGAAACTAGCACCATAATCAATTTGTTAGCCTGGAATCCGAACATCGCATATAAATCATCAATTGTCTTTTGACTAGCATGTAAAATCAATTCGTAAATCCAAGTAAAAGTCGTTTGGTCGAACAATTGTAGAACGGTCATAATTGTATCAACTAGCAAGAATGGAATAGCTGAACGCAACATTGAACTGAAACTGATTTCTGGACCATTTTCTTTAACGTCATCACTAGGCTTAATATCAGAAATAGTGACTGTTTTTCTAACTCGAACACGAATCCATAAGAGGAATATGTAAGCTAAGGTTGCCCCAATGAATGAAGCCAAAGTTGATTGGTTAACGGCTGCCATATAGCTACCTTTTTGCAAGATCATGATCGTGTAAGTTGCATAAAGCATGTAAGCTACACGGGCAATTTGTTCGATAACTTGTGAAAAGGCTGAATAAGAAATAAAGGCATATCCTTGAATATAACCACGCAAAATTCCAAGAGCTGGAATAATTAGCATTGCGATACTCAAGTATTTAATTGGCGTTACAACACGCATATCGCCGGCAGCCAGAACAATTGCCACATATTTAGCACCAAAAAACATAATGAATGCTAAGACGATTCCGACTAGGGACATATAAATTGTATATTTTTTGAAGAGCTTCTCACTTTGGTCAAAGCGACCTAAAGCATTGTGAGCAGCGACTTCTTTTGAAATAGCTGATGGAATACCTGCTGTAGCAATAATCAAGAAAAGATTATAAATATTGTAGACTTTCCCATACAAAGCGTTCGCAGCACCAACAGCTACCGGGCCAATCCATAGATTCCAAGGAATAATATAGACGACTGAAAGTATTCTTGAAAGAATCCCACTGATGGAAATCCAGAGAGAACTCTTAAGTAATGAATCTTTTTTCATGATTGTTTTCCATTCTGTGTAAAATTACTTGTAAAAAATAGCTACTAAAACTAAAGCTATTAAAGCTGGTAAACCTTGTAAAAATAAAATTTTTCTTGTAGCTGTAAAAGCGCCATAGATAGCGACGCCAATAATGTAGAGCAACATCAAAATGAGGATGGTTCTTAAAACGGCTCCAGTAAAGAATAAGATCATCAATAATATTAAAACGCCAAATAGGCCGTTATAAATACCTTGGTTAGCTAAAGCAACCTTGGCATGTGAATCTTTAACGAATTCGACAGGCATATCGAAAGCATTGGCTTGAACTTCAGGCTTGGCAAACATTTCAATACCGGCAATACCGATATGTTCCAAAGCCACCAATGCGACTATAAATAAAGTTAAAATTTGCATTTTTTCTTCTTCCTATTAATGGTATAGAACTATATTATACTGTTTTTTCACGTTGTACAAATCGTATTTCAACGATAAAAAAAGAAGAACTATAAGTACTTTACGATTCTTCATTGTTGTTTATCATAACAAATTTTTGTGAAAAATTACCTTTTTGATTGATTTTCGCTTGGCGCAAACTGTCCATTTCTTCATAATTTATTGAAGCATCAGTCAAAATAGCACGAATAACTTCTTCAAGATCCCCTAATTCTTCAACAAGGTTGGCGCGCGATTGAGCGTTTTGGACTTCTTTAGCTTCTTCAACGATTTTGTGTCGTAAAGATAAACGATAATCTTCATTGGAAAGAACCTCAAATTCGGCATTGTCGGCGAGAATATCCGGTATTTTATCTCTAACTAATTTCTTCATAAATAAAAATCTCCCTATAACATTTGAGTTCTTTTTTAGTTAGGTTAGCGTTAAATTGCCGTCCTCCACAGCAAAGAAAATTTGGCTGGAACGTAGTGGGCACGACTTGGAGCCTTTGCTAAGACCAAAACCGGGCAAAGTCTTCAAGCTCGACCTTTCACTACTGAGCCAATTTTCTTTGCTATTCCGGACTAGATAGTGGATCTATTCTTTATCTTCTAATTACTTGGAATAAATAATAAAAGACATTATCTAGTCGGTAGTGACAGCTTTGTAGATACCCAGTACGTTCCAGCGTCCACAAAGCTTCACTTACGACGGCAAGTTATCAACCCAAGTTCAAAAGAACCATATTTGTTTGTAAAAAATCTTACCATGAAGATACGAAACCGCCAAATCATAAGCCATAAGCGCATTGATTGATAATGATATTATTAGCGTGATATCATTTAATTAAATAAAAATATAAAAAGTGTTGATTATTATGAGTCTATCGAATGTATTAGTGACAGAGATATATGGCGGGATACTATTATTTGTTATAGCGGGTATTATTATTGTGTTATTTATAAATGATTTTATTCGTAAAAGAATGGTCTTTGCTTGTGAAACGGCGTTACGTGATCGAGAAAAGATTTCACAAATTTCAGTCGATAATGAAACGGCTGAATATTTGAGGCGGAATAATAATCATGAGTTACACCGAATTGATGAAATGATTTCTAAAAAAGACGATATAATTCGATATAAATTATGTCTCAAGAAAAGAAGTTTTGATTTTTATTTGAGAAAACAAAATTTATGGAATTATAAAGTTGTTGCAATAAAAATGTATTAAAAGGCTTGTCGTTATGACGATAAGTCTTTTTTCTTTCACAAACTTTAATTGACTATCATAAAAAAATCGGCTACCATGTTTATAAATTTTATCTACTAATAGGTAAAAACAAATACTTAGGAGGAAAATCATGTCGGCATGGGATACAAAATTTGATAAAAAGGGATTCACGTTTGATGACGTCTTACTAATTCCAGCGGAGAGTCACGTTTTACCAAACGAAGTAGATTTATCAGTTCAATTGGCTAAGAATATTAAATTAAACACTCCAATTTTGAGTGCAAGTATGGATACAGTTACCGAAGCACCAATGGCCATCGCAATGGCACGTCAAGGTGGATTAGGTGTTATTCACAAGAATATGAGTATTGAACAACAAGCTGACGAGGTTTCAAAAGTTAAGCGCTCAGAAAATGGTGTCATCATTGACCCAATTTATTTAACTGCAGATGATGAAGTAGCTCAAGCAGAAAAATTAATGAGTACTTATCGTATCAGTGGTGTACCAATCGTTAACAACACCAATGATCTAAAATTAGTTGGTATTATTACTAATAGAGATTTACGTTTTATTACTGACTATTCCGTAAAAATCGGAACAGTTATGACTAGTGAAGAATTAGTTACTGCACCAGTTGGTACTTCTTTAAAGGAAGCAGAACAAATTCTTCAAGAACATCGTATTGAAAAACTTCCTTTGATTGATAAAGATGGTCGTCTAGGTGGATTAGTAACTATCAAAGATATCGAAAAAGTTAAGGAATTTCCTAACGCTGCTAAAGATAAGTATGGTCGTTTGTTAGTTGCAGCAGCTGTTGGTGTAACTAGCGATACTTTTGAACGTGCGGAAGCTCTTTTAAATGCTGGTGCTGATGCAATTATCATCGATACAGCTCACGGTCATTCAGCCGGTGTCCTTAGAAAAATCGGTGAAATCAGAGCTAAATTTCCAGAAGCTACTTTGATTGCTGGTAACGTTGCTACTGCTGAAGGTACTAGAGCCCTTTACGATGCTGGGGTTGATGTTGTTAAAGTTGGTATCGGACCTGGTTCAATTTGTACAACTAGAATCGTTGCTGGTGTCGGTGTTCCTCAATTAACTGCTGTTTATGATGCTGCTAGTGTAGCTCACGAATATGGCAAGACAATTATTGCTGATGGTGGTATCAAGTACTCTGGTGATATCGTTAAAGCTTTAGCTGGTGGTGGTAACGCCGTTATGCTTGGTTCAATGTTAGCTGGTACCGACGAGGCACCTGGTGATTTTGAAATTTATCAAGGTCGTCGTTTCAAGACTTATCGTGGAATGGGTAGTTTGGCTGCCATGTCACACGGTTCATCTGATCGTTACTTCCAAAGTGGTGTTAATGAAGCTAACAAGCTAGTGCCTGAAGGTATCGAAGGTCGTGTTGCTGCCAAAGGTGCTGTTGGCGATGTAATTTATCAACTACTTGGTGGATTACGTTCAGGTATGGGTTACGTTGGTGCTCATAACTTGAAGGAATTACAAGATGCTCAATTTATCCAAATTTCTAACGCCGGATTGAGAGAATCACATCCACATGACGTTACAATTACTAAAGAAGCTCCTAACTATTCAGTTAAATAAGCAATAAAAAAAGCAGATCGTTTTTCGGTCTGCTTTTTGGATTTTGTGTTTTATATTTACATCTTTAAAAAGATTATATGCTCGTATTATACTCCTCCCATAAGTATAATAAACGATATAAAGAGGTGTTATAATGCAAATGAAAAGTAAAGAAAAAAAGAAATTGAATGTCAATATTGATAGAAATTTGGCTGATGAAGCTCAATCAGTTTTAGATGATTTGGGACTTAATCAAACTACAGCAATAACGATGTATTATAAGCAAATTGTTGCAAAAGGGAAAATCCCCTTCTCTGTAGAATTAACAGAGAGACAAAAGGCATCAAGAAAGTTACGTAAGAATATAAAGAACATACCGGTAGAAAAACTTGAGAATAAAAAACAAATAGAGGACTGGTTTAATGATGAATCGCAAGATTACTAAGCCAGATGATATCTTAATACTTTATGTCAGTTTTATCGATGTGAATGATGGAAAAAAGAGGCCTGTTTTGGTTTTAGAAGTTAACGATGAATCCTTTTCATTCTTCTCTTTAACTTCCCAATATGAAAATAAATCAAAAAGAATAAGGGGTCAGTATTATAAAATCAAATATTGGAAAGCTGCGGGTTTGGTGAAACAAACATATGTTGATGTTGGAAAAATCAGAGAGATTTATTTAGATAACGATATCAGGTTTTACCGAATCGGTCAGCTGGCTGAAGAAGATATAAAAGGATTAAATGAGTTTTTAGAACAATTTGAATCTAATCAGATTAGGAAAAAGTAGACAACGCTGGATGAGTAATTTTTTGGCGTTGTTTTTGTTTTGTATTGAAAATCTTTATTTTTCATTACTGTGTCTAAAGCTATAACCAAAGTAAATTACCAAACCAACGGCGGTCCAGATGGCGTACATTTTCCATGTGAAACTTTGCAATTGGGTCATTAAGTAGACGCAAGCAGCAAAGGAGATCAATGGAAATACTGGATAGAAAGGTACTCTAAAGGCTGGTTTCAACTCTTTGGTATTTTTACTGTGGCGCAAGAAGATGACGCCGACTGACGTAACTGAAAAAGCTAGTAATGTTCCGATATTAACTAATTCGGTGATTTTGTCGATAGGAACAACGGCAGCTACGGTTGCGGCGACCAATCCCACTAAGAAAGTGCTACTTACAGGAACACCTTGTTTGCTTAAGTGATTGAATTTTTTAGGCAATAGGCCATCGCGACTTAGTGAAAAAATCAAACGTGTTCCACCATAGATAACGACTAGCAAAACGGTTGTCATACCCATGATGGCACCTAATGAAACGATTCCTGAAATCCAATTTAAGTTTAATAAGTTTAAAGCATGGGAAACTGGATCAGCAACGTTTAGTTGTTTGTAATTAACGGCACCGACTAGCACTAATGACACTAAACCGTATAAAATGGCGACGATTAAAAGTGAGGCAATAATTCCAATCGGCATGTTACGTTTAGGATTTTTAACTTCTTCACTCGCCGAAGATACGACATCAAATCCTAAGAAAGCATAAAAGGCAACTGCGGCCCCACGACCGATACCACCAACTCCAAAGGGAAGAAATGGATTGTAGTTCTTAGGTTTTACGTAAAAAATCGTTACAGCAACGAACAACAAGATAACGAAGATTTTGACGTAAACCATGATAGTGTTAACTTTCATCGACTCATTTAAACCTTGTAGTAAGAGAACAGTTGCGATTAAAACGATGATAAAAGCAATCAAGTCAAATCTTCCACCAGTATTTCCAGCTGTTCCCGGAGCTGACTGCAAAGCTTTAGGAAGGTTGATACCAAAGCCTGCCAAAAGATTCCTGAAATAAGCTGACCAACTGACCGCTGTAGAAGAAGCCGCAAATAAGTATTCCGAAATTAAGGACCAGCCAACAATCCAAGCGATGATTTCACCATAAACGGAATAGGAGTATGTATAGGCACTACCAGCTAGAGGAATCGTTGATGAAAATTCAGAGTAACAAAAAGCGGCACCGATACAAACTAAGGCAGCCAGTAAATAAGTCAAAATAACTCCAGGTCCAGCATAGTTAGCGGCGATGATTCCGGGCGTGATAAAGATACCGGACCCTACAATGACACCAACTCCCATGATAATGAGGTCTTTGGCACCAAGAGTTCGATTTAAAGTTTGCTCATGTAATAAATCATTGACGATATCTTTTTTTCGAAAGAGTGAAGACATAGATTGAGACACTTCCTAAACATTTAGTAGTATCATTATGACATTTTAAAAGTTAAAATTACAGCATTTTATCTAATTTGATTACAAAATATTTAATCAAACCCGTGAGCTTTCGATATTTTTCAAAATAATGATACTATTTGATTAATGAATAAGAAGGGGTGGAATTAATGCAATTTAATTTTGATAAGATCAATGATCGTCGCAACGCTAATTCTAGTAAGTGGCAGGTAAAGGAACATGAATTACCAATGTGGGTCGCTGATATGGATATTCAAACAGCACCGGCGATTATTGAAGCAATGCACAAAGATGCTGACCGTGGGATTTTTGGTTATCAATACGTCCCTGATGAATACTATCGAGCAGTTGCTAGTTGGTACAAAGAAGAACATAATTTTGAACCAAATTTAGATTGGCTAGTCTTTAGTAACGGCGTTATGCCTAGTATCGGATCAATTTTGCGTCATTTGACTGATTTGGGCGATAATATTTTATTACAAGAACCAAATTACAATTCATTCTTTAACGCTATTACTAGCAATGGTCGTCACATCGTCAACAGTGAATTGGAATATCAATATGGCAAGTACAGTATCAATTGGAAAGATTTGGAAGAAAAGCTATCTGATCCACAAACGACAGCTATGATTGTCTGCAATCCTCACAATCCAGCTGGAATTATTTGGGATAGAGAGACTTTGACAAGAATCGGCAAACTAGCTAATAAATATGATGTTTTAATCATTTCTGATGAGATTCATGGTGACGTTACAATGCCAGGTTATGATTATGTACCATTTGCTTCCTTGGATAAAGAAGTTACTCAAAACAGTATTTCGTTAGTTTCTCCAAGTAAGACCTTCAATTTGGCAATTTTACACGCCGCTACATTGTTCATACCTAATGCTAAATTACGTCAAAAAGTTGAGCATGCAATATCAGTTGACGGAATCAGTAGTCCTGGCATTATGTCGATGGATGCTTCGATTGCAGCCTACACGGAAGGTCATGAATGGTTAACGGAACTTCGTCAATACATTCAAAAGAACCGTGAGTATGTGGAAAATTTCGCTAAGAAAAATATTCCTGATATCAAAGTTTTACCAGCTCAAGCAACTTATCTGGCTTGGATCGACTGCTCGAAGTTGACTGACAAATCAGATGAATTTAACCAATTTTTGCGTGATAAAACTGGTTTATACTTGGCTGAAGGAACTAAATATCGTGGTAACGGTAATCATTTCTTACGAATGAATTTGGCTACTCCCAAGAGTAATGTTGAAGACGCTATGCAACGATTAGCAAAGGGAATTACTGAATATAAAGCCTAAATTAAAAAATCCTCGTTAGCTTGTAATTTTTTTACAATCTAGCGAGGATTATTTTTTACTTAATAATTGTCATAATGATTGGAACAACAATCAAACTCAATAAGGTGGTCTCTGTAACCATGATAGCGGCATAATCAGAATCAGCGTGATAAAGATTTGCGACAACTGGGGCATTAGTCATTACAGGCATAGCTGCTTGAACGATGAAGACTTGTTTCATTAATGGAGTAGCTGGAATAAATAAGAATAAACCAGCCATCAATAATGGAGCACAGAGGAATCTTCCAAAGAGGATAGCCAAATTGTCTTTGTGGAAAGAAACGTTTTTGAGTCCAGCGTTATAAATAGAAATCCCAATGAAAATCATTGATAGAGGAATTGTTAAGCCACCCAAATATTGAAAATCAGACATCAAGAATTTTGGTAATTGAATGTGAAGCATGACCAAAATCAATCCGATGATGAATCCTAATAGTGGTGGAGAGAAAACTTTTTTCAGCGTTGTCTTAAGTTTGAAATGACCTTTGACTTCACCATCCATTTGGATCAAATAAGTTCCTAGAGTCCAGAAGAAGGTTGTGTTAGCCATGTAATAAACCAAAACATAAGGCAAACTCTTTTCACCAAACAATGCCATATTAACGGGTAAACCGACAAAGACAGTATTGGAGTTGAAAAACATTGAACTGAAAAGTCCTTTATGTTTAGGGTCAATTTTTAATATTTTGATCAATAGAATCGAAATGAAAATTAAGATAGTCATTGATAAGACTGGCACACCCAAGTCAGGCAAGAGTTTGATCAATTTTTTGGCCGTGAAGTCTTTAGTAATTGTCGAAATCATGTACGCAGGCAAAGCTACTTGAGTGACGATTTTGGCAATCAGACGAGTAGATTTATCGTCAAACCAACCTAATGCGCTTAAACCATAGCCGACGGCAATCAAACCGATAATTATTAAGATTCCTGAGATACTTGAAAAAAAGACACCCATATATAAAACACCCTTCATTAAATATTAAAATCAATCTTACACTTTTTTGACAAAATATGAAAAAACTTGTTTGATTTTCATTAAATTGATAATTGGTACTAACCAAATAAGAAAGTGGTAAGTTCAAATTCTTGAAATCCCTTTCAATTTGATTAAAATAATAACCATAAGAAAATTTGCCGCAGGAGGAATTTATTTATGGCATATAAAACTGTTAATCCATATAACAACGAATTAGTGAAAACATATCCTGACGCAACCGCTGAAGAAATTGAGGAAGCTTTGGCAAATGGACATGCGTTATACAAGAAGTGGCGCGATGAACCCGCTACAAGTCGTGCTGCTACCTTACATAAAATTGCCGATTTATTGAGAAAACATGAAGACGAATTGGCAAAAATCGCTACAATCGACATGGGAAAGCTTTTCAATGAATCAAAAGGTGAAGTTGAGTTGTGTGCTATCATTGCCGATTATTTTGCTGACAATGGAGCTGACTTATTAAAACCTACACCAATTAATAGTCGTAACACTGGGGACGCTCAAGTTTATCACCAAGCTACTGGTGTATTGATGATGGTTGAACCTTGGAACTTCCCTTATTATCAAATTATGCGTGTATTTGCACCTAACTTTATGGTCGGAAATCCCATGCTTCTAAAACACGCTTCAAATACCCCAGCTTCAGCTGCTGCTTTTGAGAAGATTGTTGAAGAAGCCGGTGCGCCAAAAGGGACATTCAAGAATCTCTTTGCTAGTTATGATCAAGTAAGTGATATCATCGCTGACGCACGTGTTCAAGGAGTAGCTTTGACTGGTTCAAAACGTGGGGGACAATCAGTTGCACAAACAGCTGGTAAATATCTCAAGAAGAATTCAATGGAGCTTGGTGGTTCAGATGCTTTCGTAGTCTTATCTGACGCTGATGTTGATAAGGCTGTCGATTTGGCATGGCGAGTTAGAATTTACAACGCTGGACAAGTATGTACTTCTGACAAGCGTTTCATCGTTGCTGACAATTTATATGATGAATTCTTGGAGAAACTAAAAGATAACTTCTCTAAATTAGTTCCCGGAGATCCAATGGATCCTAAGACGACTTTGGCACCAATGAATTCCAAACGTGCTAAGGAAAAGCTTCAAGGACAAATTGACAAAGCTGTCGAAAATGGAGCTAAAGTTTATTATGGCAACCAACCAATCGATCTTCCAGGTCAATTTATTCAACCAACAATTTTGACTAATGTTGAAAAAGATAATCCAGAATTTTACGATGAATTCTTTGGACCAGTAGCTCAAGTCTTCAAAGTTCATTCTGATCAAGAAGCAATTGATTTAGCTAATGATTCTGAGTTGGGACTAGGTGGAATCGTTGTATCAGCTGATCCTCAACATGGTAAATCAGTTGCTGAAAAGATTGAAACAGGGATGGTCTTCGTTAACTCATTCTTAGTATCATTGCCAGAATTGCCATTCGGTGGTGTCAAAGGTTCCGGTTATGGACGTGAATTGAGTAATCTTGGACTAAATGCTTTTACTAATGAAAAATTAATCGTTACAGCTCAAGAACCAGATTGGAATAATCCAGCAGGTGGCTTGGCTGTTTTTAAAGATTAGGACTTTGTGAATACATTTACATGAACACCTCTCAGCGGTAAAATTATCGTATAAAAAGTTGAGAGGTGTTTTTGTATGGATGAAACAAAAAATATGGTAAACAATGATTTTAAAGACATTATGTTAAATCGTCACTCGTATCGTAAGTTTAAGACAGACGTTAAGATTTCTCGTGAAGAGATTAACGAAATGTTGAAAGAAACTCTTTCGGCTCCTTCAGCATGTAACTTGCAATCATGGCATTTTGTCGTTTGTGATGATGAGGAAGGTAAGAAGAAGGCTCGTTCAGTTATGATGCCTTTTAACTACCCACAAACCGATACTTGTTCTGCTTTGATTTTTGTTTTAGGAGACACACAATCCCACTACAAGTACCGTGACGTTTGGAATAAGGCTTGTGAGAATGGCCAAATCAGTCCCGAAGAACGTGACAAAGTATTTAAGACTTTCTTGCCATTGTATGAACACGCTGACAGAAGTTTCTTGGAAAAAGATGCTACGATCGATGGTTCAATGGCTGCCATGCAATTGATGCTAGTTGCTCGTGCTCATGGCTATGAAGCTAATCCAATGTCAGGTTACTACTTCGACAAAGTTGCTCCAGCTTTAGGCTTAGATGGCGACCGTTATATTCCAATCACTTCAATTGCCATTGGTAAACCAGATGGTGACTATACTAAGTCAGTCCGTTATAACGTTGATGAAGTTACTGATTTTATTTAAAAAAATACCTCCTAGAAAAAAATCTGGGAGGTATTTTTTTAATCTAATTCTTCATCTTCAATTTCTTCTTTAACACTGACTTTAGCAGGTTTTCTTTCTTTAACGAAGTAGATGATGGTCATAACTACTAGAAAGGCGACACCGACTAGTAGAGAAACTGTCGTTTCAGGATTCAAGAACATGAAGACTAGGATAACTAATAATGAGGCAATAGCTAAATAATTACTGATTGGATAAAGTGGCATTTTGAAAGGATGTTTATCCATTTTATCCTTATTGATATGTCTAAATCTCAATTCACTAATTAGAATAACGAACCAAGGAACCATACCTGGTAAAACACTGGAACTATAAACGATAACGAAAATGTTACTTGATGTGTGTAGTAATGCAGGCAATGCATAATTCAAAATCAAACCGACTAAGATACCAGTTGAGATAGCTAGAACGGGAATGTAAGGTACATTGTGTTTTGATAGTTTAACGAATGACTTAGGTAAGTGTTTTTCCAAACCTAATGTATAAAGCATCCGACTGGAACTGAAGATACCAGAGTTACATCCGGACATGGCAGCCGTCAACATAACAAAGTTGATGATTTCAGCAGCAAATGTGATACCAACTTTAGCAAATGTTTCTACGAAAGGTGAACCAATCGTACCTAATTTGTTCCAAGGATAGATTGAAACGATAACAAAAATAGCACCAATATAGAAAATCAAAATTCTACCAACAATAGAGCGAATAGCTTTAACAATATTTTCTTGAGGGTTTTCAGCTTCACCGGCTGTAATACCGATGACTTCGATTCCTTGATATGAAGCAACAACAATTGATAGAGCAAAGATAAATCCTTTCAAACCACCTGTGAAAAATCCACCATGAGTCCAAAGGTTGCTGATACCAACGGGATGTCCACCATTACCAACACCGAAGACGATGACAAAAAATCCTAGGATGATCATCATAATGATTGTTAAAACTTTGATTAAAGCAAACCAGAATTCCAATTCACCATAGGCCTTAACAGAAGTCAAATTAGCCACACAGAGCGTTATAACGACAACTACTCCGGCAATCCATTTTGGCATCGTGGGGAACCAAAATTCCAAATAAGTTCCAACAGCGATAACTTCACTGATACCAACGACTAAATATTGGAAGACATTACTCCAAGCTGTTAAATATCCAACAACTGGGTGTATGTATTCGGTAGCGTATTTAGCAAATGAACCTGTTGAAGGATCAACGTAAAGCATTTCACCAAGTGCTCGCATCACCATATAAAGGATCAATCCAGCTAAAGCATAAGCCAACAAGACTGAAGGACCGGTCCACTTAATGGTGGAAGCAGAACCCATGAATAGTCCAACCCCAATGGTCCCACCTAGAGCAATCATTTGCATTTGTCTTGAAGATAAACTTCGGCTTAAATTTTCTTTAGCCATATTAGTTCCCACCCTTGTGTGTTCATAAAATGTGAACAACTGTATTTAAATCATGGAATATATAATAACTCACTCTTACTGAAATGTCATATTTTTTTTCATATTTGTTTGAAAAATCTCTGTAAGCGATTATAAATATTAAAATATTCTACATTTTTTTATGTAAATTGAACCAATATAAATGTAGTTATATATGTTTACAAAGCAACCTATAAATTAGATAATTGATTGTAATAGTAGGATACTTTTTGGACGAAAAATGCGGGATGTTAGTGTTTTGATAATGTCTCGCATCAGTTATCTACCGTGCGAGAAACGAATGAGGAAATAAATATGGATATTAATATTTTTATCGAACGTAGAAAAGAATTAAAAATGTCACAAGTTAAGCTCTGTCAAGGGATTTGTACACAATCAACGCTCAGTAAATTTGAAAATAATGGTCGAGTACCGTCCTTAGCAATTCTCAATAAATTATGCGAACGACTTGGATTGTCAGTGGATGATCTTTACAAAAATTCGAGTGCATCAACTACTCATATGCGGACAGTTTTGAATCGTATTGAAAGCGATTTAATGATGGAAGACTATGCCAAGGTTTCCGAGTCTTTAAAGGACTTAAATGTCGAGGATGTTAATAATAATGAATTAAAAATGCAATTTTATTACCAAAAGGGATTATTCATAACTTTGACAAATGGTAAATTTGAAGAGCTTTTTTACAATTTTTCACAGATTTTAGATAATTTGGACGAAGAACATCGGACGATTTATTCTTACTTATCATATGTAGGAATGGGAATTTTTTATTCACGTATCAACAAAATGGAACAAGCCGAATTTTATTTTGACAAAGTTTTGGATTATATTAATGTGCACAAGGATCAAACTTTCCAAAAAAGTGGCTTAAATGTATACTTGCGCATTCTGACAATTGTCTTCTATACGGCTGATTTTTTGATTGTCAAAAATGATTTCGAGACTAGTTTGGAATTGGTTAAACGTGGAATCAAGTTGTGTTCTGAACAGCATATTACTTACTATTTACCAAGATTGAAATTGTTAGAAGCTAAAATTGCAATTGATAAAAATCAACCAGCAGCGGATGTCAAAGATTTATTAACGGATGCGATGGCTTTTGCTAAAATTAATCATAACGAAGTAGTGGAATTAAGAATCAACGCTTTGCGCAAACAATATCAAGATATGAAGGGTAATGACAATCATGAGTAAGGGTTCAGAACAAGCTTATAAAGATTTGGCAGAAAAACTCAATCAGATAGATATTAAATATAAAGTGGTTGACCATCCAGCAGCCGAAACAACTGAGCAAGCTGATAATTATATTGCCGGATTAGAAGGCGTTAGAACTAAGACAATGTTTTTGAAAGATAAGAAGAAGCATTTCTACTTAGTGATCATGGATGATAAAAAACGCATGGATTTCAAGAATTTTCAAGAGCTTACAGGAACAAAACGTATTTCAATGGCACATGATCACGATATTGAAGAGCAACTCGGTCTGGAGGCAGGAATCGTTTCACCATTTGGCATTATGAATAATACAGCTCACAATATAAAGTTGTATTTTGATAAAGAAATGTTAGATAGTGAAGAGATTCTGACATTCCATCCGAACGTCAATACGCACACGATTTTCTTAACTGCTAGTGACTTGATGAAGTTTATTGATGCTTGTGGTTTTGAGTATGAAATTTTAAATTTAGATTAAAAAACGTTCATTTGTTAATTGAACGTTTTTTTAGTTTTTTCATATTATAATGTTGTTATCGAAAATATTTGGAGGATCACAATGGCAACACTTGAAGTAAAAGATTTACACGTTGAAGTGGAAGACGAAGAGACTAAGAATAAAAAAGAGATCCTCAAAGGCGTCAACTTGATGATGAATACTGGTGAGATTCATGCCATTATGGGACCTAATGGTACAGGAAAATCAACGTTATCGCAGACTATTATGGGTCAAAAAAACTATCACGTTACTAAAGGCGATATTCTCTTGAATGGTGAAAGTATTTTGGACATGCCAGTCGATCAGCGTGCTCGAAAAGGATTGTTTTTGGCGATGCAATATCCCGCTGAAATCCAAGGGGTTACTAACGCTGAATTTTTGAGAGCGGCGATTAATGCTAGACGTCCGGCAGATGACAAAATTTCTGTGATGGATTTTTTGAAAGAGCTTGATAAAAATTTGGAACTGTTAGATATGAGTCAAGCTATGACAGAGCGTTACTTAAACGAAGGGTTTTCTGGTGGTGAAAAGAAGCGCAATGAAATTTTACAATTGCTGATGATCAAACCCAGTTTTGCCTTATTAGATGAAATCGACTCAGGGCTTGATATCGATGCTTTAAAAGTTGTTTCAAAGGGTGTTAATTCAATGCGAGGAGACAATTTCGGTGCTTTGATCATTACACATTATCAAAGACTTTTGAATTACATCAAACCAGACGTGGTCCACGTAATGATGGACGGAAGAATTGTCGAAACTGGTTCAGCCGAATTAGCGCAGAAACTAGAAGATGAAGGTTATGCAGGTTTGCGCGATGAACTAGGAATCAAAGCTAATCTAGTCGACGATTAAGGGGATATTATGACATTAGAAAATCTGACAATTAATGAACCAGATTGGTTCGTTCAAAAAAGACTGACGGCATTAGATTTGATTGATGAATTGCCATTGCCAACAATACAGCGTTTTGACTTTCATAATTGGCAACTGACGCCATCGACTGAGACGATTATTAAGACAAATGTAGTGCCACGAGATGATTATATTTTAATGGATTTGTTTGAGGCTCTAAATGAATATCCTGATTTAGTTCAGAAGTATTTGTACACCGTAATCAAAGTAAATGAAAACAAGTTGTCGGCTTATCATGCGGCATATGTAAATCATGGCGTTTTTTTATACGTCCACAAAAATACTGTTATTGAAAAGCCAATCGAATTAGAGTTCCAACAAGATTCCAGTCAGCCATTTGTTTCTCACGTTTTAGTCGTAGCAGGTGAAAATTCAAAGTTCTCATTGATTCAAAAAACTACTACCAATGGCGATCAAGAAAGTGTCGCCAATTGTGTTGTGGAAATCAAAGCTTTGGCCAATAGTGAAGTGAAGTATGCGGCAGTTGATGAACTCGGTCAAAATGTAACGTCATATTTAAGTCGCCGAGCAAATGTAGAACAAGATGCTTACGTTGATTGGTCGATTGGCTTGATGAATGAAGGCAATACGGTAGCTGATTTCGACACTGATTTAAAAGGTACTGGCGCACATTCAGAAATTAAAGTCGTCGACATTACTGCTGGCAAACAACTTGAAGGGGTCAATACTCGAGTTACTAATTATGGTAAGAAAACTATCGGCAATATCAACCAACGTGGGGTAATAACCGACCATTCACGACTGATTTTTAATGGTATCGGTCATATTATCAAAGGTGCTTCCGGAGCTAACGCAGAACAACAAAATCGTGTCTTGATGATGTCGAGTCATGCTCACGGGGATGCAAATCCGATTTTGTTGATTGATGAAAATGATGTCTTAGCAGGACATGCCGCTAGTGTTGGTCAAGTCGATCAAAATCAACTCTATTATTTGATGAGCCGTGGCTTGGATAAGAAAACTGCCCAAAGAATGGTTATTCGTGGATTCTTAGGTGATGTGTTAGTTTCTATTCCATCTAAGGCAATTAGAGAACAATTAGTACAAACAATTGAAAGGAAGTTGGCAAATGGACAAGCAATTTCAGAAAATTCGTGATAATTTTCCAATCTTAAAACAACGAATAAATGATGAACCATTAGTTTATTTAGATAGCGCCGCCACTTCCCAAAAACCACAAGCAGTGATTGATTCGATTACTAATTATTACCAGACCATCAATGCCAATACACATCGCAGCGTTTATACTTTAGGGCAAAGAGCAACTGATGAATATGAATTGGCTCGTAAAAAAGTTCAGCGCTTTATTAAGGCTAAGTCTAGTAAAGAAATTATTTTCACTAAAGGAACGACGGATAGTTTGAACTTAGTAGCTAGTACTTATGGTGAAGCAAATATTCAACCAGGTGATGAAATAGTTATCACTTACATGGAACATCACAGCAATTTGATTCCTTGGCAACAACTTGCTCTCAGAAAAAATGCAGTTTTGAAATATATTGAATTAACTAATGATGGTCAATTAGACATGAATGATGCGCAAAGTAAAATCACTGATAAAACTAAAATTGTTGCTGTGACACATGCCAGTAATGTATTGGGCGTGACTAATGATATTGAGAAGTTAGCTCAAATTGCACATCTTCATAACGCCGTTATAGTAGTTGATGGTGCTCAAGCAGTTCCTCACCAACCAGTCGATGTTCAAGTATTAGATGCTGATTTTTATGCTTTTTCGGGACACAAGATGTTGAGTCCAATGGGAATCGGCGTTTTGTATGGTAAAAAAGAATTATTAGAACAGATGTCGCCATATCAATTTGGGGGCGAGATGATCAATTCAGTCGACAAATTCGACAGTACCTGGAGCGAGTTGCCTTGGAAATTCGAGGCGGGAACGCAAAATGTCAGTGGTGCAATTGGATTAGGCAAGGCTATCGATTATTTGAATGATTTGGGAATGGAAAATATTGCCGAATATGAACAAGAATTAATTGATTATGCATTGCCCAAATTGCTGGATATCAAAGGATTAACAGTCTATGGACCACAAGATTCTACAGCACATAACACCGTTATATCTTTTAATCTCAGCAATTTACATCCGCATGACGTGGCGACCGCTTTTGATATGGATGGAGTGGCTGTCAGAGCGGGACATCATTGTGCCCAACCATTGATGAAATACTTAGGTGTCGTAGCAACTGTTCGTGCTAGTTTTTATTTTTACAATACTAAAGCTGATGTTGATAAATTATTACAAGCAATCACTGATACAAAGGAGTTCTTCAGAGTATGAGTTTAATGGGATTAAACAATCTATATCGTGAAGTTATCTTGGATCACTCACAAAATCCGCATCATAAACACGCTTTACCACAAGCAACGACCACAACGACTTTGAAAAATCCAACTTGTGGCGATGTGATCAATTTAGAGTTGAAAATCAAAGATGACAAAATTGTCGATGCAGGATTCAGTGGTGAAGGCTGTACCATCAGTCAAGCATCGGCCAGCATGATGACTGATGCTATAATTGGTAAAACCACCACACAAGGACTAGAAATGGCCCACATCTTTTCTGATATGGTCATGGGTAAAAAACATCCAGATTCGGATTTAGAAAAACTAGGTGATGCTGCAATTTTATCTAGTATCATGCAATTTCCAGCCCGAATTAAATGTGCCACATTGAGCTGGTGGGCTTTGAGAAAATCGTTAGGAGAAGAAGTCGATGATTGATTTAGGAAATTCAGAATACGAATACGGTTTTCACGATGATGTAAAACCTAAATTTACTACTGGACGTGGTTTGACAGAAGAGACGGTCCGCCAAATCTCAGCCGAAAAGAATGAACCACAATGGATGTTAGATTATCGGTTAAAGTCTTATAAAACCTATCAAAAATTGGCGATGCCTAATTTCGGCCCGGATTTGTCGGATTTGGATTTGAAAAACATGTTGTATTATCAAAAAATGACTGATAGAAAATATCGTGATTGGGATGATGTGCCGGACAAGATGAAGGAAACCTTTGACCGTTTGGGCGTCCCCGAAGCAGAACGAAAATATTTAGCTGGGTCTTCAGCTCAATATGAATCGGAAGTCGTCTATCACAATATGCGCAATGAATTTGAAAAATTGGGAATATTGTTCACTGATACTGATACGGCACTACAAGAATATCCAGAACTTTTTAAAAAATGGTTTGGCAAACTAGTTAAACCTACTGACAATAAATTTGCGGCTTTGAATGGAGCAGTTTGGTCGGGTGGTTCATTTATTTATGTCCCTAAAGGTGTTCGTTGCGATATTCCAATTCAGTCTTATTTCAGATTAAACGCCGAAAACTCAGGACAATTCGAACGAACTTTAATTATCGTTGATGAAGGCGCCAAAGTTGACTACGTGGAAGGCTGTACGGCACCAAATTATTCTTCTGATAGTCTGCATGCGGCGGTTGTTGAAGTTAATGTTTTACGTGATGCTTACTGCCGTTATACAACGATTCAAAATTGGTCTGATAATGTTTATAGTTTGGAGACTAAACGAGCTGCTGCTGCAGAGAACGCCACAATGGAATGGGTCGACGGCAACCTTGGTTCAAAAGTTACGATGAAATATCCTAGTGTTTACTTAAATGGCGAAAATGCTCGAGGAACAATGTTGTCGATTGCCGTGGCTAGTAATGGAATCCACCAAGATTCTGGTGCACGTATGATTCATAACGCCAAAAACACCTCTAGTTCAATTGTTTCTAAATCAATTGCTCAAACTGGCGGATCAGTAGATTATCGAGGAACGGTCAGATTTGGCAAACATTCCGATGGTTCAAAGGCTCACGTTGAATGCGACACGATTATCATGGATGACCAATCTTCATCAGATACGATCCCTTACAATGAGATTGATAATGCCAACGTTTCAATGGAACACGAAGCCCGGGTATCGAAGATTTCCGAGGAACAACTCTATTACTTAATGAGTCGAGGAATATCTGAAGAAAAAGCTACCGAGATGATTGTTATGGGCTTTGTTGAACCATTTACGAAGAAGCTCCCTATGGAATATGCGGTTGAATTGAATCGTTTGATCAGTTATGAAATGGAAGGATCAATTGGTTAAAGAATATGACAGAAGATAAGACAAAAAAAGACCTAGTTATGGACGCCTTAGAGGAAGTAATTGATCCCGAACTAGGAATCGATATTGTTAATTTAGGTTTGATTTATGAAGTAGAGATTGAAAATGAGACTGATGCCGTTATAACGATGACTTTGACCACAATGGGCTGTCCTCTCAGCGACATGTTACACGATACAATTACTACAGCTGTTAAATCTGTTGATGGTATTAAGAATTGTGAAATCGAGTTAGTTTGGTATCCAATCTGGGATATTTCTAAAATGAGCCGCTACGCACGAGTGGCATTAGGGATTCCAGAAGGATTCGGTCAGTAAAAAATCATAAACTTGAAAGAAATATTTAATTAAACTAATATTTACATGAACAAATAGGATACGGAGGGTTTATTGTGAAAAAAGCTACATCATTATTATTGAGTGGATTACTAGTATCAGGTATGGTACTAGGCACAGTTAGTGCTCCTGTTACAACTGTTAACGCTGAAGGAACTGCTTCAACTACAACAGAAAATGAAGCTACGAATTTGATTAAATTTACTGATGTTAACGGCAATGCTATTAAGGATCTTCCTGCCACATCAGTGAAGGCTAGTGTTGGTGCAAAAATCAGCATGCCAGACGGTTATTCACTATATCCAGGACTTGATCAAGAAGCAGTTGTCAAAGCTGACGGAACTACTCAAACTTTTAAAGTTGTGAAGACAGATCAAATTACTAATGTCACGATCAATTACGTTGATGAGGCAACTAAAATTCAAGTAGGACAAATAAGTGTTGATGCCGTTATTGGACAAACTTTGTCAATTCCTAAACCAGATATCACGGGTTATGTTTTGAGTGACGCTGATGCTAGTGTTGGAATTACAAAAGACGCTACATATAGCATTAATGTAACTAAAGAAATCAGCAATACTGTAATCTTTAAGACCGCTGACAATGAACAAGTAGGAACAGCTACTATCTCTGGTAAAAAAATTGGTGACACTGTCGACGTTACTTCACAACTTCCAAAAGGTTACGCTGCTAAAGATGCTACGGTAACTTTGCAAGCCAATGGTAATACTCAAATTGTGACCGTTAATAAGACCGCCGATGGAGTGACACCATTCAAGAGCGTTGTAACGACTAATACTAATTCAGAATACACACCACTATATACGAAGACTGGTGCTTTAGCTAATCGTGCACTTCGTGGAGGAACTGACTGGCAAACGAACAATAAGATGACTTTGGATGGAGTAGTTTATTACCAAGTATCGACTACAGAATGGGTCAAAGCCTCTGATGTATCAGTTAAATCAACCGATAATAACACTAATACAGAAGCCGACGCCGTTGGTGCAGAAAAATCCGATGTGAATAAGGTAACTACAAAGAATGTCGATATCACACCACTTTATACAAGAGATGGTCAAACTATTTCAAATCGTGGTTTAGGTAAGAATTCAGCTTGGGCTACTGATTTGATGAAGACAATCAATGGAGCTAAGATGTATCGTGTAGCTACTAATGAATGGGTTAAAGCTTCCGATATTAAATAATTAAAAAATTCGACCGTGGATCAAGTTGATTCACGGTTTTTTTGTTGGAAAAATTATTCGAAAAATGGAATGTTTATCTTTTTTTGAAATAGATTTCTTATTTTGAAGGTAACTTGTTGGAAAAACCCAGTCGTGAGACAATTTGATTAAAAGCGCTTGCATGGGAGGATGCTTATGATTGATACAATGATTTTTGACTTCAACGGGACTATGATTTTCGACGGCCTGATTCAAAAGCGAGCTTGGGGTAAATTTTTAGAAGTCGAGTTCAATCGCAAATTGACTGATCAGGACTATCAATTACACATTGCCGGAATCAATAATCGTAATACTTTTGAATATTATTTAGATAGAAGTATTTCAGATGCTGAATTGGCTCAATTGTCAGATAAAAAGGAGAATATTTATCGAGAAATTTGTCTGAATACTCCGGATGAATTTCAGTTGGTGCCAGGATTAGCCGACTTTTTGGATTGGTGTAAAAGTAATGATATTAAGTTGAATATCGCAACGGCTTCAGAATATTCTAATGTTGTATTTTTCTTCAATCAATTGCAACTGGGACGTTGGTTTGATTTAAGCAAAGTTGCTTTTAATGACGGTCAAATCAAAGGGAAACCAGCACCTGATATCTTCTTGAAAGCTATCGAAAACGTTGATAGCAAAGCCAGTAATAGTGCTATTTTTGAAGATTCAGTTTCCGGTATCCAAGCAGCCAATACAGCTCAATCGGGAAAAGTAGTTCTGGTCGAAGATCCAAAACTGGAAAAAGTAAATCTTCCAGAGAATTTGCAAATAGATAAAATAATTCAGAGTTATTCAGGTATTAATAAATTCTTCCAAAAATAATAAAAATAAAATTAGTAAAGAAAATTTACAATTATCAAAAAGAAAACACAAATCATAATTGGTTTGTGCTTTTTTTATTAGGGATATATTAGAAATTGTCGGTTACATAACGAAATTCTTATATTAATATAAAATATTTCAATCCATTAACAATAATTAAATCGTTGTTAAGTTAATATTTATAGTAACTAAATTTAAATAATGCTTTTTTTTATTGCTAGAAAAATTCGGATATATTACATTAGCTTTACCTTATTGGAATATTAAGGGAAATTACTTTTCGGAGGGAAAAATTATGAAGTTAGCTAAGACAGTGATTGTATCCGGATTATTGTTTTCTAGTGTTTTAGGAGGTGTGAATATTAGTAGTATTACTGCTATGGCAGCAGATCAAAGCGTTGCAACAGTAGGAGAAAATAATACAAGTACAAAAGACGTTAAGGTTATTTTTGTGAATGTTAAAGATGGTTCCACAGTTTCAAGAAATATTAAAGTAAATAAAGATGCTACACAGATCAAAGTAGAAGATAATCAAGTACCTGAAGGATATATATTACAAACTTTGCCTAAAGAAGTTAATATTACAAAGGACGGTGAAATTGATACTGCAAAGGTAAACGTCATTAAATCAAAAAGAGTAAATATAAAATATATTATTGATGGTAAACAGGTCCTAAATAATAAGGATTTAAAACCAACGGTTGATGTGGCTGAAGATAGTAATGAAGTTCGTATTTTTCAATTACAAGTAAATCCTTATAAATACGAATATGTGAATAAAGAAACAATTTTTACAATTAAAAATAATAGTATTTTAGTGAATTTGAAATCTAAGCAGAGTAATGGGGTTTCTAAACCACAGACATCAGCTAAACCAGCACCTTCACACCGTCCATCAGCTCCTCGTTACACAATTCAAAGAGTTCGTATTACATTCGTTGATCAAAACTCAAAAGATTTAGTAGGCTACAAGCAAGTAACAGGGAAAGCCTCATTCTCAACTAAGATTGAAGCACCTAAAGGTTATTCATTCACAAATGCAAAAGACGCTACAATTAAGTTTGATAAAAAGGGTAACAAGGACATCAAGATTTTCGTTAAGAAGATGACTAGTGCACCTGTTAAACATGAAGGCATTGTTACAACAACTAACGGTTCATACAAGCGTCTATACACTCTTGAAGGTAAGATGATTACAAACCGTGCCTTGGGTGTTAACTCAAAATGGTACACAGACCAATACGCAACAATCAATGGTGAAAAAATGTACCGAGTAGCTACAAACGAATGGGTTAAAGCAAGCGACGTTCTTTAATCACAATGCAATAAATTTTGGCAAAATAAAGCAAATAAAAAGGCGATACTGGCAGGTATCGTCTTTTTGCTGTGGCTAAAAGTATTGCAACAAGTCACTTTCAGTCAATTTGTCTTTTTCAGTTTTATCCAAATCGAGGATGATTTCACCCTTTTTTAAAACAATCAAGCGATTACCGTATTTCATGGCATCGGATAGGTCGTGGGTAATCATCATGCAAGTCAATTCTTTTTCCAAAATAATCTTGTTAGTTAATTCCATTAAATCCTTGCTAGTTTGAGGGTCGAGGGCGGCGGTATGTTCATCCAACAATAATAGTTCTGGGCGTTGAATGATTGCCATCAAGAAACTCAAGGTCTGTCTTTGACCACCAGATAACTTCTCAGTGAAGGTATTCAAGCGATTGTCCAAAGTAGGCAAGTTAGAAATCAATTTTTGAAATTCAGGCATGTTTTCTTTTAATTTACGTAATCTTAAACGTCTAGGTAAACCACGGCGCTTGGCAAGCAACAAGTTTTCGGCGACTGTCATTCGAGGGGCTGTTCCAGATTTGGGATCTTGATAAACACGACTGATGTGGCGACTTCTTTTGGCTAAATTTTCACCAGTGATATCGTCACCGTTGAGAAGAATTTGACCGGAAGTTAATTTGTTAGTTCCAGTAATGGCGTCTAGTAAGGTTGATTTACCGGCACCATTAGTTCCTAAAACAACTAAGAAATCTTTGGGATTGATAGTTAAGTTAATGTCGTTGAGAATATTGAGATTATCGTCGTCATTATAAATGGTTTTGACGGCATGTTTAATTTCTAGTAATGGTTTCATTTAGTTTTAACCCCATTTCTCATAGTTTTTAAGAATTGTGCTCGAATCGTTGGTAGTGCTAGACATAATGCCAAGATGATAGCTGAGATCAACTTCAAATCGTTGGTATTGAAGCCTAGTTGTAGAACAATCATCAAGATTAGACGGTAAACGATACTACCAATAACAATAGTAATCAGACGAATGCTTAGTGGGACGTCAGGATAAATTACTTCACCGATAATGATGGCAGATAGACCGATAACGATGACACCGATACCCATGTTGACGTCCGCAAAACCATTTTGTTGAGCAATCAGACCACCCGTAATGGCAACGATTCCGTTAGAAACCATCAAACCAATGAACTTCATAACAGTTGTGTTGATACCAAGGGATGCGGCCATTGTTTCGTTGTCACCAGTTGCGATGACGGCTTGACCTTTTTCAGTGTTCAAGAAAATGATCAACAAGAAGATGATAATAGCAATGATGATGATACCTAGGATAATACCGTTGAAATTAGTAGGTAATTTATCTAAACCAAATTGATTAAAGATATTAGTAGATTTAGTTAATGACATGTTGGCTTTGCCCAAGATTCTCAAATTAATGGAATAAAGTGCTGTCATTGTTAAGATACCAGCTAATAAGATAGGGACGTTTAATTTAGCATATAGAAAAGCCGTCGCAAAACCGGCTAAACATCCGAAGATAAAGGCAATTAAGAGTGAGTACAAAGTTGAGTGACCACTTTGAATCAAGCTAACGGCTGTTACAGCACCTAATGGGAAACTTCCTTCAACGGTCATATCGGGAAAGTCGAGAATTCTAAAGGTGATGAATAATCCGATAGCCATGATGGACCAGATGAAACCTTGACTGATAGTAGAGACGATTAGATTCATTTGATTATTTGTCCTTTCTTTTGAGCTTGTTTGATGAGTGAATCAGAGAATTGAATGTTGAGTTTCTTGGCCATTTTTTCGTTGAGCATCAAGTGACCTTTTTTCATGAAAGTAACAGGAGTTGTAGCGGGATCTTCTTTGTGTTCGAGAATTCTAACAACGTGTTTACCAGTTTCTTCACCGAGTTCGTATTGACTCAAACCGACTGTTGCTAGTCCACCATCTTTGACCATGGTTGTAGCGGCTGGGAAAACAGCGATGTTTTGTTTAGTAGCGATAGAAGATAGAAGTTTCATACCAGAAGCGACGGTATTGTCAGTTGGAACGTAGATTGTTTGAACACTTTCAGCTAAAGCAGTTCCGACTTGTTGGATATCGTTGACGGAATTGATACTGGAAACCTTGACATTAAAGCCTTTTTTCTTAGCGAGCTTTTGCATCTTCTTCATCTGGCTAGTTGCGGATGCGTCGCTTGATGTATAAATAATACCGATAGTTTTGAGATTAGGAATAACTTGTTTCATTAAGTTCAGTTGAGCTTCAAGTGGTGCTTGATCGGAAACACCCGTGATATTTTTACCTGGTTTATTGTTGTTACTAATGATACCGGCACCTTCCGGATCAGTGACAGCTCCCATAACGATAGGAATTTTTGAAGTAGCGTTCTTGAGTGATTGAACCGATGGAGTGGCGATACCAACGGCTACATCGACGTTATCTTGAACAAATTGTTTACTGATAGTCCGTAGATTACTTTGATCGTTTTGGGCGTTTTGAAATTCAATTTTGATATTTTTGCCATCAACGTAACCATTTTTCTTCAAAGTATCGTTGATTCCTTTGTTGATTTGGTCCAAAGCTGGATGCGACATCAATTGCAGGATACCAACTTTAGGGATGGCATTTTGTTTCTGTGTATCAGCTCTTCCCGTGTAAAAATATGCAAAAACCAAGAACATTGCTAATGCTATAAGTGTTACGTAAAGTCTTCTCGTATGTTTCATCGTAAATTCCCCCGAATAAAAAAGACAACCCCAGAGTTTTGTGGGATTGTCTTTAAAAATAAAATACCCACATGGCTAAATTGTTAAAACTTATCCATGCAGGCTTAAAATTTCATAGTTTAATAGGCCGACACGGATTCAATCCACTTCAGACTGAATCCATCTCGGACCAATCTGAATTATCGGCTTTGCCAACGAACGTTTACGATGTTTAGAGAGTTAAATGATTTCATAATATATTCTCCTAACAAATTTGATGTCTCAAATATATTTCAATAATCACGGATTGTCAACCACAAATTATTAATGCAAAAAATATTAACTTTTTTCTGAAAAAACATATAATGTAGACATCAGCAGAAATGCGAGGAATTTTTTTATGAAAAAAAATATACGGATTCTCTTGTCAGTAGGACTATTAGTCATTTTGGCAACAGTCTTTACTCATTTCGACAGTTTTTTGTACAAAAATCCAGTTATGAAAGTACAAGAAGTCCAGGTTTTACACAAGAGTACGTCAACTGATCAATATAAAAATACTGATACACAAATTACTCAACGTGTCAGTGGAACTTTATTGAATCGTAAACATGAAAAAGTAACTTTTAGGAATACGTATTACAAATCACAGTTGATCGATACGAAATATACGAAAGGTCAACAAGTGATATTAACTAAATCGGGAAAAAATTATACTCCGCAAAATATTAAACGTGACACTAGCATTGTCTTTACCGTCGGACTAGTAGTTTTCTTGTTGTTCTGTATGAAGTTCGACCGTAAACGGCTATTCATTAGTGTTTTGATCAATGCAGTAATTTACTATGGTTTTATTCAAATTATCATTAAAACTCACGATAGTATCTTGTTGCCATTGACCGTTATAACGGCTTTGTTAATATCTGCAACGGCGTTATTAGTAATTCTAGGGCCGAGTTATCAAGCTTTAATGGCTTATGCAAGTACTGTTTTATCAACGACAGCGGCAATTTTGTTAAGTGTGTTTGTCTTAGGATTATCCAATTACAGTGGAATACATCTGGAATTGACTGATTTTGAATTGCAGCCATATTTAGGTGTCTTTTTATCACAAGTTATCTTCAGTGTCTTGGGAGTTATTTTGGACGAGACGATGGATATTTCTTCTTCGTTGATTGAAATGAAAAAAGAAGTTGCGGATATTGCTGAAAATAAATTGTTTAAATCCGGTATCAATATCGGTAAAGAATTAATCGGACCATTAATCAATATTTTGTTGTTTATTGTTATTGCTGAAGACTTGAATGTGGTCTTGTTGTATTTGAGTAATGGTAACTCAGTAGGCTATACGCTGAATATGACCTTGAGTTTAGGAATTACTCAATTGTTGATCAGTGCAATCGGAATTGTTTTGACTGTACCAGTGACGAGTTTTATTGCTAGTCGAATAATTACAAGGAAGGTGAAATAAATGTTATATCTATTTTTGACCTTTGTTGTTTTGTTATTGATCGTCATGGGAACACGAGGTTTGACATTGTTATTTGGATTGGGAATCAACGTCGTGTCAGTCTTAGCTTTGTTGATATTGATTGCTGATGGGTTCAATATTTTAATTACTACCGGCATTATCGCCATGGTTATTTTAGTCGTAGCGATTTATATGAATGTTGATAATGGAAAAACTGCCAGCACAGCTTTTAAAACATCGTTATTGATAATGATAGTAATCTTATTAATTACAGTACCCTTGGAATTTTGGGCCAATGCGCAAGGCTTAGCGGCGGAAAATCAAGATGAATTGGAATCCTTCTCGTTAGCAGCCGGAATATCATATCCACAGTTGGCTATTTCTATTATTGTGATCAATAGTTTGGGAGTTATCTCAGAAACTAGTGTTGCCATTACGAGTGGATTGAACGAAATCGTTGAAAGCAAACCTACTTTGACACCAACGGAAATTTTTAATGATGGTTTTTCTGTAGGGAACAAAATTTTGAATACGCAGACTAATACCTTGTTGTTCAACTTCTTCTCATCAACGTTCCCCTTGTTCTTTGTAATTCACTCATTAGGATATGGTGTTGGTGAAATCGTTAATGATAAATTGGTAGTGGCCGAGGTGTTGACTACTTTAATTTGTACGATTGGCGTTATCTTGACTGTGCCAATTACTTCTTATTTAGTTTATCGGGGATCGAAAAAAGTCATATAATTAAATCCATAACTCATGAATAATAAACCAATTTTAGATACTACGAGGGTATTTTGAAATTGGTTTATTTATTGTCTATGAAATAAATTTCAAAAAATGAAAAAAATTCAAAATAATGAAATGCTTCCCTGAATATCCAAATTGTATTGCACCGATTCGAAAACGATGCCATAATGCAGTTGTCAATTGATGAAAGCGCTTTTAATTGGTTTGTCATTTATATAAATATTTGGAGGGTATCTCATGGTTAACGTAAAAGATGATAGAAAATTTTCCGTTTTGATTGCTGGTGGTGGTAGTACATATACACCTGGTATTGTTTTGACATTATTAAATGGTTTAGACAAATTTCCACTCAGAAAATTAAAGTTTTATGACAATGATGGTGAGAGACAAAAGAAAATTGCTGATGCAACAGCTATTTTAATTAAGGAAAGAGCTCCAGAAATTGAATTTGAAGCAACAACAGATCCTAAGGAAGCATTTACTGATGTTGACTTCGTAATGGCACAAATTCGTGTTGGTAAATATGCAATGCGTAGTCTAGATGAAAAGATTCCATTAAAGCACGGCGTAGTTGGACAAGAAACAACTGGACCCGGAGGTATCGCATATGGACTTCGTTCAATCCCAGGTGTAATCGAATTAGTAGACTACATGGAAAAGTATTCACCAAATGCTTGGATGTTGAACTATTCAAACCCAGCTGCAATTGTCGCTGAAGCTACACGTCGTTTGAGACCAAATTCAAAGATTATCAATATTTGTGATATGCCTATTGATATCATGGACAGAATGGCGGCCATTGTAGGATTGAAAGATCGTAACGATTTGGTATTTAGATATTATGGGCTTAACCACTTCGGTTGGTGGACAGAAATTACAGATAAACAAGGTAATGACTTGATGCCACAATTGAAAGAATATGTTTCAAAGAACGGCTACTGGGTCGGCGGCGACTACGATAAAGGTACTGAAGCTAGTTGGGAAAGTACATTTAAGAAAGCAGCGGATGTTTATAAGCTAGATCCAACAACATTGCCTAATACATACTTGAAGTATTACATGTATCCATCATGGGTTGTAAAGCATTCAGATCCTAATTACACAAGAACTGATGAAGTTGAAGCACATCGTCAAAAATTAGTATTCGGTGAATGCAAGCGTATTGTTGATAATGGTACTGCTAAAGATACTGATTTCAAGCCTGATGAACACTCAACATATATTGTTGATTTGTGTACAGCTATTGCTTATAACACTCATCAAAGAATGTTGGCAATTATTCCTAATGAAGGAGCAATTTCAAATATCGATCCAACAGCTACAGTTGAAGTTCCTTGCCTATTTGGTTCAAATGGACCTGAACGTCTATCAATGGGTAAAGCTGCTACATATCAAAAAGGTATGATTACAGAACAAAATAGTGTTGAAAAACTTGCAGTTGATGCTTGGGTAGAACATTCATATACAAAATTATGGCAAGCATTTAGTCTATGCAAGATCGTACCAGATGCAGGTATCGCAAAAGATATTCTAGATGAAATGATTGTTGCAAATAAGGACTTCTGGCCAGAACTTAAATAATACATTTGAGCATGGTTAACTATTTGAAAGGCTATTCAATATCAAAAAAGAATATGCCTTTCTTTTTTTAAACAAATAAAGAAATGAGATGAATTATTATGATGCAGAAATTGCAAAAATTCGGTGCTGCAATGTTTGTCCCTGTTTTGCTCTTCTCATTTGCAGGTTTGGTTGTAGCCTTTGGTTCTTTATTCACAAATGCGGAAATTTTTCATAATTTAGCTCAACCCAATACCACTTGGTACGGTATTTGGTACACGATTCAAGAAGGTGGTTGGACAATCTTTAGACAAGTTCCACTACTATTCGTTGTAGGTTTGCCTATTGGATTGGCAAAGAAATCTCAAGGACGTGCTGCCCTTGAATCGTTAGTTACATACTTAACATATAATTATTTTATTGGTGGAATGCTAAGCCAATGGGGTCCATTCTTTGGTGTTAAGAATTATGCTAAGCCTATTCTTGCTAATTCCACAAATGGTGGTTTGACAGAAATTGCTGGTATCAAAACATTGGATACTAGTATTGTCGGTGCTTTAGTTGTTGCTGGTATTGTTGTTTGGCTACACAATAGATACTTCGATAAAAAGTTACCTGATTGGTTAGGTACTTTCCAAGGATCCGCATATGTTGTTATTCTAGGATTTGCTAGTATGTTTGTTTTGGCCTTTGTTACATGTTTAGTATGGCCAAAGATTCAAATGGGTATTTCTGGATTACAAGGATTCATGAAGAATTCCGGTGTCATAGGTGTTTGGATATATTGTTTCTTACAACGTGTTCTTATTCCTACCGGTTTGCATCACTTTATTTACATTCCGTTCCAATATGGTCCAGCCGCTGTTGCCGGTGGTTTGCAACCATACTGGTTGAAACATCTAGCAGATTTTGCTGGAAGCACACAAGCTTTGAAGACTTTAGCTCCATCAATGGGATTTGAATTGTTTGGTAATGAAAAAGTCTTTGGTATTCCTGCTATTTGTTATGCTTTCTACGTTACTGCTAAGAAGAGTCGTAAGAAACAAACAGCTGCTCTATTGATTCCAGCCGGATTAACATCTATCGCAGCTGGTATTACAGAGCCAGTTGAATTTACATTCTTATTTGCTGCTCCAGTATTATGGTTTGTACACTCATTCCTAGCAGCTACAATGGATGCTACAATGTACGCCTTTGGTATTGTTGGTCAATTTGATGGTGGATTAATTCAATTCGCAAGTATGAACTGGATTCCGCTATGGGCAAATCATTGGCACACATGGATTACTCAAATTGTAATCGGTCTTATTTTTGCACTAATTTACTTCGTAGTATTTAAGGTTCTTATCGAAAAATTTGATTTTGCTACACCTGGACGTGAAGCTGAAGGTGAAGATACAAAATTAATTAATAAGAAAGAATACAAATCTAAGAAGGCAAATGGATCAAAATCATCTAATCCTTATATTGAACGTGCTCAAGCATATCTAGAAGGTTTGGGCGGCTCAGAAAATGTTGATGAGATGACAAGTTGTGCCACTAGATTACGTGTCACAGTTAAAGATCCCGAAAAAGTTGAAACAGATGGTTTCTTTAAGGCCAATAAAGCTGTTGGTGTCGTAAGACATGGTAAAGCCATTCAAGTTATTGTAGGTTTGGACGTTGCTCAAGTACTTGAAAATATGCAAGATTTATCATCAGGTCCTGTTAATGATCGTGCAACAAAAGCGGTTGAACTAACACCAATCCAACAAAATGCTTTATTGCTTTTAGATTCATTGGGAACAGTTGAAAATGTTGAAAACATCGAAACTAATGATGGAAAGATTGTTGTTACTGTTGTCGATCCAACAGAGGTTGATTCTAAAGATGTATTTAGTGATTTAGGACTAGATGTTAATGATGTAAGTGTAGAAAATAAAAAAGCTACTATCGATATGAAGAATCATGAACTTTATGCTCATACGATGTCATCAATGCTTTAATACTTAAAAAAACTTAAAAACACTTATAAATTTTGAATGTTATGAAAAAAGCCTTCATAATTGAGTATGTAACAAAATTACATAATTAAAGGAGAGGGATACTTTGAAACTAGATTCATATATTTATAAGCACTTTGATGATTTAAATCAAAATGACAAGCTAGTTATTAGCTTCATATTAAATAATAGCAAAGACGTTATTAATATGAACATAAACGAAGTTGCTCAGAAATGCTTGGTTTCTCCATCTGCAGTTTTTAGATTGACTAGAAAAATAGGCCTCTCAGGGTTTAATCAGCTAAAATTTATTTTGGCTGAAGATCAGGATTTTGTTCAGACTAAAGCAATAACAGATTTTGTTGGAGATACAAAAAATGCGATGGAATATACGATTCATCAATTTGAAACAACCCAAATGAGTGGATTGTATGAAAAAATTGATAGAGCACCTAATATTTATGTTTATTCAACAGGCTGGGTTCAAGAAATAATTGCTAATCAACTTCAAAGAAATTTCTTTTTAGTAGGTAAAAATATTTATGCGTTACCTTCAGCAGGCAGTGAATTAGATAAAGTTTCTCATCGTGTTAAAAATGGAGACCTTTTGATAATTGTTTCATATAGCGGTGAAGATAAAGAGCTCATAAAAACGGTAAAAGGAATATCTTTAAGAGGTATATCCACAATTGCTTTTACACCCTTCAATCAAAATAAGTTAGCTGCCGCGTGTGAATATAGCTTGAATTACAATACAATTAGTTTTCCAATGCCTGATAGAGAAGGCGATGAAGTTTTCTTCACAGGTGTCTATGTTTTAAATGATTTACTAGTGATGGGATACTCAAATTACGTTATAAATAAATAGGAGGAAGAACAATGATGGCTAGAACTGGTAATAAGATAATGGATAAAATAACTGGTTTTTTGAGATATGATTTGAAAAAATCATTGAATATGTATATAGCCGTTTTGATGGTTGTTCCAGTTATCTTCTTTATATACATGTTATTTGCTTTAAACCTTGCACAAATGAGCTTAAGAGGATTTTTTGATGAAAGTCCAATAACTGCTGTGATGTTCATTGTTTGTTTGGTAGATCTAGTCGTTGCTTATATTCTATTTTTTGAAAAAGAAAGGTTATTAAATAATCGTATTAATGTTATTTGGGTGTTTACAGCGTTAACAATTGCTCAGTTGGCAGTTGGTAATCTAGTATCTCTAGTTTTAGGGATAATTGTTCTATATCTTTCAAAAGATATAAAATCCGATAATAATAAATTGCACAAGAATTTTATATATTTATTGTTAGGATGTGTACCATTGTATAGTGTTAGTGCATTGATCTTAATAAATATTGGAATTCATTAGAAAGATAGGATGGTGAAAGAAATGTTAGGATTTGGTAAAAAAAAGGAAAAAGTCGTTTCAGTAGCTGATGGAGAATTGATACCAATTACTAAAGTAAACGATGATGTTTTTTCTGAAAAAATGATGGGTGATGGATTTGCTGTCATACCTGCAGATAATAAAGTTTATTCACCAGTGAGTGGGACCGTTTCTACTGTCTTCCCAACGGGTCATGCAATTGGCATTACTACAGATAAAGGCTTAGAAGTTTTGGTACACATGGGATTGGATACTGTAGAGTTAAATGGTGAACCTTTTGTTGGAAAAGTAAAACAAGGTCAGAAGATTGACAAAGGTGATCTTTTATCCTTTATGGATATTGATTATGTGAAGGACTCTGGAAGGGATAGTGTGATTGTCATTGTTTATACGAATATGGATGTGACACGTGAAGTTCCAGAGATAAGTGATCAGTCGACTACGCATGGTGATGAAGTTGGAGAAATTCGTTATAATTAATGAAAAAACGGTATCATTAATTTGTTAGTATAAAATGATTGCACTGTTTTAACCATAATTGAAAGGAGTTCTCAAAATGGCAAAAAGTGATTGGTGGAAGAAATCAGTAGTTTATCAAGTTTATCCAAGAAGTTATCAGGACAGCAATGGTGATGGGATCGGTGATTTGCCAGGATTAACGAGTCGTTTAGCTTATATAAAAGATTTAGGGGCTGATGTTATTTGGCTAAATCCAATTTACAAATCGCCAGATAAAGATAATGGATATGATATAAGTGATTATCGGAGTATTCAACCAGAATACGGAACTATGGATGATTTTGATGAGATGTTAAATAGGGCGCATGTTCTAGGTTTGAAGATTATGATGGATTTAGTTGTCAATCATACATCTGATCAGAATAAGTGGTTCCAAGAAAGTAAAAAATCAAAAGATAATCCTTATAGAGATTATTATGTATGGCGCGATCCGGTAAATGGGCATGCACCTAATAATTGGGGTTCATATTTTAATGGACCAGCTTGGAAATTTGATGAAACTACTGGTCAATATTACTTACATCTTTTTGCTGATGGTCAACCTGACCTAAATTGGGAGAATCCTAAAGTACGTGATGAAGTTTGGAATATTATGCGCTTTTGGTTAGATAAGGGTGTTGATGGATTTAGAATGGATGTTATTAATCTCATTTCTAAACCCGCTGGATTACCAGATGGACCTAGAGAACCTGATGAACGTTATGCTAATGTTGCTAAGGTTGTTGCAGATGGACCTAGATTGAACGAGTTTTTGCAGGAAATGAATAAAAAAGTGTTGTCAAAATATGATGTAATGACAGTTGGCGAAATGCCAGGGTCAACACCAGAGGATGCAATTAAATATACTGGACTTGATTCCAATGAGTTAAATATGGTCTTTCAATTTGATCATGTTGATTTATCATCCAATCCTGATGAACGTTTGACAAAGTGGAATGATGAACCAGTAAAATTAGTTGATTTGAAAAAATCTTTGAGTAAATGGGAAACTGCTTTAAATGGTAAAGGTTGGAATAGTCTTTATTGGAATAATCATGATCAACCTAGAACTGTTTCTAGATTTGCTACAGATGATCCTAAGTATCGTGTACGAGCCGCTAAGATGTTAGGAACAACGTTACATATGATGCAGGGGACGCCATATGTCTATGAGGGTGAAGAAATTGGAATGACCAATGTTCACTATAAGAAACTCTCACAATATGAAGATGTGGAATCGTTGAATGCTTATAAAGAATTCGTCGAGGATGAAAAGATTGTCGATAAAGATACCATGTTAAAATATATGTCTAAAATGTCGAGAGATAATGCTAGAACCCCTATGCAATGGGATGAAAGTAAAAATGCTGGATTTACGAGTGGTAAACCCTGGTTTGAATTAAATCCTAATTATGACAAGATTAACGCTAGAGATAGTTTAGATGATAAAGATTCAAT
The DNA here is from genome assembly GCF_005405305.1 of Companilactobacillus formosensis. Lineage (GTDB taxonomy): Bacteria > Bacillota > Bacilli > Lactobacillales > Lactobacillaceae > Companilactobacillus > Companilactobacillus formosensis. The sequence goes on from NZ_BJDU01000006.1 coordinate 145,327, forward strand.
CTTTTATTACTATAAGAAATTGATTGAATTACGTCATAATAGTGACTTAATTGTTTATGGCGATTATGAGCTTCTCGATCCTGATGATAGTAAGATATTTGCATATAAACGTCATTATAATGATGAGACGTTATTAGTTATAAGTAATTTCACAAGTGAAGATTTGTCACGAGATTATGGTCAAAATGGTGGTAAATTGTTAATTAGTAATTATAAAGACGATAAAGATACTGAATTGAGAGCTTATGAAAGTAAAGTTTACTTGTTTAAGTAATATTGCTGACGAAAAGATCATGCCATGATACTTGGTATGGTCTTTTTGTTTAATTACAAAGTAAAGGGTGATTTATTATGCGGGCATTATATGATTCTAAGTCCAGAACTATGTTTGATCATGGAATACGTTATTTATTTACTGATGAGGCCAAGTACCGTTCATGGATTTACGTTGAAAAAACATTAGCAGAGGCGCAAGCTGAAGTTGGTTTTATTCCGAAGAAAGCAGCTGAAGAAATTAAAAATAAAGCAAAATATGAAAATTTAAATTTTAAAGAAATGGAGCGAATATATGATCGTGTGGGACATGGTTTTGTTCCATTTGTTAAAGTTCTCTCTAAAGAATGTGGTAGTTCAGGAAAATATATTCACTACGGGGTGACGACCCAAAATATTCAACAAACTGGTGAATTGCTAATTTTAAAAGAAATTAATAAACGATTTATGATAATAATATCTGAAATATTAAACAATTTATCTAAATTATCATTGGATAATCAGGATACAGTTATGCCGGGTAGAACACATGGAAGGCATGCAATACCTATTACGTATGGTTTTAAAGTTGCTGGATGGATTCAAAATTTTTTAACCGATGTAGAAAGAATCAAAGAATTGGAACCCCGAATCTTTCAATCTATGATGGGTGGTGCGATAGGTGCATACAACTCTATGGGAGAGTATGGTCCTAAAATAAATGAATTAGTAGCTCAAAAGCTAAATATGAAACCTATGGCAATACCAATGAGAAATATGTCATCAAATAAAATTGAGTATATGAATGCACTTTGTTTGTTAGCAACATCATGTGATCGTATTGCGCAAGAAGTTTATGCTACGTCTATCGAAGAGTTTGGTGAGGTTTCGGAACCCTACTTTAAAGGAACGATTGGAAGTAGTACGATGCCACAAAAAATTAATCCTAAATTATCTAAGGGAATTATTGCTAATTCTCAAAAATTATATTCTGTACCAATATCAGGGTATTTTTCATCAACGAGACCTTTTGAGGCAGATAGTTCTTCAAATATGCTTTTTGATGGATTACTTGAAGAATCGGTAGAACTTACTACTGAGATTTTATTAAGAACTGAGGAGCTAACTAGAGGGTTACATGTACATAAAGATAGAATGAAAAAAAATGCAAATATAAATAAGGGCATAGATAATAGTGAATATGTAATGATGAAAGTTGCTCAAAATATAGGAAAAGATGAAGCTCATTCATTGATATATAAATTAGCAATGGAAGCCGAACAAAGTGATGATGGATATGAAAAAATTTTGTTATCAAACAAATATCTTAATAGCAATTTTACTGACGATGAGTTGGAAAAAATGCTGCGACCCGAAAAATATATAGGACTATCTAAAGAGTTTGCAGTTGAATTTTCAAAAAAGGCTAAGGGATGTGCTAGTCAATTAAGCGTAGAATATAATAATAGATTAGATTTTTAAGAATTAGAATATTTAATTAAAACAAATGCTCTATCCTTATATTAAAAAATATACAGGATAGAGCATTTTTTCTACAAAATAAATTTATTTATTATTTCTGCTAAAGCATCATGATTATTGTCAGCTGTAGTAATGTATTTAGCAGTTTTTTTAACAGAATCAATACCATTTGCAACACTTATAGGAAGGCCTACAACGTCTAGCATTGATTGATCATTGCTATTATCACCCACAGCAATAATTTCATTAGGATGTATGCCGAGTGTTTCTGCAAGTTCTAACGTTGCACTTCCTTTATCTATTTTAGCTGGATTAAACTCAACATATCTTCCAGAAGAGAAGGATATTGATAGGTTAGATGATCCCACTTTTTTCTCTACCATTTTTTTCATATCTTGTCTTTCTTCAACTGTTGGAAGAGCCATAATGACTTTCATTATATTCATGTTTCTGAATTGATTGAAGTCATCATCCTTTAATTCTGAAAAAATAACTCCACGACTTTTCTGATAGGCTATATCTTCTGGTACTGGGTTATAAATATATAACTTATTTTGGGTGTTTATATGAATCGATGCATTTTGATTATTTTTACCAATTTCAAAAATTTCCTTAGCAGTATTAAATGTCATTGCGTTAATGGTTATTGGTCGATTATTTTTATTCTCTAAAATTAATCCTCCATTATAAGATATTGAATATTGGTTAGATTTATCACGCAGATTCATTTTTTCCAAGTCTTTTTGGAAGGATGAATAACCTCTACCAGAATTAACTACGAAGTAAACACCAGCATTAGTAGCTGCTTGAATAGCTTTGGCATTTTTTGAGGATAAAGAACCATCATCATTCATTAAGGTTTCATCAAGGTCACAAACGATCAATTTATACATAACTTTATTTCCCCCATGTAAATATATTTTATATTCAATTAAATTTTACAACTTTAAAATTGAGAGATAAGTGAATTTTGGTGTCATAAGTAGGACCAAGGTTTCATTCTGTAATAACTTATGTAAGCGGTGTCAACTTTTTGATATAGTTTATCTATAAACAAAAGGAGGATTTTTTTATGAAAAAGGGGATGCAACAATTTTCCAGATCAGCTATAATACCCATTAAATTTATGGCTGTAATGGGACTTTTCTTAGCTTTTGCAGTAATAATGCAATTAGAATTTATGCCTAATTTTATTCAAAGTACAGGTAGCATGATTAAATCGATGATGGATGCAATGATGAATAATTTATCAATTATTTTCTGTGTTGCTATTGCATCATCGATGGCTAAGAAAAACAAATTAGAGGCTGGTGTTTTAGCTGTAATTGCCTTTCTCATGTTTTTAGCTGCAAATAATGCTTGGCTATCTTCTCAGCACATGCTCGCTAAAGAAGGTGCCGTTGGATTATATGGTACTGGTCAAAATATGGTTTTAGGTTTTCAAGTGGTTGATATGAATGTCTTTCTTGGTATGATTTTAGGTGTTTTAACGGCATACATACATAATAAATTCGGCAATAAAAAATTTATTGATATTTTAAGTATTTACGGTGGACCAAGATTAGCTTTTATTATTATGATTCCCGTTACATTAGCACTGGCAATTAGTCTATGTTACATATGGCCTGTTATTAACAAAGGAATTAATAGTACTTCTAGTTTTATTTTAGGAGCAGGTGCTATCGGCGTATTCTTATATGGATTCGGTAACAGATTCTTAATTCCGACAGGATTACACCATTTACTATGGATGCCATTTTGTTTTACAGCAATCGGTGGAACGGCAACAATTGGTGGAAAAGTTTATACAGGAGCAGTTAATATTTTTTATGCTGAAATGGCAAATATTGGGAGCATTACTTCCTTAGATCCTTCCATTCGTTTTGCATTCTTTGGTTTTTCAAAAGTATTTGCTTCAATTCCTATTGCTTTAGCAATTATTCATATGGCAAATAAAAATAGACAAGAAGAAATTAAAGGGATGGTTTTACCAGGAGCATTTGTTGGTACAGTAGCTGGTATTACAGAACCTCTTGATTTTTCTTATTTATTTGCTGCACCACAATTATGGTTTGTACATAGTCTATTAGCAGGGTTATCAGAAGCATTGCTATGGCAATTTGGAATCAGAACTTTTGTAAAGGATGGAGTTATTGATACGGCGGTTTCAAATGCGGTATTTAGTCCATCGCTTACAAAGATACATTGGTTTATTATCTTTGGTTTAGTTATGTCAGCGGTTTGGTACTTCTCGTTTGTATTCTTAATTAAGAAATTGGATTTAAAAACTCCAGGTCGTGAAGAAGTTCCTGAAATGGCAGGAGTTAATTCTGGTGTGATTGAAGATTCTCCAGTAAGTTCATCAGAACCAACCGTTGCATTAGCAAACGATGGTTCAAAATTTGATACTTTGGTAGAAGGTCTTGGAGGCAGAAGTAATATTGAAACATTAAATAATTGTTTTACTAGGTTAAGAATTGATGTTTTAGATCCTGAAAAAATTGATAAAGATAAGATTAAAACATTCCCAGGACAAAAGGGACTAATAATAGATAAGAATAATATTCAAATAGTTATGGGGATGGGTGTTCAATCTATACGTGAAGATATGGCAGAGGAATTAGGGATGGAATAAGGTTTCAAACAATGGAACCTCCGTTTCATCAACCTGAAAGCGTATTGTAAGCGATTAATTTATACAGTATTCTAATAATCAAATAAAGAAGAAAATAAGGTGACTTAAATGTTAGAAAAGAAATCAGTTGTTATTGCAGGTGGCGGAAGTACTTATACTGCGGGAATCGTAATGATGCTAATTAATAATCAAGATAAATTTCCACTTAAATCATTAAAGTTTTATGATAATGATTTTGAAAGACAAAAAGTGGTCGCAGATGCTTGTGAAATTATAATTAAGGAACGGGCTCCTGAAATTGAATTTGTAGCTACAACAGATCCAGCTATTGCATTTTCAGATGTAGATTTCGTTATGGCACATATTCGCCAAGGCGGATTAAAAATGCGTGAGATGGATGAAAAGATTCCAATGAAATATGATGTGGTGGGACAAGAAACTTGTGGACCTGGTGGAATTGCTTACGGTATGAGATCAATCACTGGAGTTATCGAATTGATTGATTATATGGAAGAGTATTCGCCAAATGCATGGATGTTAAATTACTCTAATCCGGCATCTATCGTAGCAGAAGCAACTAGAGTTTTGAGACCGAATGCTAAGATTATTAATATTTGTGATATGCCAGTTGCTATCAAACAAGGAATGGCCGATATTGTTGGATTAAAGAGTGGAAATGATATTGTTGATCGCTATTATGGATTAAACCATTATGGTTGGTGGACAGAGGTTCTGGATAAAGATGGTAATGATTTAATGCCACAATTGAAAGAACACGTTAAAAAATTCGGATATGGACCAGATACTTCGAAGGATGATAATGATAATCCGTTATTAATGGAACAAAGCTGGGTAGATACTTTTGCAAAAGTAAAAGATATTTATGCTGTTGATCCTGATACATTGCCAAATACATATTTGAAATATTATTTGTATCCAGATTATGTTGTGAAACATACTGATCCTACGCATACAAGAGCCAATGAAGTGATGGAAAATAGGGAAAAGAATGTGTTCTCTGAATGTAGAAACATTACCAAAAAAGGAACTGCTCAAGATACAACATTAGAAGCAGGTGAGCACGCTGAATTTATTGTTCAGTTGGCAGGAGCATTAGCTTATAACACACATGAAAGAATGCTGTTAATAGTTGAAAATAATGGTGCTATTGCTAACGTTGACGATGACGCCATGGTTGAAGTTCCATGTATTGTAAGTAAACGAGGTTATGAACCATTAGCTATGGGTAAGATTCCAACTTTCCAAAAAGGAATGATTGAACAACAAGTATCAGTAGAAAAATTGGTTGTTCAAGCTTATATTGAAAAGTCATATCAAAAATTATGGAAAGCATTGACTTTATCTGCTACTGTACCTAGTGCTGAAGTTGCTAAATTAGTTCTCGATGATTTACAAGAAGCTAATAAAGATTATTGGCCAGAATTAAGTTAAAATTATACTAACTACATAGTATAAGGAGCTTAATTTGTATGAAACTTGAAGAAATTATTGATAAGCATTATAACGAGTTTAGTGTTACTGAAAAAGGTATGTGTCAATATATTTTGAAGAATCATAATAAAATTGCTTCAATGGGGATATTAGACTTTGCTAGAGAAAGTTTGGCTTCAAAATCTTCTGTGATTCGTTTTTGCCAGAAAATTGGATTTACTGGTTATACGGAAATGAAAAATTTTATTAAATGGGACGATGGAAATTCTAAAAAAAGAGACAGTTATAGTTTTTTTGATCAAGTAAAATCTGATACAGAGATGTTATTGAGTTCTTTAGATTATAGTAAATGGATTCCGATATATGAATCAATTTATAATTCAAAACGAGTTTATATGGTAGCTACAGGGGTTACTCAACAAAATCAAGCTCTGGAACTTCAAAGGTTGTTAATGCTGAGTGGAAAAGATTCAGGTTTGCTACCAGGTAATAAAGAATCATCTGAATTCCAAAGAATGGCAGAAAGTTTGGATAGTAATGATTTCTTAATAATTCTTTCTCTATCGGGCGAAAATAAAAGCTTGGAAGATGTAATAAGAGAAATAGAAAAAAGAGAAAGCAAATTGTTGTCGATAACTAACTATCATAGTAACTGGTTGTCTCAAAATTGTGATTTTAATCTTTATTCACGAAGTTCGAGAAGTCCAGATACAGAAGACTGGTGGTTAAAGACTACCTCAACGTTTTTTGTATTAATTGAAGCATTTGTTTTTGGGTATAATGATTATTTAAAAACAAAAAAATAAAATGATTGGTGATAATGGAAAAAATCCATTTCACCAATCATTTTTTATTTTTAAAATTTTTGTCCAGCAATCTCAGCTTCATCATAAGCATCATCGAGAATTTCAATGGCATTCATCGGATCAACATCCATACCTTCAGCAAAAATACTGGAATAGTCGTCAACACCAATGACGTGCAACATCATTTTGAGATATTCGTCAGCTAAATCTTTAATTTGTGGATCATCGATTGAGGCATTCTTGTGATATCTGTTGCCACTAGCTTGCAAGTGAATTGCTTTTTTACCATGTAATTTATTTAATGAACCGTGCAAAGTATCGTGAGAAGCCATAATCATATCAATGTAGCTTTTCATTTCGGCAGGGATGAAAAGATTGTACATCGGATTGACGAAAACGTATTTGTCAGCATGGTTGAATTCATCAATCCACGTTTGGCGGGCATCGTTGAAACGTTTTTCATCGACGTTTAACTCACACTTGGCTAATTTCTTGTTATAAATTGAAACGGCAAATTTGTTTAATGGGTAAGGCATATATTCAGAAACATTGTGAACCATGACTTCATCATTAGGGTTAGCTTTTTGATACGCATTAATGAAATGTTTGTATAATTCATGTGTTGAAGATCCCTTTTCAGTCAAAGGATGGGCATAAATTACGAGTACTTTTGGCATAGGAAGTTCCTCTTTTTTAATAATTTACCTACATTATAAACCAAAAAAAGGCAGTTCTTTCAAAAAGTAGAAATGAAAGAACTGTCTTTTTATTATGATAAATTTTTAGAATTTATGGCAAATCATTGCCCGCAGCGAAGTAAACGTCGTACCACTCTTGTTTAGTAAGATCGACGTCTCCACCTTTGGCACTATCAGCGATGTGTTCAGGATTCATAGTACCGATGATAACTTGAATGTTAGCAGGATGTCTGAGAATCCAAGCTGCGGCGATAGCGTTTTTACTTACTCCATATTTGTCAGCGAGTTCTTGAAGAACTTTGTTCAATTCAGGGAACTTGTCATTGTTGATGAAAGTACCAGCGAACATGCCGTATTGGAATGGTGACCAAGCTTGAATCGTAACGCCCATACGTCTAGAGAATTCAAGGATGCCACCATCGTGGTTGATAGAACGGGTATCGGTCATGTTAGTGTGCATGCCAAAGTCAATCATACCAGTGTGCATAATACTGAATTGTAGTTGGTTAATCATTAAACGTTGATCAACCGCTTCTTGAACGAGTAAATATTGTTGAGGATTAAAATTGGAAACACCAAAGTGACGAACTTTACCAGATTTTTGCAATTCATCAAAAGCTTCAGCGACTTCTTCAGGTTCCATTAATGGATCTGGACGGTGCAATAGGAATGAATCAAGATAATCGACACCTAAACGTTCTAGTGATCCATCAACTGCATCAATTAAATGTTGTTTTGTGAAATCATATCTCTTGCCAGAAACAATACCACCTTTTGATTGAATAAATAGTTGATCACGATTTACACTACTTTGTTTGAGCGCTTGGCCAAAGATTTTTTCAGAATCACCGCCACCATAAATATCAGCTGAGTCAATAAAATTAATGCCACTATCATAAGCTGTATCGATAGCTTTAGCAGCTTGATCCACGGTCAGACTGTTCATACGCATGATACCAAGTGCAATAGCTGAAGCTTGCCAGTTACTTTCACCAATATAACGTTGTTTCATTTATTTTTGCCTCCAATATTTAAATATCATCTTAATTATTGAAGGTTTGGTGGGGGATGTCAATTGGTTTGTTTGCGGTTACATTATGTATAAAAAGAGAATGCAATTTTTTAGTACTCAACTCTTACAGGCATATGAGATTTGTATGATTTTAGACAAGCCTGTGCTAATTGAATAGATCTTAATCCATCGATTCCACTTGATACTGGAGTTGTATGTTCTGTAACGGATTTATAGAACGACTTCAATTCATTTAAATAGGCATCCTTATATCTTTCGATAAAGAAGTTAGGAATTTTATCCAATCGACTTCCATCTTTAAGATCGACTTGGATATTTGTTAATTTGTCATTATTAGAGAATACTTGACCTTTTGAACCAAATACTTCGGCTCTTTGATCATATCCATACACTGCTTGACGACTATTATCAATAACACCCAAGGCTCCATTAGCAAATTTGCACGTAACCATAGCAGTATCAATATCACCGGCTTTACCAATTTCAGAATCTATTAAAACACTTCCTTGTGCGTATACTTCAGTAACTTCGGTATTGCTCAAGAATCTAATCATATCTAAATCGTGAATCATCATGTCGCTGAAAATACCACCCGAGACCTTTATATAAGCAATCGATGGTGGAGCAGGGTCACGAGATGAGATTTTTACAATTTGAGGAGTCCCAATAACTCCTTCTGTAACCAATTCATTAATCTTATTGAAATTATGATCAAAACGGCGGTTAAATCCAATTTGTAAAATAACGTTCTTCTCACTTACAAGTGTTAATACTTTTTTAATCCGTGATATGTTTGTATCGATTGGTTTTTCACATAGAATATCTTTTCCAGCTTCTGCAGCGGCGCTGATAATTTCTGCGTGAGTATCAGTAGAGGATGCGATGAGTACAACATCTACATTTTTATCGTTTAGCACATCCTTATAAGATTTGGAAAAGGTTGGAATTGAGTATTGTTTGGCTATTTCATCTAAATTATCTTTACATGGATCAGCAATTGCTGTTAGTTTATAGAATTCAGAAAGATTTAGAATGTTTTTTAAGTGCATCATCCCAATTCTTCCAAGTCCAATTAAACCAATATTCAACTTAGTCATTTTTTCATCTCCCATAAATTATTTGTATAAATCTGGTTGGTCATCTAGTGAAATTTTGACAGCTTGTGCATCTTTTTGACTTTGAATAGCACAGTCAGCTGTGACGGCGGCTACATAACCATCCCAAGTAGAAGGACCAGTTAAAGTCTTATTTTGTTGAACTTCATCAATGAATGTTTGTAGTTCAATTTGATATGCTTTAACGAATCTCTTTGTCCAATCTTTATCAATAGTATGACTGATGTGACCATCTTTTCTAATTTCCAAAGAAGGCATATCTGGCAATTGAGCAATTCCTTTTTCACCCATAATTTGGCACATAACGTCATATCCATATTCCGCATTTTGAGTTAAGTATGTGTTAACAAGGGCACCATTCTTAAGTTTTAATGTGGCGACTTGTGGATCCTTAAGTTTGGATAGTTTGTTTAATCCGTTTGGTCTACCATATTGAACTTGAACGGATTCGTATTGATCATTAAATAACCAATGGATTATATCAATTTCGTGAATAAATGCATCATTGATCATATTTGGAGTTTCAAAATATTGTGTGGCAGGTGTGCAAGTGAAGTGTCTGCAATAGCCCATTAGTGGAGTTCCAATTTCACCACTATCAATCGTATTCTTTAATTCAACATAGTAAGGATCAAATCTACGCATAAATCCAACTTGAACCAGTTTTTTACCAGCCTTAGTTTCAGCATCAATAACTTTCTTACAATCGTCAGCTGTTGTTGCAAGTGGTTTTTCAACGAATACTGGTTTATTAGCATGGATAGCTTCTAGTACAGGTTCAACGTGAGTATCGTTTCTGCTACATACCATAATAGCGTCAACGTTTTCAGAGTTAACAAGTTCATGAATTGAATTATAGATAGTAGCATTCAAACCAAACTCTTCAATGATTTCTTTTTCTGCATCTTTTGAAACATCGTATACAGCAGTAACTTCACCATCCCTTAAAACATTTTTCAAATTTGATACGTGTGTATGTGCAATGGAACCACAACCAACTAAACCTAATTTAAGCATAATGTAAATCCCCCTCTAATTTTTAGTAATACCAATCATGACAGCTCCGATAACGACTAGAAGTAAACCGGAAAGTGTGAAAACAAGCTCCTTCTTGGATTTATGCTCGTGCAGGATCATTAATCCACCAATTGTTGCGACAATAACGTTTAATTGTGACAAAGTAAATCCAACTGCGACACCGTTCATTGCGTTACTGAATAGGATTGCAACATTAGCGATAGCAAAGAAGACACCGGTAAGCATATTCTGCCATGTTTTTGTGCCAAACATTTGATTATCTTTCTGGAATCCAACGAGAATACAAGTTGTAATCAACATTGAGATTGATTGAGGTAATAAGACATCCCAACCGTTCAGATCAAAGATTCTTGGAATAACTGCATATCCAATGAAACCAATTGATGAAATGGTTAATATAATCAATCCAAGCTTTACGTTGCTACCTTTTTGAGCTTTATTGTCAGAATAAGTAGTCATCGTAATTCCGAAGATTATTAGTACTAAAGCAATGATTCCGAGAGTGTATTGCCAACCAGATTTCCATTCTTGAAAATATAAGGCACCAATTAAAGTAGTACCGAATAATTGTTCACCGGTACTGATTGGCATAGCCATTGAAACGCCGACTAAATCAAATGATTTAACCTGCAATATTTGTCCTACGCTCCAGAATATTCCACATAGAACAGATCCAACGATTAAATCCGTAGTAATAACTGGACGTTTAAAAAAGGCAATGACGACGGCAAATAGAAAAGTGGAAATTACCATACCCATTACTTTGTTTGTGAATTTACCACCAATCTTCTGCATAACGATTGATTGAAAGCCCCAACCGAGTGCTGGAATTAATGCAATTAAGTAACCCATACATATCCATCCCCTTTGACAAATTACTGTCACGTATTGATTTGTGACAGTTTTTAATTTAGAATCACAGTAAATAGACCAGAATAATTATTTAATGTGAATCCTTTAACAACGTTGCAACTTTATTTTAACCAATGATGTGTAATAAAACTTGTTCAAATTTGTTGCGGGATTTCTCAATCGTTGGCACCATTGGACATTTTTGTTGCATAATCATTGCTACATTTTGTTGTTGAATACGTAGGGGGGATTACATTGAAGCAGATTTCAGTTTTATATCCTAATCAAATTAGTGATAAATTTAGTTCTATAATTTCTAGTCCTTACAATTTGAAATATATTTCAAAGATTGATCATGCCGATAATATGTATTCGAGATGTTTACACTCACACCTTAATACTGTTGAATTATCACTGATCCTTGATGGAGAAAGTGAGTACTTCGTTAACAATCGAAAATATAAAATTAAAAAAGGTGATATTTTTATTGTTGGAAAAAATATTATTCATGATGAGGGACATACATTACCGTCGCTTTGTATAGGTATAAGTAATCTTGATATCTCAAAGAAATTATTACCAGAGAATTTTTTGATTACTTCTCAATTCAGTCGGCCTGAATCGTTTAAATCACTAGTGGATATTACATTAATGTCGTATGACTTACTAAAAAATAAAAACCCACAAGATGATTTCTTGGCTAATCAGGTAATTTGTTATGCATTGATACCGAATATTGTTAATTCTATTCAATATGATCCGGCCAGGATGTTTCAGACAAGAATTGAAGAAAATAGAGATGCCAAGAATGCTAAAAATTTCATTGAAAAATATTACAAAATCATCCCGAATATTAAATTCATTTCAGAGAATTTAAATATTTCTCAATCTCATTTAGACCATCTTTTTAGTGATCAGTATGGCTATACGCCATCAAATTATTTAAATTTACGGCGGATAGGAGAAGCACAGACCTTTCTTATACAAAAATCTGATATGACTGTAACCGACATAGCATATGAAGTTGGATTTCAATCTTTGAGTCATTTTAATCATTACTTTAAAAAGTATTCGGGTGTGTCACCATTGAAATTTAGACAGATCTATACTCGCTTTTAATAGTAAACAAAGAAGGATTAGCGTTAATTCTGAAAATACGCTAATCCTTTTATTTACTATTAAATATTTGCCCAAAGTTGAAATTCTGATATTTTATTTTTGATTCTTATTATAATTTGGAATTTGATTTTTTGTTCGATATTGCGTAGGTGTCTGATTGTTATACTTTTTGAAAATTCTAGTAAAGTAATTCGGATCATCAAATCCTACTTTGTATCCAATTTCGACTATTGGCATGTTTGTGTCTCGCAATAATTGTTTGGATAATATCAATTGTTTGTTTATAACATACTTTTTAGGGGTTATTTTCATTTCTTTTTTAAATTTTTGAATTAAGTAATTATTGGTTATATTAAGTTCTTTTGCTATCTTATTAATTTGAAAATTTTGAGTAAAATTATTATCGAGAAAATATAATACACTTATTGTTAGCACGCTGAGATTATTGTCATGTTTTCTTTTGATTATGGAACAATAAGTTTTGATCAGATTTTCATGTTCTTTATTTATTTGTCTGATAGAAGAAAAATTTCTAATTTTCTTTGCACTTTCACGACTAATTTTGTCATTTAATACTGGGGGTATTCCGGCATTTATGGCAGCAATTCTGATAGTAGTTCTAGTAATGGCTGCTGACATTTGAGCCATTCTTATAACATCTTTTGATTCTTTTATAGGTTTAACAGAATCATGCAAAAAATACCATTGTTTAAGCGCTAGTTCTGTATTTCCGTTTTGAATGGCGATCATAAATGATTGCTCATGTTTATATCTTTCAACAATTGATTTTTTATAGAATAAATTATCTTCATTGATTTCCGAAGGTTGGTGTTTATTAGCACTTAAAATTAATTCATTTGAATTTTTTAAAGGCTTGAAATTCGAAGTTTCTTTAATAACTATTGCCAATTTTTCATTTATAAGATTCTTATTAATAATTGAAAATTTATTACGCCACAATAATAAAGAATCAGTTTTTTTTGAACTTAAGCCATTATTTTGTAACAAAATAGAACACTCTAATTTGCTTAAAATTTCATCAATGTAGGGACCCACAATCAAGAAATTTGTTTCATCGAGTTTTACAAATAAAAGTTTCAACTTTAAATAAGTTTCAATTTGAATAGAGAATAAATTATCGAGATCCATGATTTTATTTAAAATATATTTTTCTTCTCCAAATGAATTGAATCCGTCAAATAAATTTTCCAAAATAATTTTTTGTAATTCTATTTTGACCGATGCTAGGGAATGAACTAATTTAATTGGAATATCAATAATATTTCCCATGAGTTTTAAACCGTCATTTAAATTCAATAAAAAAATCTCCATTTATATATTATGTGCTATATACATATATTTTGTTCTATTTGTTATCTATACAATATGATAACATACATTTTGTAATCGGTTACAAAAACATTCTCGTTAATCGCGTTTAGAAACGGAGCGTAAATTATGAAAAAGAATTATGATGATTTATCTAAAAAAATAATTCAAGGAGTTGGTGGTGAACAGAATGTTAATTCTCTTACACATTGTGTCACAAGGCTTCGATTTGATTTAAAAGACGACAGTATTGCAAAAACAAATCAATTAAAAGATCTCGAAGGGGTCTTGACGGTTGTAAAGGCCGGCGGACAATACCAAGTTGTTATAGGAAATGCGGTTAGTGATGTATATGATGCAGTTCTAAAAAACAGTAATATTCATGGTTTAGTAGCATCTTCCAGCCAAACAGAGCAGGACACACAGGATACTAATAGTGCATCTGGTTCGAGTAAAAAGAATTTTGGAGATAAGTTGATTGATATTATTTCTGGTGTTTTTATGCCATTTTTGGGAGCATTTACTGGGGCTGGACTTTTAAAGGGTTTTCTAGTGATGTTTACAACTTTAGGCTGGTTAAGTACTAAGAGTACTACATATACGCTTCTTTATGCAGGTGCAGATGGTATTTTCTACTTCTTGCCAATTTTCCTAGCATATTGTGCTGGTAAAAAATTTGGTGCTCAACCATTTATGAGTATGGCTATTGCAAGTGCCATGGTTTATCCAACAGTTGTTAACTTATTTACAAACCATGTTGCAAATGTTAATTTTTTCGGTATTCCTGTTCAAATGATTAATTATACGAGTTCAGTATTACCAATATTAGTTACAGTCATATTACAGGCTAAGGTTGAAAAAATCTTAGCAAATCACACTCCTAAAATGTTGTCATCGTTAATAATATCTTTATTTGATTTAGTTATTATCCTTCCATTAGCATTTATTGTTATTGGACCTATTACGAATTTTGTTGCTAATGTTTTAGCAACAGCAGTTAAATTTGGATTGGATACAGTCCCATTGGTTGCAGGATTTATTTTTGCCGCAGCATGGCCAATTATGATTGTATTCGGAGTTCATTGGGGATTTATGGCCTTGGAAATCAGTAATTTGTCAGTCTTAGGTTATCAGTATATTCTTCCACTAACAGTTGGATGTAATTTTGGTATTGCTGGAGCATGTCTTGCTATTTTCTTGAAATCTAAGAATATTAAATTGAAAGAAGTGGCTGGTCCAGCATTTGTTTCGGCCATTATCGGTGGTGTTACTGAACCCGCAATTTATGGTGTTTTATTAAAGCATAAGAAAATTTTTGGTAGTGTTTGTCTATTAAATGGAATTGGTGGTTCATTGTGCGCTGTATTTCATGTTACAAGAAATGTTCAAATGCCGGTCAATGTTCTCACAACTCCCGCAATTTGGACTGTCTATGGACAAATGGCAATTGTAGCCATTGTTATTTCCTTTATAGGCGCATTTATTATTAGCTATATTCTTTATAATGGGAAAAAAGCTAAAAAAAACGTTGATAAAAAAGAAAGTATCAATGCAGCAGTTTTAAATTAATTGAATTGAAGGTATTTATAAATGACAGAATCGGTTTTATATCCATGTGATAATCAATATAGAGAGAGTAAGTCCTTGAATGGCATGTGGCAATTCAAATTTGATCCTAAAAATATTGGAATTGCACAAAAATGGAATCAAGGTTTAAGTAACGGAATTTCGATGCCTGTGCCTGGCAGTTTTTCGGATTTATTTACAAAAAAAGAAGAACGTGATTATGTTGGGGATTTTTGGTATGAAACTGAATTTTATATTCCAAAAAATTGGAATGATAATCAAATTTTGGTTAGATTTGGCAGCTTAACGCATAGAGGAACTGTTTATTGTAATGGTATTAAAATAACTGAACATGAAGGCGGCTTTTTACCTGTAGTTGCAAATATTAGTTCGGCAATTAATGGAAGTGGCATTAACAAATTGGTAGTAAAGCTTAATAATGAATTAAGTGAGTCTACATTACCTGTAGGAACGACAAGAACATTGAGAAATGGAAATAAAATTGCAATGCCTTATTTTGATTTCTTTAATTATTCCGGTATTCAAAGAAATGTATGGTTAGTATCAGTACCAAATAAATCAATAAGGGATTTTAATACTAGTATTGATTTAGACGATAATACAGCGTTTTTAAATTATAAAGTAGAATCTGATAATGGTGATATCAGAGTTGAACTTTATCAAGAAGATAAGGAAAAAGTTGCTATATCTGAAGGTGACGAAGGAACCTTAGTTATAAAATCTCCGCATTTATGGAATGTTAGAAAAGCATATTTGTATACAATTAAAATTTCTTTGTTAGAAAATGAATTTATTGTAGATCAATATGAAAGTAAAATTGGATTAAGAACAGTAGATATTAAGAATGGGAAAATTTGTATAAATGGTAATCCAGTTTATTTAAAGGGCTTTGGAAAGCATGAAGATTTTGATGTACTTGGTAAGGCTTTTAATTGGAGCATAGTAAAAAGAGATTTTGAGTGTATGAAATGGACGAATGCTAATTGTTTTAGAACAAGTCATTATCCTTATGCTGAAGAATGGTATCAAATGGCCGATGAGGAAGGCTTTCTGATTATTGATGAGGTACCAGCAGTTGGTATGATGAGGTCTACGCAGAATTTTGCTGATGCGGGTAAGGGAAAGTTTACACATTTTTTTGAAACAAAAACTGTACCTAAATTGAAAGAAAATCATATAAAGCAAGTACAAGAAATGATTAAAAGAGATAAAAATCATCCGTCCGTATTTGCATGGAGTCTTTTTAATGAACCTGAAACAACTAGTCAACAAGCATATGATTATTTTAAGGATATCTTTGAAGAAGCGAGAAAGTGTGATCCGCAGAATAGACCATGTACTGGTGCTTTGGAAAAAAACAGTCAACCTGATACGTGTAAAGTTTTCCCATTATGCGACTTCATTTGTCTAAATAGATATTATGGTTGGTACATTGACGGGGGCGAAGCTGTAGATGAATCGGAATTTGAATTTGAAGATGAAATGAATAAGTGGAAAGAGAAAAAATTAAATAAGCCATTTGTATTTACAGAATTTGGTACAGATAATCTCGTTAGTGAACATAAATTGCCAAGTATTATGTGGAGTCAAGAATATCAAAATGAGTATTTGAAGATGTATTTTGATATTTTTGATAAATATCCATTTATTCAAGGAGAATTGGTTTGGAATTTTGCAGATTTTCAAACTAGTCAAGGAATTAGAAGAGTCAATGGAAATAAGAAGGGGATATTCACAAGAGAACGTCAGCCTAAAGAAGCAGCATTTCTATTGAAGAATCGTTGGTCACTTATTTAAATAAATAGTACGATATTTTGTTATAAAGTGAATAAAGGTATTGCAAAATGAAATCGTTTGCATTAATATAATACACATACGAAGGATCATTACTCCTCGGGAGGTGTAACCTTCTAAAGAAAGTGCGTATTTTATGCACAACTTTAGAGGTACACACTTTCGAGGATTTTTTTGTACATTTTATATTAAAAGTGAAATAAAAAGTAATTTTATCTAGGAGGGACAATATGTTAAATATTTTTAAAAAGAAAGTTAAAGAAGTTGAATTAGTCGCTCCTGTTAACGGAAAAGCCGTTGATTTGAGTGAAGTACCTGATAAGGTATTTGCATCTGGAATGATGGGAGAAGGAATCGCATTTAAGTATACTGGCGATACAATTTGTGCACCTTGTGATGGAAAAATAACAACTATACCAAATACGATGCATGCATTTGGTATTATAGCCGAAAATGACGCTGAAATTTTGGTACATATTGGTATTGATACAGTTAACCTGAAAGGTGAAGGCTTTAAAAAATTAGTTAATGAAGGTGACAAGGTAAAAGCTGGGGATCCTATTATCAAGTTAGACCGTTCTTTGATAGAATCGAAGGGATACAATTTAATTACTCCAGTTTTGATTACTAATAGTAAAGATTATTCGGTTGAAATTCAAAATATAGGAGATGTAAATGCTGGTAAATCAGTTATTGCTTCTGTAAATAAGTAGGAACGGGGCGTAGACATGAAAGCAATCAAAAAGATTAATAATAATATTGCAGTATGTTTGGATTCAGAGAATCATCAACTAATTGCAGTTGGAAAAGGAATTGGATTTCCAGAAATGCCGTATGAAATATCGGATTTGAAAAAAATTCAACGAACTTTTTATAATGTAGATTCAATGTATATTGATATGGCAAGTGATATTCCATCTGATATTCTTAATGTTTCTGCAGAGATTGTAGACATGTTTAGGCTGAAAGTACCCACACCAATAACTTCTAATTTAGTTTTTACGTTAGCAGATCATATTAAGTTTGCGATTGAACGAAGAAAAAAAGGTATGGTATTTACCGCTCCAATGCAATATGATATTGAGAATCTTTATACTGATGAATTTGAAATGGGACAAAAAGCCCTTAAATTTATAAATAATGAATTACATGCTAATCTTCCAAGTGAGGAGGCAAGTAATTTAGCAATGCATTTTATTAATGCAAAAAATGTTTCAACTAGCCCTAATGGTAACGAGGGAGAAGGCAGTTTAATATCCGATATTACCGATATAATTTCAGGATATTTCGAACTATATATAGATAAACATAGTTTTAATTACTCTAGATTTGTTACTCACATGCAATATCTTTTAAAACGTCAATCTAGTGGGATTTCAATAAATACCGATAATAAAATTATGTATCAAGATATGGCTAAAAATTATCCTAAAACTGCAGATTGCGTTGATAAAATAGCACAGTATCTTTCTGAGCAACGTAATATGAACTTAGAGGATGAAGAAAAATTTTATTTAATTTTACATGTTAATAGACTTTGCTCACGCGAGGGATTGTAACCTAACGGGCATTACCCTTCAGCAAAGGACTTAATGAATCAAAGTTATTTTGATTTATTGTCTTTTGTTGAAGGGTTTTTTATTGAAATTATTTAAGGAGATTGGAAAAATGGCAAAAAAAATAAAATATAGTGATATTGCCAATAACGTTGTTGACCTTCTAGGCGGACAAGACAACATTGTATTCTTTACACATTGTGTTACACGTTTACGTTTTAACGTTAAGGACAAGGCAAGTGTTAAAAAAGATGAAATTGAGAAATTAGATAAAGTTATTGGTACTCAATGGTCTGGAGAACAGTTTCAAATTATCATTGGACAAGATGTTGGTACTGCATATAATGAGGTACTTCAAGAAACTGGATTAACCGGTGATGGTTCAGTTCCAGCCGATGATGCACCAAAGAAAAAATTTAGTTTTATGACAATTATTGATTATATTGCCGGTAGTATCACACCATTACTTCCATTGCTTATTGGTGGTGGTATGTTTAAAGTTCTTTTGTTAGTTCTTCAAATTACTGGTGTTTTAACTACTAAGAGTCCTAGTTACGTTACTTTAAACTTTATTGGTGATGCAGCATTTTATTTCTTGCCGGTATTTGTTGGTGCTACAGCTGCCAAAAAATTTGGAACAAATCAAGGTTTAGGTATGTTGATTGGTGCTATGCTTATTGATCCTAATTTTGTAAGCGCTGTCTCATCAGGAAAGGCACTATCACTTATCGGTATCCCCGTTTATGGCGGAACCTATGGAAATATGATTTTTCCAAGTATTCTTGCCGTTTGGATTATGTCATATGTTGAAAAATTCTTTACACGGTGGATTCCTGATTCATTGAAATCATTAGCTGTTCCATTTGCAACATTACTTATTATGGCTCCACTAACATTATGGTTGCTAGCTCCAATCGGTTCTATTGCCGGTACTTACTTGATTAAATTTATTCTTTGGTTCTATAACACTACAGGATTCATTGGTGTCGCTGTTCTTTCAGCAGCATTCCCATGGATTGTCATGACTGGTATGCACACGGCTTTTGCACCATATGCTGTTCAAACTTTTGCTACAGTTGGTACAGAACCACTTATTACAATCGCTAATTTTGTAAGTAATTTGGATCAAGGTGCTGCAGCCCTAGCCGTTGGTGTTAAAACACATCATAATGAAAAATTACGTTCTACTGCCTTTACATGTGGTATTACTGCCATTGTAGCTGGGGTTACATAGCCAGCTATGTATGGTATTAATTTGAAATATATGAAACCTATGATTGGTGCTATGATTGGAAGTTTCTTTGGTGCTGGATTTGCTGGATTCTTTGGTGTAAAAGCATACGCAATGGCTGGTAGTGCTGGATTATTTGGTACACCAGTATTTATTGGAAGCACTATCATGACATTTGTTTGGGCACTTATTGGAATGTTAATTGGAATGATTATTTCATTTATTGCAACATTGATTCTTTATAAAGAAGATGTTCCTGAAGAATATAATCAAAAAGATAATGTAAAGAAAGCTGTTGAACGCACAGAAAGTACTACAGTAACTGCTTAGCTTACATAAAATGGAGGAATTAAAATGAGTGTATTTCCCAAAGATTTTTATTGGGGTGGCGCCACAGCCGCAAATCAATTTGAAGGTGGATATAAAGAAGATGGTAAGGGATTATCAGTTTCTGATACATTAACGTTAGGATCTAAGGATACAGATCGTGAATATCATTATCCAATTGATGAATCAAAATATGTTTATCCATCACACAAAGGTTCCGATTTTTTTCATCATTATAAAGAGGATATTAAACTCTTGTCCGAAGCAGGATTAAATATGTTTAGGATGTCTGTTCAATGGTCAAGAATCTTTCCAAATGGTGATGAACACAATCCTAATCCAGAGGGAATTGAATTTTATAGAAATGTATTTACAGAACTAAAAAAGTATAATATCGAGCCATTAGTAACTATTTCTCATTATGATCTTCCCCTAGGACTTTCTGATAAATATGATGGTTGGGCTAATCGAAAACTTGTAGATTTTTATGTTCATTATGCAAATACATTATTTACAGAATACAAAGGATTAGTACATTATTGGTTAACCTTTAATGAAATAAATTCATTATCAACTCCTGCAGGTGGTTTTTCCGTTGGTGGAATAAAATCAATTGCTGGTGGGCATGGTATGACAACTCAAGTTGATGAAAATCCTGAACAAATGAGCACTAGATTTACTGCTTTACATAATCAATTTATTGCCAGTGCTAGAACTGTTAATTTGGCACATGCTATTGATCCAGAAAATAAAGTTGGCTGCATGATTGCAGGAATGACTTCTTATCCATTAACACCAAAGCCAGAAGATATGCTTGCATGGCAGGAGAAAACACAACAAGGATTGTTTTTCTGTTCTGATGTGCAAAGTGATGGAGAATATCCATACTATATGAAGAGTTACTTTAAAAATAATAACATCGTTATAAAAAAAGAAAAAAATGATGATGAAATTTTAAAAAATGGAACTGTCGACTTTGTGACATTCAGTTACTATGCTACTGGTTGTGTAAAAGCAAATGCAAAGAAGAAATCTAATGGAGCTATCAATGCATTTGGAGAGCCTAATCCATATCTTAAGAAATCACAATGGGGATGGAACATTGATCCTGTAGGATTGAGATTCTATTTAAATGAATTCTATCGTAGATATAAAAAGCCAATTATGATTACGGAAAATGGACTTGGAGCTGAAGATAAGTTGGAAGACGGTCAGATTCATGATCCATATCGTATAGACTATATGCGTCAACATATTGAAGCCATGTCAGATGCAATTAATGATGGTGTTGATCTGATAGGTTACATGCCTTGGGGAATAATTGATTTAACTGCTGCCTCAACTGGTCAAATGAGTAAAAGATATGGAATTATATACGTTGATGCAAATGATGAAGGAAACGGGACATTTAAACGTTATAAAAAAGATTCGTTCTATTGGTATCAAAAAGTAACTGAAAGTAATGGAAAAAATTTAGAATAAATTTTGTTGAAGGAGAAAAGTATGTCATTTAAGGATGGATTCTTATGGGGCGGCGCTACAGCCGCAAATCAATTCGAAGGTGGATACAATGAAGATGGGAAGGGATTAAGTACAGCAGATGTTATGACTGCAGGTACTTATGAAACTCCTCGTCATATTACATGGAAAAATTCTGAAACGGGTGAAACTGGATTTTCAGAGTTGAAATTTGGTAGCGCAAAAGTAGTTCCGGATGGGGCTCAAGCAGCAATTATTGATGGGGAATATTATCCTAGTCACATCGCGTCAGATTTTTATCATCATTATAAGGAAGATATTAAATTAATGGCAGAAATGGGTTATAAAACCTATCGTATGTCCATTAATTGGTCGAGAATTTTTCCAAATGGTAATGATAAGGAACCCAATGAAAAAGGTTTAGAATTTTACGATAAAGTTTTTGATGAATTAAAGAAATATAATATTGAACCATTAGTTACTTTATCTCATTATGAAACGCCTTTAAATCTTGCTAATAAATATAATGGTTGGGCAAGTAGAAAATTAATTGATTTCTTTGTAAAATATGCAAAGACTGTTTTTGAAAGATATAATGGAAAAGTCAAATATTGGTTAACATTTAATGAAATTAATTGTATGGATATGATGCCATTTGTTGCAGGCGGTTTACTAGATGGAAGTCTTCAAAATCGAGCACAAGGAGCTCATAACCAATTTGTTGCTTCTGCATTAACTGTGAAATTAGGACATGAAATCAATTCAGATTTTAAAATTGGACAAATGTTAGCATATAGCCAACTCTATCCATATACATCTGATCCTGCAGATCAATTAAAATCATTAAAACAAATGGATGATACTTTATTCTTCTCTGATGTTCAAACGGGTGGACATTATCCTGCTTCACGTATTAAATATTATGAACGTGAAGGAGTTAAGTTAGATGATAAACAGGAAGATTACGAATTGTTAGCAAAATATCCAGCTGACTTTTTAAGTTTTTCATGTTATACATCTAATGTAGTGACGACTCATAAAGATGTTGGAGAAAGTGCCGGTAACTTACAAATCGGTGTAAAGAACCCATATTTGAAAACATCTGATTGGGGTTGGGCAACTGACCCATATGTTCTTAGAATGGCATTAAATACGCTTTATGATCGTTATAGAAAACCTTTGTGGATTGTTGAAAATGGATTAGGTGCTGTTGATAAGATTGCTGAAGACGGTAAGATTCATGACCCTTATAGAATTGATTATCTCCGTCAGAATATTTCTTCAATGAGAGACGCAGTTACAATTGATGGCGTTGATCTAATGGGATACACAAGTTGGGGATGTATTGATTTGGTTTCTGCTGGAACTGGTGAAATGAAGAAACGTTATGGTTACGTATACGTTGATCGAAATAATGATGGTACTGGTTCGTTAAATAGAACGCCTAAAGATTCCTTCTATTGGTATAAGAAAGTCATTAGTAGCAATGGAGAAAATTTAGACGATTAATCATAAGTTTTGTTTAACTAAGTAAATATTATAATAGAAGTAAGATTGACTATTTTTACAATCTTGCTTCTATTTTTTTAATAGTCATGGTGATGTGCATTCACTCATTACCTAAGAGTTCACCATGTCCAAGCAAAAACCAACCAAAATTGAAAGGAACAAACAAATAAATGACAAAAAAGTACTTTTCCATTGATATAGGTGGAACTAATATAAAATACGGAATTATTGATGATCAAGGCGAGTTAGTTTTCCATGAAAATGTAAAAACGCCTGATAACAAAACGGATTTTTTGAATTTAATCAAATCAATTGTGCAAGAGAATCTTTCTGAAATTCAAGGTGTCGGCATCAGTGTTCCGGGCAAAGTAAACGTCCAAACGGGAACTGTTTTTTATGGGGGAGCCTTACCGTTCTTGGATAAAGTTAGTTTCAAGGATGAATTGGAAAGTGCTTTTCATATTCCCGTTGCGGTTGAAAATGATGCTAAATCGGGAGCATCAGCTGAACTTTGGCTAGGCTCTTTGAAGGATGTCAACAATGGTGCCATTATCACTTTAGGAACTGGCGTTGGTGGTGGGATTGTTTTAAACCATCAACTATTGCACGGTTCACACTACCAAGCTGGAGAATTAAGCTATATGAGTTTAGGTACTGATACTAGCAAAATGTCTAATTTAGTAGGACTCTCTGGTTCGGCGGTTCATATGATAGAAGAATGTGCTAAAGTTTTGAATTTAGCAGATAAACATGATGGCGTAGCGGTCTTTGATGCTATAAACAATGGCGATCAACGAGCTATAGAAATTTTCTCCAAGTATTGTGACGTTATAGCGACGGTTATCTTGAATATTCAAAGTGTTGTGGATTTGGAAACTATTGCTATCAGTGGTGGAATCAGTGCCCAACCAGTTGTCGTTGAAGAGATAAATAAAGCTTATTCACGATTATTAGACCCTAATCCTTTGTTGAAGGCACAGATAGAAATTCCTAATATCGTTCAAGCCCATTTCAAGAGTGATGCTAATTTATATGGAGCGGTATATAATTTGCTTTTGCAAACGGATTCACTAAAATAATATAATATATTTGTACATTATATAAAAAGGACGGATTTATTTATGACAGACTTTCCCAAAAACTTTC
Source organism: Companilactobacillus formosensis (assembly GCF_005405305.1). Lineage (GTDB taxonomy): Bacteria > Bacillota > Bacilli > Lactobacillales > Lactobacillaceae > Companilactobacillus > Companilactobacillus formosensis. The sequence continues at coordinate 169,767 of NZ_BJDU01000006.1, forward strand.
TCTGGGGCGGCGCAACTGCTGCTAACCAACTAGAAGGTGGCTACAAAGAAGATGGTCGTGGACTATCAATCGCGGATGCCTTACCTGGTGGAAAAGATCGTTTTAGTATCGTGCAGAGTCCTGACTTTGATTGGACTATTGATGAGACTAAATATACTTATCCTAACCACTTAGGAATTGATTACTATCACCATTTCAAGGAAGATATTAAACTATTTTCTGAAATGGGCTTCAAATGTTATCGTTTCTCAATTGCCTGGTCACGTATTTTTCCAAATGGCGATGAACTAGAACCTAATGAAGCTGGTTTGAAATTTTATGATCAAGTAATTGATGAATGTTTGAAATACAATATCGAACCAGTAATTACAATTTCCCATTATGAATTGCCATTGAATTTGGCTAAAAACTACGGTGGCTGGAAGAATAAGAAGTTGATTACTTTCTTTGAAAGATTTGCCCGTGTGGTTCTAACTCGCTACTACAAGAAAGTTAAATACTGGATGACTTTCAACGAAATCAACAGTGCTGCACATTTCCCAGTTATGGGTCAAGGTTTGGTTCCATCAAATGGTGGTAACGATAAGAAGAATGTCTTCCAAGCATGGCATAATCAATTCGTTTCTAGTTCCAAAGCCGTTCAGATTGGTCATGAATTAGACGAAAATCTTCAAATTGGTTGTATGATCCTTTACGCTACAACTTATAGTTACGATGCCAATCCAGCTAACCAACTCGCTACCGTACAACAAAATCAAGACTTCAACTTCTTCTGTGCGGATGTTCAAGTTCGTGGTCAATATCCTAGTTACACAAAGAGATTGTTGGCAGAGTATGGCTTAACAGTCGATGATTTAGACAGAACTGATGAAGAATTAGCTTTGATCAAGAAGTATCCAGTGGACTACATTGGTTTCAGTTACTACATGTCATCAGCTGTTGAAGTAACTAAGGAAGACAACGATACAGTTTCCGGTAATCTTCTCGGTGGAGTTAAGAATCCATTCTTGAAAGCTAGTGACTGGGGTTGGCAAATCGATCCAACTGGTTTGAGAATTGCTTTGAACCAATTGTATGATCGTTATCAAAAACCACTCTTCATCGTTGAAAATGGTCTAGGTGCTCATGATGATCCAGATAAAGACCACTATGTTGAAGATGATTATCGTATCGACTATCTAAAAGAACACATCAAAGCTATGGCTGGTGCTATCGACGATGGTGTTGACTTGATGGGTTACACTCCTTGGGGCTGCATTGATTTAGTCAGTGCCTCAACTGGTGAAATGTCCAAACGTTACGGTTTCATCTACGTTGACCTTGACGACAATGGTGAGGGAACTCTCAAACGTTATCCAAAGAAGTCATTTTACTGGTACAAAGATGTAATTAGTAATAACGGCTTGAAATAGATTAAAAAAGACTCAGAAATCCTAAATGGTTTCTGGGCCTTTTTGCGTAATTAGCGATCAATATAAATTTCAAATGAGTTATTATCTCCACGATATTTAGCAATGGAGTATTCAGTTTTTATGTCATTTTTTGTAGTACCAACAGTGTGGAAATAAAAAAGTGGATCGTTAATATCAACATTCAATAAATCAGCCGTAGTTTCATCAGCCTTTAAAACTTCCAATTTACGCTTAACATGTACTATTCGGCGGTCGTGTGAATCCAAAGTATCGTATAAAGATACCTTACTAAAATCGTATTTGTCCAATGTGGGAAAAACTTTATAAGGAATATAACTAGTTACTAGAACAATGGGTTGGTCATCAGCATAACGTAATCTAACCAATTTATAGACATAATCGTTTGGAGTTATTTTCAAGGCTTCATAAACCTCTTCGGTAGGTAATTCTTTTTGGAAAAATAAAACGCGTGTTTGAGGAGTGAAACCTTTACTTCGCACTTCATTGTTAAAACTCTTAATGGTATGCGTGAATTCTTGAGAAATTTTGTTTTGTTTAACAATTGTTCCTCGACGCTTACGTTTTTCTAATAAACCTTTGTCGACTAACTTTTGAATTGCTTGACGAACAGTAGGACGGCTAACGTGATAAATTTCCATTAATTCTATCTCTTTAGGGATTAATGTATCAGGTTTATAAAAACCAGCTTTTATTTTATTTAGTAAGTCGTCTTCAATAATTTTGTACTTTGGTAAATTTCCACTGTCCATCTTGAACTCCTATAAATAATTATTTCAAATTTTTCTTGTAATCTCTATCAATCTTGATAACGTCAACGTTGTCTTTTTCCATACGTTTTTTGATAGCATTGATGATTTTGACACCGCTACTTGTACCAATTCTATCGGCACCGGCTGCAATCATGGCCAAAAAATCATCGGAATTTCTAATTCCCCCAGCAGCTTTAACGGATACTTCGTCGCCAACAACAGATTTCATCAATTTAACGTCTTCAATTTTTGCGCCACTAGGGCCAAATCCGGTTGAAGTCTTGATGAAATCAGGTTTAACTTCTTTAGCAATTTCAGCCAATTTCTTGATTTCATCTTTTGTGAGATAAGTGTTTTCGAAAATAACTTTAATTAAAACTGATTCACTGTGGCAAAGATCAACGATTTGTTGCATTTCATCCTTAACATAATCAAAATTGCTATTTTTAACTTCAGTCAAATTAACGACGTAATCAATTTCATTGGCACCATTTTTTAGAGCGTCTTTGATATCAAACAGCTTGGATTCAATGGTTGTTTGTCCTAGTGGAAAACTAATAGCAGCACCTGTATCAATATCGGTACCCTTTAATTGGTCAGTACATATCTTAGACTGTACTTGATTAATAGCGACCATTCTGAAATTGTATTTTTTAGCTTCATTACATAATTTTACCATGTCTTCACTAGAAGCATAGGCATGTAAATTAGTATGATCAATCATTCTTGCCAACTCATTTAAAGTATATTCTAATTCCATAATATTACCTCCACATAATATGTAATTACATAATTAATTATATTAGTACATATAATTATGTCAATGACATTTCAGCAAGGAAACATCAAAACTTGTCATCCGCTTACATAAATGATAACTTTTATTAGCATAAGAAATACTATAATGAATGTATAAATTAATTAAAGCATCTGGGGGAAATACAATAATGGTCGTTGAAATTTTATACCAAAAAGTAGCTGATGATATCAAGAAGAATATCCTATCAGGTATGTATGAAGTTGGCAGTTTGATTCCAACTGAAAATGAATTGGAACAAAAATATGATGTCAGTAAAATCACGGTTCGTAAAGCTGTTGAGAAATTGGTAGCCGAAGGTTATTTAAAGAAGAAGAGTGGTATTGGAACACGTGTGATCAGTAATAATCTCTTCAATAAATTATCGAAAGCTAGATCTTATTCTTCAATCGTCAGTGAATCAGATAATTTAACTAAACAAATTCTAAAAGCTGATGTCTTATCTCTTGAAGATACGCCACTTAAAGATGAATTGACTGATAGAAATATTGTTTATATCGAGCGCTTATATTTGTTGAATAATAAACCTTTTATCATTGTTAATCATTATTTACCAAATATTGATGTTACTGATGAATTGAAAAATTTGAAAAATCAATCATTGTATAAGTTTTTGCGTGATAATGGGCAGGAAATCAGCAGTTTTAGTGATGAATTCAGTGCTATCAATATTGATGAAACTGACAAAAAAATTCTTCAAAAACAAGATAACCTAGCTTTGAAGCGTATTAGACGTGGTTTTGATAATAAAGGAAAATTAATTGAGTATACTGAATCCATTTATGACAGTAATAAAATGCCATACAAAATTGAATATGAGATTTAAATAATCTTTATTTAAGCGTTTACATTATAACATTATAATGTTATTATATTTGCGAAAAAGAAGGAGGTATTAAATGGATAATTTTATTAATTTTTTGAATTTTAAAGTCGTGCCAGTTGCGAACAAATTAGGAGCACAACGACACATGATGGCAATCAGAAAGGGTATCATTTCAACGCTACCACTAACGATTGTTGGTTCGTTCTTCACGATTATCAATAATATGCCAATTGAAGCAGTCGCTAAAATGTTGGAACCATACAAAGATATTCTGGATATTCCATTCCGTTATACAGTGGGGATTTTAGCACTCTATGCAGCTTTTGGAATTGCTTCATCATTGGCAGATTATTATAAATTGGACAAATTGACTAACGGAACCTTAGCTGTTTTAGCTTTTCTAATTTCCGCTGCAGCCCCAATTCAAGTAACGGACAATGTCAAAGGAGTAATCGATGCGGGTCGATATATCAATATTGCTAATCTTTCGGCTTCGTCGCTGTTTGCTTCAATTGTGACTGGTCTTTTGACAGTTGAAATTTATCGTTTCTTCAAAGAAAAAAATATCACTATCAAAATGCCGGCCGGTGTTCCACCAGAAGTTTCAAATTCCTTCGTAGCTCTATTTCCAGCAGCATTCATCTTGCTATTTTTCTGGTTTATTAGATACGTTTTGAACTTCAATATTTCTACTTTCTTGACAACAATTTTGATGCCGCTGAAAGGAGTTCTAGTTGGTAACAGTCTCTTCGGTGGGTTACTAACGATTTTCTTGATTACTGGTTTTTGGACTTTAGGAATTCACGGAGCAGCAATTTTGGCACCAATTACTAGACCATTCTGGGAAATGTCAATTGCTCAAAACATGGGTGAATTTACTAACGGTACTAGTGCTCATCAACTTTCAACAATCTTTACAGAACAGTTCTTACAATGGTTCCTTTGGATCGGTGGTGCCGGTGGTACTTTGGCGCTAGTTGTTCTATTTATGTTCTCTAAATCAGCTTATTTAAAAGATTTAGGAAAATTATCATTTTTACCAGGACTATTCAATATCAATGAACCAATTATCTTCGGTGCACCAATTGTTATGAACCCAATCTTAGGGATTCCTTTCATTTTAGGACCTTTAGTGACCGGGACGTTGTCCTATGTTCTGACGATAACTGGCATCGTGCCGATGATGATGGCTCGTTTACCATTTACTGTTCCTAGTCCTTTAGGTGCATTTGTCAGTACCGACTGGAGTATCCTAGCTTTAATTTTGGTATTCGTCAATTTCCTAATCGATTTGGCAATTTACTATCCATTCTTTAAAGTTTTCGAAAAACAACAATTGGAAAAAGAATAGGGTGATGAGATGATCGTGTTTCTACTATTATTTATCTACTTTATTACTTGCGAGATTTTGGTTCAAAAAGGATTCGTACCTAAATTTCTTAAAGGATTAAAAGCAGGAAAACTAATTTTAATTTCATCGCTAATAATCTTTTTGACGGCAGTCGTGAGTTTCTTCTTTAAACCGGCAGTTATTCTCGTAATTTTAAGTACGATCTATTTATCAATCAATATTTCAGAATATTACTTACGAGAGTTTAAAAAAATGGAAAGAGGTAAGAAGATATGACCAAAAGGTCTTTAGGTATCTCACTTTATCCAGATCACAGTAATTTGGATGATGATAAGCGTTATTTAGTTCAAGCTAATCGTTATGGTTTCACGAGAATTTTTATGAGTATGTTGGAAGTTTCTGAAGGTAAAGAAAAAGTTGCCAAAAAATTCAGCGATTTAATTAGCTTTGCAAAGGATCTAGGTTTCTCAACTACTTTGGATATTGCACCAAACATCTTTGATCAGTTGGGAATTTCCTATGATGATTTGGATTTCTTCTCTGAATTAGGAGCTGATGCAATCAGATTAGATCAAGGCTTTGACGGGCAAAAGGAAGCACTTTTATCTTATAATCCTCAAGCTTTGAATATTGAATTGAATATGAGTAATGACGTTGCTTATTTAGACAATATTCTCAGTTATTCAGCCAACCAGCCATTTATTTATGGTTGTCACAATTTTTATCCTCAACGAGGTACTGGATTGCCACTAGATTTCTTTATCAGTGCGTCGAAACGTTTTAAAAAACATGGCATCGAGACTGCTGCTTTTATCACCTCTCAAGTTGGTAATATCGGACCTTGGGATATCAACGATGGTTTGCCAACTTTGGAAATGCATCGTGATTTGCCAATTGAAGTTCAAGCTAAGCATTTATTCGCAACTAACTTGATTGATTGCGCCATTATTGGTAATGCCTATGCTTCTGAAGATGAATTGAAAAAACTCAGTGAGATCAATCGTTATCAATTAGTTTTCAATGTTGAATTATCGGATGATATTAACCAAGTTGAACGGGAGATTTTATTAGACAATCAACACGTCAGACGAGGGGACATTACTGATTTAGTAATTCGTTCAACTGAAGTTAGAAAGAAGTACAAGAATAACGATAATCCTGTCAGCCAATCCTCCCATGATTTCAAACGTGGCGATATCGTTATTGGCAATGATAACTTTGGTAAGTACAAGAATGAATTACAAGTCGTGCTCCAAGACCATACTGATGAGCGTAAAAACAAAGTTGCCCAAATTTCTCAATCTGAATTATTCCTGCTAGATTATGTCGGACCATGGGATAAGTTCAAGTTCAGGAGGTAAATGTGACTAGTCTTTATATCAAAAATGGCAAAGACATCAGTGGTTTTCCTTTGGAAGTCTTGATTGAAAATCAAAAAATTGCTCAAATCGGTCCCAAATTAAATGTTTTAACGGCTGATGAGGTAATTGATCTGCACAATACTTCTTATATTAGCGCTGGCTGGATTGATGACCACGTCCACTGCTATGAAAAGTTGTCGCTCTATTATGATGATCCAGATAAGGTCGGTTATTTAACTGGTGTGACAACAGTGATTGATGCTGGTTCCACTGGTGCCGATAACATTGAGGATTTTTATCAGATTACTCGTCACAAAAAGACTAATGTTTTTGCAATGATCAATATTTCTAAAACTGGTATTTTAGCTCAAAATGAATTGGCAGATATGACGAAGGTTGCATATGCGCCACTTCAAAAAATGATTGACCAATATCCCGAATTTGTCGTGGGTATTAAAGCTCGAATTAGTAAATCAGTCGTAGTCGACAACGGCATTAAGCCACTAATCAAAGCCAAAATGTTTCAAAAATTATTAACGCAGCCTTTACCACTAATGGTTCATGTCGGAACTAATCCACCAACCCTATCAGAAATTATGGACGTCTTAGAGAAAGGCGATATTATTACTCATTGTTTCAATGGCAAGGACAACGGTATTTTGAATTCAGATGGACAAGTAAAAGAATTTGTTAAAGCTGGTTTGGCGAAAGGCATTATTTTTGATATTGGGCATGGTTCCGAAAGCTTTAATGTCAAAACCGCCCAACAAGCTACTATAGAAAGCATCTTTGCTCAAAGTCTGAGCACTGATATTTATCATCATAATCGGGAACTTGGTCCCGTATATAACATGGCAACGTGTATTGAGAAGATGCTGTATCTAGGTTTTGATTTGAAACAAGTAATACCAATGATTACAACAGTTCCGGCTCATAATTTCAATTTGGATAAAGGTGAATTATTAGTTGGCAAGGATGCTGATTTAACGATTTTTGATGTCAAAAACCAAACTAAAGAATTAGTCGATTCAGATGGCAATAAATTTCAAACTAACAAGGTCGTTGAACCAATTTACAGCATCATCAGCGGTCAAAGTTATGCAATAGGAGAAAACAATGGATCTATATGATAAATACAAATTAAAACGCGTTATCAATGCAGACGGTAAAATGACGATCTTAGGCGTTTCAAAAGTTTCAGACGAAGTAGTAGCTGCTCAAAAATTGGGAGCACAAAATTTCTTTGAAATGTCGGATCTGTTAGTTAAAACTGGTGAATATTTAGCTCGTTTAGTCGGCAGTGAAGATGCTTTAGTGGTTAACTCTGCTTCGGCAGGAATCGCTGAATCTCTTGCAGGAATTATCGGCCAAGGCAGTCAATATCATGTATATCATCCTTATACTGACCGCATTACTAAGCGAGAAGTGATTTTGCCCATGGGTCATGATGTTGATTATGGAACACCAGTGGATGTGATGATTTCAGTTGCTGGTGGAAAAATGGTTCCAGCTGGTTACAGCAATATGTGTAAATCTGAGCATTTAGAAATGCAGATTACTGATCAGACAGCTGCCATCTTATACATCAAGAGTCACCACACGGTGCAAAAGAGTATGTTGACGATACCAGAAGCAATTGAAGTCGCTCATCGTCACAGTTTGCCACTAGTTTTGGATGCTGCCGCCGAAGAAGACCTATTAAAATACATCAAAATGGGTGCTGATATTGTAATTTACAGTGGTGCCAAGGCAATTGAAGGACCAGCCTCTGGGGTGATTTTCGGTAAAAGTGAATATATCAAGTGGGCTCGCATGCAAGGATTCGGTATTGGTCGAGCCATGAAGATTGGTAAGGAAAATATTATTGGGTTAACAGCAGCGATTGCTAAATATTTAAAAGATGGTTCAGAATCCGGTGAATCGATGATTGAAAGACTCAAGCCTTTCGTTGACAATTTAGCTCAAGTCCCCAATATGGATGTCAAAATAGTTCAAGATGGTGCTGGTCGTGAAATTTATCGTGCTGAAGTAAAACCGACTGGCAATTTATCAGCTAAAGAAATCTGTGACCAATTGAGAAATGGTGATACAGCCATTTATGCACGTGAATATCGAGTGAATGAAGGTATTATCGAATTTGATATTCGGGCCGTTAATGAAGTAGAGATGTACCAAATTGTTTCAAGATTAAAAGAAATCGTTGGAGGAAATTAAGATGAGTTTACGACCAAATTATTTGGAAAATGGAATTTGTTTGAATGTCTTAGCTAATTCAGTTCAGAATGCTAAAGATTGTTACGAAGCTGCTGAAGGTCATGTAGTATTAGGAGTTTTGACTAAAAATTATCCAACTGATGAAGCTGCTATTGCTGATATGAAGGAATATCAAAAAGCTATCGACAATGCCGTTTCTGTCGGTTTAGGCGCCGGAGATCCTAATCAAAGTAGCATGGTAGTCAGAGTTTCAAAGGCTATTCAACCACAACACGTCAACCAAGTGTTCACAGGTGTAGGTGCTAGTCGTCAAGCTCTTGGACAAAATGAGACCATTATCAATGGATTAGTTTCTCCAACTGGTAAAGTTGGTTTCGTCAATTTGGCAACTGGTCCTTTGAGCAGCCAAACGGCTCCAACTGAAGTAAGCATTGAAACAGCTATTGCATTGCTCAAAGATATGGGTGGTTCTTCCATCAAATTTTTCCCAATGAAAGGTTTAACTCACAAAGCCGAGTACGAAGCTGTTGCTAAAGCCTGTGCTGAAAATGATTTTGACCTTGAACCAACAGGTGGAATTGATTTAAATAACTTTGAAGAAATCGTCCAAATTGCGGTTGATGCTGGTGTTAAGCGGATTATTCCACATGTCTACAGTTCAATCATCGATGAAAATGGCGATACTAGACCAGAAGACGTTGCTAAGTTGTATCAAATAATCAAAAGATTTTAGAGGTTTTTCAGATGAATATTTTAGCCTTTGGCGAAGTTATGTTACGTTATACCGTCAATGATCATAAAATGCTCGAGCAAACTGACGACATGACGGTCACAACTGTGGGGACGGGCGTTAATTTGTTGAGTAGTTTGGCCCATTTTGGCTACGACACATCGATTTTAACTGTATTACCAGATAATCCTGTTGGAAGAAAGGCAGCAGCTGATTTACGAAAGCTGGGTATTTCTGATCGAAAGATTATTTATCAAGGTCACAATATCGGTAGTTTCTTCGTTGAATTAGGTTTTGGACCACGACCCCAACGAGTGACTTATCAAGATCGTCTGTCTAGTGCTTTTAGTAAGAGTAAAGTTGAGGATTACGATTTCGAGAAAGCTTTAACAGGTGTAGATATTGTTCATATTTGCGGCATTGCTTTGAGCTTAACAGATCAAACGCGAAAAGCCGCTAAAAGATTAGCTCAAGTAGCTCAAGCAAGAAATAAAATCGTCTGTTTTGATTTTAATTATCGCATGAGTTTAAATTTGGATATTGACCACGAAACGATGAAAAAACGATACCAAGAGATTTTGCCATACGTTGATATTGTCTTTGGTAGTAAGAGGGATTTAACGGATTTGTTGGATTACCAAATTGACGATGAAACCGAGTTGTACAAAAAATTCTGTATCGAATATCAGATCAATTTCTTTGCTGGCAGTCGTCGTAGTATTGTTGATGGCGAGAAGTATTTTGAGGGTTTCTTGTTCCATCATGACAAAATCTATCGCTCTAGTAAGCATAAATTAAATATCATCGACCGAATCGGTAGTGGGGATGCCTTTGCTAGTGGGATAATTTGTGGCCTGTTAGAAAAATGGACTTTCGAAGATATTCTAGAGTTTGCCGTTGCTAATTCAGTTTTAGCCCAAGCGTCGATGAATGATACACCAATTTTTACTAAAGAAGATGTCTTTGGTTATATTGATAGTGATGGATCGAATGATTTGATTAGATAAGAAAAAATCTATTATTTGATGGAGGTTGGTTAGTATTGATTCCATTTTGAAAGAAGAACTAAAGGATCCAAAATTTAGACGTGAGTTTGAAATTGAAAATGGAAATAATATTAATATTGAAATCGTATATAAACTAGCCACTGCAATGGGTAAAAAAAGTGGCGATAAATATTGAATAAAAAAGCAGTTTTCTCTGATAATTTAAAAGAGAAAACTGCTTTTTATCATTCAAACGGATCTTGCATTTGTGTTACGTAAACTGTCATTCGTTCAGAATAACTGGAGTCTTTAAATAAATTACGGATTTCTTCATGCAAATCACTGAGATTATCAGTAATCACGCCGTCAGCACCCATGAAAATCATTCGATCCATATCGGAAGTATCGTTGACTGTCCAAGCGAAGACTTTCTTTTGCTGGATATGGGCTTGGTCAATAAAGGAATCATTTAAAGTTGTGTATTCCATCGTGAAAGCATTGGAATTAGTGTAAGGAACCCCGAATAGATTGAATGGTAGGACGTAACTAGTTTGAATCTTAGGTAAAAGTTGCTTGGTGTCTTCAATGTATTGATAATCCAATGAGTGCACCATGGCTTTATTTTCTTGCAACTTTTTACCATATTTTTTAGCGAAAAGACTGACAAAATCAGATTTGTTACCAGAAACGTCCTTCAATTCGACTAATAACTTCTGATGCAATTTCGTGGCAGTTGCTAAATAGTCATCAAAACTTGCAATGTGAGTAGTTTTACCATTCTCGTGAACTTGGATATTAGTTAATTCATTTAAGGTTAGTTGACTTGGAGTCTTATTGATTCCAGCTAAACCTTTAAGCGTGTTGTCATGATAAACGACAAACTTGTGATCTTTAGTTTCCTGAATATCCATTTCGATGTAATCAGGTTTTTCTTTGGCAGTAGCTTTAAGTGATTCGATAGTGTTTTGAACACCATTACCGTCATCAACACCTCGATGAGAAATACTCAAAGGTGGTTCTAGTAACCAGTTGTTGAAGTAAGTGATGTCGAAAGTAACAAAACTGACGACGACAGCTGTTCCTAAGATGCCCCAGAACCATTTGTGATAGCGATGGTTGCGTTTAGGATAAAAGTAATTTGTATGTGTATCACTCAAGATAATCAAGATGGCCATCCCAGAAGCATAAATTCCCGTGATGTAATTGATCAGTTGAATAGCCGTCATGTTGATAACAGCCATTGGAAAATCAAGAACTTTTAATGCACCAACATGGTCAATCAAGTATTGGAAAGCAATCAAGATACTTGTTGAGACGGTGATGAAGATGGCGACCACGGCTAACAAGATTAAAAAGATACCTAAGTAATAAAGTTCTTGATGTCTAGTTTTATTCCAACTGTGATGAATTGAAGCTTTGATAGACTTATTTTCAAAAATCATTGAAGGAAGTACTAAGATCCAACGAATCCCAACGTATAAAACCACTAAATAAGCGACAATCAGTAGTAATCCTAATGGCAAATGTTCTTGAAATAGCCAATCGAGAATAAATTGGGGAATCTTTACTTTACTTAAAAGGGTTGAAGATAATCCCAAACTGCCAAATGGTGTAATAATCAAGAAATATAATAGAAAGAATCCAAAAGCTTTAAATGGCAATCCAAAGAGGTTCTTACTGACGCTCTTGAGATAGTCCCACCAACTTAGATTGGCATGTGATTTGATAGCTTGAAAGCTGACTAGTAATAAAGTGAACTGTGCAAAGACTAATAATAGTAGTAGAAACAGGACTAATATTAATCCGATTACCACTAGTGGCTTGTGCGTGATCAGTTCTAAAGCGTTAGTGTATGAAACATAGTTGACATTACCCAAAAAATTGATGCCGTTAGCTAAAAAGCTCAAAACGGGAATCAAAATAAAATGAATAATTAACTGAATTAAGATGATGATTTGACTGTATTTCCAAAAATAACGCCAAAAATTGCTATTTTGACGTCGAAATTCTGCGAGTATCCCCATAATTTTCCCCCTGTTTTCTACTACTAATCATACAATAATAATTCTGAAAACGAGGGCAAAAATTAAGTTTTGTGATTAAGCCATGATTTCAGCCATTAGGTGTTCCTTTAAATAATCAAATTCGCCGTAGCCACTGTATAGGAAGGAATAAGTTTTATTAGCAAAGTTAAATGAAATTCGGTTCCAACCATAATAAGTGTCTTCTTTGATATTAGTGATCTCTTTGATAGGAATGTTTTGCGTTGAAGTACCTAATATCCCTTTAATTGGTCTAATTGAAAGAACTCCTTTAGAAAATGAAAAATTAGAATATCCATATGAAACTTTTTCTTCTGAATCAATAATTTCAATGTAAGCAAACATAATTTTCATCCACCTTTCTGATTTCAAAATCAGTATAAGCTGTCGAACGCGTTCCATAGCAAGGGCTAAGTGGCGGTATTTTTAAATACGCATTTGTCCGCATTAATCACTGACTCTCAAACAGCAAATGCTGAAAAACACTGATACCATTTTCTGAAATTGTTAATTTTTAAAAACGTTTGGCATAAACGATGCTATGATTGCAAATGTTAATTAACGAAAGGCATGCCAAAAATGGTTACTAGTGACCGTCTTATATAAAGAGGGTTTTGTTATGTCAAAAAATAAAGGTGGAAGTAAAACTTTTGCTGCATTGCAAAATGTTGGTAAAACGTTTATGCTTCCGATTGCTTTATTGCCTGTTGCCGGACTCTTTCTAGGGGTCGGAGCTTCATTTACAGGTGAATCATTTATCAAAATGTATCATTTAGAGGCGATTCTGGGACAAGGAACATTTTTGAATCGACTATTAACAATCTTCAATGATTGTGGAAGTGTTATTTTTAATAATCTAGGTCTTTTATTCTCTGTTTCAGTTGCTTTAGGTTTAGCCAAAAGTGAAAAAGGTGTTGCGGCATTGTCAGCCTTAGTCGGCTACTTTATGATGTATGCCACAATGACTAGTGCTATTGTCAATTTTGGAGAGCTACCAAAATTAAAGAAAATCGGTGGTTTATTGACAGATATGCTAGGCTTCACTAATACCATGAATACAGGGGTTTTCGGTGGTATTTTTATCGGTTTGATCTGTGTTTGGCTACACAATAAGTACTATCGTATTAAGTTCCCTGATGCTATTTCATTCTTTGGTGGAACTCACTTCAGTCCTATCGCTGGTGCTTTAGCTGGTATCTTTGGTGGATTCTTCATGGCATGGTTCTGGCCATATATTGCCATGGGTATTGCCGGATTGGGTACATTGATTGGTAAATCAGGTTACATTGGAACATTCTTCTATGCTTATGTTTATAGAGCTTTGATTCCATTTGGATTACATCACGTTTTCTATTTGCCATTTTGGCAAACTGCTGTTGGTGGTACTGCTCACATTGCAGGTCAAACAGTTGTCGGTGCCCAAAACATCGTCTTTGCACAATTGGGTGCCGGAACGAAAATTTCTTGGGAAGCAGCAAGATACTTTGCTTTTGAATTTCCAGTTATGATCGGTGGTTTCCCAGCTGCTGCCTTAGCTATGTACCACTGTGCTAAAAAGAGTAAGCGTAAAGATGTCAAAGGATTGTTACTATCATCTTCACTAACATCTATTTTGACAGGTATTACTGAACCACTTGAATTTACTATTTTGTTTGCATCACCATTCTTATTCTGGGCCATTCACTGTGTCTTGTTCGCCTTTTCAGCAGTCTTTGTTTCCTTGTTGAAGATTGGAGTTGGTTTCACATTCTCCGGTGGCTTACTAGATATGATTTTATACGGTGTCTTGCCTGGTCAAGCTAGAACAAATTGGATAGCCTTAGTACCATTGATTTTGTTCTACTTTGCTTTGTATTACTTCGTCTTCAAGTTTGCGATTACGAAGTTCAACTTAAAGACTCCTGGTCGTGAAGATGATGAAGAAGAAGCTACACTTCACACTAAAGCAGACTACGTTGAAGAAAAGAAAGCTCAAGGTAGTAATGATGCTAATGCTGATGGAATCCCTGCTATGATTGTTGACGGATTAGGTGGCAAAGATAATATCAGTACTTTAGAAGCTTGTGCTACTAGATTGAGAGTTAGTGTCAAAGATCCCAAAATAGTTAAGAAGAACTTGTTGAAATCAACTGGTGCTGTCGGAACAGTTGTCCATGGCAATGGTGTTCAAGTTATTTATGGAACTAAAGTTTCGACGATTGGTCCAGAGGTTGAAGACTATCTAGGAATTGAGGATTAATAAATGAGTTTATTTAGTTTTAATAAGAAAAAAGATTTCTATGCACCCGTTTCGGGAAAATTAATTGATTTAAAAGATGTTAATGATGTTGTTTTTTCTAGCGGTGCAATGGGAGAAGGCTACGGAGTTATCCCTGATGACGGCAATATTTATAGTCCCGTTGCTGGTGAAGTTAGCCAGCTATTTCCCACAAAACATGCTGTCGGTTTGAAATTTGGCAAAATGGAAGTTTTGGTTCATATCGGAATCGATACAGTTGATTTGAAAGGTGAACCTTTTGAGACAATGGTCAAAGTCGGCGATAAGGTTGATCACGATACAATCTTGGTCAAAACTGATTTTGATAAAATCAAAGCTGCTAAAAAAGATACTACGACGATGGTTTTGATAACTAATTCTAAAGATGTTTTGAAAGAATATAGTTCTTTGACTAGTTTTGATAGTCATGTCGACCATGATAATAAAGTCGCTGAAGTAAAAGAAAAGTAGTTGGTCTTTGAAGTGATCCTCCCATAGTCAAAATGATTATAGGAGGTTTTACTTTGACCAAATTTAATTTTGAGACAAAATTAGAAATCGTAAAAAAATATTTAGCTGGGACAAATGTTTCAGAGTTACAAGAAGAATATGGAGTAGCTAATCATTTTAGTATTTTCAATTGGACTGATCGATACAAAAAATTTGGCGCGGAAGGCTTAAAAGTTAGAAGACCTGGTTATGAATATGATGGTAATTTCAAATTAGCTGTTTTGAAGTGGAAAAAAGAGAATCAAGCAACTTATTCACAGACAGCCTTGCATTTTGACATTAGTAATCCAGGGACGATTGCCAATTGGCAGAAAATTTTGGATAAATCAGGACAAACTTCGTTATTTGGACGCCATAGTTTACGGAATTCTCAAGAGAAAACAATTATTGATAAATTAGAACAAGAGAATCAGAATTTGCGCATTGAGATAGCGTATTTGAAAAATTTACTTCCTAGTGCAGATACTACAAATTTTTATTTTGCGCAAAAGAAGCAATGCGATGAACAGTTATTAGATATAATTAAAGATATAAAGAAGCAATATAATAGTTATGGGTATCGTAGTGTCACTAAGGAGCTGCAAAAAAGAGGCTATTCGGTCAATCACAAACGAGTATTACGGATCATGAATGAAAATGGTTTGACTTGCAAAACGAAAAAACATAATTTGACTATTAGTGACGGATTACTTCAATGAAACTGACTACTGGTTTTTACTGTGAGAGGAAAGATGCTTATGATTCCAAAGGAAAAAAGAGAAGCACTTATTTTAGAAAAATTAAAAGATACAAATTGGTTATCGACCAAACAGATTGCTGATCATTTTCAAATTGCTTTTGATACAGCTAGACGTGACATTTTGCATTTAACAGCTACTGGTCAAGCAATTCGAGTTCACGGTGGAATCATGGCAGCTCAAAAGAATGAAATACCGGAATTTCTCAATCGCAAGCGAATTTTGTCGCCAGTCAAAACTCAAATGGCAAAGATTGCAGCATCATATATTTTGCCGGGAAGATTGTATTTTATTGGTGCTTCGACTACGTTGGTTCAATTGTGTGATTTGTTAGGTCAAATAGATACGACCATTGTGACGCATGGAATTGACAACGCGGAACATCTGATGGAAAATTCTTTGCCCAAAGTTGAATTATTGGGTGGTATTGTTGATCGAGTAAACCGTTACACTTCATCATTGGATACGTTGGTTCGTTTGAATGATTATATTTTCGATGCTGCTTTTATCGGTGCTTCACGAATTACTGACGAAGGTGACATTACCGTAATGGGCAAAGCTGATGCCGCTATTTTAAAAAAGGCTGTTCAAAGAAGTAAAAAAATCATTTTAGTAACGCAAAATTATAAATTTACCACTAAAAAAACATCACCTTACGTTGTGGCTAATTGCCAAGATGTTGATGTTTTGATAACTGATGAAGAATTGGATGAAAGGTATAAGAAGTATTTTAGAAAGAGTAATGTTTACCGAGTTATTGGTAAATAAATAAAGCTAAGACTGATTCTGTTTTATGAGAATTAGTCTTAGCTTTTGTTTTTTGTTATTATCCTACTAATAGATAAATTGGAGGATATTATGAACCAACCCAAAATTGATGAAGATTATCTAACGAAAGGTTCTTTCTTTGATATTTACAATGAAGAAGATTACTTTTTGAGCAACTATTTGATCAAAGATGAATTAGTAGAGAAACAGACGATTTCCCATCCGATGATTGAACAGACTTTATTTCAACATGTGACCCTTAGTGATTGCGATTTTGATAAAAGTGATTTAACCGATATTATTTTTAAAAATTGTGACCTCTCAAATTGTCATATCACTGATTCCAGTTTGTTTCGAGTTAAATTCCAGAACTGTAAAATGTTAGGAACTGATTTCAATGGTTCTTACTTCAACAATATTCAGTTCAATAATTGTATTTTGGATTTGGCTAATTTGAATCAATTGACTTGCAAGGTAGTTAATTTTGACAATAGTAGTTTGAAAGACGTCAGTTTTAGTGACAATAAACTAAGTAAAGTTATTTTTGACAATTGTGATCTCAACGAGATGATTGTGATGAATACCAAATTAAAAGGCATTGACTGGAGTAATTGCCGTTTTGAAACGATTGAAGTGGACCAAAATTATTTGCGAGGATTGAAATTGAATCGTGAACAAGCTGCCTTTTTTGCTCAGAACTTTTTAGGAGTGAAGATATAATAAACCGCTTAATGGTATATTTTGACCACTCAAGCAAATACCCTATACACTGACAGTTAAAAATGGTGTAATACTTCTAACGAAAGGGTTGTTGGATGTGAAAATAAAGTTAGATATTTCATCAGAGTATCAAGAAAAAGAAATTATTATCCGAGCTAATAAAAAGGATGAAGAAGTAGCTGAAATTTTACGTAATCTTCAAAATATTGATACTAAATTGCACAATATCAATGGTTATTTGGATAATACGGTCTATTCTTTGTCGACACAGGATATTTTATTTTTTGAGACCAATGATCGAAATGTTTACGCTCATACTAAAGACAACGCCTTTTTGATCCATTATCGGTTGTATGAGTTAGAGGAAAATCTGCCGGATAATTTCTTGCGAGTTTCTAAGTCGTCAATTTTAAATGTTGATGAGGTAAAATCTCTGACTCAATCCGTTATGGGAAATCTAATTCAGTTTCGCGATAGTTATAAACAAATGTATGCTTCCCGCCGCTTTCTAAAAAAGCTAAAGCTGAAATTGAATCAAAGGAAGGTTTAATTATGAGAAATAGAATCTTTTGGGGTTTGTTTTTATTATTGAGTGCCGCTTTATTGATTGCTAGTCAGTTACATTTGATCACATACACATTTAATTTTTGGACAATTGTCGCAACGATATTTTTGGTATTCTTTTTAATCAAAAGTTTAGTTTACTTTTCTGTTTCAGGGACAGTTTTTACATTGGCTTTTTTAGCAATTTTATACGCTAAACCCTTAGGAATTGCGACTTTATCTGCTTGGACAATCTTAGGTGCCGCCTTGCTGATAAGTATTGGATTGTCAGTGATATTGAATCCATTTTTAGCCAAACATCGTCCTTGGATGCGTTATAAAAGCCAAGTAAAATGGGAAAAAAAGCCATTCGGTAGTTACTATGAATACAGCGATGATATGAAAACTGTTGATAGTCCTGATGTAGATGTTTTTGTAAAAATGGGCAATAGTGTAAGATACGTCCGTTCGAATGACTTTCATACTGCAAATGTTCAAGCCAATTTGGGTAGCGCAAAAGTTTATTTTGATCATGTGGCCGTTAATGATACAGCAACTATCAAAGTAAACGTGTCATTAGGCAATATTGAGTTATTTATTCCCCGTGACTGGAATGTTGTCAAAGGAATCAATAATAATATGGGAAATATTTCAGAAGCCGGTGTGCAAAATATCTCTTCTGATAGTCCTACCGTTACAATAACGGGATTGGTTTCAATGGGAAATTTGAAAATACAGTATATTTAGAAATAGAGCTGCCATTTGGTAGCTCTATTTTTGCAAAACCTCAAAATATTAAAATAGGATAGGGAAAACAGAGTTCTATTTCTTCAAAACGGCAAAATATTAAAATAGGACAGGGAAAATGGAGTTCTATTTTCGCAAAACGGCGAAATATTAAAATAGGATAATGAATAATATTGGTTGCGTCCTATTGGATATTTACTTAAAATTTAAAACAAGAATTCGGAGGGGATAAAAATGGGTGAAATTCACGATTTGCACTGCACTAAATGTGGCTATGGGATTAAGGCCAATACAGGAATAGGTATGTTGTACTCTCCAGAAAATATTTTTAAAGATAAGCAATTCTTGTTGGATTTAGTTGATAATACAAAGATTGTTGATCAGACAATGGATTTATTAACAAAAGGCTATGAAATAAATGAAGATTACGGTCATGCAATTTACGCTTGTCCTAATGATTTTTACTTATTTGATAAATTTTACTTTCAATTAAATGGATCCGATGAATTTGAACCACAATATCCTTGTCCATATTGTCAGACTACTTTAAAACGCCTAACTTTTGCTAAAGGAAGTCCTGGAGCAACCAGATTAAAATTTGTTAAAGAGCCAGAGAAGTATTGGCATTGCCCCAAATGTGGTAATGATGAGTTGAACGAGATAGCTTTTGGAAATTGGGATTAGAGGAGAAGATATGAAAAATTTTACTGTCCATAATGGAGAGACTGATGAATTGCCAATTATCATTGATTTACCACACAGCGGAACTTTTATTCCCGAAGATATCAAATCAAAAATGATGCCAGGTTTAATTTGTCCTAATGTCGACTGGTTTCTGCCAGAGCTTTATGATTTTTTGCCACAGAGTGGATTCACTGTACTTCAGAATAATCTTCATCGTTACATTGCTGATCCTAATCGTGATTTGTCGATGACTGATGTAAATGGTGATTATCGTTACGAAATAGTTTATAGTCAGACGACTTTTGGAAAGCCAATTTATCAAACTAAGTTGACTGATGAAGGGATTGAACAACGAATTAATCAATTTTATCGGCCATATCACGCTAAGTTGCAGGAACTTATTGATCATAAATTAGAAAAATTCGACAAAGTTTATTTATTCGATTTGCATAGTTTTGCTGAATATCCACATGAAGATGTAAAAACTGAAGATGTCGTTTTGGGTAATCATTTTGATGCTACTTCGAGCACAGATTTAAGAGAATTTTTAACCAAACAACTCAATCAAAAAGGTTACACCGTTTCAAATAATCATCCTTTTTCTGGAGGTTTCATTACGCCGCATTATGGGGATAACAAGCGAGTCGAGTCGATTCAAATTGAGTTAGCTTATCATATGTATATCGAAAACCGATATTTTGGTGAGGAAGAATTATCCGGAATAGATGTAGGAACTTTTACCACGGCTAAAAACAGTTTGCAGAGTATATTTATGGAAATTTTGAATTATATTTTGTCAGGAAAATAAACAGTATCTATTTAGAAATATCACGCTAAATAGATACTGTTTTTTAATTTCCCAATTTATCTAGTTGACAAATGTAAACTCGAAGATTAATATAATAACCGTAGATTACAAATGTAAACGAGTAAGAGGGAAAAGGATAATGATAAAGATATTAGTTTTGATCGTAGGTTTAGCAATTATTGGCTTCATTCTTTGGTGGTTCTTCGGCAATCACGAAGTTGCCAGCCAGACAGCGGATGTCGCCGATAACAAGCAGAGTGTTGATGTAGAGGTTAGTGGTGGTTATTCACCAGAAGTCATCACTTTGAAGAAGGGTGTTCCAGCAACGTTGAATTTCACCAGAAAAGATGCCTCCAGTTGTTTGGATCGAGTAGTCTTTTCCGATTTCGGAATTAATCAAGAACTACCACAAAATCAAAAAGAAGCTATCAACATCGATACTTCTAAACCCGGCGAATTCCAATGGGCTTGCGGTATGGATATGTTCCACGGCAAATTAATTATTAAATAGTAAATAAGGAGATAACAATTATGGCTGAGAAGGTACAAAAAGTTAACGTTACAGTAGCAGGTGGTTATTCACCAGAAGTAGTCAATTTGAAGAAAGGTGTTCCCGCTGAAATTTCATTTACGAGAACGAATGCTCAAGGATGTTTGGATGTCGTTCACTCTAAAGATTTAAATTTCGAAAAGCAACTACCACTAAATGAAACCCAAACCGTTACAGTCGATACTGATAAGAGTGGTGAATATACATTTAGTTGCGGTATGGATATGTTCAAAGGAAAGGTCGTGATTTCATAATGACAATTACTAAGAGATTTTGGATTGCATTGGTATTTTCAATTCCAATGTTGATCGGGATGATTTTGATGCCTTTTGGAATCATGGTTCCCGGCAGTGAATGGATTCAATTTGTTCTAACAACTATCGTTATGGCAGTTGCTGCTAGACCTTTCCTCCAAAGTGCTTGGGCTTCATTTAAAAAGCACCATTCAAACATGGATACTTTGGTAGCAATTGGTACAGCAGTAGCTTATATTTACAGTATTTATGCTATGTTTACTGGCCAAGCAGTCTTCTTTGAAAGTGCCGCTTTTGTAATAACTTTCGTCTTGTTGGGTCAAGTATTTGAAGAAAGAATGCGTAACAATGCCTCAAATGCCATTGAAAAATTAGTCGACTTGCAAGCTAAAGAAGCTGAAGTCATGCGTGATGGCAAATTAGTTAAAATTCCTTTGGACCAAGTAGTTGAAGGTGATTTGATCAGAGTTAAACCCGGTCAAAAAATTGCCGTTGATGGTGTGATTACTGAAGGTAGTTCAACAGTTGACGAATCAATGGTTACCGGTGAAAGTATGCCTGTTACTAAGAAAACTGGTGACAAGGTTATCGGTTCAACTATCAATAGCAACGGAACTTTCATGTTCAAAGCTGAAAAAGTTGGTAGCGATACGATGCTTTCGCAAATCGTTGAATTAGTTAAAAAAGCCCAAAATAGTCACGCTCCAATTCAAAATTTAACCGATAAAGTTTCAGAGATTTTCGTACCAGCAGTTTTGATTTTATCTATTTTAACGTTCTTAGTTTGGTATGTTTTCTTAGGAGCTACAATTGCTAAAGCTTTGATCTTTGCAGTTTCTGTAGTTGTAATTGCCTGTCCTTGTGCCCTAGGTTTAGCCACACCAACAGCCTTGATGGTCGGAACTGGTCGTGGTGCCAAAATGGGTATTTTGATCAAGAATGGTGAAGTTCTTGAAGAAGTCAACGATGTAAAGACTGTCGTTATGGATAAAACTGGTACTATCACAAATGGTAAACCAGAAGTTACTGATATCGTTGGTGACGAAAAGCAAGTTTTGTCAATCGCCGCAAGTTTGGAAGAGTCTTCTGAACATCCTCTAGCTACAGCCATTATGGACAAAGCTAAAATTGAAAAAATTTCACCTAATACTGCCACTGATTTTTCAGCCGTAGAAGGTAAGGGTGTTACAGCCTTGGTTGATAATCAAAAAGCTTTTGTTGGTAACGATAAAATGTTATCCGATGTAAAGATTGATTCAGAATTACAAAACAAAATGGTTCAACTTCAAAATGAAGCTAAAACAGTTGTTTTCGTTGGAGTTGATAATAAGATTATTGGTTTAATTGCCATTCAAGATGCTCCAAAAGCTACTTCTAAAGAAGCTATTGCTACTTTGAAAGCTCGTGGATTGAGAACTGTCATGTTGACTGGTGATAATCAAAGAGTTGCCGAAGCAATTGCCAAAGAAGTGGGAATCGACGAAGTTATCGCTGATGTTTTACCAGGTGACAAAGCTGATCACGTTCAAGCATTGCAAAAAGATGGTAAAGTTGCCTTCGTTGGTGATGGAATCAATGATGCTCCAGCTTTGACAATGGCTGATGTCGGAATTGCCATGGGTTCAGGTACAGATATTGCTATCGAA
The DNA here is from genome assembly GCF_005405305.1 of Companilactobacillus formosensis. Lineage (GTDB taxonomy): Bacteria > Bacillota > Bacilli > Lactobacillales > Lactobacillaceae > Companilactobacillus > Companilactobacillus formosensis. Next base: position 192,500 of record NZ_BJDU01000006.1, read on the forward strand.
TCCGGTGGTATCGTCTTGATGAAAAATGACTTACGTGACGTTGCTAAAGCTCTAGAATTGAGTCGTAAGACTTTCAATCGTATCAAGTTGAATCTCTTCTGGGCTTTCATTTACAACGTCTTAGGAATTCCAGTTGCTGCAGGCTTGTTCTTTGCAGTTGGCTTGAGTTTGAGCCCTGAATTAGCAGGTTTGGCAATGGCCTTCAGTTCATTGTCAGTTGTAACTAGTTCTGTATTATTGAATAAGAGTAAAATTGAACCTAAAGTTGCATTGAATTAAAAAACTTCAACAATGTTTATTACAAACGTTGTTGAAGTTTTTTTGTTTAATGTCTGTTTTTAAAAATAAAGAACTTAGATAGAACGTAATTTCCAACGATGGCTAAAAATTGTCCGACTAGTTTAGAACCAGTTCCGTTAGCACTAAGGACGGAAATACCAATCCAAAGCGTAGCTGTTTCAATTAGGAAAGTTAAAATTCTGGTTGCGTAAAAAGCCAGCATTTCTTGGAAAGCCGAGTTGGATTTGTGACGGAAGACGATAACACGGTCAACCCAAAATCCGACTTGTACCCCTAAGAACCAAGCGATAATGTTAGCAACTTGATAGTTCATATGGATAGTGTGGTACAAAATATAGAAGGTTCCGAAATTGACGATAACTGAAAGTAATCCCCACAATAAGTATCTAACTAGTTGCTTACTGTTACTTTCTAATGGTTCAGCTTCAGTTGAGAAGACTGTACCAGCATCATTAATACCCTCTTCGACATCATCAATAATTTTTTTTGTTGGAGTTTCTTGATCCAATTTAGTTTTCTTATTCATAAATATCTTTTCTCCCAGATTGGGTCTTTTCTAAGTTTTAGTAGATGCAGTATTCCGGATTAGATAGTTGTTCTATTTTTTACTTCTAATTATTTGAAATAAATAAAACGAAACATCATTTAGTCGGTAGTGACAGCAATTTACCACTAATTAACCTAACTTAAGAAAGAACCCAAATTTTACATATACCTATATATTAAACCTTTTTCCAGTAGCTTAGACAATTTTGGTGACTATTGAACTTTTAATTATCATTTACAACTCGACGTTTTTTTAAATATTCTTTACCATAATAAACGCCATAACAGAGAATTAAGAAAGGAATCATGTAGAAGAGGGCTGATCTTTGATTGGGGTCAAAGACGATCAAGACGCAAGATAACAGACTCATGATAAAAGCGGCCCAAGGAACGACTGGATACCAAGGGGTCTTGAATTTCAATTCGCTTAGCTTATGACCATCTTTGAGAAATTGTTTGCGAAAGTTGATTTCAGATAAGGCGATTGCCATCCAAACGATAACTACTGCTAGACCGGAAATTGAAACGAGGACTAAATAAACTGTTGAAGCAGCGACAACACTGGAAACCAAAGCCAAAATTCCACCGAGCATACTCAAACAGAGGGCTAGCATAGGAACATTACGAGAATTGGTTTTGGCATATTTAATAGGAATCATCCCCTCATGAGCTAGTGACCAGAGCATTCTCGTTGAAGCGTACAATCCTGAATTAGCAGCAGACAAAATTGCCGTTAAAACAACGAAATTCATCAAATCTCCGGCGAATGGCAAGCCGATACTATTGAAGACTAGGACAAATGGACTTTGACTGACACCAGCCTTTTGCCAAGGAATCAACGCTGACATGACAACGATACTACCGATGAAAAAGATTACTAAACGCAATAAGGTAGTGTGAATGGCTCTAGGAATATTTTTACCAGGATCTTTAGTTTCACCAGCAGTTACACCAATTAATTCTGTCCCTGAGAAAGCGAAATTAACAGTTAACATGGTTGTGAAAACAGCTTTAAAGCCTCGGGGGAACAGTCCATCTTTGACTAGATTCGTGAATAGTGGGGCATGAGTTGTCCCTTTGATAGGAATAATTCCAAAAATAGCCAAGAATCCAACAACAATGAATAAAACAATGGCGATAACTTTAATACTAGAGAACCAAAATTCTGTCTCGGCAAAAAATTTGACTGATAAAGCATTAGAAATAAAAATCACTGCCATAAATAAAGCACTCCACAGCCAAGTAGGAGACCCAGGGAACCACTGTTGCATAATTAATCCAGCCGCTGTGAATTCAGATCCCAAAGCGACAGTCCAAGTTAACCAATACAAAATTGCGACTGTAAAACCAGTTCCAGGTCCGATATATTTATCAGCGTAGACGTGAAAAGAACCAGTTTCTGGCATGGCAACTGATAATTCACCTAAACAGAGCATGACTAAATAGACGACGATAGCACCTATTCCGTAAGCCAAAATCGTCCCAATTGGACCTGCTTCGTGAATCGTATAACCGGAGCTCAAAAATAATCCAGTTCCAATGACACCGCCAAGAGAAATCATAAACAGGTGACGTGACTCCATGTTTCTTTTTAGTTTAATATGGGTATTTTCTTCATTTTCCAAGAGTAATCACCTTGTATAATAGTTTAAATTAGAATAAAATTAAAAAAGTTTAATTTTTATAATAGACTAGATTATTTTCAATATCAAGTTGACAAAAGCCATGGAGGAATGAACATGAGTGATTTAATTACCAAAAATTTAAAAAACAGAACTGGATTAGTCGTTGATGGGGCCATGGCAACCGAATTAGAGAAACGTGGTGTCAAAACGGATAGCGATTTGTGGTCAGCTACAGCAATGATTGAAAAACCAGAAGCCATTACTGCTGTTCACAAGAGCTATTTTGAAAAAGGTGCTGACTTTGCGACAACTAATACTTATCAAGCAAATGTTGGCAAATTTATGGAATTAGGTTTGAGCGAAAAAGATAGTAAAAATTTAATTATTCAAGCAGTTAATTTGGCCAAAAAAGCTAGAGAACAATACTTTAATTCATTGACTAAAGAAGAACGTGCCCCAAAAGTATATCCCTTAATAGCCGGTAGTGTCGGACCTTATGGAGCTTACTTAGCTGATGGAAGTGAATATACTGGTGACTACAATTTGACGAAAGAAGAATATCAAGAATTTCATTTACAACGAATGGAATTGTTAGACCAAGCTGGGATAGACTTATTTGCTTTTGAGACCCAACCTAACTTTGATGAAACAGTAGCTTTAGTTGATTTATTGCAAAATAAGTTTAAAGATCAACAAGCTTGGTTAAGTTTTAGTATTCGAGATAGTGAAACTCTTTGTGACGGAACTTCTTTATATGAAGCAGTGAAATATTTTGAAGACGTTGACCAAATCTCCGCGATTGGAGTTAATTGTACAAATTTGGAAAATATACAAGATGTTGTGCGTAATATTAATCAAGTAACGGATAAACCAATTATTGTATATCCTAATAATGGTGATATTTATGACCCGGATACAAAAACTTGGCAAAAGAATCCTCAAGCTGACACCTTCACTGACCTTGTGCCAGAGTGGATTGAAGCTGGAGCAAAATTGATTGGCGGTTGTTGTCGTACCACTCCTGAAGACATCAAACAAATCGCTGATTTTTTAGCATGATTTTTTTGAATACCATATATAGTGATGGTTACTCATAAAAACACAAGATGTTCCATGTGAAACATTTTTGTGCCAATTAAAGATAAAATTGAAAAAAGATTCATCTCAATTTGTTTGCTAAACAAAAAGGGATGAATCTTTTTTGTCATACTTATTAAAGGGCTTTTCACATCAATTATGCTATATTTATTTGGAAAAATAGATAGGGGAAAATCATGGGATTGATGATATCGAGTTTTGTGTTAATTTTGGCTGCTATCACTAGTATTTTTTTGGGGCAATTACTTACTAAGATATCGGCAAGTTATATCAGTATGGCAATTGGTGGAATCATAGCTTTTACTCCATTTATCAGTGGTCAAATTGATAATTTTAATTCAGAAATATTTATTGGCTTAGTTGTAGCGCCGCTATTGTTCTTTGAAGGACAAGCAACGCGACTAAATCTAGTGGGAAAAGAAGTTAAGCATATTATCCAAACGGCAGTTGTTTTAGTTGTTTTATGTCTAATAATTGCCGGCTTTGGTGTTTGGGAAGTAGCAGGTATTAGTTTGCCATTGGCTTTTATTTTGGCTGCTATTAGTACACCGACTGACGCTACGGCAATGGAATCTGTGACTAATGGATTGAAGATTCCTAAAGATGAAGGTGTCTTTTTGAAAATGGAGTCATTATTTAATGATGCTTCAGGAATCATTTTGTTAAATATGACAATTCTTTGGTATGTTAATGGCTATATCAATTATGGACAAACGTTGATTGATTTCTTGATTTCAGCTATCGGTGGACTTGTTTTTGGTTTCTTAGCCGCTTGGATAGTGGTACTGTTTCGTCAAATTTTATTGCGATCATCATTTAATTCCTTGAATGCCCAAAGTCTACTATATTTAATCACGCCATTCGTTCTCTATTACTTAGCTGAAGAATTGCATGTTTCGGGCATCATCGCCGTTGTTTGTGCCGGCTTAGTTCACAACGCTGAAGCACAACGGAGCAAATTATTAAATGCACCACAAGTTCATATGGGTTTTGATTTGGTTTCGATGGTTACTGAAACACTCAATAGTATAGTTTTTATCATTTTGGGATTTATGTTTGTCAAAATTGCCAGCCAAGAGAAATTCTCTAATAATTCTTTTAATTGGCTATTGATAGGTGTCACGATTTATTTGATAGGTATTTTCACGAGATATATTTACGGTCGATTACGTCTAAAGTTCAACAATAGATCGGCTTGGATTTTTTCATTAGGTGGAGTTCATGGTGCTGTAACGTTAGCGTTGGCTTATACTTTGGCAGAATTTCACGTAAATAAGGCTGATTTCAATTTGGTGTTGATGTCAGAAAGTGTTCTAATCATCTTGAGCTTAGTAGTACCTACTATTGCCTTTAAGTTCATTCTTGATAAAGATGTGGACGATGAAGATATAGCCAAAGAGATGGATGAAATTAGGGTCAATATGGTTCGAAAAGCAATCGATGCTGTTAATAAAATGTATTTGCCAGACAACGTTAAAAATTCGGTTATCTTTGATTTGATGGCCCAAAAGCAGAAGACTCGAACGAAGGATTTCGTTAAACAGTGGTTAGGGGTGGTTCGTCATCCTGAATTTACTGGGGCGGAAAAAGAATTAGAAATGCGTGCTTTCATGAATGCTTTAGCTCAAGAACGAGAGTATTTAGATATGATTTCGCAAAGTGAAGTTAAATATCAAGACTATGTTTTTGAATTATATAAAGAAGTTCTACTGGCAGAGACCTTAGTAATAGGACCAACGGTTTCGGAATAATTATTCTGTACTAGATGGCTATTCTTAATTTGGTATCAATTCATCAATAGGTTTTATTATGTAACTGATGATAGAGGTTAATAAATCTATCGGAATTGCTTTTGATCGAGGTTATATTATGAAAAAAATGAATAAGATTTTTTTATACGCATCAATGTTAATATTAACTTCAGGTATTGCGGCCGTTCCTACTGTGGCAAAAGCTGATGCCAATTATGGTTTAACTAATGTTGGGACAGCCATTGTTACAACCAAAGACAGTGCTCAATTGTACAATGATAGTGGCCAACCATTAGGCCGTTATTTGCCCGCTGGTTCAGAGTGGAAGACTAGTTTAGAGAATACTTTGGCTAGTGGATCTTATTACGGTGTTGGTGCTCATGAATTTCTCAAGAGTTCGGATGTTGATTTTGAATCCTTAGATGGAAAAACAAGCTATTCAGAAGGACAAATCAGTGCTGGAAATTATGATGGAGTCGAAGTAACTTCAGCATCTGGAGCAGAGTTGTATGACGAGAGTGGCAATCCTTTAGGCAGAAGTTTACCTGAGGACAGTAACTGGAAAGTCGACCTGCAAGATAATAATGCTAAAGGGACCTTTTATCGTGTTGCCACAGGTGAATACGTCAGTGCGGTAGATGTTCGTCCATATCAAAATTCACCAATTTATTCTGAAAGCGAGATCGTCACAACGCCAAGCGGAGCTCCAACACGTTTGTATGATGAAAATGGACAATTGATTGGTGATCGTGCCTTGGCTCCAAATACTAGTTGGTATACGGATGAATTTACCGATATTGGCGGTGTCGGTTATTATCGTGTAGCTACAAATGAATATGTAATAGCAACCGAAGTTAATTGAAAAGTTATAAATAAAAAATGAGCTCTGTTGAAGTGTAAATTTACGCTTTAACAGGACTCATTTTTGTTCTAGTACCAACTTTTACTTTCTTATAATCGTGACGATTAATAATAAAAGTTAAAATGTTATTTTCATCGGGAATACCTTTTGACTCAATCGCATGATAGCCCTTCATTCCAGCAAAAGAAACGTTGTAGCTGTCCTTTTCCTTAGGAATATGGGTTAAATTGTGTAATTTGATGGAGATCTGATTATTTTGGAAGTCGATATTTCTGTTTTCGATAACGACACCATTTGTTTTTTTAGAAAAAATCATTTGGAAATCCTCCGTTTTTTCGATTGATTAATTGTTAAAGTAATAATAACTAAATTAATTGAATATAAAATAAATTTTGTTTGAATATTTTGCGAAGAAATCCTCATAATATGTTTTGGTATCGATTTGGATTACAATAATATAACGAAAAAAGTTACGGAGGGGATTATTATCGATAAGAAAGCCTTGCGCCAACAACAGATCAAAAGATTAAATGAAAACCAAGCTCAAACTAAAGCTGAGGGGTTAGAATTACTAAAAAAATTAGTTGAATTGCCAGAGTGGAAAAATGCTCAATCGATTGCTACAACCGTTAGCAGTCCAATGGAAGTACCTACAACGCCAATCATACAAGCCGCACAAGAAGCTGGGAAAAAAGTATATTTGCCAAAAACGATGCCACATCGTCAAATGGCCTTTTTACCATTTACGAGTAGCGATGATTTAGTTGTCAGTAAGTTTGGAATTCCTGAGCCAGAATATAATGAAGAGTTAGTCAATCAAACACCAGATTTGGTGCTCGTTCCAGGCTTAGCTTTTGCCAAAGATTCCAATTATCGTGTTGGCTTTGGTGGCGGATATTATGATCGTTTCTTAGCAAAATATCCCGGAAAGACCGTGACATTAGTTCCTTCAACAATGCTTTTTGAAACTGCTGATTGGGAAATTGATAAATATGATATTAAGATTCAAAAATTGATTTTAGTTTAAAATTATTAGTCCACAAAAAAATATTCCAAGATAATCAAACCCGATTATTTTGGAATATTTATTTTTAGCGGTTGAAAGCTAATCATCTTTTTTTGAATATAGGTAATAAACTAATTTTTTTGTGTATCAATCGAAAAATGTTAGAATAATCACTCAGGTCGTAAGAGTGTCAATTCTCACAAATTTGCTTCTAATATTGAATACAACTAACATTATATATAGGAAGCAATTTTTAAAGGAACTGAAAAAGCAGTTATATCAAGGATAATTCCTTAACATAACTGCTTAAGCGATAAACTTATGGGTGTTCGGGGGATCGAACCCCGGACCCACGGATTAAGAGTCCGTTGCTCTGCCAGCTGAGCTAAACACCCATGTGATCTCGTGTTGATTGCTTATCTCTCTCAACCAACGAGATATATAATACCATAGGCTCAAAATTAATAGCAAGTACTTTTTTAAAAAAAATTCAAAAAAATTAAGTTGCCTTTATGGTGGCTTTGTTTTAATGAAAAATAACTAGTATAATATTCACGTCAAGGAGATAAATATATGGCTAAAAAAATTCTAGTAGTAGATGATGAAAAACCAATTTCCGATATTGTTAAATATAATTTGGAAAATGAAGGCTACGAAGTCATAACTGCTTTTGATGGACAAGAAGCATTGGACAAAGTTGAAGAGGATGATCCCGATTTGATTTTGCTAGATTTGATGCTTCCAGTTATTGACGGTCTTGAAGTAGCTAGAACTATCAGAAAAACTAAAGATACTCCAATCATTATGTTAACGGCTAAGGATACCGAAATTGATAAGGTTATTGGCCTAGAACTTGGGGCAGATGATTATGTCACTAAACCTTTCTCCAATCGAGAGTTAGTTGCTCGTGTCAAAGCTCGTTTAAGAACTCAAACACATGCACATAGCGAAGAGGCAAAGAGTAGTGAGATTAAAATTGGTGATTTAACCATTCTCCCCGATGCATATACCGTAACGAAAAATGGTAAAGAAATTGAACTAACACACCGTGAATTTGAATTATTGCATTATTTGGCACAACACATTGGTCAAGTAATGAAACGTGAGCACTTGCTTCAAACAGTTTGGGGCTACGATTACTTTGGTGATGTTAGAACAGTTGATGTTACCGTTAGACGTTTGCGCGAAAAAATTGAAAATAATCCTAGTCAACCAGAATGGCTCATGACTAGACGTGGTGTGGGGTACTATCTAAGAGACCCTGACGCCGAATAAAAATTAAAAAACTGATTCGTTTTTATAAGAAGCGAGTCAGTTTTTTTGTTATCCTCATAGCTGTATAATGTAATTAAGTCTGTATTGTTTAGGTGGAAATATAGTGAAAAATAGATTTGTCTTTTTACATTCGATCAACTTTAAAATCGGATTATCGTTTATTTTAATTTTGATAGTCACAATTGAAATCATTGGGGCTTATTTTGTGCGTCAACTGGAAGAGCAAAATGTTTCTAACTTTGAAAATTCGGTTGTCGTTCCTGCTTATACGCTCAATCAGATTTCAGAAAATTTGACTGATAATGATCAACATACTCGTGAAAATATTGGGAATGCTATTCAAGATTATACGCGTGTCAGCACCGATATTACTGACGTACAGGTAGTTGACCGTTCTGGAATCATTGTGGGGGCTAAGGATTCTGAAGGTAATAATATTATCGGGACACAGACTTTAAAAGATAATATCAAGCAAAGTATTAAGACTGATAAAAAAATTACGCAAATTTATTATGAAAAAGATACTGGAAGTTCCTATGAATCAATTGAACCAGTTACTTCGCCGGATAATAGTACAGTTGTCGGTGCTATTTATGTTCGTGCATCAATGGAATCAGTTTATACAGGTATTAATAATATTATTTTGATTTTCCTAACCGCTTCTTTAGTAGCTGGTTTATTAGGGGCTGTGATTGCCATTTTCATTTCTCGTGCAATTACCCGTCCGATTGATGAAATGAAGCAACAGGCTGTCAGAATGGCTGAAGGGGACTATTCTGGTCAGGTTCGTGTCTATTCTCCTGATGAATTAGGACAACTAGCTATGGCGGTCAATGATTTGTCTGTCAAAGTTGAAGAAGCGACGGAAAATTCGGAGTCTGAGCGAAGGCGATTGGATAGTGTCCTCACGCAGATGTCTGATGGGGTTATTGCAACGAACCGTTTAGGAAATATAACGGTCATCAATGAAATGGCTCAGGAATTTTTGGATAAAGATGAAGATGCGGCCATTGGTCAACCATTAGTTGAAGTTTTGGGTATTTCTGATCAAACTAGCTTTGATGATTTGTTGGAAAATCCAGATCCAATGGTTATTGAAACTAATGACAATAGTGAAGATTACGATACCGGCGATGATAACTCATTGATTTTGAACGCTGATTTCTCCTTGATTCAAAGAAACAGTGGTTTTATCAGTGGTATGGTTTGTGTTCTACATGATGTCACTGAACAACAAAAAATTGATAGTGAACGTCGTCAGTTCGTTTCTAACGTTTCACACGAATTGAGAACGCCATTGACTAGTATCAGTAGTTACATCGATGCTTTGAACAATGGTGCTTGGAAAGACCAAAAGCTTGCTCCACAGTTCTTAGGAGTTACTGCTGAAGAAACTGACCGTATGATTCGAATGATCAAAGATCTTTTGAGTTTGTCAAGAATGGATCAAGGTCGTTCGAAACTTGAAAAAGAATTAGTCAACTTCAATGAATTTTTCTCATATATTTTGGATCGATTTGATATGATGTTGAAAAAGGAAAAAGCTGATGCTAAAGAAGACGATACAAAAGTCGTCAAAAATTATCGGATCAAGCGAATTTTCACGAGTAAAGATTTGTGGGTCGAAATTGATACCGATAAAATGACTCAAGTGATCGATAATATCATGAACAATGCTATTAAGTATTCACCAGATGGTGGCGTGATCACTTGCCGTTTGTTGGAAACTAATAAACACATTATTATTAGCATTTCCGATGAAGGTCTAGGTATTCCTAGAAAGGATATTAAGAAAGTCTTCGATCGTTTCTATCGTGTTGATAAGGCACGTTCTAGAAAGCAAGGTGGTACCGGATTGGGACTATCTATTTCTAAGGAAATCGTTGAACAGCACAAAGGAAGAATTTGGGTAAACAGTGCTGAAGGTAAGGGATCGACTTTCTACATCTCCTTGCCATTTGACCCTAACGAAACAGGAGGAGAATGGGATGAAATTTAGCCGTTTAGTTGTCCAAGTGTTATTAGTTATCGCCGTAATTACTAGTATTGTCCTGTCCTTCTTTATTTGGACCAATACTGCTCGCTATCAACGTGGGCGAAATATCGACGTAACTGACGCTGAGTCGAATAAAAACGAAATACCAATGAATCAAGTTATCAGTCCAACATCAGTCATGTGGCATGATGAAGATGATCAACACTTGATTTATAACAGTAATGAAAATATTTCTTTAAGTATTCAAAAAATAATGCAAGATTGGAAAATTGGTAATCCTAAGCTAGTAACAAAGAAAGATGGAGCTTACTATCAAAAGGTTATTCAAGCTAAAAATACGATTCAGATGGTTTATCCAACCGCTATAACGGCCAACGTTTTGGGATATTTGTTGAACAACGACAGTCTCAAGGATGAAAATGGTAAACAATTTAATCGTATCCTGATTAATTTGAAAGACAAAAAAGACCAAAATATTTATTTAGCTAATGATAATAATTATGCCGTCTACAAAGCTAAAGTAAGAAATGCTTCTGCATCACCAATCACTAAGCTTGTTAAAAAAGCTAATATTAATTTGAAGATTAGATTAGATATCATGAAACATGGTGTCTTTACTTCATATACCAATCCCATTAAATTACAGTCATATTCATACGTAGTTAATGGTAAAAAAGATGGTGAATATACGACTGCCTTGTTTGATTCGAATACTAGTGGCTTAGTAACTACTGAAGACAATGGGGTTTATAGCTATAACTATGGTGAATCAAAGCGTCTAGTTTCAGATCACAATACTGATGAATTGACGTTCTCTGATTATACGGATACCTCTGTACCAAAGAATCAGTTAGCTTTCTTGCAACGTGGTTATCAGAAGGTCATTAATTTACAGGATTCGATCTCTAACTTACGTTTGTACAATGCAAATTGGAAGAATAAGGATTTGACCTTTAGAGAATATGTTGAAGGCTTCCCAATCTTTAAGAAGAGCCAATTTGGTTCGATTGAAATCAAATTCAGTCGTCAGGGAAGTACCGAACATTTTGTTAATACAGTCTTAGAAGTGCCGGTTCCTTCTAACCAGTCACCAACTAAGTTGAAATCCACGAACGATATTTTCAAGGGAATTCAAAAAGCTGGTTTTTCTCTAAATGATATTGAAGGCTTGGAAGTTGGCTATCAGTGGGAAACAGAAGCTGATAATGAGAAGGTCGTTGACTTGAAACCAACGTATTACATCAAGATCGATGGTCACTGGAAAGCTTATGAAGATTGGACAAATCAAACTGCGGAGGAAGAGTAAATGGATTTTAAAAGAATCGAAGTTATATTCTTAATAGTATTTTTCTCGTTAGATATCTTTTTATTCTTGTCTTTTCGCAATAGTCAACAATTGGTCAGCAGCACGAGCAACAATACTTCCACAGTTGCTGAAATGCGTAAACGTAATATAAGTTTTGGCAGTTTGGATTCTAAGAGTGGGTATGCCTATTATTTGGGCTCACAGCCTAGTGATGACTTGGAAGAAAATTCCAACAAACTCCAAGATCAAAAAGTAGAGTACGAAGAAGTAAACCATACTTTATCAAGTACTTTGGAAAGCCCAATTCCTGTTACTTCAAGCAATCGTAAGAAGATTATGGATAAGTTCATCAAAAAAGAGAGCAATGTCTTGTATGGTAAAAATTATAAGTATGCGCCACAATTATCGACCCATTCACAAATGGTTTATGTTTCTACTAGCAATTTGGGGGATGTCTACGATAAAACAAATCAGCTTATCTTTACAATTTCTAACGGTGAAGTGTTAGGTTATACTCAGACGTATGTTAGATCGATGATAATTTTGCACGAAAGACAATCGATCAAGAGTGAAAAAGATGTCATTACGAACCTTTATGCTAATTCGGAGATTCCTAATAATTCGAAAATTGCTTATGCTAATTTAGCTTATACGAAATTATTGGAGGCCAAAGGTAGCACGATTTACATACCAGTTTGGTTCGTGACGATTAAGAATAAAGATAGTAAAGTTTCAACTACCAAAAAGGTCAATGCCTTTACTGGTAATATAATTAAGAGTTCAACAAATGGAGATAGTAGTTACAATGCCCAATGATGATAGTTTAAAAATCAGTGTTCTGGCTAGCAGCAGCTCTGGAAACGCCACTTATATTGAAACGCCCAAGCACCGTGTGTTAGTCGATGCCGGTCTGTCAGGAATCAAGATCAAGCGTGCCATGGAAAGTATCGGAAAAGATATCAATACGGTCGATTCACTGTTTGTGACCCATGAACACACTGACCATATCAAAGGCGTTGGGGTCTTAGCTAGACGCTATAATCTCAATGTTTATGCTAATCAAAAGACTTGGGAAGCAATGTTGCCTAAGATTGGTAAAATTTCTGAAGATGAGATCAATGTCTTTAACCACAACAAAGTTTTGTCGTTAGATGATTTGGATGTTGAGAGCTTTTCAGTTTCACATGATGCCGTCGATCCGCAATTTTATAAGTTTTATCACAACGGTAAAGAGTTCGTCATTTTGACTGATACAGGATATGTTTCTGAACGGGTTCAAAAGACGATTGAAAATGCGGACGGTTACTTAATGGAATGCAACCACGATGTTGAAATGTTGCGCGAAGGGATGTATCCATGGCCTTTGAAGCAACGTATCTTGAGTGAAAAAGGGCATTTGTCTAATGAAGATGGCGCACATACTTTGATGGATGTTATTGGCAATAATACGAAGCAAATTTTCTTAGGTCATTTGAGCCATGAGAATAATACTAAAGCAGTTGCCAGAACAGAAGTTACTCAAGTTTTGGAGGATCATGATTTTGGCGTTGGCCATGATTTTAAGATTCATGATACCGACCCAGCAGTGGCTGATCCTCTGATTGCTTTGTAAAATAAACATTTTAGTCATAAGACGTTCATAGTTTTTTCATAATTCAACGATATATTAGAATTAATAAATGGTGTGGGGAAGTGAAATTGTATGAATAATGATAATCAAGACAAACCTGAATCAAGAGTAAATGATAAGAAACGTGAGAATAACAATAATAATCAATCCCATAACTCATTGCTCAAGATGGGAATCGTTGCCTTTATTTCGGCCGCTTTAGGTGTTGTTGTTGCCTTTGCCGGTTTTACATACTTTGGTAACAACAGTTCTGATACCGCCTCAGTTGGAAATACTGCCGGCACAACGCAAGTAAGCAACACGAAGGTAAATACATCCAGTTCGATGTCTGGAGCTTATAAGAAGGTTAATGGCGCAGTTGTTTCAGTTATTAATCTTCAAAAGCAACAGGAGCAATCTAGTGACGGAGATATTTCATCAATTTTTGGTGATTTATTTGGTGACAGTGGCTCGTCTGATAGTACCCAAGGTCAAACGGATGAGAATGGGAGCAGCGATTCTAACTCAAATTCAGATTCTTCAGATTCGAGTTCAAGTTCCAATAGTAATTTACAAGAATACAGTGAAGGTTCTGGTGTGATTTATGCTAAACAAAATGGCAAAGGTTACATTGTAACTAATAATCACGTTGTTTCTGGCTCTGATTCATTGGAAGTTATTTTGGAAGATGGTACTAAGGTTTCTGCTAAATTAGTTGGTACTGATGCTACAACCGATTTGGCCGTTCTAGAGATCGATGGTAATAAAGTACCTGCCACAGCTTCATTCGGTAATTCCGATAACGTATCGCCAGGAGATCCAGTAATCGCCATTGGTTCTCCATTAGGTAGTGAATATGCCACAACTGTTACTCAAGGTATTATCTCTGCTACAAATAGAACTGTGACAACTCAAGATCAAAATACTGGTCAAGCTACTGGTGAAGCAACTGTCTTGCAAACAGATGCCGCAATCAACCCTGGTAACTCTGGTGGTCCGCTAGTTAACGCTGCTGGTCAAATTGTCGGTATCAATTCGATGAAGTTGGCTTCAAATACTGATGGTACTTCCGTTGAAGGAATGGGCTTTGCTATTCCAAGTAATGAAGTAGTTAAGATCATCAATCAATTAGTTGCTAATGGTAAAGTTGAAAGACCATCATTAGGTATTAGGGTCTTGGATCTAGATCAAATTACAGATTCATCACAATCAAGTTTGAAGTTGCCTGACGATGTAACTAAAGGTGTTGTAGTTTACAGCACAACTTCAGGATCAGTTGCTAAAGCTGCTGGTATGAAGAAGTACGACGTTATCGTTAAACTTGGCGACAAGAAGGTAACATCGGTTGCAGACTTGCATACAGCCTTATATTCACATTCAGTCGGTGATACGGTTAATATTCAATACTATCGCAACGGTAAATTGAATACGGCTAAGGTTCACTTGACGAAACAAACTAGTGAATAAAATGAATTAATAAATTAAAAGATCTAATCTGATGATTAGGTCTTTTTTGTTAGATACCATTTGGCATGAAACTGTAGTAAATCCTAAATTAGTGGTTTCACGGATTTTTTTGAACGTTTATGAAAGTTTTTGAAATTTATTTCGACTTTTCAGAAAACTAATAATTAGTAGTTATCCACAAGTGATTAAAAATTGTGAATAACTAACTAAAAACCCACTAAAATCAAGGGATAAAAGTTATCCACAGGGTTACCCACAGCTGTGGATAAAATTTTAATCTAAAGTAGACGTTATGTATATAATTCCTATAACGCTGGGAATAATAACTGTTACACAAAATTAGACAAACATTTATTTTTTTGTGCACAAGGGAATAGTCATGATAATTCGTTGTTTTAAATAAATTTGGCAATACTAGAATATTTTCGTATCATAAGAAGTAAGGAGATTTTTTTACTATGAATATTAAAATGGTTACAGTTGGAAAGCTAAAAGAGAAGTATTTTAAGGCCGGTATTGCTGAATACGCCAAGCGTTTGGGAGCTTTTTGCAAATTTCAAATAGTTGAGTGCCAAGATGAAAAAGCACCTGAAAGTTTGAGTGAAGCTCAAGACCTCAAAGTGAAACAAATTGAGGGAGAACGAATATTAAACAAAATCAAAGACAAGGAATTTGTTATTTTGCTCGATTTAAGGGGTAAAGAGCTCACTTCTGAACAACTTGCCAAAAAAATTGATGACTTGTCTACATACGGAACTTCTGATATTACTTTTGTTATCGGTGGATCATTAGGCGTCAGTCCGGAAGTTGTCAAAAGAGCCGATATGAGTATCTGTTTTGGTAAATTTACTTTGCCACATCAATTAATGCGTTTAGTTCTAACTGAACAAATTTATCGTTCATTCATGATCATCAATCATCGAACTTATCACAAGTAGAAACTACGAAAAAAACAGCCAATTTTGGCTGTTTTTTTACTCTAAATATCTTTCATATCCTTCACGTAAAGTGTCGCGAATATCGTCAGCAATAGATTTGGGAGATAAGACACGAAGAATAGTTGTCTCACCTAATAACCACAACTTGATTCCATCCGAGTAATTAACTTCAATTTCCAAAATTTTAACCGAAAAATTAAAACGATTTGGTTTATCAATGGTTTTAATGACTTTGCAACTAGGAAAGATATCCTTGATATATTCCAAATAACCGTAATATTCGAATTGAATACGAGTTTTTTTACCTTGATAACCGAAGGCTTCATAACGTGTCTCCTGTCCATGGTCGTGGTATTTGCTGTGATCAATTGGTAATTTGAAGTGAATAGGTTCAATATTATCCATCCAGTCGATTCGAAAGGTGCGATACTCGTGTGTATCTTTGACTAAGCCAATCAAAAAGAAGTAAAGGTTATCAAAGAAAGTGTGAATCGGCAGCATTTCAATCGTCTCAATATTAGGGTCTTCAGAAGGATAGCGGTCAGTATACACGAAACGAATTTTTTGTTTGTGATAAATGTATTGCTCTAGTTGACCCATTTTTTCGATTCGAAAACTTTCATCGGTCAAATAATTATCAGTAATACGTTCAGTCATAACGGAATCGCTGACAACTGAACGTTCTTCTAGTGTTAGCATATCTAACATTTTATTAGTCAATCGTGGTAATTCAGTACTATTTAGCGAACGACTTGCAATTAAAATTAATACTTGATTTTGATTTAATAAATATCGTTGATTAATAGAATAAGCATGACCAATTTTTTTCAATTGAAAGTATTTGTTGAGAACGGCACTTTTATCGAAAGCAACTTTGATTTCTTTAATTGCTCGTTGAGCGGTTCGAATAGTAATCTCTTGCTTTGCAGCAATGTCTTTGGTTTGACAAGCTTCATTTTCCAATAATTGTAAGAATACCTCGATTGATAAATTCATGATTATTCCCCCTGCAAAATAGATTATCATAATTGTTTAATGATAGTACCCAATTTTTTGACTTTATAAAAATCGCTAATTGAGAAAACACGGTAATTTATTGCCGTGATGAATCAATGATTATGCGATTTTAGATGTTTTTACAAACATACGTTCCCCTAATGTGATATAATTACACTACAAAATCATGGGAGGAGGTTCATATGGTCTTAAAGGGCATTAAATTACGTATCTATCCAGATGATTACCAAAAGGAACTTATTGAATACAACTTTGGTGCTAATCGTTTTGTTTGGAACAATATGTTAAACATGATGATCAAACGTCATGAAAATAATCCTGATTTGAAATCCTTGAAAGCATTTGACTTGAATTACATTTTAACAACTTTCAAAAAAGAACATGTTTGGTTAAAGAAAGCTGAAAGTACTAGTTTACAAGTTTCTAATAAAGACTTATTTGAGGCGTACAAGGGATTCTTTAGTAAAAAACGTAAATTCCCACGATTCAAAAGTAAGAAATATCCAAAACAAAGTTATCAATCTAAATTTGTTAATAACAATGTTGAAATCATTGATGATTCTTATATCAAATTACCTAAACTTGGAGTAATGAAGTATAAGAACAAGAAGGCTATCCCTAGTATCATCAAGTACGTGACTATACGTAAATCGTCAACTAATAAATATTACGCCATTCTTACGGTTGATGAAGATATTACTCAATTATCAAAGACAAATAAGTCTGTCGGTCTTGATATGGGTGTTTCTGATTTAGTAATCTATTCAGACGGAAGTAAGTATAAGACTATCCGATTTGATAAGAAACTTGCTAAAAAGAAACGCTATTGGGAAAAAAGATTAGCTAGAAGACGTACGCAAGCTCTAAAGGATATTCAGTATAAAAAGAAATTTGGATTGATTGATCCAAAGCCTTTAGAACAATATTCCAACTATATGAAAGCTAAACTAATGGTAGCTAAGTATAGTGAGAAAATTACTAATCAAAGAAAAGACTATCTCCATAAAATAACTCGCGAATTAGTTGAGAATAATGATTTGATTGTTATTGAAGATTTGAAAACCAAAAATCTTCTTGGTAATCATAAACTATCACGTGCCATCGCTAATCAATCA
>NZ_BJDU01000007.1 GCF_005405305.1 Companilactobacillus formosensis
ATGCGTATTCAACTTATAAGAGCGTAAAGAAAAAGAACCATACCAATTAAGGCATGATTCTTAGTAAAAGGTCTTACCAACATGATTTGACTTAGACCCAAAATTAGTAACTTAATCTCTTGATCCAATACTTGAGAAGTACGAACAAAGCAATGAATAATCCACTAATCATCATGAACAAGCCGTTTTCATTACCAGTTTGTGGGAATGTGCCTTTTTCATATGATGATTGACCAGAAGTAGGGATCATTGAACTACTTGTTCCATTAGTTGAAACAGATGGTTTCAAACTAGAACTTGTAGTATTGGAAGGTGTGCCAGGAATTACTGGATATGGTGTGGAAGAACTAGGAGTTTCTTCAGCACTTTCTGTACCAGGAATTTCTGGATAAACAGGTTCAGTTGCACTTGGAGATTCAGGTTGACTAGGGCTTTCTGGATTAGTTACAGAAGGTTCAGTAGTACCGGGATTTTCAGGTTGACTAGGACTTTCTGGATTAGTTACAGGAGGTGTAGTAGTACCAGGAGATTCAGGTTGGCTAGGACTTTCTGGATTAGTTACAGAAGGTGTAGTAGTGCCAGGAGATTCAGGTTGACTAGGACTTTCTGGATTAGTTACAGGAGGTGTAGTCGTACCAGGATTTTCAGGTTGGTTAGGACTTTCTGGATTAGTTACAGGAGGTGTAGTCGTACCAGGATTTCCAGGTTGGCTAGGATTTTCTGGATTTGTTGTAGGAGGTGTAGTACCAGGGTTTTCAGGTTCTACAGGTGGTACTGGGATATCTTCTTCAATTAAGGTATCCTTGGCTTCTACTTGAGTAGTTTCACCTTTAGAAATGGTAAAACTGATTGGTTGAAGACTTGATTGATAGCCTTCAGGAGCTTTGGTTTCGACAAATGAATAAGTGCCAGTAGGTAAATCAGGAACGGTGATTTTACCATTAGCATCAGTTGTCAAACCTGTTTGAAGAATTGCTCCAGTACTGTCTACAAGATCATAAACGGCACCAGGCAAAACTTTACTAATATCGCTGGCATCAACTTTTGTTAAAACAACACTACCAGTATCTGGTGTAGTATCAAGAGCAGTGTTGAATTTTTCAAGAGCCAATGGAGTGGTTTGATTTAAAGCAATTGTAAAGTTCAATGGTGTGGCATCCAATTCGTAGCCAGGAGCAGCAGCAGTTTCAACTAAGGAGTAGTCACCAACAGGTAAATCATCGATAGCCAATTTACCGTTACTGTCGGTTACGAGTCCACTTTGGATGACCTTACCAGTGCTATCCAATAATTCAAATGTAGCACCGGCAATTGGATCCTTTGTTTCGGCATTTGATTTAGTTAAAATAACTGAACCAGGGATGGCTTTATCGCTTTGACTGACTTTGAGATTGACATTGCCATCTTTATCTGGAATTGTGAACTCAATCGGATTTTGATTAATCAAATAACCATCAGGAGCCTTTACTTCGGTCAAAGTATAAGAACCATATGGTAAGTTATGGATATTGATTTGACCATTTTCATCAGTTTCAGCGTTAGAAATGATGACGTAGCCAGTTCCATCAGCTAATTGATATTCAGCGCCACTTAAGGCTTTGTTAGTTGTAGCGTCAGTTTTTTGCAATGAAACACTACCGACTTGTTGATCACCATTACCAGTTCCGGAACCACCCCAAGATGTTGAGGCACTGATATTATTTGTTCCTTCGCTTGAGGCCATCGTTGCGTTGTTAGTCCAAGTTGTTGAACCACTGGCATTTGTATTCGTTACTTTAACTCTGTAGTAAATATCGACTGCAGTTGTAACATTGCCAGGGAAGGTAATGATAACTTTGTTACCATCAGTTGTAACTGTTGGATGTAATTGTTGACCATTACTTACAAATCCACCGGGTCCATAAGATCCACCAATAGCGGATAGGGAATCAGGAATATACTCTTGGTTAGGACCTAAAGTATCAGTAATAGTAACACCACTTAAGTTGTGTTCATTAGGATTAAAAGCAATATTCCAAGTTAATTCATTTGGAACGTTATTAGCATCGAATCCTGCGACCCAACCTAATTTATTGAACATCCAATCTTCGCCCTCAGTATTATTGCTAGTATTTGTACCTTTTGAAACTAAGGTCAAGGTACCTTTACGGTTAGCGTTAGTATTGGACAAAACGTTATTGAATGTTAAAGTACCAACGGTTTCACCATTTTTGATCGTGGCAGTACCGATTTCAACGTTGCTACTATTGTAAATAGGGAAGGTCAAATCACCGTTGGCAACAACACCTTCAGGTAAAGTAAATTGAGTTGTGTCACCAGCATTGATTTGAACACCATCTGGAATACTCCAGTTATAATTTACCTTGTAATTTAACCAAGTATATAAATCATCGCTTGGAGTTACAGGATTACCATTGACGTCGGTCAAAGTGGCATCTTCAGCACCTAAACCAGTAATTGTTAAAGCTCTAGGCGATACAGCTGTAGTTGTTGGTTGAGTAGTCGTAGTTGAACTTTTGGATGTACTAGTAGTTGGAGTAGTTGTCGCGGCTGCCGTCGTGGTATTCCCAGGCGGAGAAGTCGTCGTTTCAGTTGGAGTAGTGGTTGTGGTAGCTGCTTGAACTGAAATTTGTGGGATAAAGAAGATCAGAAATGCTAAAAACAATCCAATTAAGGATGTAACAATCAATGATTTTTTCATATTCATTAAAAAGCATCTCCCTTAAAATACGATAAGTTATTAAAAATTAGTAACTTGATTATTGGTGCCGAACCCATACATATTCTCGTTACACCTAGAGTATATGACTTGCAAAAAAATAAGTTAAATAAATAGACCAATTAATTAATTATACCGTTTAAATAATATTTCTAATATATACCAATTTTGGATATGCAAACAAAAACACTTCAAATTAATGGACATTTCATCTATAAATTTGAAGTGTTTTTGCTTGAAGACTATAAAAAAATGGAAAAAAACTTCATCAAAAATATGTTATAGTGATGCCAAAAATAGTGATGGTGAGGATAATGGAAAGAGTTGATCGGCGCGTACAAAAAACTAATCGATCCTTGCAAGCTGCTTTTAAAAAACTAGCTAAAACAACTAAATATCGAGATATTACAGTTAAGCAATTGACCAAAACGGCTCAAATAAATCGGAAAACTTTTTATTTACATTATGATTCAATCGATGAATTCTCATCGATGATAGCAGATGAAATTTCTGAAAAGATTTTACAGCTGATTTTAGAAAAGCCTCTCAAAGAAGGTTTATCAATTCCAGGGTATATCTTTGATAAAATATTTGACTTCTTCTCTCAATCACGAGAATTTTATACTTTTATGATGACGTCGGCTGATTATCGTTTTATTGGCCAACAAGTTGAGGAAAAAGTATCAAAAGGATTAGCTGATGCTATTTTAAGGGAGTTTAGCCTTAGTAAATTGGATGCTTATATTTGTGCTAGTTTTTTGATTCGTAATACTTTGTTGTTATTTCGGATATATAATGATGGACGAATAAAACTTGATAGAAATGAATTTAGAGATCGCTTGATCCGTCTGAATTCATCTGGATTGAAGAGCTTTTTGGATCTTAAGCGTAATTTGGAAAATTAATTTTTGGGATAAGAATACAAATTACTTAAAAAGCGCTATCATTATATTAGTTATTGGATGAAAGCGCTGTTAGAAAGGGAGTGAATCTGATGGAATTAAAACAAAACTTAAATCAAAAACAAGTTCAGGGATTGTCTTTGACTCAAGGCATGCGTCAGTCTATTTTAATATTACAATCTGATGCAATCGATTTAGCTGATTATTTGAATGAACAAAGTTTAGAAAATCCATTGTTTGACGTTCATGTCAATTTGGATATGCCATTTATTGAAAATAGTAATAATACTTCATATCAAATCAAAGATGAACAACAATCATTGTTTGAGTACTTATTGGATCAAGTTCAATTAACGATGAGAAAGACGCCTTTGCGTGATCTAGTGATTTATTTAATCGAACAGTTGGATCCAAATGGTTATTTGACTTTGTCAGATAAAGAAATTTTTGAGGAAGTAAAAGATATAACGCCAATTATGCTGCTTGATGCAAAAACATTGTTGCAACAACTAGATCCTCCAGGGATTGGGGCTCATAATTTGCAAGAATGTTTATACTTACAAGCTCAAGCTGATAATGCTAATAAAGAAATCATGTCTATGTTGAGTGATAATTTCGAATTATTTACTAAACACGAATGGAAGCAATTAAAGCGTAGTTTGAAGATTTCAAATGTGGAATTGCAAAAGGATATTGATTTTATCCAGTCCTTATCGGCTAATCCTGGTCAGAGATATACATCACAAAATGAGCAGTATGTCGTTCCAGAATTACAAGTTAAAAAGAATCAAGATAAATTGACCTTATCGATTACGAAATATGGTCAACCACAATTAGTTTTTGCTGAAGAAACGTATGATCGTTTAGTTAAATCAACTGATGATGATGTTCAAAAGTATATTCACGATAAATATAATCAATACAAGACTTTGGAATACAACTTACAGCGTCGAATTGATACGATTTCAATCATTGGTAGATGTATCGTTAGAGCACAATATCAATTCTTCATGCAAAATACTCAAGCCCTAGAGCCATTATTAATTCGTGATGTTGCTCAAAAGTTGCAGATCAGTGAATCGACTGTCAGCCGGACAATCAATGGCAAATACATTCAAACCGATTTTGGTATTTTTGAATTGAAGCGTTTCTTCTCTCGTCGTAGTAAGGTAACCGTTGGTGAAGATAAGTCAGTTGATCAAGTTAAAGTTAAGATTAAAGATATCATTAATGATGAAGATAAAAAGAAGCCGTTGAGTGACCAAAAGATTTCTGAGATGTTGCTAGAGGACGGTCTCAAGATAGCCCGCCGGACAGTGGCTAAGTATCGGGAACAATTAGGTTTCCCATCAACTAGTCGTCGACGCATTTGAAGTCTAGTTAGTAATTTTAAAGCACTAAAAAACTCATTAAAGTGTCATTGTTAGACATTTTAATGAGTTTTTTTTGCGTTATTTGTAATTAAAACCGACTTTTGGCATAAAATATTTGTATAATGTATTAACCAAAGGGGGACACTAATGAATATTGGACAATTGATAAATCAAATTATTTTGATGTTTGGTTTAATGCTGATTGGGGTTTTAATCAACAAATTAAAATTTATGCACGCACAAACTTCAAGCGATTTAACTAACGTCTTGTTGTATATTGTTTCGCCATGTTTAATTATCAATGCTTTTGAGCAGCCTTATTCTGATTCACGAATCAAACAATTTTTACTGGCAATTTTAGGGGTTGTCATCTTGTATTTTGTGGAAATTATTGTAGCAAAATTGATTTTTGGTCGGTTAAAAAATGAGAATCTTAAACGTATTGCTCAGTATGGCAGTATTTATTCAAACGCTGGTTTTATGGGAATACCTTTGATCAGTTCTTTATTCGGTGCTCCCGGAGTATTTTTTGCTGTTGTGTCATTGGCGGGATTTAATATTTTTAGTTGGACCCAGGGAGTCTCTTTGTTTAAAACTAGTGAGAATGAAGAGAAAACTGATTGGAAGCAAGTTTTGTTGAATCCAAATATTATCGCTATCGTTTTAGGTGTGATTTTATTTGTCTTTTCAATCAAAATTCCAAGTGTTCCTAATCAAATTATCAAATACGTTGGTTCAGTCAATACTCCTTTGTCGATGATTGTTATTGGTAATAGTTTGGGGAATATCACTTTTAGTAAAAAGATGTTGAACAAAGAGATTGGCTTGACGATCTTTTTACGTAATTTACTATTCCCAATCATTGCCATCTTTATTTTACAAATATTAGGAGTGACTGGAATTGCCTTTTACACGACAATTGTGATGGCAGCTTGTCCAGTTGCTGGCTTAGTAGTCCTGTTCACTTTACAAGCGCAAGGGGATGCTGCCCCAGCAATTTCTTTGATGAGTTTGTCGACCATTTTGAGCTTAATTACGATTCCTTTAGCTTTTGCCTTAGGAAATATATTGTAAATTATTCACCATGTTTTTTGCCACGAATTACATGATCTGCGTGTTGAAGCATTTCATTGATTACATCGAGAATATGAGGATCATCGAGACGGTAATAATTGTATTTACCGTCTTTTTTTGAGCTGACGAGTTGATGTTTTTTTAAAATTGCCAATTGATGAGAGACGACTGATTGTTCAATATTTAAAGTTTGGCTGATTTCATTGACATTTAATGATTTTCTTTCTAAAAGTTTTAACATTTGTAAACGATTAGGATTGCTCAATAATTTGAAAATGCGCTCTGATTCAACTAATTGTTTGAAATTGATAGGATTCTTGATTTCTTTGCTCATCTAATTCGGTCCTTTGTCTATAATAACGTTATTATAGCAAATCTAGCAGATAGGTAATTAAGCCACTATCCCAAAATACATATAAGCCAATGGATAGATAACAGATTTTCATAGCTACTTCGCCATATTTTTTCATGATTAATTCGACCAATTTTGATTGAGAAATCAATTTGATGAGGCAAACGATTAAAATGGTCAAAGAGCCGATAAACAGCAATGTAATCATAAAATTATTCAAAGTTTCCCCAGCTAAAACTGGCAAAAAAATCGACAAATTACAACCGGCACAAACGGATAGATAAGTGATTAAAACTGTCATAATATCGGATTTATGTTCCGAATGTTTGGTGTCATCGTCATCATCGTGTAAAGCTAGATAAATTGGTAAAATTCCCAGGATTCCCAAAATCCATTCTGGTAAAAAGTTAGCCAAAGTTTTGCCAATCGTGAAACTGATACTTAATAAAATTATATTTCCTAAAAAATAACCGAGAATTACCTTAGATAATTTAAATTTCTTCAGTAAGAAAATTAGCATAAAGAAAAAATCGAGATTTACACTTAAAAAAGTTAGTAATAATAACCAATAGTTCATAATTTAGCTTCTTTCATATGTTATTTATAACATATGTTGAGAATAACATATATTTTGTGGAAGATAAATTGTAAATGATTAGAAAAAGTGATTCAATTATTAAAAATGAGGTGATTAAAATGTTAACTGACGGACACACGCATACACAATTCTGTCCTCATGGTAGTGGTCAAGATGCTGAATTAATGATTCAACGAGCAATTAAATTAGGTTTCAAGAAGTACTGTATTACTGAACATGCGTCTTTGCCACCAGATTTTAAAAATGATTATGCAGGAACTAAGGAAGGGTTGACTGAAGCTTCGATGGCCAATTCTGATTTGGAAGAATATTTTCAAGAAATGACTCGCTTGCAAAAAAAATATCAATCTGAAATTAAAATCACGATTGGCTTTGAAGTGGATTATTTACCAGGTTTTGAAGATTGGACGAAAGATTTCTTAGATGAATATGGTCCGAGAACTCAAGAAAATATTTTGTCCGTTCACTTTATGCGGGGAACAGATCAAAAATTGTGGTGCGTTGATTTTGGCGTGGATGATTTTCAACAGGGATTCAAAAGCTTATTAGAACGACCTCAAGATGTCTTTACACGTTATTTTCAAACGGTCAGAAATTCTGTTCAAGCTGATTTGGGAAATTATCGGCCAGTAAGAATCGGTCACATGAGTTTGGTTAGAAAGTATCAAGATTATTTCCATTTGCCAACTCAATATGATGAGAAAAATCTATTATTAATTGATGAAATTTTACAAGATATTAAACAACAAAATCGGCAATTGGATTTGAATTTGGCTGGATTGTATAAACCATTTTGTAATGATTTTTATCCAGGCAAATCGATTATAATACCTGCACAAAAATTAGGAATACCACTAGTTTATGGGTCTGATGCACATGATGTTTTGTCAGTTGGGCGAGGTCATCATTTATTAAAAACGTTAATTTAAACTTGACAAATTAAAAATCAGCTTATATCATTAGAAACAATTTAAATGTTATTTAATAATTCTAATTTAAATTTAATTTAATGATAAAAATAATGATTAGGAAAAGTAATTGACCCAACCTTCACAGAGAATTCTTGATAGTGGAAAAAGAATATGGTGATCGATGAACCCACACCTATGAATTGCAAGGCTGAACTAAGTAGGCTTTGCCGATCGGTTTCGTTATCCGAGTTGACTCAGCCAACGTGAGGTTTAATCCGCAAGGGTTAGACGAAATGAGGTGGAACCGCGCAAATTACGTCCTCTTAGCAATTTATTTTGCTAAGGGGATTTTTTTATCTAATTTTTTATTTCAGGGGAGGTTAGGAAAGTGAAAAACAATTTATTACCATTAGGAACTCGAGATGAATTTGGAGTTCGTTCTGAAGAAAAGCAACGCATCATTGGGGTGATTCAGCGACATTTCAAAGAATTGGGTTTTGCAAGAATTTCTACGCCAATTATCGAAAAACAAGCTGTCTTTCAACCTTACCAATTGATTAACTCAAAGATGTATCGCTTGTTAGATCAAGAAGGTGACACGATTGTTTTAAGACCGGACTTGACCTTACCAATAGCAAGATTTCTCAGTTCGACGAGTATTCCTTTACCACAAAAATTTAGTTATGTCGGTGATATTTTTCGACTCAGCCGCAGTCTTTCAGGTTCATACAATCAGTTGACTCAAGCGGGAATTGAATTGGTTGGTTATCAGTCAACCAAAGCTGAGTTGGAATGTTTGATCAATATTTATGATTTGAGTCAAGAAATTTTAGATGAACAAGTAACGATTGAATTAGGCTATGCCGATTTTGCCAAAATTTTTCTTGATATTTTTACCGACGATGTTGAATTGAGAAAACAAATAGCTCAAGCGTTGTTCGATAAAAAGATAACTGAATATGAACGTCTGATTCAGCCGTTTAAAGATAGTAATTTATATTGCTTATTAAAAAAATGGCCAAGACTTTTTGGTAAGCCGGTGGATATTTTTCAAGAATTAAATCAATACGATTTACCAGATTCAGTTAATTTGCGCTTGAAAAAAATCGAAGAAATAGTTTCTCTAGTCAAGCAAGTTCGTCCTAATCAGCAAATAGTTATCGACTTGAGTAGTCGTGCGCCGCAGCAGTATTACACTGGTTTAACTTTTCGAGGTTTTGCCAAAAGTGGTGAAGATTATATTTTCAGCGGTGGACGTTATGACAACTTACTAGCTAACTTTCAAGCCCAAAATGAACCGGCAGTTGGCATGGGAATCGATATCGATTTATTAACAGACTTATGTACAAGGAAATTCAATCGTGTACCAAAAACTTTAGTCTTTAGTTCAATTGAGAATTGGTCAAAAGCACAAGCATTAGTGCAAAAATTGCCGAACGCAACCTTATCTTTAAGTGATACAAAAGCTGATGCCATAAAAGAGTCAAAAAAAATTCAAGCTAAGTTGATCGATATTGAGGAGGATGAAAATGAATTTAAAGATAGCTTTAACTAAAGGTCGAGTTGAAAAACAAGTCATTCCACTATTAGAAAAAGCTGGAATCGATTGTACGCAGCTACGAAATAAAAAGAGACGTTTGATATTTAATTCCACCTCTCAGCCATTTGAATTTATTCTCGCCAAAGGTCCAGATGTCACAACCTTTTTGGAACGGGGAGTCGTTGATATAGGCATTGTTGGCAGTGATATTTTGACAGAGCATCGTAATAGTCAATATGAATTATTAGATTTAAAGACAGGTCATTGTCAATTTGTTTTAGCATCAACGAAAGATTTTGATCCCGCTGAACCTAAACGAAAAATTATAGGAACTAAATATCCTAATATCACTAAAGATTACTTTGATGGTCTAGGGCAAGATGTCGAAATAATCAAAATCGAAGGGTCGGTCGAATTGGCTCCCTTGATTGGTTTAACTGATGCCATCGTTGATATCACGGAAACTGGAACCACGCTTCGTGAAAACAATTTAAAGGTTTTTGATTACTTAAACAAAGTTTCCACTCGCGTAGTAGTCAATCGGATGGCTTTAAAGCAACATCCCCAAGAAATATTTGAATTTATAGATCAATTAAAAAAGGTCGTTACTGAAGAAAGAGGCAAGTAAAAATGAAAATTTATCAAAAGAGCTTAACTGAATTAGAAAAGATCGTCCAAAATAAAACACGTCAATTAACTGACTTCAAAGTGGAACAAGCTGTTAGCCAGATTATTGAACAAGTTGTTGAAAATGGAGATGAAGCTGTTCGCAATTATGAAGAAAAATTTGACCAAGTGAAATTGGCAGATTTCAAATTAGATCAAGCAGTTATTGATGAAGCTTATGAAACCTTAGATGAAAATGTTAAAAAAGCACTATTGTTAGCCAAGAGAAACATCACGAGTTTCCACCAAAAAGAAGTCAGCAAAGGCTTTATCGATTCAGAACAAGTTGGAGTTTTGAGAGGTCAAAAATTACTGCCATTACAAAAGGTTGGACTTTACGTTCCTGGTGGTACAGCTGCCTACCCATCAACAATTCTAATGAGTGCTTTGCCAGCTAAAATTGCTGGAGTCAAGGAAATAATCATGGTCACGCCTCCACAAAAAGACGGTATCTCCAAAGCAGTTTTGGCTGCTGCTAAGATTGCAGGAATTGATTCAATCTACCAAGTCGGTGGTGCTCAAGCGATTGCAGCGTTGGCTTTTGGAACAGAAACGATTCCTCAAGTTGACAAAATTGTGGGACCTGGAAATATCTTCGTTGCTACAGCTAAAAAACAAGTTTTTGGTCAAGTTGCTATCGACATGGTAGCTGGACCTTCAGAAATTGGGATTATTGCTGACGAGCAAGCTGATCCTAAACAGTTAGCCGCTGACTTGTTATCGCAAGCAGAACATGACAAGTTGGCTCGTCCTATCTTAGTAACTGATAGTGAAAAATTAGCTCAAGCTGTTAGTCAAAATGTGGATTTGCAGCTTAAAACTTTACCACGTCAAGAAATCGCTCAAGCTTCAGTTTTAAACAAAGGCTTCATCGCTATCGTTAAGAACTCAGATGATATGTTCACTTTGATGAATTTGATTGCCCCAGAGCACTTGGAAATTCAATTGGAAAACCCGACCCAATATCTCAATCAAATTAAAAACGCCGGTTCAGTTTTCTTAGGAAAATACGCATCTGAACCTTTGGGAGATTATGTTGCCGGACCTAACCACATTTTACCAACGGGTGGTACCGCCAGATTTTCTTCACCATTGGGAGTATATGATTTCGTCAAACGAACTTCATTTATCCAATACACTAAACCGGCTCTAGAAAAAGAAGCCAAAGCTATCACGACATTGGCACGAGTAGAAGGACTAGAAGCCCACGCTCGAGCTATCGAATCAAGATTTGATAAATACTATGAATAAGAGGGAACAAGGATGAGACAAGCAACGATTGAACGTAATACTAAAGAAACGCAAATTAAGATGACTTTAAACTTGGATGACCAGAGTCAAGTCGATATCGATACTGGAATTGGCTTTTTGAATCACATGTTGAACCTCTTTGCCAAACACGGACGTTTTGGTCTAGTAGTGAAAGTTAATGGTGATTTGGATGTTGATCCACACCACACGACTGAAGATACCGGCATCGTTTTGGGAGAATGTATCAAACAAGCTTTGGGACAGAAAATTGGTATTGAAAGATTTGGAACGCAATTCGTGCCGATGGATGAAACTTTAGGACAGGTTAGTTTGGATCTTAGCGGTCGTTCATATTTAGTCTTTGATGCATTATTTGAAAACCCTCGTTTGGGCGGACTAGATACTGAAACTGTGGAAGATTTTTTCCAAGCAGTAGCTTTTAGTGCTGAGATGAATTTGCACGCAAGAATCCTTTATGGACGAAATACTCACCACAAGGTAGAAAGTTTATTCAAAGCTTTTGGCCGAGCCTTACGTCAAGCAGTAACAGTCAATCCAGAAATCATTGGAGTCAATTCTACGAAAGGTGTGATTTGATGTTTGCAATCGTCGATTATGATACTGGAAACACCCGAAACCTCAAAAAAGCCTTAGATTATTTACAAATAGAAAATCAATTGACGGCTGATTCCGCAACCATCCTTCAAGCAGAGGCAGTAATTTTGCCCGGAGTTGGAGCCTTTAAACCAGCAATGCAAGCCCTGGAAGACCGTAATTTGGTGACAGTTTTAAAACAAGTTAAAGCAAAGCAAATTCCCATTTTAGGTATTTGTCTAGGGATGCAATTGCTTTTTGAAGCTAGTGAAGAATATGGATTTACCAAAGGCTTAGGCTTTATCAAAGGTCAGGTCAAACAAATTCCTAAACGTCAATTAAAAATCCCGCAAATGGGTTGGAATAAAAATCAGGCATTCATCAAGACTAGTTTTCCAATTGATCAACAATATACTTATTTCGTTCATTCCTATTATGCAGATTGTTCCTTGGAAAACGTTGTAGCTGGAGTGGACTATGGGCAATTGATTCCAAGTTTGGTTCAAAATGACAGAGTTATCGGGATGCAATTTCATCCAGAAAAGAGTGGTCAAGTTGGTTTGAATTTGTTGAAAAACTTCCAAAGGATGGTGACTGAAGATGATTTTTCCAGCAATTGATTTAAAAAATGGTCAGAGCGTGCGCTTATTTCAAGGCAACTATCAAGCAGTGACAACGATTAATGAAGAGCCAATACAGCAGGCACTTCAAATAGATGCGTCCGGTATCAATCAACTTCATCTTGTTGATTTAGATGGTGCCAAAAGTGGTCAACCTGAAAATTTCACAACGATTAAACAAATTCGTCAAAGTTTTAGGGGCTTTTTAGAACTAGGCGGCGGCATTAGAACTTATCAAATCGCCCAACAATATCTTGAATTAGGTATCGATCGTATCGTAATCGGTTCGGCCGCTTTGAAAAATCCACAACTAGTCAAGCAATTATTGAATGATTTTGGCAAACAAAAAATTGCCGTTGGGATTGACGGTAAAAACGGACAAGTCGCAACTGAGGGCTGGTTGGAACAGTCCAATGTAAAAATGACTGATTTGATTTCTAAAATGAATGAGTTCGGTGCTCAGAATTTTATCGTCACAGATGTCAGTCGAGATGGAACTATGCAAGGTCCTAATCTAGATTTATTAGCAAATTTGAAAGAAGAGCTTCCGCAAGTCAATTTGATAGCTAGTGGCGGCATTCGTAATGTTGAAGATTTAAAAGCTTTGAAAAAAATGGGCATAGAAGAAAGCATTATCGGTAAAGCACTATTTGAAAAAACGATTTCTCTTGCACAGATTTTGGAGGTAGAAAAATGTTAGCCAAAAGAATTATTCCATGTCTTGATGTCGATGATGGTCGTGTTAAAAAGGGAGTTAATTTTGTCAATTTAACGGATGTTGGCGATCCAGTTGCAATTGCGGCTGAATATCAAAATCAAGGTGCAGATGAATTAGTCTTTTTAGATATTTCAGCGACAAATCAAAAACGACAAACAACGATTAATATGGTAGAAAAAGTTTCTCGCCAAGTTTTTATGCCTTTAACTATCGGTGGCGGAATTAAATCAGTAACAGATATGGATCGCCTATTAAAAGCTGGTGCCGATAAAATAGCTATTAATTCTGCTGCAGTAAATGACCCTAAATTGATCAGTCAGGGGGCTCAAAAATTTGGCAATCAATGTATCGTTGTCGCTATCGATGTTCAAAAAGAAGCTGGACAGTATGTCGTCTATGTGAATGGTGGACGTAAGAAAACAAATTTGGATGCTATTTCTTGGGCTAAAAAAGTCGTTGAATTAGGGGCAGGCGAATTATTAGTTACGAGTATGGACCAAGATGGTACCAAAGATGGATTTGATATCGAATTGTATCAAAGAATCAATCAAGTAGTCGATGTACCAATCATTGCTTCAGGTGGTGCTGGTGATGTCAGTGATTTCAGTCAAGTTTTTTTGGAAGCAAATGTTGATGGGGCTCTAGCAGCTTCAGTCTTTCATTTTGGCGAATTAACAATTGCAGATGTGAAACAATTCATTAAATCTAAAGGAGTGATTGTTAGATGATACAGCCAGATTTTTCAAAAGGACTTTTAACTACAGTTGTAACAGATGCAACGACTAAAGATGTCTTGATGGTCGCTTGGATGAATCAAGAGAGTTATCAAAAGACCCTAACTAGTGGTCAAACTTGGTTTTGGTCACGTTCTAGAAAGTGTTTATGGCATAAGGGTGAAACTAGTGGTAACACCCAAGATGTTGTCAGTTTGACGTTAGATTGTGATTTGGATACCTTATTAGTTTCTGTCAATCCCCATGGTCCAGCTTGTCATACCGGTAATCGAACTTGTTTTTTTAACCCAGTGAAAGAAGGATAATTATGCAAAATTTAGATGAATTATATAACTTAGTCAAAGAACGTCAAACTAATCCTAAGAAAGGTTCGTATACTGATTATTTATTTTCTGAAGGTTTGGATAAAATCTTGAAAAAGGTCGGTGAAGAATCGACTGAGGTAATCGTTGCTGCGAAAAATCCCGGCAAAAAACGTGGTGACGGAGAATTAGTCTATGAATCGGCTGATTTGTTGTATCACTTGTGCGTTTTGTGGGTACAACAAGGCATTACTTTTGATCAAATCAAGGAAGAATTGGCTAAAAGAGAAGGCTTAATGAGCCAGTTTAAAGATCGTCCGGAAATTAAAGATTTGTAGGAGGCTATTTTATGAAAAAAATCATCCAAGAATTGAATCCATATATTCCAGAAAAGCCGTTGCAACAACTACAAGAAGAGTTAGGTCTTGAAAAGATTGTCCGTTTATCAGCTAATGAAAATCCTTATGGAACTTCACCCAAAGTCAAAGAGGCTGTTTTGAACTGGAATTATGAATTGAGCAATCGTTATCCAGATAGTTCAGCGCAAGAATTGCGTGATTTAGTTGCCGAGAAATTTTCTTTAGATCCGAGTCAAATCGTTTTTGGCGTTGGTTTAGATGAAGTAATCGTAATGTTGTCGCGAGTATTTTTACAGCCAGGGGATGAAGAACTTGTCAGCGTACCGACTTTTTCCGAATATGCCTTACATGCAGAGATTGAAGAAGCAGTTATCAAGGAAGTTGACACTAAAGTTGATGGACAAATCGACTTCGATGCTTTATTAAAAAATATTACTAAAAAGACTAAATTGATTTGGTTGTGTAATCCTAATAATCCTACTGGAACTTATGAAACTGTAGCTTTCATCGAAAAATTCGTCCAACAAGTACCTAAAGAAACGATGGTTTTGGTCGATGAAGCGTATATTGACTTTGTAACTGAAAATACTCCGGTTTCAGCCATGGATTTAACTAAAAAATACCCTAACATCGTAGTCATGCGCACCTTTTCTAAAGCATATGGTTTAGCTAATTTCCGCGTGGGATATGCGGTTTTTTCCAATCAAATTGCTGGCGAAGTTCAAAAAGTTCGTTTGCCATATAATGTTAGTTCGATTGCCCAGACGGCAGCGATTGCGGCTTTTAAAGATCAGGAGTTCGTCAATCAAGTAGTGGCAAAAAACGCTTTGGAACGGACTAAGTATGAACAGTTTTTCCAAAAATTAGGATTGAAGTTTTATCACAGTCAAGCCAATTTTATCTTTTTTGAAACTGAATCAGCTCAAAAATTAGCCCGGAATTTGTTGGAAAATGGATATTTATTGCGAACTGGTTTACGGCCTAATTGGCTTCGCTTGTCGATAGGGACGGAAGAAGATAATCTCAAAATCCAAAAAATCATCGAGAAGTTTTTTACAAAAATATAATTAATTTTAATTTGTTAAAGACATCACTTTTTGAATACGTTATCATAAATATGAGTAATGAATAATAAAAGTAGGTGTCGTCGTGAATATAGCTTTGATCGTGACGGTTGTCTTAGTAATGGCAGTCGTCTTTGTTAATGGTTGGACTGATGCCCCCAATGCCATTGCCACCGCAGTTTCCACACGGGTTTTGCGACCGAATGTGGCAATTTATATTGCAGTTGTAATGAATTTTTTGGGTGCCTTAGTAATGACTCTCTTTAATGCTCAAGTTGCGGAAACAATCAGTAATATCGTCAGTTTTGATGGTGCGGGTAATACGAGCCAAATTGCCTTGGCAGCTTCATTATTTGCTATTGTCACTTGGGCTGTAGCAGCTTGGTGGTTTGGTATTCCTACGAGTGAATCACACGCTCTAATTGCCGGTTTGACGGGGGCTGCAATGGCTCTAGGAGGTCTTCAAGCTGTCAATATGACTGAATGGTGGAAGGTTATCATTGGCTTGATCGTATCGACTATTTTTGGCCTTGGTGGCGGTTATGTCATTACCAAACTTGTCATTCTGATTTTTCGACCAGTCAATCGTTTGATTGCTAATAAATTTTTCACCGTGGGACAGGCACTTAGTGCAATGGCAATGGCTTTTTTGCATGGTGCTCAAGACGGTCAAAAATTCATGGGTGTCTTCATGTTGACACTGTATTACAACGGTTTAACGGACAAAACTGCCAGTGGTGGTTTTGCGATACCTATTTGGGTGATGATATTGTGTTCAGTCACGATGGGAGTCGGTACTTCTGTCGGTGGAATGCGTATCATCAAATCTGTTGGGATGGATATGGTTAAGTTGGAGAAATATCAAGGCTTTTCAGCTGATCTAGGTGCTGCCATTACCTTGTTTTTCTCATCACTTTTCGGAATTCCCGTTTCCACTACTCATACGAAGACGACCGCTATCATGGGTGCTGGGGCCGCTAAAAGAGTATCCTCAGTAGATTGGAGTGTCGTTAGAGATATGGTCTTAGCTTGGGTATTGACCTTTCCCGGCTGTGGCTTGATAGCTTATTTTATGTCGAAATTATTTATGGCAATCTTCTAGGGGGCAAGAAAGATGGTTTTGAAGAAGAAATTTGATTTTTTCGTAGCAATGGAACACATGTCGAGTGATGCGTTAAAATCTAGCGAGTTACTCAATGAGATCATAAACGACTTTGATACAGAAAAACTACTATCGCAGAGTCAAAAAATTCACGAAATTGAAACTGACGGGGATGCTGATGTGAAAGAAATTATGCATGAATTGTATATTTCTTTTATCACGCCAATCGATCGTGAAGATATCGTTCAATTAGTTGATAAATTAGATAATATCATCGATGGTATTAATGGGTTGACGTATGAATTTCACTATCTTAACGTTCAAGAGTTACGCCCACATACAGAAGAATTTATGGATTTGATTTGCCAAGCTGTCAAAGCCGTTCAACAGTCGGTCCGTGAATTTTCACATTATAAAAATTCCAAAACTTTACAAAAAAACGTTGATCAAGCTAATCACATTGAATCCTTAGGCGACAATCTTTATACTAAAGAACTCAGCCGATTGTTCAGAGAAGAGAATATTGATCCAATCGATGTTATTCGTTGGCAAAAAGTTTATGCAGGTTTTGAGCGAGTGCTCGATGCTTGTGAAGATTGTGCCGATGTTATTACCGGTTTGGTTATTAAAAATAGTTAAAATAAAAAAACGTATCGAAAATAATTTGTATTTCGATACGTTTTTTTTGCTCTCTAAATATTCAAATATTTACTTTCAACATAATAACCATCTTTTAATTCGGCCCAAACACTGTAATTGTCGAGTTGAACTAGTTGCTTAACAAAAACGTTTTGACCGCCTTGATAGCGTTGATTATCCATGTCGCCATAAGGAGTTTTCCAAGCTGTGATGTATTGATCGCGGTAATACATTACTTTAACAGATTTGTTGATAGGCATACTGTCGATAACTGAATAAGTATAACTGATATTTTCAGCTGATTGAGCAAGTGGGCTATTCAACATTTCTTGGCGGGGTGATGTTTGTTTGATGATTTTAGTAGCAATGCTTTCCGTGCTAGGGACCCAAGTATTGCCACCTAAGTTGTACCAAATCGTTCCGTTATAAGTTTCTTGCACAGCACGGTAGACTTTCCAAGAAGTTCCATATGGCAAAGTCTTTTCTAAAGGTACTTTGTTGAGTGGCTGATCGAAGACTTTGACATTGTTAGAGGTTTCCACAAATAAGTCTTTATTAGTTCGATACTCTTTAATAGGAAGAACATTGTAAATGTATTCTTGTTCTTGAACTTTGGACGTGAATTGACCATTGGCTTTTTTAGGTGAGTGGACCAAGAAATGGTTCGCTTCTTCCAAAGGTTGCGTATCGAATTCTCGATTAAGGTCACCAACTAAATACTGTGGGTCAGCAATTAGTTTACCTTCAGTATTACGATGATAAACAATGACTGGAGCAGAAAGTTGGTTAGCATAAACTAAATAGATTCCGTCAGAGTTGGGGATGAAGGTTTGTTGGAAGTTGGTTACTGAAGACAAAACATATCCAGGAATTTCTTGCCAAGGAATGTCTAATTTGTCTAAATAGTGACCTTTGATTGTGACCGGTTTGGCAATGTCTTTACCTAAAGAATTGACATAGTGGACCTTGATCTCAACATCATCGCGGGTTATTTTTTTTACTTTTGGTGATAGTACGTCATTTTCCATAGTCTTTTCCCCGTTATGGGAAAAGTGGTGTTGGCGAGTTTTCTTTCCCATAATAATTCCCTTCTAACATTAAATTATTGTCATTCTAACATGAATAAATCAGTAGAATTCCTTTTATGTAGGTATCTTAAGGATATTTAAAGGAAAAATAATAAACTGTAAAGAATTTTTTAACATTTTATTTTAGTCGAAAGTTTTGGAACGCGCATTTTTTAGAAGTCAATCAAATAATCTTAAAAAATATATCACTTTTATAAAATTAATATTGTGTAATGTGAATTAATATACTAATTGTATCATGATATAATTTCTTGGCTAATATGAAGAAAGGGGTTTCATCATGAAAAAATTAAACGTTAAATGGGCATTGTTAATTGCCATGTTAACATTTATGGCTGCTTGTTTGTTTTCAGACAAGATTCAACGTGAAGTATCGGCCAATGAAGAGATTCCCGTAGAAGATATCACACCTTATAAAACACCAACTGGAGATGTTCGAAAATTTTTAGGTATTTGGATGACGTCTGGTTATAATCTCCAACCGCAATCTAATAACTATACTGTAGTTGATAGTTCGACAACTCTGAGAACCGATCAAGGTCGTTCATGGTTATCGGCATTGACATCTGGGCTAGCACCAGCACATTATCAATGGTACGAGACTACTGATGGAAAAAAGTGGACAGAAGTTTCTAAAAAGAACGGTGGAACTAAGAAGAATTTAACCGTTACTCCTAAAGAGATTGGGACTAAATATTATCAACAAGAAGTGAAATGGTATTATATTTTTTCACCACTCTCACCAACAGTTTATTCAAAAGTTGCGGCTGTTCATGCCTTAGATAAACACGTTTCCGCAACTGATATTGATGTCTCGGTGGATGATGATTATATTTATAACTACAGTTCTGAGATCACTACAACATCGACTTATGCTCATGCCACAGTTACACCGGCTAATTTTACTGGTGATATCAAGTGGAGTATTGATAATACTGATTTAGCAACAATTGATGAAGAATCTGGATTGATCACAGCTAACACGAGAACAAAATCAGGAATCGTTACGGTAACAGCAACTGCTATCAATAATGATGGTACTACAGTCTCTAATAATACTACAGTGACTGTTGGTGGTGGCTTGGAAGATCAAACAGTCAAAGCTGGTGAAACTGCTAAATTTGAATTGATGGGTAATATTGGTGAATTTGATGAACAAGAAGATATGAATTATTCGATTCGTTGGTTTAAAGAAGATCCAATTACGCATGAACAATCTGAAATAGAAGTAGGGAAAAATTCAATTTCTCATACGACACCTGAAACGACATTGAATGATGATGGAACACTGTTCTTTGCTTATATCACGGTTAAAGCCAATGGTAAAAATTATGAATATACGACGAATGAAGCAACCTTGCACGTTTTACCCGATGGGGGTCCTGATATTACTTTAGATGATACTTTGGAAAATAAGACTTTTGATAATAGTAGTGATAATTCTACTAACCTTTATGATGTTAATAGTGATGATAATGTAGTTTTTAAAACCACTGTTACCAACAATAGCAGTGGCGGACAATTAAAGGACGCAACTTATCATTTGCCATTACGTGCTGGAACAACAATCAATAAAGTTACTTTGGATAATCAAGAATTAAGTGATTCAGATTATGAAGTTAAAAAAGATTCTGATACCAATGAATTGACTTTAGTTGTGAAAAATATCAATTTGGGCATCCAAAAGTCAGCTGATTTAGTAGTTGATACTACGGTAGGGACAGTCAATAAACGTGAGAATTATCGTTCAATTGGTTATTTGACGGGAACAGATGATTCTGGTAGTAACGTTCAAAAGATTGGTGCACCACGATCTTTGAATTTAACGACTAATAAACTGGAATATACGATCAAAGATATTGACTATGGTTCAATCAAACCAATTGGCAACGATCAAGTAATTTTCCGTCAAAATAATGAAAGTAACTGGCCCGACAATATCATGGATGTCGATGATATGAGAAGAGATAAAACACCAATCACTTTGTCAGTTTCTCAGGATAGTGATTTTGTCAGTGAGGATAAAAAGAGTACCTTGTCAGGACATCTCAAATTTTTCGATGATGATTATGAACAAGACTTGTTAACTGGTTCCGCCATTGTTTCACAAACAAAAGCCGGGCAAGAAATGAGTTCTCTTTCTTGGCAAGCTGATAGAGGGATACTCTTAGAGTTAGACAACCAACAATTAAATGCCTCAGGAAATTATGAAACAAAATTAAACTGGGTCTTTACCGATAGTATTTAAAAAAACGAAGTGGACAAATGTCTGCTTCGTTTTTTTGGTAAAAATCACTATATTCCAATATAATTAAGGTAATGTAAAAATAAAAGTGGGTGATATTAATGAAGAAGTATTTTTGGGGAATTGTTTTATTGTTGATGACAGGAGTAATCGTTGGTTGTTCTAACGGATCTAATAGTTCTGATAATAACTCAGCAACTACTAGCGAATTAAAAGATGAGACTAAAGTCAGCGTCAATGAAGCCATCAAGTTGTATCAAAAGAATTTTCCAAAAGCCGATATTATTTCAATTGAACTGGAAAAACATTTGGGGAAACCAGTTTACACAATTGAAGGAGCCGATAAAACGACTGAATATCAGCTCAACATTAATGCCATCAACAAAAAAGTTAAACAAAAATCGGAAGAACCTTTAGATGAGGAAGATCGTTCTGAAGCTAAAACCGAAAAATTGGATTTGAATAATTTAATTACCCTTAACAAAGCTGCTCAAATTGCTAAAAAAGCCGCTAAAGGTGGAAAAGCAACTGAGTTTAAATTAGAGCAAAAATTAGGTGTGACTTTTTGGGAAGTTAAAGTAGTTGATGGGCACACTGAGACGGAAGTTCAAATCGATGCTCAAAAGGGGAAAGTTCTCAAAACTGAAAAAGATTAATTATAGACAAAAAAACACGAAGCCATGTTTGGCCTCGTGTTTTTATTTAGCACCACTAATTATTCTTCAGTATCAGGTGCACTATACTTAGAAATCTTAATTTCATCTTTGTCGACATGTGCTTCTAGTTGCTTATCCTTTGGATGATCTAGGAAGTAGTCGGCAACTTTATCTTCAATTTGTTCTTCAATCACACGACGGAGTGGACGAGCACCCATCTTAGGGTTGTAACCCAAATCAACTAATTTATCCTTAGCATCTTTAGTTACATGAATGCTTAGACCTTGATCAGCAATCATCTTGTTAGTATCATCGAGCATCAAGTCAACGATCTTCAAGAGATTGTTCTTAGTCAAGGAGTTGAATTCAACAATGCCATCGAATCTGTTTAAGAATTCTGGTTTGAAGTATTCAGACAAACGATTCATGATTGAATTTGTTGTTCCATTTGCTTCAGCACTGAAACCAACGTTAGCTTCTTGCATGCCTTGTCCAGCATTTGAAGTCATGATGATGATAGTATCTTTGAAACTGACAGTTCTACCTTGAGAATCTGTCAAACGACCATCATCGAGGATTTGCAAGAACATGTGCATAACGTCAGGATGAGCTTTTTCAATTTCATCTAGTAGCACTAGACTGTATGGATTACGACGAACTTTTTCAGTCAATTGACCAGCTTCTTCGTAACCAACATACCCTGGAGGCGAACCGATCAACTTAGAAATTGAATGCTTTTCCATGTACTCAGACATATCGAAACGAATCATTGAATCCTCGGAACCGAATAGTTCACGAGCAAGTTGTTTAGCAAGTTCTGTCTTACCAACACCAGTAGGTCCAACGAATAGGAAGGAACCGATTGGACGACCAGACTTGTTAAAACCGACTCTGTTACGACGAATTGCACGTGCTACATCACCGACGGCCTTATCTTGACCAATCAAGTGTTTCTTCAAATCTGGTTCCAAGTTCTTTAATTGAGCTTGTTCGTTAGATTGCAATTCACCGACAGGGATATTAGTCTTTTCTTCAATAATTTTTTCAATTTCTTTATCGGTAACGATATTTTGACCAGCAGGTTCATCCTTGTTGCTATTCTTCATATCTTGGAATTTTGTAACTTGATCACGATAATAAGCAGCTTTTTCGTAATCTTCATTACGTAGGGCAGCTTGCTTTTGGACTTCAGCATCGGAGATCTTGTTGTCTAAGTCAGCCATGTCGACGTGATTGATTTGTAGGTTCTTCTTTGAACCAGCTTCATCAATCAAATCAATAGCCTTATCAGGCAAGAATCTGTCTTGGATATAACGAGCTGATAATTCAGCTGCAGCTGTAATAGCTTCACTAGAATATTTAACGTGATGATAGTCTTCATATTTAGGTTGAAGACCCTTGAGAATTTGAATAGTTTCATCAACAGTTGGCTCATTGACTTGAACGGGTTGGAGACGACGTTCTAGAGCAGAGTCTTTTTCAATTGTCCGATATTCATTTAAAGTAGTTGCACCGACTAGTTGAATGTCGCCACGAGCTAGGGCAGGTTTCAAAACGTTCCCAGCATCCATGCCACCTTCAGCATTACCAGCACCAACGATTTCATGAATTTCATCAATGAAGAGGATGATATTCTGATTCTTTTGGAGTTCGTTGATAAGTTGTTGCATTCTTTGTTCAAATTGACCACGAACGCCAGTACCTTGAACTAGAGAAACGACGTCTAGACGTACAACGTGTTTATTTTGTAGTTTTTCTGGTACATCGCCATCAACGATCTTTTGAGCAAGACCTTCAACAACAGCAGTTTTACCAACACCTGCTTCACCAATTAAAACAGGATTATTTTTTGTTCTTCTATTTAATATTTCAATTACTCGATTAATTTCCTTGTCACGACCAATGACTGGATCAATTTGTCCTTTTTTGGCAAGGTCAGTAAGATCGACGCCATATTGATCTAAGACTCCGTTACCTCTAGGTCTGCGACCATTTCCATTGCCGCCACCAGTTTGAGTTTGGGGACCTTGTTGCTCGAAAGCATTAGGTTGTTGTGCGCCGTTTAAGGCGTTGAACAAGTCTTCAAAACTAGAAAATCCACCGTTTGGATTTTGTGCCATATTATTCATACCTTCGTTAGCTTGATTTCTTAATTTTTGATAACAGTTTTGGCAGAGATTGATTTCTGTCCTTTGACCATTAACACTTGTATAGAGATGAATTGTTGCTTCATTCTTGTGACAATTCTGACATAACATACGCACCCCACCTTTCCTCTATCACAGGATACAACGGTAGTATATAATTAGCACTCGACGAATGCAAGTGCTAAGTCTTGAGATTGGAAAATTTTATTATATTAATAGTAGATAAAAATATTTTTTCAAATTTCTTTGAAAAAGTTTGATAATATAAACGCTTTCAGGGAGTAGCGTTGTAAGCGTTAAACGTCTTATCGCAGTTGGCTTATATTCACTTTTTTTGAGCATGCCCCTTGTGAAAAATGAAAGATAATGGTAAATTAATTAGTGAATATTTGTAGTATTACTACAGAATTTTATAACTATATGGTGAGGTATTTATTATGGAAAAGAAAGAATTTCACATTATTGCAGAAACAGGAATCCACGCACGTCCAGCTACTATGTTGGTACAAGCAGCTAGCAAGTTTAGCTCAGACATTAACATCGAATTCTCAGGTAAATCAGTAAACTTGAAGTCAATCATGGGTGTTATGTCACTAGGTGTTGGCCAAGGTGCTGACGTTACAATTACAGCCGATGGTGACGATGCTGCTGATGCAATCGTAGCTATTTCAGATACAATGACAAAGGAAGGTTTGGCAGAATAATGGTTAAAACTATTAAAGGGATTGCAGCTAGTGATGGTATCGCAACTGCAGAAGCATACCTTTTAGTTCAACCAGATTTGTCTTTCACTAAGAAAAGTATTTCAGATGCTGATGCAGAAATCAGTCGTCTCAAGGATGCTATTTCAACATCAGATGATGAACTAACAAAAATCAGAGATACTGCTAAGGAATCTCTAGGTGAAGAAGAAGCTCAAGTCTTTGATGCACATAAGATGATTTTGGCTGATCCAGAATTTACGGGTGCCGTTGAACAAGAAGTAAAAGATAAGAATGTAAATGCTGAACAAGCATTACACGACGTATCAGAAAACTTCATTTCTATTTTTGAAGGAATGACAGACAACCCATACATGCAAGAAAGAGCAGCCGATGTACGCGATGTCACAAAGCGTGTTATGGCTCATCTACTAGGTGTAGCATTACCAAATCCAGCATTGATCGACCACGAAGTCGTTATCGTTGCTCATGATTTGACACCAAGTGATACTGCTCAATTAAACAAAAAGTATGTTAAAGGTTTCGTTACTGATATTGGTGGTCGTACAGCCCACTCAGCTATTATGGCTCGTTCTTTGGAACTACCTGCTGTTGTTGGTACAGATACAATCACTAAAGACGTTAAAGAAGGCGATACAGTCATCGTTGATGGTTTAGACGGTGCTGCAATTGTTGAACCAACTGATGACGATATCAAACATTACGCTGAATTAGCCAAGAAGTTTGCCGAAGAAAAAGCAGAATGGGAAAAATTAAAGGACGAACCTTCAGTTACAGCTGATGGCAAGCACTTTGATATTGCTGCTAATATCGGTACTCCTGATGATTTACAAGGTGTTATTGATAATGGTGCTGAAGGTGTCGGTTTGTATCGTACAGAGTTCTTGTACATGCAATCAGATAAACTTCCAACTGAAGATGATCAATTTGAGGCCTATAAGAAGGTTCTTGAAGGAATGAAAGGTAAGCCAGTCGTTGTCCGTACAATGGATATCGGTGGTGACAAGCATTTGCCATACCTACCACTTCCTGAAGAAATGAACCCATTCCTAGGTTACCGTGCTATCCGTATCAGTTTGGATAGACAAGAAATCTTCAGAACACAACTAAGAGCTTTGCTACGCGCATCTGCTTTTGGTAATTTACGTATCATGTTCCCTATGATTGGTACATTGCAAGAATTTAGAGATGCTAAGAAGGTCTTTGAAGAAGAAAAGGCTAAATTAGTTAAAGACGGCGTTAAAGTTTCCGATGACATTCAATTAGGAATGATGATGGAAGTTCCTGCAGCTGCTGTTCTTGCTGACCAATTTGCTAAAGAAGTTGACTTCTTCAGTATTGGAACAAACGATTTGATTCAAT
Source organism: Companilactobacillus formosensis (assembly GCF_005405305.1). GTDB lineage: Bacteria > Bacillota > Bacilli > Lactobacillales > Lactobacillaceae > Companilactobacillus > Companilactobacillus formosensis. Next base: position 25,739 of record NZ_BJDU01000007.1, read on the forward strand.
ATACTATGGCTGCTGATCGTGGTAATGAACATGTTTCATACCTATACCAACCATATAACCCTTCAATCTTGAGATTGATCAAGCATGTTATTGAATCAGCTCATAAAGAAGGTAAGTGGGCTGGTATGTGTGGTGAAGCCGCTGGTGATAACACTATGCTTCCACTACTATTGAGCATGGGTCTTGATGAATACTCAATGAGTGCAACATCAGTACTTCGTGTAAGAAGTTTGATGAAGAAGTTGAGCACAAAGGACTTAGCTACATTAGCTGACCGTGCTGTTAACGAATCAATCACTAATGAAGATAACAAGAAACTTGTTGAAGAATATCTAAACAAGTAATTTGTATTAAAAAAGAGTTCGCATTTTTGCGAGCTCTTTTTTTTGTTAAAATTTTCCATTTAATAGAGAAATTAAATATTTATCGGCTATTTTGGTTTCGATGTCGGGTTCATCAAACAAACACCACTCTAACATGCCAATCAACAAATCGCTGAAAAAACGTGACAGCATTTTGGCAGGAACTTGGTTGGAATGATTATCAGCACAGTATTGATAGACGACTTTGTTGACTTCGTGTTTTAGATATCCTGACATGTTGTGCCAGAGATGTGAATTGACACCGTTATTTTTTTTGATGCTGTTTAACAATGATTCGTTACTGTGGAAAAATCCTAGCAACAAATTAAAAGCATCCACCAAAGTGTTATTTTCAGAAGTAATGGATAATCGTTCGAAAACGTCTTTTGCGATATAGGACCAGAGGTACTGTAATAAATCCAATTTATCATCAAAGTAATTATAAAAAGTGGCACGAGGATATTCGCTACGTTGGCAAATGTCATTCACAGTGATCTTGTCGAATTCTTTTTCACTTAGTTCTTCAAACATTGCAATACGAAAGGCTTTTAAAGTTCTTCTAGCGCCTAAAGTAAGTTGCTTGGTCATATCTATCTTCATATATTATTTCTCCCAGTTAAAAATCTTAATTTAAGCCTAACATAAGAAATTCCTGGATTCTATATTTACTAGTGTCTAATATTTTGCATTTTATAATAAATGTCAAAATATGAGCTAATATAAAATTATTGTCTCTTGTATAAATAAATCAACAATTTTATGATTGAAAATGAATTTTCAGAAATTGTATATTCGATATTCATAATCTTGATATGAACTGCATATTTCTAGTAATAAAAAGATTTATATGGCATGATACGCATGGGGAAATCTGAACATGGATGTGGTAATTATGTCGTCGATTTAAATGATTTTGATCAATTTATTACTGTAATGCTTGCATTATCATGATTAATAGATTCGAGAAAGGAAAAACTATATTTTACATGGGTTGTGTTTAGTATAGTAGCTATTCTTGTGGGAAAGATTAAAAATAAATATCTTGTAGCGTTAATTGGCTGGATTATTGTGGTAATAGCGGCATTAGTAATGATGCCTAATGTTTCTCAATTGGTGAGAAATAAAGGTAATATTACGTTGCCTAGTTATACTGAGAGCCAAAAGGCCTCAAAGATTGAGAAGAAGGCCAACGGCAATAAGTCGGTTATAACTTATACTGTGGTCTTTAAAAACGGCAGTGGGGCTAAATTAACGCCAAATCAATCTACGAAGATTGATAATCAATTAAATAAATTGAGTAATGAAAAGTCACTGAAAATCAAAAAAGTTATGGGTCCAAGTGACAATGCTCAAACAAAGAAACAATTGATTGCTAAAGACAAAACGACTCAACTAGCTCAAGTTACGGTCAAAGACGATAATGCCGTTGGGTCACAAGTCAAAAAGTTAAAAAATCAATTAAAAATTTCTGGCATTAAAACGTATGTAACTGGTGCGGACGCGTTGAATGATGAGTTCTCGACCGTTACAGAAAAGGGAATTCAGAAAACCGAAGTAATTGCGATTATTTTCATTTTTATCGTTTTGATCTTAGTTTTCCGTTCGCCAATCGTGCCATTGATTTCATTACTAAACGTTGGTGTGGCCTTTGTTACATCCTTGAGTATCGTAATGAATCTTGCAGAAAAAGTGAACTTCCCAATTTCAAACTTTACCCAAGTATTCTTGGTCGTAGTTTTGTTTGGTATCGGAACAGATTACAATATCTTACTTTATAATTATTTCAAAGGAGCGTTGGCTAGGGGACTGTCGGCTAAAGAGGCAGCTCATGATGCCCAAAAGCATGGTGGTCGAACAATCCTTTATAGTGGGATTTCTGTTTTAATTGGATTCTCCGTTCTTTCATTAGCTAAATTCTCCTTCTATCAAAGTGCTGTTGGGGTAGCTATTGGTGTTCTAGTATTACTAGCTGTCTTGTTGACTTTGAACATGTTCTTTATGCAAACACTTGGTAAGAAAATGTTTTGGCCAAGCAAAGTCAGTGCTGGTAGTGGTAAGAGCCACATTTGGTACGGATTATCACGTGCAGCTTTAGCATATCCAGTTGTTATTTTAGGAATTATTGCTGTAGCAGCAGTACCTTTCTTAGTTAATAGTAATTCAACATTAAACTTTAATAATGCTGATGAAGTTCCGGATAGTTATCAAGCTAAATATGGTTATAAAGTTATTCAAAGCCACTTTAGCAAGGGAATGTCAGCACCAGCAACAATTTATATTCAAAGTAAGTCTAAGTTAACGTCTCAAGAAAATTTAGCGGACATTGATAAATTGACTCAATATCTTAAACAAGAACCAGGTGTTAAAACAGTTACTTCAGCTACTCAACCTGGTGGTTCTAAGATTAAGAGTATGTATTTGAAGAATCAATTAGTAACTATTACTAATGGTCTAAACACTTCAACTAAAGGGCTAGAAAAAATTAAATCTGGTTTGAATTCTGCTAGTTCACAATTGCAAAGTGCCAATATCAGCGGAAGTGTTGCTCAAGTTCAAGAATTGGCAGATGGAACTAGTCAATTGCAAGCAGGAGCTCAACAATTATCTAGTGGTATTGATCAATATACTTCTGGTGTTTCAACTGTTAATGACGGTTTGCAAAGTGCAAATAGCCAATTACCAACTTTGAGTAGCGGCGTTTCTACTTTAACAAGTAGTTCACAACAATTAACATCTGGATTAAGCCAACTACAATCGCAAGTTAGTGCCTTATCTGGACAAGCTACTCAATTATTGACCTTATTGCAAAGTTCAGGACAAGATACTAGTGCCGCAGCTGGTGAAATTAGTCAATTACAAAGTGCTATTAGTCAGTTAAGTAGTGGTTCTAGCGCTGTTTCTAGTGGTATGAATCAATTACAAGGACAAATTCCAACATTAACATCAGGAATGTCACAATTAGCTAGTGGTACTAATACATTAGTAGCATCTAATTCAACCCTAACTAGTGGTGGACAAAGCTTAGCTACTGGTTCAGCAACTGTTAATAGTGGTGTTCAACAAATGAATACTCAACTACAACAAATGAGCTCTCAAGTAACACAATTAGAAGAAGGTCTAGTTTCTGCTGACAGTGGATTAGAAACCATTGCCAAAGGTAACACGACGATGAAGACATACTTGGATGGTTTACGTAAGTCTTATGTTGGCGATACTTTCTATCTACCTAAAGCAACTATTAAGAGTAAGACCTTTAAACCAGCACTTGATGCTTATATGGACAACAATCGTAAGATTGCCACAATTACATTAGTCTTCAAGGGTGATCCTAATAGTGAGACAACTTCTAAACAATTGAAGACAATTCAAACTGATATGAAGGCTCAATTGAAGCACAGTTCATTGAAGAACGCCAAAGTGGCTGTCGGTGGTGAAACTTCTCAAAATAATGATTTGAGAACTTTAGCTAATGGTGACTTCGGAAGAACAGCTTTGATCATGACCATTGGTATCGGAATTGCTTTGATTGTTGTAACTGAATCAATCTTGCAACCAATGACAATTATAGGAACTTTGTTATTAGCTTACGAAGCAGCTCTAGGTATTACAAGAATCTTCTCAAAGAGTGTTCTTGGCGATAACTTATTGAGTTGGAATACACCATTCTTTACATTCATTATGTTAATGGCTTTGGGTGTTGATTACAGTATCTTCTTGATGGTTAGATTTAAGGATGAACCAATGCCAGACTTGAAAGATCGAATGCTCAATGCAGCCACTGCAATCGGAACCGTTGTTATTTCAGCGGCAATCATTTTGAGTGGTACTTTCGCCGCCCTAATTCCTTCAGGTGTTACAACCTTGATTCAAGTGGCTCTAGGTGTAATCTTTGGTTTGATTATCTTAGTCATTATCTTGCCATTGACCTTGTCATCATTGATCAGTTTGACTAAATGGCATGATGATCGAATAATTCATCGTAAGAAACCTGAGAAGAAATCTGCTAAAAAAGATGATTCTGAGGATGCAAAAACCGAATAGAATTATTCATTTACATAAAAAATAATAGAGAACATAATCGGAATAGCAATTTTGAGTTGCGTTTCTGATTATGTTCTCTTTTTTTTGATATTTTTGTTAGAACAAACAATTATGTTAACCTTAAATCATACTTACAGGGGGTATCTATGAAAAATCGAGTTATCAAGAACTTCGTGGTGTTCTTATTTTTTTGGACGATTATTGTTATCGGAATGAATTTATTTCAAGGGAGAAATTTTTGGACCAATCTTCCTTGGGAAGTTTATCTGATTTTCTTATTATCGTTACTGCAATTAACAACTAATCTCAGTAAAAAAGTGATTTCAATTATAGATTTCGTAATTTTCTTTTTGTATACGATGATAAATAGCAGTTATTTTGGATACGTCAACTGGACTTCATTAGTGATTTTTGCAATTATGGCATTATTTTTCACAGCAATTACATTATTTATTGGAAATCAATTTAAAAAGGGAGACCATCGATGAAAAAACTCCTTGGTTTGATAGTACTGTTGAGTCTTGTTCTAGCTGGTTGTAGCTTTCAAAACCAACCACAAGACTCGAAAACGCAAACTAAAATGATTCAAAAAAATAAAAAAGTTTGGAATAAAAAACTAAAAAAAGCTCAGAAGGTAGAATTTCCAGGAGAAAAGATTCTTTCTGTACCTTCAGGATACAATGATGAAGATATGTCTTTGTCACGTTTCAAGAATGGCAGTCAATTAGTAGTCAAAGCGAGAGTAGTTAATTTAGAGCCAGAACTAAAGCGTGTTTTAACACCAGAGACTAAAGCATCGATTTATATCGATAAAGTTATTTCAGGTGATAAGTCCTTAACCCATTCGACGATTAAAACTGAATTTTCTGGTGGTTTGATTCGTGCTAAGAATTATTTAGTGAATATTGAAGGCCAATATACTGGCAAGCAATTTGGAATTAAAGATCCACAAGCAATTGTATACGGTCAAACTTTAACGAAACCAATGCCAAAGATTGGTCAGACAATAATTTTAGGATTGAATAAATACCGCCCTACTAATGATCATCAAAAAAAGATGTATCAAAAGATGAACTTAACTGATAATTTCTATATTATAAATAACCCAGAAGTTACTTTTTGGATTAAAAAGAATGGTGAATATCGTTTGAATAATCCAGCTTTTTATCAAGCCAAAAATCAATCGAAATATTCAAATCTTTTTAAGATTACGAAGTATTTGAATCAAAATTTTTAATAATCTTTAAGTAAGTTTTAAATATTTTGCGAAAGCCGAATAAATTACGTCATCCCTTTATAATTAAGGTATATATGATATAAATTCATATATATTAAAAATATGGAGGGGTTTATATTGAAAAAGAGTACATCATTACTATTTAGTGGATTGCTAGTTTCTGGTATGGTTCTTGGTACACTTCCAATGACACAAACTGTTCAAGCCGCTGATAAAGTTACTACTCAAGCCGCTGCTAGCGTAACTAATAATGTTACATATTATTATAATAATCAAAAAGTTGGTCAAAAGAGTTTACAAGGAACTGAGGGCCAACCATTGGGTTATTATCCAGATGGATATACTTATTCTGGTAGTATTGCTAACTTTCAAGCAGATGGCGCTAACGTTAAAGTCAATGTAACTAAGATGATTTCCGTCAAAGTTAATTATGTTGACCAAAACAATAACTTGGTTAATTCTGAGGTTGTTAATGGGGGCGACGGAAACAAGTATACTTTGACTGATATTCCAGCCGGCAGTACTTTGTTAAACGATGCGGACAAGACAATTACCTTGGAAAATGGCAAAGAATACAATGTCAAAGTCAACAAACAAGTCTTCAACACATTGATTTTCAAGACAGCTGATAATACAGAAGTTGGTCGTGCTGAAATCTATAGCCAAAATGTTGGGGATACTGTTGATTTAACTGACAGTCAAATTCCTAGTGGTTACACAGCAACTACTAAGTCAGTAACTTTGCAAAGCGATAACAATACACAAATCGTTACAGTAACAAAGAATGCTGATTCTGAACAACCAACTGGTGTTGTGACAGTTAAAGATCAAACAGCTCAACTTTATACAGTTTATGGCAATACTATTAGTGGTCGAACATTGAGTGCCAATAGTTCATGGAAATACTATGAATCAAAGACTATCAATGGTGAAACTTACTACCGTGTTGCTACTGACGAATGGGTCAAAGCTAGCGATGTAACAGCTGAAACTACAACAAGTAATGTCACACCATTTGAGAACGTAGTAACAACTAAGGATGCTATTACTCACGTTTATACTAAAGATGGTCAAGAAGTAACTGGCCGTGCTTTGAGTGCTAATTCAAGTTGGAAGACTGCTAATAAGTTGGTTCTAAACGACGAAACTTATTATCAAGTAGCAACCGACGAATGGGTCAAAGCAAGTGATGTAACTGTTAATAATGATACAACTGGTGTTACACCGGCTAAAGGCGTTGTAACAATTGGTAGTGCACTTGCTCAATTGTATACTAAAGACGGTCAAGCAATTACTAGTCGTGCTTTAGCACCAAGCAGCAAGTGGCAAACAGCTAATAAGATGGATCTAAAAGGTGAAACTTATTACCAAGTAGCTACTAATGAATGGGTTAAAGCAAGTAGTTTAGCCTAATAAAAAAATCCTCAGTAGAATTTTTTTGGTTCTTTCTTAACTTCGGTTAGTTGTAATATTGCCGTCCTCCATAGCAAAGAAAATTTGGCTGGAACGCTGTGGACACGACTTGAAGCCTTTGCTAAGCCCAAGTTCGGGCAAAGTCTTCAAGCTCGGTCTTTCACTAGGCAATAAATTGCCAAGAGAAATTTCACAGCTGAGCCAATTTTCTTTGCTATTCCAGACTAGATAGTAGTTCTATATTTTTTATAATCAAACAAATAGCATCAATTCAGACAAATAGTTAGCAACTATATCTGAATTGATGCTATTTTGATTTACTTGAAATAAATAATAAAAGACGTTTTCCAGTCGGTAGTGGCAGCTTTGTGGATGCTCAGTACTGAAATTTCACTTAGCGATTTATCGCTTAGTGAAAGGTCAAGCTTTAAGACTGTTCCCGGTTCTGGAATTGGCTTAAAGTTGCGCCCAGTACGTTCCAGTATCCACAAAGCAGAACGGACGACGACATCTAGCAGTAACCTAACTTGAGAAAGAACCATTTTTTATTCTAGTGAGGATTTTTTTGCGCTAATTAGTTCAAACTGAAAGTTTGTTTTTGTCTTACCTTAGATTTACTCAAAACTGTAATCGTGTTGTAAATACCTAAACTTCCCATTATTGAGATTATTGGCAAGAACTCAATGCGATAACGTCCTTGGACTTCAATGATCAACTGGACGACTGCAAAGGCCATTAATGGCAATAGTAGTAAGTATAAATTATCATTGAATTTGGTTTTGAATAGTGATAGTGAGCCAATCCACGAAAAGACAATTAAAATGACTGAACCCAAGTATGAAACGTAATTGACTAAGTTGACAGCTTTTTGTCGATGATTCATAGCAAAGTTTGCACCATCAGTAGCGAGAGTTCGTGATGACCAAAGTAATTGAGTTTTCTTGATAAAGAGTTTGAGCCAAGCATGATTTTCATTAAGATAACTAATTTCATCGTTTAAAGCGGCTTTTTCAACTTTACTCATTGTAGCTCTTGGTTTGCTAGCATCAATCAAGCGTTCCATATCGGACGAATAAGTTCCAGTCGATTGATAATTTAAGCCAGTAACGAATTTCCATTCGGGATCGTTGTTATTCAAACCATATTGATTCATTCCTGAAGCTTTGATTCCCCAGCCGGCGAGACCGAAGAGAACAAAATAGATTGCTAAGGTCATTAAAACTTTAAGAGATGCTTGATAATCGTGTTGCTTCCACAATAAATAAATCAAGGTAAAAACAACTATTCCGGCAATAATTACAGGACCAATAGGTCTAATCAAACATCCTGCTGTCAATGTAACTCCAGCTAAGGCATAAGTCCAAGTTTTATTTTGAATAATTAAATAGAAGGTAATTAAATAAAGTAGTGAACCAAGATATTGATTACTTGTTTCAGCGTTTAAAGCAAACCAATCCAAATCAATCATTAGTAATAAAACTGATAGGCGAGCCATTTTGATATTGTTAAAAATTTTATCAACTAATAAATAAGTAAATAATAAGGTTAAGCCTTGATAAATTACGTTCAAAAATTGAATGGCAAAGATATTGTATCCAAAAATCTTTGAAACCAAGAATGCGTAATACATGAAGCCGGTTTGATAAGCATATTTGGAGAAATAATCATTATCAGTTTGGTAAAGTGGATCACCAATATGATAGTGGTATAGTCGTAACCAGAAATTGCCATAATCACTGATTTGAGTTTTCGGTACTAGTGATATCCAAATCAGAGCGACAGTCATGAAGAAAATAATTAATGAAAATAGCACTATTCGATTGATATGTTCATTGTCAGTTCTTATTTTCATTAATCCGAATCCAGCCACAGAAATAACTATTAAAGCAGTAACTAAAACGACAGTATTCCGAAGTGGACTTTGAAATAAAAATTCTTGATAATAAAATAAAACCATCAACAACAAAACCGCAGTTGTGAAAATGCCTACACAAGTCAAGATGGCTTTACTGATGAAATTTTGCATCAAAAAAATCCCCCTATATTAAATATTTAATTTGTTTCCCCTAATTATTTGAACCCTTCAGGATAATTATCGAAAAGTTGAAATTATTCCTGAACTTAAATAACATAAATTATATTACCATAGAGCGATTACTTTTTTTAGTTGGCATTCAAATAGATAAGATATTCTTAAGCTTCAAGCCAGTTTCAATTAAAAGTTATAGACGATATTATAATGAGCATGAAAAATGGTAGGAGGGATTTGAGATGCAAACTTTGAATCAATCAAAATTATATTATCGAAGATTTACCGTTTTAGACGTTATAACGTTCATGATGGTAGTTGGCTTTCTTTTTTTCACAAAGGGATATTTGATTTCACTATTGTTGATTGTTGTCTATCCGATTAGTCATTCGAAAGTACTCGTCTCTGAAACTAGAGCAAACAGTGATAAAATTTGGGTTCGAAAGATGGATTGGGATCATTATCGAAAGGAACACCGAATTGGTTTATTATCACAATATAATTCACAAGTTGCATCTCACATTAAACAAGTAAATTTTTAGACGTCACGTTATAAGGACGACGTTATGAATAGGGCAAAGAGCTGAAATATGTAGCTAATAAGCGTTATAAAAATGGAATAATTCAAAAAGCCAGTTGGTTCGTTATGAATCTACTGGCTTTTTAAATATTTAAAATTATTTTTCCTGTGGAACACCTGACATGACAACCATATGTTCGTGTCAAGAAGAAAATTTGTCGTTATCCACTTGAATTTCGAGTGCGAGTTTAAATTAAAATAATCATTGCTAAGTCTTTTGATTCGATATTAGAATAGTAATTGCGACCTTAGTTTTTCGCGCTTAAAATTCTTAGGAATTTATTAAATTATGGTGATCCTTTTTTTGATTGTAAATGCCGGAATAACAACCACAAGATTTAGTGCCAATTTATTCGCCAAATAAATTTAGACACAAGATATTGTTATTCAAATCAAATCGGGGTACTATATATTGTGTTATTAAAAAGTTGTGGAGTGAATGTTAATGAACACTATTAATAAAATTATCTTATCAGATGACTTCGTTGACGAAGTAAAAAAAACAATTAAACCCCACTGGGGTGAATTAGGTTGGGTTACATATAAACGTACCTATGCTCGTTTTATTGATGAATTAGGTCGGACTGAAAATTGGTCTGAAACTGTTAAACGTGTGGTTGAAGGAAATATCAATTTGGACCCTCGTTTGCAAAATGATGATTTAACTGATGAACAATATAATGGCTTAGTTAAAGAAGCTCAAGAACTATACAAGTTGATTTATGGATTAGCGGCCACTCCTTCAGGTAGAAATCTTTGGATTTCTGGAACAGAGTATCAACACCGTAATGGGGATGCTTTGAATAATTGCTGGTTTATCGCTGTTAGACCACAAAAGTATGGTGACAGTCATATCGTCCCTTCATATCTACAAAAAGATCAATTGGCTGGTTCAATGCCATTTTCATTTATGTTTGATCAATTGATGAAGGGTGGCGGAGTTGGCTTTTCCGTTGTTCCATCAAATATGAAGTTGATGCCAGTTGTTGATAATAAGGTCAATTTGACAGTATTGATTGGTAAAGAAAGTGCTTCTTATAAAGATTCAATTGCTGCTGGTGCTGTGGATCGTGACGAATGGTTAGCTAATAATTCATATGACAACAAACGTCATTACGAGTTGCCAGATACACGTGAAGGTTGGGTTATTGGTAATGCCAACATGATTGATGCCCACTTTAACGATACAAATGACGGTTTGGATGATGTAGTGCTAGATATTACTGATATCCGTGCTAAAGGTGAAAAGATCAAAGGCTTTGGTGGTACTGCATCTGGTCCTGTACCATTGATCGAAATGCTTTTCGATATTAATGAAGTTATGAATGAAGCTGTTGGTAGAAAGTTAACTTCAGTTGATTGTACCGACATGGGTAACATGATTGGTAAGACTGTTGTTGCAGGAAATGTTCGTCGTTCTGCTGAACTTGCTTTAGGCGGCGCTACTGATGATGACTTTATTACCATGAAACAAGATCAAAAGAAGCTTTATCACCATCGTTGGGCTTCAAATAACAGTGTTGCTGTTGACAGTAAGTTCAATAAGTACGCTCCTATCGCCGATTCAATCACTCATAATGGTGAACCAGGAATCGTTAACCTTGAATTATCACGTAATTACGGTCGTGCTATCGATGGTTATCAACCTGGAATTGATGATGGCGTTGAAGGAACTAATCCTTGTGGTGAAATTTCTCTAAGTAATGGTGAACCATGTAACTTGTTTGAAGTATTTCCATTGATTGCTGGTGAACAAGGTTGGGATTTGGAAGAAGCCTTTTCTTTAGCTGCCCGTTATACAAAACGTGTTACATTCAGTAATTATGATTGGGAAGTTTCTCGTAAAGTTATTCAAAAGAATCGTCGTATCGGTGTTTCAATGTCTGGTATTCAAGACTGGATTTTGACAACATTTGGTAATCGTGTTGTAACTGGTTTTGAACCTACCACAGATCCTGAAACAGGTGAAACAGTTCAAAAACCTATCTATGATCAACGTGTTGCTGACAAATTTGATGATTTGTACAAGACAGTCGTTAAAGCTGATAAGGAGTACTCAAAAGCATTAGGATGTAAGGCATCTATCAAGCACACAACTGTTAAGCCATCTGGTACAGTTGCTAAGCTTGCTGGTGTGTCCGAAGGTATGCATTTCCACTATGCAGGTTACTTAATTCAAAGAATCAGATTCCAAGACTCAGATCCACTTCTACCAGCTTTGAAAGCTTGTGGATACAAGATTGAACCTGATATCTATACAAAACATACAATGTGTGTTGAATTCCCAGTTAAAGCTGAAAATGCTGATGATCCTAACTTTGCTTCAGCCGGATCGGTTTCTATCGCTGAACAATTTGCTACACAAGCATTCTTACAAACTTACTGGTCAGATAATGCTGTCAGTTGTACGATTACTTTCCAACCAGAGGAAGGCGACCAAATTGCTCCATTAATGTATCAATACAGAAATGTAACGAAATCAACATCACTATTGCCATACACTGGTTCAGGTTTCAAACAAGCTCCTAAGGAACCAATCAATAAGAAAGTTTATCAAGAACGTGAATCAGAAGTTGACGAAAATGTCGCTGCAGTCTTTGCTAAACAAAATGATAATCATGACAAGAAAGGTATCGAACTAGTCGATCAATCAGATTGTGCTGGCGGTGCTTGTCCAATTAGATAATAATTAATAACTCACTGATCATATGATTGGTGAGTTATTTTTTTGAGCGTTTAACTTTACTTATAGTGTTTACGGTTGTAAACTGTATTTTGTTGAGAAAGATTACAGTTGTAAACCAAAAAGGAGGAATCGACATGAAAGAAGTTGAATCCATGAGCCGCGCTGAATGGCAGGTAATGAGGATCATTTGGACTTTGGGTCAAGCCACTAGTAAGCAAGTAATTGATTTTTTGGAGAAAAAAACTGATTGGAAAGCTGCCACAATTAAAACTTTAATTGGTCGTCTTCAAAAGAAGAATTTTTTACAAGCCGATGAAACTAAACGCCCTTATGTTTATCAGCCATTAATTTCAGAGGATGAGGCTATTCACGATAGTGTTAATGACTTATTCGATAATCTTTGTTGTATGCGAAAGGGATATGCTATCAAAGATTTGATCAATAATTCAGAAATATCGAAGAGCGATATTGCAGCAATTATTGAAACTCTCACTGAGAAGGAAAAGACAGCCCCAGAAGTTGTCGAATGTGATTGTTTGGAGAGTGATTTGAATGAATAACGAGGAAATGCACGATATGAAAAATATGGATATGGATCATTCAACTATGGACATGTCGGGAAACCATATGATGATGCACGGTGGTCATATGATGGATATGGGGGACTTGAGACAGAAATTTTGGATCTCACTTGTTTTAGCAATACCAGTATTTATCCTCTCACCATTTATGGGATTGAATTTGCCATTTCAAGTCCAATTTCCAGGCTCTGATTGGATAGTTTTAGTACTAGCAACAATTCTTTTCTTCTATGGCGGTAAACCATTTATCAGTGGTGCCAAGGGAGAATTAATGTCCAAACAACCTGCAATGATGACTTTGATCACTATGGGTATCAGTGTTGCTTATATTTACAGTCTCTATGCTTTTGTTGAGAATAATTTATTGCATTCTTCAACGCACATCATGGACTTTTTCTGGGAATTAGCATCCTTGATCGTCATCATGTTGTTAGGTCACTGGATTGAAATGAAGTCGACTATGAGTGCCGGCAATGCTTTACAAAAAATTGCATCATTAGTACCAAGCAAGGTACATATGGTTCACGATGATCAAACGATGGATCATGATATTTCAATGGTCAAGGCTGGCAATATTGTTGAGGTACGTGCTGGTGAATCAATACCACTTGACGGACATATTATTAGTGGTTCAAGTTATATCAACGAATCTTTAATCACAGGTGAATCAAAAGCAATCAAAAAAGAAGTTGGTAGTAAAGTGGTTGGAGGATCAATCAATGGTGAGGGTACGATTCGTGTAAAAGTTGATAAATCTTCCGGAGAGGGCTACTTGTCACAGATCAGTAAACTAGTCTCTGATGCACAAAATAATCGTTCTAAGACGCAAATGTTGGCTGATAGAGTATCTAGTTGGCTGTTCTATGCTGCTTTAACAGTAGGAATCATTGCTTTCGTTTATTGGTTGATTTTTGGCGATATGAATACAGCCTTGAATAGATTAGTAGCTGTTTTAGTCATCGCTTGTCCACACGCTTTGGGTCTAGCAATTCCTTTGGTTATGTCACGTAGTACTTCGATTGCGGCTACAAATGGTTTGATCATTCGTGATAATCAAGCAATGGAGAATAGTAGAAAAATCGATTATGTAGCAATGGATAAAACCGGTACTTTGACTGAGGGTAAATTTACCGTTAATGGTTTGGAAAGTTTAGATAAGTCAATTGATAATAAGAACTTATTGTCTATTATTGCCGGTATCGAAGGTGGGTCTAGTCATCCAATCGCAAGCAGCATCGTCAGCTATGCCAAGGACAAAGAAGTTCAACCAGCTGCTATCGATAATATTCAAGCATTAAAGGGTTACGGAATGAGTGCTAGTTTTGATAATCGTCAATATTATTTAGTTAATATGAAATATTTAAATGAGCATGAAATTTCACTTGATAAGAAATTAGTTCAAACATATTTGGATAAAGGTAATACGATCAGTTATTTAGTGGCTGATAAAAAGATACTTGGTTTCGTCGCTTTAGGTGATCGAATCAAGAAAAATACTATTGAGTTTATCAAAGAATTAAAGACAAGAAACATTACTCCAATTATGCTGACAGGTGATAATAAAGAAGCTGCTGCCATTATGGCTAAACAAATGGGAATCGATGAATTTCGAGCTGAATTATTACCAGAAGACAAGCATCAAGTTATCAAGCAGTTGGAATTAAGTGGTCACCATGTAATGATGGTTGGTGATGGAATCAATGATGCTCCTAGTTTAGCTTCAGCTACTATTGGTGTTGCCATTGGGGCCGGAACCGATGTCGCTATCGATTCAGCAGATGTAGTTTTGTATAATAGTGATCCTAGTGACATTATTAAATTCTTGAAATTGTCACATAACACTTATAAGAAAACTGTTGAGAATCTCTGGTGGGGTGCTGGCTACAATATTATTGCAATACCATTAGCTGCAGGTATTTTAGCAGGAATCGGTTTTGTTTTAAGTCCAGCTGTTGGTGCAGTAGTAATGTCACTGTCAACAGTCGTCGTAGCGTTGAATGCTCTGACTTTAAAAATGTAAATAAACGTCCAAATTCTTATAATTAATAGAAAAGAGCCAACTCATTGATTTGAGTTGGCTCTTTATTTAGAAAGTGGTCTGGTTCGCAAAAGCTAGTCTACAGGCGTAATTAAAAGTATTTGTATATAGTCATGGTATTTTTGAAAAAGATATTTCATAATCAAATTATAGAATATTTTTTATATAATATTAAGTTGTGAATAGCATAACTATTGAAAAATTTGGTCGAACAATATACACTAAGGGCGACATAGGGGTGGTGACGAAAATGGCAACTATTTCAGTATACATAGACGGACGTGACGAACGGATGATTAAAAATTACGCTAAATCTAAGAATATGAGCGTTTCAGCCTTTCTTCGTTCTGCTGCAGTCGAAAAAATCGAAGATGAAATCGATAATAAACTTTGTGAAAAAGCTGAACGAGAATTTAAGGATAATCCTCAAGATGTTTCTCTAGATGCTTTGGAAAAAGAGATGAGCAGTTATTGTTAAGTCCAAGAAATAATGATAAAGAATAAATGCGTGTAAGTTTAAAAGCTTACACGCATTTATTTATAGTAAGGTAAATCTAAAAAGGTAATAATAGTTTCAGTACCTTGATTTTCACTTGATTTGATTTGAATAGTGTGACCTAGTTTATCGATCATTTTTTTAACTAAATACAGTCCCATACCAGTAGATTTACTGCCACTTTTACGACCATTAGTGCCGGTGAAACCTTTGTTAAAGACTCGACTGATATCTTGATTTTTGATACCGATCCCGTTGTCTTTGAGATGTAATTCAATATTGTTATTGTGAGTAGTTGTGAAAATTTCAATTTTTCCACCGGATTTGGTGTACTTTAAACTGTTGGAAAGTATTTGATTAATGATGAAGCTTAACCATTTTTCGTCTGTTAAAACCTTTTTGTCAGTAATGTCGAAGTGAATACCAATTCTCTTGCTGATAAAGAGGCGTTTATTCGTTCGAATACAAGCTTTAATGATATCGTTTAAGTCTTGTTCTTGAATTAAATAATCATTGGAGAAGTTATTTAAACGGGCAAAATAAAGTGCTTGGTCGACTAAATAATCGATTTGTTCCAATTCTTCAGCAATCAAATCACGATCTAAATTACTGTCCTGTGACAATTTTAAAGCTGACAAGGGAACTTTAATATCGTGAACCCAAGATTCAGTGTATTCTCGTTGATCTTTTTGATTCTGATATAATTCTGTTAACTCATTACGATATTGAAGAGAAATATTGTTGATTTTGTCTTGAATGAACTGTTGTTCA
Organism: Companilactobacillus formosensis; assembly: GCF_005405305.1. Classification (GTDB taxonomy): domain Bacteria; phylum Bacillota; class Bacilli; order Lactobacillales; family Lactobacillaceae; genus Companilactobacillus; species Companilactobacillus formosensis. The sequence continues at coordinate 41,973 of NZ_BJDU01000007.1, forward strand.
TTATTTCTGGCTCCAAATAATTCCTTTGAAAGGTCATCTTGATAATTTGCTAACTGTTCATACCAATTCTTTTTGTGCAAATAGGAAATCGATAAATTAACAATCAAAAAAATCACTGCCAAAATCCAAGTATAGATTAGAGTTCCCATATGAAAATGCACCCTAGGGTCTAAAAATAAAACTAATTCAACAAAGGTCATTCCCACTAAAACGATTAGGATTGAATAAATATGATCACGTAAATATTTAAGAAATGTCATCCTTTAACCTCACTAAGGAATAATGTATCCTTGTCCCACTTTAGTAACGATATAATTTTTTAAACCAAATTTTTCAATTTTTCCACGTAGACGATTGATGTTGACAGTTAAGGTGTTATCGTCAACAAATCTTTCATCGTCCCACATAAAATTAAGCAATTGTTCACGGGTGACGATTTTTCCTTGGTCTTTTAATAAACGTTGCAATAATTTGTACTCGTTTTTTGAAAGATCAATTTTTTCATTGCCAATTTCAACTGTTCCACTCGATAAGTTCAATTTTAAACCGTTGTGTTCAATCGTATCGCTAGAGTTCTTTGAAAAATCATAAGTCCGACGTAATAAGGCATTGATTTTGGCAATTAGGATATCGACTGAGAAGGGCTTTTCAACAAAATCATCAGCTCCCATATTCATGGCCATAATTTGATCCATATTAGAATTACGCGAAGAAATAATGATGATAGGTAATTTTGAAATCTTACGGATCTCTTGATTCCAATAGTAACCGTCATAGACTGGTAAATTGATATCTAATAGTACTAAATCAGGTTGATATTCTTTGAATTGCTCGATAATATTATCGAAATCTTTTGTAATGTAGGAATCCATTTGCCATTTGGCTAGATTTTCACTGATCAGCTTGGCAATGGAGAAATCATCCTCAATAATCATAATTTTAACCATTTAAAAAAATCCTCCATGCTAGAATAAAGACACTATATAGTATGATAACAATAAATAATTAATTTTGGAGAGTTTACTGTGCAAATTGCTGTAAAGAATATTTCAAAAGATTTTGGAAAAAAGAAAAATGCTGTTCACGCCATCAAAGATATCAGTTTAGAAGTCGATCATGGTGAATTGTTAGGAATCATGGGACCTTCTGGAGCGGGGAAGACAACCTTGTTAAATATGATTTCTACTAATGAACGCCCTGATCATGGACAGATTCTCATCGATGGTTTGGACTTAACGCAATTACATGACCGTGATTTAGCAAAGTATCGTCGGAATAAAATGGGCTTTATTTACCAAAGTTTTGAATTGCTTGATTCATTGAATGTTAAAGAGAACGTTATTTTACCGTTAGCTTTGAGTCGAGCCAACAAAAAAATTATCGAAGAAAGATTTCAATATATGATGAATTTATTGAATATTGAGAAGTTAGCTCAACGTGAAATTGACGAATTATCGCTCGGTCAACGTCAAATGGTAGCAGCGGCCAGAGCTTTGATCAATAAGCCAGAAATTTTGTTTGCGGATGAGCCAACTGGTAGTTTGGATTCTAAATCAGCGACTATTTTGCTCAATTACATGCAGTTGATCAATCAAAAAGAGAAAACTACAGTTTTAATGGCAACTCACGATGCCTTTACGGCTAGTTATTGTACTCGAGTAATCTTTATTAAAGACGGAGTGGTTTTCTCAGAGATAATCAATCCGGGTAATCGAGATAAATTCTTTGAACAAATAATCAACATGCAACGAACAATTGGTGGAGGGAATTATTTCAATGTATCGCAAAATTATTAAACGTAGTCTCTCAAATATGCGCGATAGCTATTTGATTTATATTTTAGCATGCAGCTTCGCCATTGGTGTCTTCGGAATCTTATTGTCAATGGGTGGTAATCCATCACTTCACGAAGCTATGGGGTGGTGGGATAACTTCATCTATGAACTTTCGAGTTTCATGAGTGGATTATTTGCTTTCTTTGCTTTTATTTACATGATCTATGTTGGTGGTTTTTTCATCCAAAGGCAGAAGAATGAATTTTTAACTTTTGAAAAATTGGGGATGCCTAGCTGAGTTATCGTAACAATCAGTTTTTTTCAAACAGCTATTGTTCAAATCATTGCTTGGGGAATCGGGCTCTTATTGATGGTGATTTTCCAGAAATTTATGGGAATGCTGTTGCTTTATTTAATGAGAATCCGAGTTAACTTCACTACAAGCTTTGATGGTTATACATTACTCACATTGCTTAAAACGTTTTTCTTTTCCACAGTGATTTTGAGCCTAGTCAATGCAATCAAAACAATCCGAATTTTGAAAAAGAAGCAGCGTAAAATTAATGTCAAAACTCGTTGGTGGTTACGTATACCAGCTGGGATTTTTGGGGTCATTCTTTTGTTTAGCGCTCAAATTTGTACATGGGCCTTATTTACTGATATTCGAATGATCAGTTATTCTTCCAAACCATTAAACGAAATACTTTTCATTATGTTAGCTGATATTTTTGGGATGTATTTAGTATATTATGGTTTTTTACCAACTATCTTGAATTTATTACAAAAAATTCATGCAATTTCTTATTCGGGCTTGAATCTTTTTTCCTTTAAATATTTGAAAGAACGTCTTTTTCAAAATATTTCTATTCTCTGGTTTGTGACTGAACTGTCAGCTTTGGCTTTGGCATTATTGACGTTTTGTTACTTCGGATATCAAGCTGTTCACGAAAGTTATAATAGTTCTTATCCTTTTGAATTAGCAGCTAATAAGGATACAGTTCAATTTATCAAAAAAGAACTTAACCAAACTGATGCGAAAATAAAGGGAAGTTATAAGACTAATGTCAAAATAAACCTAACTTCTTATTATAGTAAGAATAGCTCAACCTATACGAAACAACCGATGACGTTTATGTCGTATTCATCGTATAAATCTTTACCTAAACGAATGCGTAAAGGCAACAGTAAGATTAATGCCAATGAATTTATGAAAATTGATACTCCCACAGGACTCATGTATCACAATCAAGAAGCAGAATATAATATTGATGTCAAAGGGGCGCCAATGATTGCTAAGTCTAAAACTGGTCATGCTTTTCCATACGGCGGTTCGATGCATTTTGGTCCAATGATGATCGTGCCAGATAAGTATTATCAAGAAATGCCGGCGGAAGTCAGTGATACTTTTTATGGTTGGGACTTTAAAAAGGGAGATCGTCTACAAAAATCTCAAATTGAACGTTTGAAACATTATCGGGATGCTTATTATATGAAAGTGAATTTTAAATCATCTTTGAAAGATTCAACGGTAGAAGTCATCAAAAAAGCCCCCAAGCAATACGATGCCTCTGTATATACACAGGTAGGATATTTGCGTGAGGGTAATGTCAAAAAACGTTTTAAACAAGGCGGTGGCTTTTATCTATATATTGTAGCCTTGTTCAGTGTAGCTTTGTTGATAGCTCTAGGTAGTGTTTTGACTTTGAGAATTTTATTACGAGATGATTATCAATCTAGACAATTGCGGACATTGCAAAAAATTGGTGTTGAAGAACAAGAAATCAAACGAATTATTTTACGCGAGAATACTTGGACATTTTTGATTCCAATTGTTTTTGCTTTATTACAATCGTATACAGCTATAGCAATGTTTGATAGTGGACGACATATTTCTAAAAATATTATTTTGATTTTCGGTGGGTATATCGTCTTATATGGTTTGTTTGGATTTATCAGTTATCAAGTTTCTTGGCGTAGTATTAAGCAGAAGTTCCGTCTGTAACTACATAAGCTTTAGAGAAAAATCCAAAGTCTTCTTCATTAGAACCTTGAATTTGGTTTTGAATCTCTTTTTGGAGCAAGGTTTGCCAAACTTTGATTTGAGAAGTTGTCTCGAAAGTTTTAATAATTAAATATTCTCTTGGACTTTCTCTTTTTTGCAAGACGGCGGTTGATGTAGAATTAAAAGAGTATGAGTGGATACTAAACAACTTTTCTTCGAATAACTTAGCTTGATCAGGATTTAATTTTAAGTATGTCAAGGAATAAAGATTATTCAAAGGTTCGTAAACCCCACTGATACCACGATATTGTGCAAATGTTGATAAATTTTTTATCAAAAGATGGTCTGCATTGGCATGAAATAAGGGTTTTAATAAAGTATCGGATGGTGACATCTGACTCTTCAAAAAGAGATATGTGCCTAGCTTTAATGTTATGTTCATAGTTATTGAAATCCTTTCAATTATAAAATTTTTTGGAGGTTTTCTATGTTAGTTACAGTTTTAGGTTTTTATGGTGGTTATCCTTACAAGGGAATCGGAACATCTGGTTACCTATTAAGAAATGGCGATAAGAACTACTTGATCGATTGCGGTAGTGGTGTTTTGAACTCACTAGCAAGTTATATGAAACCAACTGATCTAGATGGTGTCATCTTATCACATTATCACCACGATCATACAGCAGATGTTGGTGTTTTGCAGTACGAATGGCTTGCAGCTAAAAAGGAAAATCTACTACCTATTTATGGTCATACTCAAGATTTTGTCAACTTTGCGCAATTGTCAGTCGATAATGCTACTAAAGGAATTGCCTATAACGATTATGAACCAACTCAGATCGATGATTTGAAGTTTGAATTTATGAGAACCGTTCATCCAGTTCCAGCATATGCAATGCGTATCACTGATAAAGATGGCAAAGTGATTGTTTATACGGCTGATACAACTTATTTTGATGGTTTAGTTGATTTCGCAAAAGATGCTGACTTATTGATTGCGGACACTAACTTTCCAGAAAATATTACGGGTCGCAAAGCCCATCTCAATACAAAAGAGGCAGGAACGTTAGCTAAAGAAAGTAATGTTAAGCGATTGATGATCAGTCACTTACCACAAACAGTCGATGCTGACACTATGTTAAAACAATCACAAAAATATGCTGAAGATATTCCAGTTATACATGCTTTCCAAGGATTGGAAGTTGAAGTGTAAGGCTTAAGAATAGGCTTTAGATTTTCAATGAAAGCACTATTAATTATAACTAATAGAATAAATAAACTAATATCTATGTAATTTGTGAAATGATTATATAGATGGCTATTTGTCGGGTACATGTTTTCACAAACAAAAATTTTAAGAACAAATATTCGTAACTTTTTCGTGAAAACCTATAGATTTTATTATAAGTTTAAGTTACAATATTAATGTGTTTAAAGAGTTTGATACTACACAGGAAAGGAGAGATTATATATGGTTACCATTTATACATCTCCAAGTTGCACCTCATGTCGTAAAGCCAAGGCTTGGCTCGAACAACATGATATTCCTTACAAAGAAAGAAACATTTACTCAGAACCTTTAAATAAGCAAGAAATCAAACAAGTACTTCAAATGACTGAAAACGGGACAGAAGAAATTATTTCTACTCGTTCAAAGGCATTCCAAAACCTTAAGGTAAATTTGGATGATTTAACAATTGATCAATTGTTGGATCTAGTTCAAACAAACCCAGGTCTCTTGAAGCGTCCTATCATTATGGATGACAAACGTCTTCAAGTTGGTTTCAACGAAGATGAAATCAGAAGATTCTTGCCTAGAAGTGTCAGAACTATGGAACTTCAAAAGGCTCAACTTATGGCTGGCTTATAAAAAAATTACCAGATCACTTTCCATTTTGGAAGGTGGTCTTTTTTTTTACTCTCTCTTTGCGGCTAGGCCGCTTAGAGAGAGTTATGGGAACGCGAAGCGTTGGTATTCCAAAAACTTGCGGCTAGGCCGCTTAGAGAGAGTTATGGGAACGCGAAGCGTTGGTATTCCAAAAATTTGCGGCAAAGCCGCTTAGAGAGAGTTATGGGAACTTTTAAGGTATGTGAATAAAATATCAAATCCGGTAAAATATTTTTATATAAATTAAATTATAGTGACCTGTTTAATCATATATAATTTTCCTAATTAATTAGGAGAAACGAATATAATGGTAAATATTGATTGGAAATGTATAGGAAAAAAACAATTTAAATTTTTGTTCTTAGTAAATATCATTATTTTCCTAAGAATTTTGTTTGCTCATACAGTAACTGTTAAGGCAGAAACTAATGATAATATCCAAACGTTATTAAACGAAAATGCTAGACTATTACAAAACAAACAGTCTTCAAGTATTGTTCCTTTAGGGTTGACTCAAGTTACTAGCGGTACTTTTGGAACTTGTGAGTGGGATATTGATGATAACGGTCAATTAACGATACATGCAGGAACTTTAGCAGATGGAAAAGGAAATTGGAGTCCATTTGCTAGTTCTATTAAGAGCGTTTACGTTGAAGAAGGAGTATCCGCTAGTTCTTCCGCTTTGACTGAGAATGGAAATAATGGGGTATTTTCTGATTTACCTAATGTTACCTTGATAGATGTTTCTAATTTGGATGTGTCTAATTCATATTATTTGGGGTATATGTTTTCTGAAGATATCAAATTGCAAAAGATAGTTGGTTTGGAAAATTGGAATACTTCTAATTGTATTTGGATGGCATCGATGTTCTACAAAGATTCAGCGTTGCAAAGTTTAGATTTATCAAATTTTGATACTTATAAGGTTCAAAGTGTTGATTCAATGTTTTCAGATTGTACATCTTTAGAAGAATTGAATCTATTAAATTGGAATACTGATAATTTACTTTATATGCGGTATATATTTAAAGGTGTACCCGGAAAAATTAATGGATTGAAAAATTTTAATACTAGCAAAGTGACTAATTTAACAGAAGCTTTAAGGAATACTGATTTTACTATAAACGATCCCAATGATATTGCTGATTGGGATGTTTCGAATGTCAGTGATATGACTTCTTTATTCCAAAACACTAAATTTGAAGAATTAGATCTGAGTAAGTGGAAAACAAGTAACCTGAAAAATTTAACGTCTACATTTTCTGGGGACAGTAATATTGATAAAATCAAAGGTTTGTCGAATTTTGATACTTCAAATGTAACATCTCTTTCACGTACTTTTGACGAAGTTACTGATGCAAACATTTCATCAATTAAAAATTGGGATGTTTCTGAAGTAAATAGTTTAAGTGGAACTTTTGCTAATTGTACAAATTTGGAAAGTCTGGATTTATCAAATTGGGATACTAAAAACAGTACCGTCACTATTGAAATGTTTTTGAATGATAAGTTATTGAATGAAGATACTCTACAAGGATATAAAACGTTAGTAAATAGTAAAAATTACAACGTTTCGGGAATGTTTCAAGGAACGGGCTTTAAAATATTGGATCTAACACAATATGATACTTCTAACGTCATTAATTTCAGTCGCTTGTTTAAAGGAACCAAAACATTGGAAAAAATTCTGGGAACTTTTGATACTAGTTCTGCTATTGATCTAAGTGACATGTTCAATGGGTCTAATATCGTTGATTTTGATGGATTAAATATTGCTGACTGGGATACTAGCTCAGTTACTAATTTAAGTCAGACTTTTACAACGACTAAAATTATGAATTTTGATTTTTTAAAAAATTGGGATACGTCATCAGTAACAAATTTGAATGGGACTTTTCAAAACACAATAGCCGAAGATATACCTGCTATTAAAAATTGGGATGTTTCACAAGTTACGAATTTTCAAAATACTTTTCAAAAAAATTATTTTAAAACCTTACCGATTGAAAATTGGGATGTGTCAAATGCTACTAGTATGTTAGGAATGTTTTTTTATAGCTATTCGTTGAAGAATCTTGATTTATCTAAATGGAATACTTCTAAAGTTACTAATTTCTATACAATTTTTAATACCATGTCGAACTTGGAAACTTTGGACATCTCGGGATTTGATATGACAAACACAACTAATTTGAATTATTTCTTCGGTGGTAATGGAAAACTTTGGAAAGTAACTCTGGGTCCTAAAGTATTAATGAAAACTAGAGAATCTAATACAGACGTTGGAACACAATTACCTAGTCCAATACCAGGGACAAAAATTGGAGATACAACTAATACAGCTATTAGTACTAAATGGCAAGAAGTCGATGAGGATGCAGGCGGAACCGACTATGAACCAGCTGGAGAATTATTATCAAATGATGAGATTATGCAAAAGTATGCAACAACGGGTAATCCTGTTACTACCTACGTTTGGCAACAACAACCAAAGATTGATTTTTCAATGACGATTCCAGATATTGATTTTGGAACTGTTAATAATGGTTCTCAAATTGTTCAAAGAAAGAATAAAAATTTTGCTATTGAAATGGAAAATAATAATTATCCTGCTGAAGCTATTAAATCGAATTTGACAGTTTCTCTAGCAAAACCGCTGACAAGTTCAAATGGATTGAATACGATGAACAATGTTTTGATTTATCGTGAAAAAGGGAAGAATGATCAAATATTGTCAGGTGACGCCGTTCAAATTTATGAAGGAACTATTCCCACTGGAAACAGTTCAATTGAATGGGATGAAAAAAATGGATTATTATTAAATATGAAAAATGAACCACATGCAGTAAATGGAAATTACAATGCAACTTTAAACTGGACTATGACAAATAGCCTCTAAAAAAATGCATTTTCTTTGACGTTATCTACAACATTTAGTATATTATTCGAATGACTTTAAATATCGATATACGATAGTTGAAATAGTTTTTCAGACTGTTAAAATGTAGATACAGAATTGAGGTGACTATGATGGAAATGGATCGACTTAATGAGAACACGATCAGAGTCATTCTTAGTACAGAGGATTTGCAAGAACGAGGCGTAACAGTTTTAGACTTGTTGGGTAACAAGAAACAAATTGAGACGTTCTTTTATAGTATTTTGGATGAGGTTGATAAGAATCATGTCTTCACGAACAATGAGCCTGTTACTTTCCAAATAATGCCAAACAAAGAAGGTTTGGAGTTGTTGATTAGTAAGAGTGATGATTCTGAAGGTTCAGGTTCATTGCCATTAAGTGGGCTACAAAATTCAGTCGGCGCAAGTGAAAACAATAATTTGGATAAGGTTGGAACTGAAGAGTATGATAGTGATACAGCACCATATTTGAATGATCCTGATACACCTACTAAGACTGTTATTGTTGAATTCAAAGACTTTGAAGATTATGTCCAATTGGCTAATTTGTTACACCTGGAGAGCGGAATTTCTAATTTGTTCGAGTACAACGACAAGTACTACTTACAATTGATTCTCTTTACTGATGAAATGCATGAAATGACTTATAGCGATGTTTTAGCATTGCTTAGTGAGTATAGTTTCAAGACGAAAGTTACAGCGGCAGTCTTATCAGAATATGGTCAAGAGATCATGTCTAAGACTGCGCTTGAATTGACGAGATATTATTTTAGTAATTAAGCAGATCAACCTTAGGGTTGATTTTTTTTTTGCGTAATTTTGTTCGAGGTGATTAAAATGTATGCTGCTTTGAACGAATCAGGAACTTTGATTTACGCACAAAATGCAAAAGAAAAAGACAAGTATTTTTGTTGTCGTTGCGAGAAACCGGTCAAATTGATTGCCACGAAATCCAGAAAATATTTTCGACATTTGAATAAAGTTAATAATGATATCAATGAAAGAGATATTCATTTATCCGGCAAAAAAATAATATTAGATTTATTAAAAAACTATTCTGCCGTCGAAGAAGAATTTTTCTTGTCGCCGATTCAACAACGACCAGATGTTTTTTTACCAAATCAAAAAATAGCTATCGAGTATCAATGTGCACTTTTAAAAATTGATTTATTAGAAGAGCGAATTTTAGGATATCAGCAATTAGGGATTAAAAGTATTTGGGTATTAGGTGGTAATTATTTAGATGAGCGAATTCATAGAAAACATCTGAAATTCATCAATTTTAGTGATAAATTAGGCTATTACATCATTATGCTGGACTCTATAAAGAAAGCTTTTACTATTTTTCACCACATTAAATTTATTGGTCCTTTTAATCAGATTTTTTTTCAACGTCAAATTTTTCAAGATGCAAAATTAACTGATATTTTGGAATTTGAGCCACAAGATTATCATTTAAATCCAGTTTTAATGAATCAACACTTTATCCATCGTTTGCGACAAAAAAATGATGGAAATTCTCAAAAAGTAAAAATGGATTTTTTTCGGCATTGTCAAATAACAGTCGAAGAATATTTAAATAATCGTTACTTTGTTCCCATTGCACCAATTTATTTTTATCCAGCGTGGCAAATGGCTTGTGGACAAAATAAGCGTTTGCTGCGACAACCTTTATTAGAATTTAAGACAAAGAAAAAGCCTCCTGACCGGGAAGCTTAAAGTGAATTTTGAACGGTCCAATTTAACTGAGTTGAATATTGACCAGGTTCAATTTGGTTACTATTTACTTTTAGTAAGAGACCATCTTTTTTATTCCAAATTACTGAGGTCAAAGGCATATCACCATCAGCTTCTTCAACCAAAACTTTATTCTTAATAGATTGAATAGAATTATTTATTTTATAAAATAAATTTGCACCGAGAATATCTCCTTTTTTATCTTGTAATGGATAGGCTTGTTTTACAAAGAGATATTTATTGCCAGTTTTTCTTTGGCTTCCTTCAACGGAAATTACTGCATGAGGGGCATTTGTGGCTGCTGTGCGATACTTGATAACACCTTTTTGAAATTGAGCGACAGGATCGAATTGAATGCTATGAGGATTGAGCGTGATTTGATTAGGCGTTAAATTAATTTGCAGTTTGTTACTCTCACTTTGGAAATCACTACTGTTATCAGTGGTTCCAGAAAAATAAGGAGTAGAGTCTATAGTCTGATCAGCATCGATCGTAGGTGTAGTCAAATCGATTTCGACATTTTTAGTAGCGCTGATTTTAAAATCTTTCAAATTTATTATGAGTTCTTTTTGATTAATGAATTTATTGTTTACGATTTGATAATCAGCAGTATTTAGTGGCTGCTTATTTACTGTTATGCCGTCAATATTGAAATTTCGATTGTCATCCAATGGAAAAAGCGGGATGGAGAGCGATGAATTAGGAAAATTTTTGTAGCCTGAATTGTAAATTTTAGAATTAATTACTAGTTTATCATTTGAACTGACTTTGTTTACAACTGAGTCAGTATTTTTTGCTGTATGGAAGGTAGTGTCTTCGATAGAACTTTTGATATTGATATTTGGATCAGTAGGTGGCAGGACGTTTAAAACGGCGTTATTAGTTCTGACGGTATTTTTTTTGACTGTGATTTGGGCATAGAATTCATCGCCATTTTCAGCTTTTGTTGTTGGTGTGGTTACGTAAGTTGTTGGATCAGTTTGAGTCTGCAACTGTGTTACTTGACCATTCGTAGAGCGTTTGTACCAAGTGATTTTTGCTTTTGTGTCGTCACGTTTGTCGTCTTCATCAGTCTGTAGATGGAAAGTGGCTGGCTGATTAGCATGGACCGTCTGATTATCTAAGCCGCCACCAATTTTAATAGTTTGAGGTTTGCTAGTTATGATGCTTCCATCGCTATTTTTGATTGAACCGATAATTTTAACTGTTCCAAATTTTCCGTCAGAATTAGCTACAATATGTCCATTCTCATCAATAGTGGCAAGATCAGGTTTGTCTAAACTCCAACTAATATCGCCGGTAGCGTCATTTGGATCTGGATTTGCAGTGGCATATGCATCTTTAGGAACTATTCCGTTATTGGAAGAATCTTTAACGTTATATAGATAATTTTTATCGATAGTGATATTTAAAAAATTAGCATCGACAGATTTTTTTAAAACATGAACTGTAATGACGTCAGAATAGAAACTATCTTTAGTAAAGATTCCTGAATAATAAGTATAAAGCTGAATGTAATAAGTTCCTGTTTGTTGTGGTGTATAAACCAAGGAATTTTTCGTTTCATTTGGAATTTGATTGAATTTGCCATCGTCATTGGAAATAAACCAACGGTGATATACAGTTTCAAATGGATTAAGACTGAAACTCAAAGTAGAACGTACAGTGTGAGTAGTTATTTTGATAGGATCACCAACCGTCGTATAATAGCTAGTCGTGGGTTGCTTATCAAAACCACCAGTGGCCCAAAAGCCAAATCCTCCAGTTGGATTTGGGGTGGGAGTGTGGTACTGAACGCTGGCAAGTGAATTGTCTGCTAAGATGGCTTCGGGATGTACAACAAAAAAGAGGCATAATGCTAAAACTAATGGCAGAATGAATTTCAATAGCGATAATATTGTTTTCATAAAATGTCCTCCTCAACTTGTGGTCTAAACCAATTCCAAGTATAACGGACAAATTATTTTTTAGAAAGAGAAATTGTCAATTTGTCAAATTATTTGTTTACAAATTTGCACAAAAATATATAAAAATCAATAATTTGTTATAAATTTAGAAATAAAAAAAGCCCTGCACTTTGTTAGTGTAGGGTTAATCCTTGTCATACTGTTTAGCTATCTTCTGAATTTATCCAGACTAATGACGGTATCATTGTGAGCAAAATCTTGAGTATGAGGAAGTTCACGTTCCAACATAGCATTGATGTTGTTACTGATGCTTTCTTGAGAAGTTGAGTCTCCAAAGTTATCGATCATAACGCCAGGCTTTTCTTCATCTTCACAGTCGAAAACAATTGCTGTTGGCGCTTTTACAACATTCATTTCCATTGATAATTGTTGATCACGCTTCAAACCTTGGGCTACGCAAGAACTTTCTTTGTCAGCCATGATTGCTTTGTAATCAAGCCCACTATTATTAATTGCACGTTTGATAGTGTTATCATCAAAGGGATTGTTTAAAATATTTACTTGTTCTTGAAGATTCATTAAAAAGTTACGAGCTTTTTTATTACCTTGACAAGAAGCAGCTTTGTAAAGTTTCGCTGCCTCAACAACTTGTTGTGAAGCAATGTTACGTTCCTCAATGTCGGTAATTTTGCAGCCTTGTAATTGCATATAATCATTAATTGTTGCCATATTATAGTTCGTTACGAAATGATATTGTGTATCTATGTCATGTTTTCTTGTGAAATCAATAATTGCTTGTTCCACCTTCAAACAATACGAACATAAGGGATTAATATATAAGAATACTTCCCACATTGTGATTCCCTCCATCTCTCTATTGCATAGTCATTCTACCAACAATTTTTCAAAAGGTAAAATTATAAACTCAAACACTAATATTCAGAATTGAGTGAATCTTTCTTAAATGTACGATATATTAAAGTAAGTAAAGCGAGGTTATTATGTCAGAAATTAAATGGAATGAATTTTTGATACCTTATTCACAGGCAGTCGATGAGTTAAAAATCAAATTTAGAAATCTTCGCAAAGAATTTTTAGAAAAAAATGAGCATTCACCAATTGAGTTCGTAACGGGACGTGTTAAAACTGTTGATAGCATTAAAGAAAAAATGCGTCGTCGTTTTATCAAAGAAGATCTTTTGGAACAAGATATGCAAGATATTGCTGGGATTAGGATTCAGTGTCAGTTTGTGGAAGATATTTATGATGTGGCTAAATTATTGCATATTCGTGAAGATATGCGTGTTATTGAAGAACGTGACTACATTGCTAACAGTAAACCTAGTGGTTATCGTTCATATCACGTTGTGATTGAATATCCGATTCAAACCGCTTCTGGTCAAAAGAATATTTTGGCAGAGATTCAGATTAGAACTTTAGCAATGAACTTTTGGTCTACGATTGAACATTCTTTGAACTATAAATATCAAGGCGATTTTCCAGAAGAAATCAATGAACGACTCAAACGTGCGGCAGAAGCTTCATTTATGCTAGATGAAGAAATGTCGAAAATTAGAGAAGAAATTCAAGATGCACAACAATACTTTACCGATCGAAAACGAGATTTAAATAACCCTACGGAGCACGATAAATAATGAAATTATGGATTAATAATAATAGTAAAGAGCAATCAGTTGCAGCAGCTAACAAATTACGCAGTAAGTTATTGGATGCTGGATTGACTTTGGATCGAAGAGACCCACAATTAGTCATCAGTGTTGGTGGCGATGGTACGTTGTTAAGTACTTTTCACGCCTATGCTGCACATTTAGATAGAGTAAAATTCTTGGCTTTACATACAGGACATCTAGGCTTTTATTCTGATTGGACTGATACAGAAATTGACGAATTAGCTGATTTGATTATTAAATGTCAAGATAATATCCCATCAACTAGTTATCCACTTTTGGACGTGATGGTTGAAAATAAAGAAGGCTCATTGTTCCATGGAATTGCTATCAATGAAATCGTAGTTAGACGTTTGTCTTCTTTGACTATGAAAACAAGGGTCGACTTAGATAAAGAATTCTTTGAAAATTTCCGTGGAGATGGTTTATGTTTTGCGACTCCTACGGGATCAACGGCTTATTCTAAATCAATTGGTGGGGCCTTAATTCATCCGAAAATCAGTGTTTTCCAAATGATTGAGATTGCTTCGATCAATAACCGAGTTTATCGGACAATTTCTTCACCAATCATTATTCCGCATAATCAAAGAGTAGATCTTTATCCACAGACAGCTGACGATTATGTAATCAGTTGCGATGGAATCACTACTAAATTGAAAAACGTACGTCGGATTACGATCAAGCTAAATTATCAACGCGCCCAATTTGCCCAATATCGACATCGACACTTCTGGACTAGAGTAGAGACAGCTTTCTTAGGACAAGATGAACCAAAATAACCGTTTTTTGAAGTTTACGATTGGTGACGATGATAAAAAAATAGTCCGCAAATTTTTAGTTCAACACAAATTTTCCTCTAGTCAATTACATAACTTAAAAAATAAAGGTGGACAAATTTTTGTGAATCATAAGCAACGTCATTTTAATTATCCGCTAAAAAAAGGTGATCAAATCTTAATAGTTCTTAATTCAGAAGAGCCCTCTGATTTGATTGAACCAATGCCAGGTAAAGTAGATGTCGTGTTTGAAGATAGTTATCTATTGGTTGTCAACAAGCCACCAGGGATTGCTAGTCTGCCTGCAAAGGCCAAAGACAGTAAGACGATGGCAAATGTAGTCAAATCTTATTTGATCGATAAAAAAGAGAATAGTTCGATTCATTTAGTTACTCGTTTGGATCGAAATACTTCAGGATTGATGGTTTTCGCTAAAACATCGTATGCACATTCGTTATTAGACCGAATTTTACATACGGAAGATTTTCAAAAGTTTTATTTAGCGATGGTTTATGGTCAAGTATCACCAGAAAAAGGTTTGATCGACTTACCGATTGGAATCGATCCGCAGGCTTTTTATATGCGAAATATCGATCATAATCTTGGTAAACCATCAAAAACTCTGTACGAAACGGTCGAGAAATTTGCTGGTGCCAGTTTATTAAAATTGAAATTATTGACAGGTCGAACACACCAAATTCGCGTCCATTTGACGGCAATTGGTCATCCGATAATTGGAGACGATATGTATAGCAAAAAAATTGATCCTCGAATGAGTCGTCAAGCCTTGCATTGTTATCGTTTAAATATAGTTCATCCTGTTACTAAAAAGTTATTAAAATTAACCGCGCCATTACCGAAAGATATGGTAATGTTAAAGAGTGTGTTAAGGGGTGAGAAGAATGGATGAAAACGAAAAAAGACTCCAAGATAAATTTTCGCAATTGAAGAACTATCTTGATGAAGGTGATAAAAAGCGATTTCGAAAAACTTATTTAGATATGCACTTTTATGACCAGAGTACTTTTTACCTCACGTTGAATAAACCTGAACGAATGACGCTTTATTCAATTTTGGAACCGGACGAAATGGGAGATATGTTCGATACCATTGAAGATGATAATCCTAAAATTCCTGAACTTTTGAAGGAAATGGATCTTAATTACGCTTCAAAAATGTTGAACGATATGTATGATGATAATGCCGCTGATGTTTTAGAACATTTGGATAAGGTCGATGTCGACCGATTCCTAGGTCAGATGCCACGTAATGATGCCAATAATTTACGTGGACTATTGCACTATGACACTGAAACTGCCGGTGGTATCATGACGACCGACTACGTAGAGTTTCATGAGGAAGAGACAGCAGCTGAGGCAATCAGAGCTTTGAAAAAGTTCGCTAAGACTGCTGAAACAATTTATTATATTTACATTTTGGATCACCACGATGATTTAGTTGGCGTTATGTCGTTGCGTGATTTGATTTTACTTGAAGACGACGATACTTTAAGTGAAAAAATGAATAGTGATATTATTACGGTCAATGTTGATGCGGAACAAGCTGAAGTTGCTCAAGTCTTTAGAGATTACGAGTTTTTAGCCGTTCCCGTTGTTGACCATTCAAACAAATTAGTTGGTATCGTTACAGTTGATGATGTTATTGAAGTTATTGATGATGAAGCCCAACAAGATTACTCCGGTTTGGCCGGTGTTAGTATGGACGAGACTAATAACGATGGTCCCTTCAAAGCAGCTTCAAAGCGTTTGCCTTGGTTGATCACACTGTTGCTTCTAAGTATGATCACTGCTACCTTGATTAATCATTACGAAAACTTGTTAGCTGAAGCGAGTATTTTAGCGGTCTTTATTTCAACAATCACTGGTACAGCTGGTAATGCTGGTACGCAAAGTTTGGCTGTGGCAGTTAGGCGTTTAGCAGTTGAAGAAATAAATCGCCATGAATTTTTAAAATTATTGATCAAAGAGTTGGTCACTGGTTTTGTAACAGGCTTAGTAACAGGTGCTGCAGTCTTGCTATTAGTAGGAATTTGGAAACATAATTTCGTCTTAGGGATGGTCATTGGGTTAGCCATGTGTGCTGCTATTACGGTAGCTAACTTAGCTGGTAGTTTTATTCCAATGTTAATGTCTAGCTTTGGATTCGATCCAGCGGTCGCCAGTGGTCCATTTATTTCCACCTTAAGTGATTTAACTAGTGTCTTAATTTATTTCAGTATTGCTGGAGTGTTCATGCAATACTTTATCAAAGTGTAAAAAAACTGTATTGATTAATGGAAGTATTCCGGACTTTATAGTGGTTCTGTTTTTTAATATCAGCAAATCAAAAGCCTCTATTGGGAGTGTATTCTCCAAATAGAGGCTTTTTTTGATCTTGAATTATATGAAATGTAACTCGGTAGAGACAGTTTTACGATGCTCAAGTGGCAGTTTGATATTGACCTAATTTAGAAAAGAACTAACTTTCCTAGTCAATACAGCTTTTTTTATTGAATATCAGCAATAATTTTTGTACCGTGTAATTCTTTAACGCCTAATTCTTTAGCAATTGTGTCACAATTCTCAAAATTAACACCGCCACCAGGTAAAATAGTAATTCTACCGTCTGCATAGTCGATGTATTTCTTGATATTGTCTAAAGTTTGGTCGATTGGTGTCGTTAGTGGCCCACCGTGAGTCAAGATGCGGTCAACGTCGTGATCTACTAACCAATCAATAGCTGATTTTTTGCTGTCCTCAGCTAAGGCATCAAAAGCCATATGAAAGACGATTTGCATGCCACTGGAAGCAGCAATCAGTTGTTCCATAGCATCTTCGTCCAAATTTCCATCCTTAGTCAAAGCTCCAAAAGCTACGCCATCAACACCTAATTTTTGAGCTTGGAATAAATCAGCTTCCATCATCTTAATTTCTAAATCATTATATACAAAATCTCCACCACGAGGACGGATCATTTCAACGACAGGAACAGACTTCTCTTGAAGGTATTTAGTAGCTTCTTGTAAAACACCAAAACTAGGAGTAGTTCCTCCAACAGCTAGATTGTCATTTAATTCGATTCGATTAGCACCTTTTAAAACCGCAGCAGGAATCTTAGTGAAATTTTCTACAGCAACTTCTTTATAAATAATGTTCAACCCCTCTTTTTATCAGTATCTTTATTCTAACAATTTTGAACAAAAAAAGAACGTCCGAAGACGTCCAATATGTTATACAAAACTTTTGATTCCAAAGTATGCGATGACAATGATTGCCAAGATGATACGATACCAACCAAAAGCCTTGAAGTCGTTACGTTTGATGTAATCAAGCAAGAACTTGATAGAAGCGTAAGCAACAATGAATGAAACTAATGTACCAACAAGTAGGATAATAGTTTGGTCCCCAGTAAAAGTATTGCCTTTCATGAAATACTTACCAATCTTCAAAAGACTAGCACCAAACATAGTTGGAATAGCTAAGAAAAATGAGAACTCAGTTGCGACAAAACGAGAAGTACCGACTGTCATACCACCTAAAATAGTTGCCCCAGAACGAGAAGTACCGGGAACTAGTGATAGGACTTGGAAAAGACCAATTGTAAAGGCAGTTTTGTATGAAAGTTGATCTAAGTCTTCAACTTGAGGACGTTTATTCTTCAACCAATTTTCGACGACAATGAATAAAATACCATAAATTAACAATGTGGCCGAGATAACTTGCCAGCTAGTAAGATGAGCATCCATCCAGTCGTTTAAAGGAAGTCCAATAACTACTGAAGGTATGATAGCAACCAAAACTTTGAACCAGATACTCCAAGTTTGATTTTTCTCACGATGATTTTTCTTAGGTGAGAAAGGATTCAATTTGTGGAAGTAGATGAGGATAACCGCTAAGATTGCCCCGAATTGAATAACTACCATGAACATGTTGATAAAAGCTGTAGATTCATTTAATTTGATGAATTCATCAGCTAAGTACAAGTGTCCAGTTGAACTGATAGGTAGAAATTCTGTAAAACCTTCGATAATACCCAAAATGATGGTTTTAATAATTTCAATGAACATAATTAATAATATTCTCCTGAATTAAATTTGGAACTAGATAAAGTGTACACAAACACACTCAGGAATGGAAATTTTATTTTCTAAAGGTGTTAGATTTCCTTTGTTAGGATTGCGTTTGAAGATAGTTAAGTCATCGCTATCTTGGTTAGCAGCTAACAAATACTTTTCTGAAGGATCTAACTCAAAATCACGAGGACCATTACCGTTAGTTGAAACTGTGTTGAGTTTCTTTAGACGGTCGCCATTTTTGTCGATGCTGAAAGTAGCAATTGTGTCAGCACCACGAGTTGAAACATACAAGAATTTACCATCCTTAGAAATACGGATAGCAGCTGTTGTATTTTTTTGTTCATCTTTGGCAGCTTCAACTTCGTCGACTAATGTCAAACCAGCAGTTTCTGCATCATATTCCATAACTAAAACTTTTGAAGATAATTCGCAAGCAACGTAAACGATTGGCTTTGTTGGATGGAAGACTAAATGTCTAGGAGCATAACCAGCTGGGGCAATGTAATTATTCATCAATTTTGGCTCTTTAGGATCATCAATGTTGTAAATATAAATACGGTCAGCACCGTAATCACAAATAATCAATTTGCCATCAGGAGTCAAAGCACTGAAATGAGGTTTGGATTGATCTTGTTCAGTACGAGGACCATGTCCTTCAAATTTGACTTCTGAGTAATGCTCAATTTTGCCATCATCAGTTAAATGATCGATCTTTACCTTGCTCAAGTGGAAGTAGGCACTAAAAATCAAATTGCGACTAGGGTCAAATTTAACGTAAGATGGGGAAGTTTCTTCTGAAAAATCCTCATCCAAAAGCTTAGGCTCATTATTAATGTCGTAAACTACGATACCGCCACGATCATCTTTTTTAGCTAAGGCAATCAATTTCATATCATTAGTTACATCGATATATGTTGGTCCGTTTAATTCGACCAATACTTTAGGTGTAGTCAATTCACCAGTTTCTGAGTTGAAATCGGCAGAATAAACACCTTTACCAGTCTTTTTTGTGTAACCGCTTAAAAGAAGCTTTTCAATCATTACAATTCCTCCAAATAATGTATAGTATTATAATATACAGTATAATCTTTGTATAAAAATTTTGGGGAGCAATCTATGCGAGAAACACCGGAAAAAAATAAAAGTTGGTTTTACAAATGGTTCTTAAACAACCAATTGACGGTGATTTTGGTTAACATTTTTTTGGTATTTTTGATTATATTTTTATTTTCAAAAATCAGTTTTGTTTTCCAACCAGTCGGACAAATTTTGGGAATTATAATGCCACCAGTTATTTTGGCCTTGGTATTGTATTATCTAATCAATCCGCTGATCAATGTTTTGGAAAACAAGCTTCACGTTAATCGGATTATTTCAATTGCCTTTGTTTTTATTATTATTTTGGCTTTATTGATTTGGGGCGTTATGTCGCTGATTCCCTTTGTACAAAGCCAAGTGGATTCATTAGTTAAGAATTGGCCACAATATTGGGATTCTTTGAATAAGAGCTTACAAAATATGTTTTCTGATCCAAAATTACATATTGTTAAAGAGCGACTAGCTACAACTAATGCCAGTATCACGAAGAGTTTTGAAAAATCTATGAGTCAAATTTTGCCACAGACGATGAATAATTTAAGCTCAGCTGTAAGTGTCTTGACGAATGTTGTCATGATTTTACTAACGGCACCATTTATTTTGTTCTTTATGTTAAAAGACGATAAGAAATTTAAGATTTCTGTTGTTAAATTCGTTCCTAATCGTTTGAAGAAGTCAGTTAGTGACATGCTTTCAGAAATCAGTCAATCATTGAGTTCTTACATTACGGGACAGTTGACGGTGGCTTTCTGGGTAGCAGTTATGTTCTTCGTTGGCTATTTGATCATAGGACAACGATATGCCTTGATTTTAGGAATCGTTGCCGGAATTTTAAACTTGATTCCCTATGTTGGTTCAGCATTGGCCTTGATTCCTTCACTAGTTATTGCGGCCTTTATTGCTCCATCGATGGTTATAAAAGTATTGATTGTCTTTGCTGTTGAGCAGACGATTGAGACCCGTGTTATTTCACCAATTATTGTTGGTAATAAAATGCAAATGCATCCTGTAACGACGATTCTAGTCTTGCTAGTTTCAGCCGGATTGTATGGGTTAGTAGGGATGATTGCAGGGATTCCAATCTTTGCTATTTTAAAAATTATTTGTACGAGAATTTTTAACTGGTTCAAACGTAATTCTTCTTGGTATGATGATGAAGACGTTGAACCAGTTGATGAAACAACAACTGCAAAAGATACAGAAAAATCTAAGAAAAATCACAAATAATTCAAAAACTATTGTCTAGACCGGATAAAACGTATATAATGTTTTATGAGTTTTGGGGTTATTTGTTTTTCTCAGAAGTGATTTTGACAAAAGCAAGTAAACAAGAGGCTATACTAGCGCATGTCCTTGCTGTGGTTTTCACCGAGGTCATGCGCTTTTTGTTTATGTAAAAGGAGATTAAATAATGACGAACCATATTGCACTTTATGAACCATTGATGCCAGCTAATACTGGTAATATTGCTAGAACTTGCGCGGGAACTAATACTAAATTACATTTGATCAGACCATTAGGTTTCAATACTGACGATGCTCATATGAAGCGTGCTGGTTTGGATTACTGGGATAAGGTCGACATTACTTACCATGATGATTTGGATGCTTTTTTGGAATCAATACCTGACGATAAGTATTTGTATTTGATTACTAAATTTTCAGATAAGGTTTATAGTGATCAGGATTTCTCAGATACTTCGGTTGATCATTACTTTTTATTTGGTAAAGAAACAACTGGTTTGCCAGAAGATTTCATGCGTCGCAATCCTGAAAAATGCTTACGAATTCCTATGAGTGACAATATCCGAGCTTTAAATTTATCTAACAGTGCAGCTTTAGTTATTTATGAAGCCGTGCGCCAACAACATTTTGCTGGTTTAGAATTAAGTCATCATTATGAACACGATAAATTAGATTAGGAGAAAAACTATGAAAATTAATAAAGGTGCAGTTAGCGTTCAAGCGTTTCACTATGATGTTGAATCACCAAGTGCTGATGAGAAGAGTACTTTAAACATTAGTATCGAACATCCTGAGTTCAAAGATGAGAACGGTCAACCTATGAATGAAGATGAAGGTAAGATTTTCCAAGTCGTTATTCCTTTTGAAATTCATATGAAAGATGCTCCCTTTAAAGTTTCAGGATTAGTTGGGCAAGTAGTTCAACCAGTTGGCTTCCACGGTGAAGCAGAAGATTTAGATGGCAAGCAAGTTCAACAAATTTCACGTTCGGCAGTTGAGTATATTGAAACATTAACTTATCAAGTTACTAGTGTAACGTTGAATCATGGTGTTTCATTGAATTTTACCAAAGATGCAGAAATCAAGCCTAATAATGAAGAAGATAAATAAACAGTCCTTGAGGGCTGTTTTTTTTAACGTTCAAAAAAGGTATAATTTTAGATGATTACTTTTAAATTCATGTGAGGTACTTATGGTTAAAAAAAAGGCAAGTTCAAGGCCTAGAAAGAGTAAAAAAACCGTTGATAATTCACGGCTGATTAGATCTTTGGTCAGTTTAGTGTGGATAATCTTGGCGATTCTAGGCTTATTCAAGTTTGGTCTCGTTGGCAAAACTTTCGATAATATCTATCGAATCTTTGTTGGGGATAGTTATCCAGTATTGTTAATTATCAGTATCGTTGTAGCGGCGTTCATCATCGCTACAGGGCGATTTCCTTTATTGTCGCCTAAACGAAATTTTGGTTTTTTGTTTGTTTATTTAGGAACATTAATAATTTTACACGGCATTTTCTTCTCCAGTATGTCGCTATATCACAATTATAATCTCGTCACATGGAATACTTTATCTGCTGATATAACGCAGGTTGATGTCGGCGGATCAGTTGGTGGAGGAATGATAGGTTCTTATTTATATAGTTTCTTCATGCCAATGTTTTCAAGTGTAGGAACGTATTTTGTTACCGCGTTAATTATTTTTATTGGAATTTTAATGTTATTAAACGTTACGATGAAACAAGTTTCGGTTGTAACGACAGATATTTTGGTTTTCTTAAAGCATCTATTTATTAAAATAAAAGATATTTTAGTTGGCCATTACAGCAATTATGTTGATCAAAAGAAGACACAGCAGGTTGATCTTAAATCTGATAAACCTACTAAACGTGCTCCAATAGTGAGAGATGACGATAAAACAGAGGATGGTTTCAATAGTTTCGTTGAAGATAAAACAGAAGACAAGAAACCAGATGACTTTAAAATCGAAGGAGCACCTAAGCCTCCGGAACAACCTACTTCTGAGGCTACTGTGGTTTCTAAACCTTATGGTATCGATGGTACTAAAGATAAAGATTTACCAGATCCAGTTGGCTATAAGAAAGCTGAGCCCGTCAATAATGATGGTTATGTATTACCATCTGTTGATTTGTTGAAGCAAGTACCACAAACGGATCAGACTTCAGAAGTTCATTTGATTGAAGAAAACAAAGATAAATTACGTCAGACTTTCAAGAGTTTTGGGGTTGATGTTGAAGTTAAGAAGGCAAGTTTAGGTCCAACTATCACAAAATATGAAGTTCAACCAGCAGTTGGTGTTAAAGTAAGTAAGATTGTCAATTTAGCCGATGATCTGGCTTTGGCTTTGGCTGCTAAAGATATCCGTATCGAAGCACCAATTCCAGGAAAACCATTTGTTGGGATCGAAGTGCCTAATAAGACTATCTCAACAGTTTCATTTAAAGATATCACTGAAAATCAAAAAGATAAGACTCATCCGTTAATTGTTCCACTTGGAAAGGATGTTTCGGGTAATATCATTGAAGCAAATATTACTAAAATGCCCCATTTGTTGATTGCCGGTTCTACTGGT
The DNA here is from genome assembly GCF_005405305.1 of Companilactobacillus formosensis. Lineage (GTDB taxonomy): Bacteria > Bacillota > Bacilli > Lactobacillales > Lactobacillaceae > Companilactobacillus > Companilactobacillus formosensis. The sequence continues at coordinate 65,669 of NZ_BJDU01000007.1, forward strand.
AGTGGTAAGTCTGTTGCAATCAATACGATTATTACGGGTATTTTGATGAAAGCTAAACCTAATGAGGTTAAGTTGATTTTGATTGATCCAAAGATGGTTGAATTGAATGTTTATAACGGCATTCCGCATTTGCTGATTCCAGTTGTTACTGATGCCAGACGAGCAGCCGGAGCGCTACAAAAGGCTGTTAAAGAAATGGAACGTCGTTATAAATTGTTTGCTGAGACTAGTCACCGTAACATTGGTGAGTATAACGCTGATGTTGATAAGTTCAATGAAACCGCTGCGGACGAAGATAAAATGGAACGCTTGCCATTTATCGTCGTTATCGTTGATGAGTTGTCTGATTTGATGATGGTAGCTGGACACGAAGTAGAAGCAGCTATTGTTCGTTTAGCTCAAATGGCCCGTGCAGCCGGTTTGCATATCATTATTGCAACGCAACGTCCTTCTGTTGATGTTATTACTGGATTGATCAAAGCCAATATTCCATCCAGAATGGCCTTCGCTGTTTCCAGTGGTGTCGATTCAAGAACTATTCTGGACTCAGTTGGAGCTGAGAAGCTCTTAGGACGAGGCGATATGCTTTTCCAACCAATTGGGAAGAGTAAACCAATTCGACTTCAGGGAGCCTATATTTCCGAATCAGAGGTTGAAAATGTTGTGAAATTTGTCAGCGAGCAACAAGAAGCCCATTACGATGAAGAAATGATTCCTACTGATGTTGAAGAAGGCGGTGGCGACAGCGATAAGCCAGAAGATGAGTATTGGGATGATGCTGTCGATATGATTGTTAAGGGTCAATCGGCCAGTGTCTCTATGCTTCAAAGAAGATTTGCTATCGGTTATAATCGAGCTGCAAGAATGGTTGATGAAATGGAAAATAAAGGTATCGTGGGACCATCAGAGGGTAGTAAGCCACGAAAAGTATTAATTACTCCCGAACAACTAGAAACAATAAGAAAAAATCAGGTGAAAAATTGAGAAAAACATTAGCAAAGAATATTTTCTTAAATATAAATCCAATCAAAAAATTCCGAACTATTAAAGTTCAAGTCGATTTTCTTCGTCCTTTAAAAAAAGAAGAAACTACGGGACGCCGATTGTTGGCCAACGTTATGTCTAATTCAACAGCTAATTATCCCAGTTTTCGATCGATAAATGACCGTGAAATGGAATTGTATGGCTCTGAAATCAATGTTTTTACGCGAAATCTTTTGAATTTTAATGACTTGGCTTTCAGCATTGAATTTGCTGATCCTAATTTTTTGATTGATGGTCAAACGCAGATTAAAGACAATTTGGAATTATTGAATGAAATAATTTTTAAGCCAAATTTAGCAGGAAAAGAATTCGATCAGACATCTTTTGAAACCGAAAAACGTAATTTGATGTCTAATTTAGTTTCGATTCAAGATAATCAAGATTTAGTCAGTACTCTAGGATTAACTAAATTGATTTATCAGAATAATCCTGATCGTCAAATACCGATTTTTGGAAGTATTGATCAATTACGCGAATTAACAAATGAAAAATTGCTAGAAATGTATCAAGATGTCATTAAAAAAGATACGATTGTCATTAATGTCGTTGGGAATGTTGATGAAGAAAAATTTGCGGAAGATATTTTAACTAGTAGCTTTTATACTCAAATGAATAATGAACGCCTAGATTTAAAAATTGAATTCGATAAATTCAATCAATTGATTGCTAATCCAGCTGAAAAAATTGAACACAAACACCTCAATCAAAGTCGAATTGCCTTGGCTTATGCAACTGAGGGAGTTTCTAAGAAATTTAATCGTTTGGCACCTCAAATTATGAATTTGATTTTGGGTGGCGATGATCAATCACAATTGTTCCAACAAGTTAGAGAGAAGAATAGTTTAGCTTATTCAGTATCTAGTACTTATCAACCATTGAGTCATTTGGTTACGATTCAGGCCGGTTTGGATTCTGATTCAGTTCAAAAGGCTTTAGAGTTGATCAATCAACAAATCGACTTTATTAAAAATGGAGAATTTACTGATAATCAAGTAGAACATGCTCAAAAAGTCATGTTGACGAGAAGAAAGATTGCGACTGATTCGATCCAGTACTACATCATGCGTAGTATTTGGGAAACTGTTTATCCAAAGACTTTGATGAGCGATGAGCAATTTCAAGCAGAATTAGATAAATTAGATCGTGATCATATTGCTAGTGTGGCTAATAATTTACATGCCATTGCACAATATCAGTTGATTGGAGATTCGAATGACTGAGAAGTTAGAAAAACAAACGAAAAAATTAAATAACGGTTTACAAATCACTGTCGTACCGATGTCAGGATTTAATCAAGTCTACGGACTAGCAATGACTAATTTTGGTTCAGTAGATACTAAAACAAACGAGGGAACTTTACCTGCGGGAATTGCTCACTTCATTGAGCATAAATTATTTGCCAAACCTAATTACGATGTATCAGAAAAATTTGCCCAATATGGTGCTAATTCCAATGCTTACACTAGTTATACGAAGACGGCATATTTATTTCAAACTTTAGATAATCCGTATGATAATTTGAAGATTTTATTAGACTTGATTCAAAATCCATATTTCACCGATGAGAATGTTGCATCTGAACGTGGGATCATCGATCAAGAAATTCAAATGTACTTAGATATGCCTGAATGGGTTCTAGAACAACGAATTTTGGGACAATTGTATCCTAATGATCCGATTGCAGAAGATATTGCTGGGTCAAGTGAGTCATTAAAACAAATCAATCGTCAAAATTTATTATCTACTTATCAACAAAACTATCGACCTGATAACATGAACCTCGTTTTAGTTGGCGATGTAGATTTTGAAAAAGTTGAAAATATAGTTGAAAATTCTAATTTTCATCAAATAGATAAACCATTGCAAAAAGTTGATCGTCAGTTTGAACCAATTGGTCAAGGTGGCTATGAGACGATGGACATCAGTCAAGCTCGTAGTGCTTATGGAATTAGAATTAATACTGAAATGTCTGGGTATGATTTAGTAAAGAAACAATTTGAATTAAATATGATTATGGAGACTTTGATAGGTGAATCTTCCAAGAATTATCAAGAAATGAGTAATTCTGGTCTAATTGATGATAGTTTTTCTTATAATGTAGTTGCAGAAAATAACTATTGTTTTATCATAATTAGTGGGTCAAATAATAATCCTCAAAAATTTCAAGAATATCTACGCAATCACTTGTCTTATAGCTCGTTAAAGGAAGTTCTAACAGATGCCAAATTTGAAAGAATTAAGCGCGATGCCATTGGTTCTTACTTGTTTGCACAAAATTCACCTGAAGCTATTGCTAATCAGATGGCTGAACTTTACTTCTACGATGTTGACTACTTAGAACTGATCAATATGATTGATTCTATTAAAAAAGATGACATTTTAACGATTGCAGAGAAATTTTTGAAGGATGATAATTGTACCTACTACAATCTTTTACCAAATAGGAAGTAAACTATGTATGCATTAGTTATGGGAAGTTCTGGTGATATCGGGACCAGTAGTGCTAAAAAACTAGCCCAAAAGGGTTGGTCCTTGTATTTGCATTACAATCAGAATAGAGAACGAATTGAAAAGTTACGCACAGAACTTGTGGAAAAGTATCCGCAACAGGATTTTATTCCCATCAAGTTCAATATGGAGCAAGATACAGTTGAACAATTGACCAGTCAGATATTTGGATTGGATGCAGTAGTTTTTGCTCAAGGTAATACTTACTATAAGTTGTTAGTTGATATTTCGGAAAAAGAAATTGATTCTTTGTGGAATATCCACGTAAAATTACCAATTTTGATTTTACAGGCGCTTCAAGATAAACTAGCTAAAACGCATCATGGTCGAATCGTTTTTATCGGATCAATCTATGGAAAAATCGGTTCAGCGATGGAAGTAGTTTACAGTACTGTTAAGGGGGCAATGTCTTCCTTTGCAGATGCCTATGCTAAGGAAGTAGCTTCTTTGGGTATTTCCGTCAACGTTGTCGCCCCTGGGGCAGTCAATACTAAGATGAATACTCAAGAATTTTCGAGCGAAGACCTTGAAAATGTAAAAGAAGAGATACCAGCAGATAGATTGGCAAATCCTGATGAAATAGCTGATTTGGTTAGTTATTTAGTTAATATCGAATCAAATTACCTGACGGGACAAACAATTTATTTTGCAGGTGGTTGGTTGCTATAAGGTCGCTAGTAGTTAGATAATAATATATGTTATACTTAGAAAAATTAGTTAATCGGTGGTAAATAATGGACGAAATTGGCCAAAAATTAAGAAATGCTCGTATCAAAAAAGGATACACAATTGATGATTTACAACAAATCACAAAAATTCAAAAAAGATATTTGATTGCTATTGAAGAAGGTCAATTTGATCATCTTCCTGGTGATTTCTATGTCAGAGCTTTTATCAAGCAATATTCTGATGCTGTTGGTATTTCAAGCGATGACTTGTTGGAAGAATACAAGTCAGATATTCCTAATGCACAACCTACACAAGAATCTGCTCCTGAAGAAACTAAGACTAGAAGTATCAAAGAAGAATCAAATTCTTTCTTCTCAAATTTGGGTAACTATATTCCTCAAATTGTCGTTGGAATTATAATTATCGTAATTATCGGAGTTATCGCCTTTGGAATGATTCATAAGAGTCAAAGTACATCAAGCGTGACAATTCCAAAGGATAATACTGAACAAACAACCAAGAAAGCTAAGAAGACAACAACTAAGAAAAAGGCTGCTAAAAAGACAGAAACTAAGTCTAAAGAGACAACTGTCAAGGAGTCTGACACTGAAGGAACATATACGATCACAAATGCTCCAAGTGACGGATTAAAAGTTGTTGTTGAAGGTAGTAATGGTCAAGCTTGGATTCAATTCAAGGAAGGCGACAATACTACTTGGCAACAAGCTCTTAGCGCTGACGAAAAGAAGGAAACTACTGTTCCTAGCGACACAACAACTTTCACCATTCAAACTGGTAACGTTAATAACACTAAGGTTACGATTGATGGTAAAGATGTTGACTTGTCTAAGTCACAAAGTGGTGACACAATCGTCAAAACTTTGACATTTAATATTGAAAAATAAAATAATGGTGTCTAATCTTTATGGGTAGGCACCATTGTTTTGTCAAAATTAGTATTCTGGAGGACTTTTTCAATGGTTTGGAATGTACCAAATAAATTAACCATGTTACGGATTATTTTAATTCCGGTCTTTATTATTTTATTAGCCTTCAATTGGAGTGGCTTGGGGGATATTTACGTCGCCAATGATTTGATTCCAGTCAATCATGTTTTAGCAACAGTAGTCTTTATTGTTGCCTCGTTGACAGATTTGTTAGACGGCAAAATTGCTCGTAAGTATCATTTAGTATCTAACTTTGGTAAATTTGCTGATACGTTGGCTGACAAGATGTTAGTTATGACAGCGTTCATTTTCTTAGTTAGTTTTAAAATGGCTCCAGCTTGGGTAGTTGCTATCATCGTTTGTCGTGAATTAGCAGTTACTGGTTTAAGAACTATCGTTTTGGAAGTTGGTGGCAAGGTTATGGCAGCTCAAATGCCAGGAAAGATCAAAACTACTACTCAAATGTTAGCTATCATTTTCTTGTTGATGCACAACATTTTCTTCTCAGCTATCAATATTCCAATTGGAGAAATTTTCTTATATATCTGTTTAATTTTCACTATTTATTCAGGTGCTGATTACTTTATTCAAAGTAAAGATATTTTCAAATCTTAATACGTAATTTGAAAGAGAGAGCAATGAAAAAAGAGATAGATTTTTTAAAGACAATTGAACGATTAGATTTTGAAAAAGGAATTCCAGAAGAGTTTAAAGGTTTTCCTAAACAGACAGTTGATCTATTAAAGCAAAGTCATTTAAAAATCACTGCGGCAGAGAGTTTGACGGCCGGGATGTTTCAAGCAACCGTTGCGACTGTCCCAGGTGCATCAAACGTCTTTGATGGTGGTTTTGTTACTTATGCTGATTCTATCAAGGTACAATTGCTGGGAATGGATCCGCAATTGATTGAAGACAATACTGTCGTCAGTGGACCTGTAGCTTTGGCAATGGCCAAATTGTCTGCTGAAAAAATCAAGGCTGATATAGGCGTTGGTTTCACAGGAGTAGCCGGACCTGATCCATTGGAGGGAAACCCTGTGGGAACGGTCTTTATCAGTGCTTACAACCGTACAAATAACGAAAAAATCGTCAAAGAATTTCATTTTTCTGGATCGCGTCAAGCTATTCGTGAAAAGTCCGTCCTTTGTGGATTTGCTCTCGTTCAAGAAATAATATAACGAGCAAACATTTGTTCGCTTTTTTCTTGCTTTTTTGATGAATTACTAATAATATAACTAGTGATGAATGCATTAGGAGGAAAGCAATTTGGCTAAAGATGAACGACAAAAGGCTTTGGATGTAGCCTTAAAAAAGATTGAAAAGGATTTTGGTAAGGGTGCCATTATGAGAATGGGTGATGATTTAAATACTCAAATCTCAACTGTTTCTAGTGGTTCACTTGCGCTTGATAATGCATTAGGTGTTGGTGGCTTTCCACGAGGAAGAATCGTAGAAATTTATGGACCTGAAAGTTCTGGTAAAACAACCGTTGCTTTACATGCCGTTGCTGAAGTTCAAAAACAAGGTGGTACAGCAGCATATATTGATGCTGAAAATGCCATGGATCCCGCTTATGCAACTGCCTTAGGTGTTAATATCGATGACTTGTTGTTATCGCAACCTGATACAGGTGAACAAGGATTAGAGATTGCTGATGCTTTGGTATCTAGTGGTGCGGTCGATATCGTCGTTGTCGATTCTGTTGCCGCTTTGGTCCCACGTGCTGAAATTGAAGGTGAGATGGGAGATTCCCACGTTGGTCTTCAAGCTCGATTGATGTCACAAGCTTTACGTAAGTTGTCTGGTTCAATCAACAAGACTAAGACAATTGCTTTATTTATTAATCAAATTCGTGAAAAAGTCGGTATTATGTTTGGTAATCCAGAAACTACTCCTGGTGGTCGTGCTTTGAAATTTTATTCAACGATCAGACTAGAAGTACGTCGTGCTGAACAAATCAAAGATGGTACAGATGTAATTGGTAACCGTACGAAGATTAAAGTTGTAAAGAATAAGGTTGCTCCACCATTTAAGATTGCTTTGGTAGATATTATGTATGGTCATGGTATTTCTCAAACTGGTGAATTAGTGGATATGGCCGTCGATAAGGATATTATCGACAAGAGTGGTTCATGGTATTCTTATGGTGATGAGAGAATTGGTCAAGGTCGTGAGAATGCAAAGACTTACCTAGCCAATAATCCTGATAAGATGGAAGAAATCAAGCAAAAAGTTCGTGCAGCATACGGCATGGATGGCAAGCCAGAAGATGAAGAAGATTCTAGTGACGCTAAAAATGCCAAAGATAATAAAGATTCAAAAAAAGATGAAAAAACAGCTAAAAAAGACGATGAAGCTCTAGATTTGAATCTTGAGGCTGACAAAAAGGATAATAAATAAGAGAAAAGAGGCCGATTGTGTCTCTTTTTTTTCTTTTTAGTTGGTCGACAGGCGATATTTATTCTATAATATTAAGTTGTATGTAATAATCTGCAACATTTAAATTTTTACAAACACATTTTTAAAAGCAAATATGGAGGTGATGGCATGTATCCTGCTATCATAACCTTCTCTTTCGCTCTAGTAACATTAATTGTGGGTGTCCTTTTCGGATATGCTCTCTGTAAAGATGCCTACGAGAAAAAACTTTCACAAGCTAAACAAACTGCTGAAGATATTGTTTCGGACGCTAATAAGGCTGCCAAGTCCTTGAAAAAGGAAAAATTACTTGAAGCCAAGGATGAAATTCATCAGTATCGTGAGAAGCAAGAAGATGAATTGAAAGAACGTCGTAAAGATATTCAGAAACAAGAAAATCGTGTTCTCGAAAGACAAGACATTTTGGATAAAAAAGACCAAACGCTTGAAAAACGTGAGGACAATATCGAGCACAACGAAAATAATCTTGCAGTACGCCAACAAAAACTTGATGAAAAGGCTAAACAATTGACTGATACTCTTGAAAAACAGCAAGCGGAGCTGGTAAGAGTAAGTAACTTAACTCGTGAACAAGCGAGAAAAATCATTCTTGATAAATTAAACAAAGAATTGGTTCATGAACGTGCCAAAATGATTAAAGAAAGTGACGAACAGGCTAAGCAAACTTCAGAAAAAGATGCTAAAGCCTTGATCGTTGCAGCAATTCAAAGAAGTGCAGCTGATACTGTTTCAGAATCGACCGTTACAACCGTTACATTGCCTAATGAAGACATGAAGGGGAGAATTATTGGTCGTGAGGGTAGAAATATCCGGACTATCGAAGCGTTAACGGGGGTTGACTTGATAATCGACGATACTCCAGAGGCAGTTGCATTAAGTGCTTATGATCCAGTCAGAAGAGAAATAGCTCGAATGGCTCTGGAGAAATTGATTGAAGATGGAAGAATTCATCCAGCTCGTATCGAAGAAATGGTCGATAAAGCTAGAAAAGAAATGGATGATCATATTCGTGAAGTTGGTGAACAGACTGTTTATAGTTTGGGCATCAGCTCAATTAATCCTGATTTGATCAAGATTATTGGACGTATGGAATATCGTACGAGTTACGGTCAAAATGTTTTGAATCACTCAATCGAAGTCGCTAAATTATCCGCTGTAATGGCTTCAGAGTTGGGTGAAGATGTTATGTTAGCAAAACGAGCAGGTTTATTGCACGATATCGGTAAGGCTATCGATCGTGAAGTTGACGGATCCCACGTAGAAATAGGTGTGGATATCGCAACTAAGTATAAAGAACCAGAAGTAGTCATTAATACGATTGCTTCACATCATGGGGATGTTGAACCAACATCATTGATTGCAACAATTGTTGCAGCGGCTGATGCAATTTCTGCATCGCGTCCTGGTGCTAGATCAGAATCGATGGAGAATTACATTCACCGTCTTGAAAAATTGGAAGAAATTTCTGATAAACATGAAGGTGTTGATCATAGTTATGCTATTCAAGCTGGTCATGAAATTCGTGTCATGGTCAAGCCTGAACAAATTTCTGACGATCAAGCTGCAATTTTAGCTCGAGATATTAAAGGTGAGATTGAAGACAATCTTGAATATCCTGGACATATTAAAGTCACAGTTGTTCGTGAAGTCAGAAAAGTTGAATTAGCAAAATAATTATTGAGGGGTGTATCAAAGGGTACACTCTTTTTTTATTTTCTTTTAGATTAAGGGTCTGGTATTGTATAATTGTTTTATTAATGGAAAGTGAGTTTTTCTAAAATGTCGGTTATGTTTAGTGTAATAGTAAAATTATTTTTAACGATGATTCTGTCGGCTGCAATAACTCCTTTCGTAGTGAAATTAGCCTATATTTTAGGAGCTGTGGATAAACCAAATGCTCGGCGAGTAAATGTTAAGCCAATGCCCACAATGGGTGGACTGGCTATTTTTATTGCGTTTAATTTTTCGACGTTTGTGTTATTGCGCGAACAATTTCCTACTCATGAGTTGTTCAGTGTTTTCTTGGCCGAATGTATCATTATTTTGACAGGGATTATTGATGATATTAGAGAGTTGTCGCCTAAAGCTAAGTTAGCTGGGATCTTGGCAGCAGCGTTGGTAATTTACTTCTTAGCTGGAATTAGAATGAATGAGGTCACGTTACCAATTTTTGGTTCATTCCAACTTGGTTGGTGGAGTCTGCCGATAACTATCATTTGGATTATCGCTATTACTAATGCGGTCAATTTGATTGATGGACTCGATGGCTTGGCGACGGGAGTTTCAATCATAGCGTTGTTTACCATGGGAGTTATGGCATATTTCTTCTTGAATATGACTAACGTTTATGTAGCAATTTGGATTTTTGCGATGGTAGCAGCCTTAATTGGTTTCTTACCACATAATTTCCATCCAGCCAGCATTTTCTTAGGTGATACTGGTTCACTCTTTATTGGTTTCATGATGGCCGTCTTTTCTTTAAAGGGCCTCAAAAACGTAACTTTCATTAGTTTATTGATGCCAGTGGTTATTATGGGTGTGCCAATTACGGATACTGTTTATGCAATTTTAAGAAGATTATTGAACAAAAAGCCAATTATGCAAGCCGATAAGCACCATTTGCACCATCGTTTGATGCAATTGGGATTGTCACATCGTCAAACTGTTTTGGTGATTTATGGATTGTCATTAGTATTTGCCTTTATTTCATTGCTTTATCCATTGTCAACTTTATGGGGAAGCGTTTTGTTGACGATAGGCGTTTTGATTGGTTTGGAATTATTTATTGAATCGATTGGTTTACTTGGTGATGATCGTCAGCCTTTACTACGTTCGATTCAAAGATTCGTTAAAAGAATGGAAAAGAAAGATTAGCAAGTGCCGTTATAGCGCCTGCTTTTTTTGTTTCTGAAGATATTCTACAAATCTTAGACAGTTGAAAGATTGAGTTCTACTTTTCATAGGTAGTAAATATATGTTGGTACCTTTAAATTGAAATTGAGGAGGATTCAATATGGAATTGAATGAACAGCTAAGAAAATATCGAAAGCAAAATGATTTAACCCAACGAGAGTTAGCCTTGAAATTAAATGTTTCTGATAAGACAATTTCTAGTTGGGAAACTGGTCGAACTTATCCAGATATTTCGATGTTGATCAATTTAAGTTCTATTTTGAAAGTTTCCTTAGATGAATTTTTAAAGGGAGATTTTGAAACTGTGCAAAAAATTGATAAAGATTTGAAATTAAAACGAGTTTATAAAAAATGGTTAATAGCAATTTTAGTATTGGTTTTTGCCATCGGAGGAAGTTTTTACTTTTTATCAACTTACCAGTATAAGAATGTCATGGTCGATCGATTTAATCCGTTGTTGGAGACTGAAATTGGTTATGCGGCTTTGCCAACTGAAAAGACAGCTATTGCTTCAGATTATGAAATTGTTAAAGATTCCCATGGTAAAACAAAAAAAATCTTGGGTTCGCCATATAAGAATATGGTTGTAACTGACAATGCTTGGGGAGATTCTTCATTCTTAACTTTTTATGGTGGATTAGCTCCCAAAAATAAACCCTATGCGATGGTAAAGCACCGTGGTAGCTATGTTTCTAGAATTAATTTTGTCGACTGGCAATCAATTCCTAAATCTATTAGAAATAATATGTATCGAGATTATGAAAAATATCGCGGAATGTATCAAGTCTTTAAAGAAAGCCAAACAGGACATCAAGGTAACGACGTTCCAATTTTTACTATGCAGACAGGTAGATACTAAAAAACTCCGATTCGCTTTTTTTACGAATCGGAGTTTTTTAATTGGCCTCAATAGGAACTTGTTTGTAAGTTTTTTGAGTTTCTTTTAATTGAATTTGGTTTTGGAATAAATCTTTGATATTTTGTACAGCTTGATCAACTACGTTTAAATCTAAATAAATTTCACATTTAATATCGGTAGTAAACTGTTTATTTTCAAGGTTGATTTTTTCGTTTTTGGCATAGTTATCAAATTTATCAAATAAATGATATGGAATTGTTAATTCAAATCCTTGTTGAATACGATTTTCAACTAAGCCAATTTCTTTGACCGCTTCAGCAGTAGTTGAAGAATAAGCCCTGATAAGACCACCGGCACCTAATTTAATACCACCGAAGTATCTGGTAACAACGACTGCCACGTTCTGCAATTCTTGTTGTTGTAAGACGTTTAGAATCGGTGATCCTGCAGTTCCACTAGGTTCACCATCATCTGACATACGTTCGATCAGTACATTTTCTTTGACGATAAAGGCAGTGCAATTATGAGTAGCACCAGATTCTTGCTGACGAATTTTCTTGATAAAATCATTGGCTTCATCCTCAGAGAATACTTGGGCGATGTGTGCAATGAAACGAGATTTTTTAATGTCTTTTTCATGACTGCCAGTTTGAGCGATTGTTTTATAATTTTCCAAAAATAATGACTCCTTTGCGTATTTTTTTATATGGATAAAATAAATGAATATTTAGGTGGCCGCGTACTTAATGCGACTAATTTAGAAAATGAAGATTTATATAAATTGCAGGCGTTGGGAGGTGTGATTTGTGAGGCAACTGTAAAAAAAGATAATAAACTGTTTTGTCGACGTTGCTTGATGGAAATCGAAAAGTTACCGATTGATTTTCAATATTGCCGTTACTGTATTAATTTAGGAAAAATTCAGGCAAACGATAAGTTGATAATTACTCCGACAGACGTCTCATATCCAATTCAAGGCCAATACTTACGATGGAACGGGCAATTAACTTCGAATCAACAAAAAGGTGTTAGAGAGCTTATAAATGCCTTTCACAATAGACAAGATCATTTAGTTTGGGCCGTAACTGGTGCTGGTAAAACAGAAATGATTTTTTCTTTGATCGAACAAATATTGAAAAAAGGTCAACGAGTAGCAATGTGTTCTCCTCGAGTTGACGTTTGTATTGAACTATTCCCACGAATCCAAAAGGTTTTTCCAGGAACTTCAATTGGACTTTTTCATGGCAAGAGTGAAGAAAAATATCATTTGACTCAAATTGCTATTATGACAGTTCACCAGTTGATCCGTTTTGAACACGCCTTTGATGTCTTGATAATTGATGAAGTAGATTCGTATCCTTTGGAAGGTAATGAAATGTTGCATAAGGCCATCTTTAAAGCTAAAAAAATTGATGGAATGATTGTTTATCTATCTGCCACGCCACCAAAGAAATTACTTCAAGATGTTCAACAAGGAAAAATTACCTTGAGTAAATTGTATCAAAGATTCCACGGTCATCCACTACCTGAACCGCAGTGTCATCTTTTGTTCAAAAAAGTTAATTTTTGGGGTATTAATCCTCAATTGCGTTATAAATTAAATCAAATGATTAATAACAAACAACGATTTATGTTGTTCTTTCCACAAATTCCAATTATGAAATCCTTTGCTGAACAATTAATGAAATTGTATCCAACATTAAAGTTTGTCGATGTGAGTTCCAAAGATAAACAACGATTAGAAAAGGTACAACAGTTTCGTGATCAAGAAGTGCAAGCCATCTTGACGACAACGATTTTGGAACGTGGCGTCACATTCAAGAAGATTACGGTAATTGTTTTAGAAGCACAAGCAAAAGAATTTACGAAGACGACACTGATCCAAATAGCTGGAAGAGCTGGTAGGGGTAAAGATTCTTATGATGACGAGGTTCATTTCTACTATCAATATTACACAGAACAGATTCGTTTAGCTTGTGCAGAAATCAAATATTTAAATCAGCAGGCCAAAAAATGAAATGTCTCAATTGTGGTACAGAAATAAACAATAATTTAAAAATATCAGAAATATTCTTGTTTCAAGCTGAGATACCAAATTATATTTGTGATCTATGTCGTAGTCAGTTAGAACCATTAGATGGGCAAAATAATTGTCCACGTTGCTGTAAGCCTAATATTGGGACAATTTGTCAGGATTGTCTGATGTGGGAAAAGAAATATCAAATAATCAATTGCCATCAAGCTTTGTTTGAGTATAATCAGTTCATACACAGCTACTTCAAGCTGTATAAAAGATACGGAGATGTCTTGTTAGCACGATTATTTTATCAAGATATAAAGAGATGGTCTTTGAAACATTCCTTTGATGTAGTTACTTACATTCCTGCTAGCCCGAGTCATCTTCAAGCACGAGGTTTTGATCCGGTTTATGAACTATATAAAGATATTTTTAATTTAAAAAAACTTTTAGTCAAAGTAGATGCCGATAAACCACAGGCACAAAAAAATCGTTTGGAGAGGCTGCAGACTCCTCAAACCTTTTATCCTTTACCAGAGTTAAAACAAATTCCCAAAAATCAAAATATCTTAATATTGGATGATATTTATACGACCGGCCGGACTTTAATGCATAGTCATGATGTGTTTTTACAAGCTGGCTTGACGAATATTTCAACATTTTCATTATCTCGATAGTGAAAACGTTGTCATATAGGCATAAGAATATTATAATTACATTAAAGAGATGTAAGAACACTCTTTAATTTCCTATCGTCGGAAGGAGAGATTATTATGTTAACTATTAATGTACGTGGTGAAAATATCGAAGTAACTTCATCAATTCGCGAATATGTCGAAAAAAGACTTTCCAAAATGGAAAAATACTTTAGTGATGGAAGCAATCCAATTGCTCATGTAAACTTAAAAACATACCCTTCAAAAGGTACAAAGGTTGAAGTAACGATTCCACTACCATACATCACATTGAGAGCTGAGGAAGTAAATGATGATTTGTATGCTGGAATTGATTTGGTTGTCGATAAGCTAGAAAGACAAGTAAAGAAATTCAAGACACGTGTAAATCGCAAGAGTCGCGAGGGCGGCAGTTTGAAGGATCTTCCTTTAGATGACATTACACCAAAGGATACAGAAGAGGACAAATCACAAATTGTTAGAACAAAGCGGTTATCATTGAAACCAATGGATGCCGAAGAGGCTGTTCTACAAATGGAAATGTTAGGCCATGAATTCTTTATCTTTGAGGATTCAGAAACAAATGGGGCAAGCATCGTTTATAAACGTAACGATGGTAAATATGGTCTAATTGAAACTAACGAATAAAAATAATTTTTAAGCTGAGATGAATTGACATCTCGGCTTTTTTTATACCTTCGGCTGAATTGTAAAGCTTTCTTAACACAAAAAGACCCGCAAATGGTGTATCATTGTAATCCTGAAAAGTCTGTTTAATTGATATTAAGTTTAAAAGTTTAAAAATTAATGCTACTATTAAGAGTATGTTTATAACACTTAGGAGAGATATATTAATATGGCAAATCCACTAAGAAGATGGGTCGAAAGTGATAAAAGAGAAGTCAAACGTATGGGCAAGATTGCCGATAAGATTGAAAGCTATGCTGATGAATACAGCAAGTTGTCTGATGACGATCTAAAAGCTAAGACTCCACAATTTAAAGAAAGACTAGCTAAGGGTGAAACACTCGATGATATTTTACCTGAAGCTTTCGCTACAGCTCGTGAAGGTGCAAAAAGAGTTCTTGGACTCTATCCATTTAGAGTTCAATTAATTGGTGGTATTACTTTGCACGAAGGTAATATTGCGGAAATGAAAACTGGTGAAGGTAAAACTTTGACAGCTACATTGCCAGTATACTTAAATGCCCTTGAAGGCAAAGGTGTACACGTTGTTACAGTTAACGAATATTTGTCAGGCCGTGATGCTAAGCAAATGGGTGAATTGTACAATTGGCTAGGTCTATCAGTTGGACTAAACGTTAATAGTATGAGTTCTGAAGAGAAGCGTGATGCTTACAATTGTGACATTACTTATTCAACTAATAGTGAACTTGGATTTGATTATTTGCGTGATAACATGGTTGTTTACAAAGAACAAATGGTTCAACGTCCGCTTCACTATGCTATTGTCGATGAAGTTGATTCAATCTTAATTGATGAAGCTAGAACTCCTTTGATCATTTCTGGTGCAGCTGAGAAGTCAACCGCAATGTACGTTCGTGCTGACCGTTTTGCCAAAACTCTTGAAAAAGACGATTACAAGATTGATTGGCCTACTAAGTCAATCAGTTTGACTGAAACAGGAATTAGAAAGGCTGAAGATTACTTTGGCCTCGATAACCTTTATGACATTGATAATACTGTTTTGAACCACCATTTGGATCAAGCTTTGCGTGCTAATTACATCATGAGTTTGAATATCGATTATGTGGTTCAAGAAGGCGAAGTTAAAATCGTTGACCAATTCACTGGTCGTGTAATGGATGGTCGTCGTTATTCTGATGGACTACACCAAGCTATTGAAGCTAAAGAAGGCGTAGAAATCCAAGATGAAACTAAAACTATGGCCAACATTACTTACCAAAACTTCTTCCGTATGTATGACAAATTGGCTGGTATGACTGGTACTGCTAAGACAGAAGCTGAAGAATTTAGAGAAATCTATAACATGGAAGTTATTTCAATTCCTACTAACAAACCAGTTATCCGTGTTGATAAAGAAGATGTTTTGTATCCAACTTTGAAGAGTAAGTTCGCAGCGGTTGTTCGTGAAATCAAGAAACGTCATGCTAAGGGTCAACCATTACTAGTTGGTACTGTTGCGGTTGAATCTTCAGAATATCTATCTAAATTATTGGATAAAGAAGGTATTCCACATGCTGTCTTGAATGCTAAGAATCACGCCAAAGAAGCTGAAATTATCATGAACGCCGGCCAACGTGGTGCTGTTACGATTGCTACTAATATGGCTGGTCGTGGTACTGATATTAAACTTGGACCTGGCGTTAGAGAACTAGGTGGACTATGTGTTATTGGTACTGAGCGTCACGAATCACGTCGTATCGATAATCAGTTGCGTGGACGTTCTGGTCGTCAAGGTGATCCTGGTGTAACACAATTCTATATGTCACTAGAAGATGACTTGATGAAACGTTTTGGTTCTAACCGAATTAAACGTGTTCTAAAGGCTTTGAAGATTGAAGACGATGATGCTGTTATCCAAAGTAAGATGATGACTCGTCAAGTTGAATCTGCTCAAAAACGTGTTGAAGGTAATAACTACGATACACGTAAGAATACTCTTCAATACGATGATGTTATGCGTGAACAACGTGAAGTTATTTATAAAGAACGTATGGAAGTTATCAACGAAGACAAAGATCTTGATCGAGTATTACTCCCTATGATTGAAAGAACTATCAAAGCACAAGTTGATGTTCATACACAAGGTAAGGAAGAAGATTGGGAATTAGAAGCCATCGCTGACTTTGCCAAAGCTGCCTTAGTTAATGACGATCAAATGAGCGTTGTTGACTTACAACTTAAGAAGCCTGAAGAGATCGTTAAGTATTTGATGGACTTTGTTCACAAGAATTATGAGCAAAAGAAACAACAGCTTGGTGATCCTTCTCAAATGCTAGAATTTGAAAAAGTTGTTATACTTAGAGTTGTTGATGAACATTGGACTGATCATATCGATGCTATGGATCAACTACGTCAATCAATTGGTCTACGTGGTTATGGACAATTGAATCCTTTGGTTGAATATCAAGAAGAAGGATATCGTATGTTTGAAGAAATGGTTTCAGATATTGAATATGATGTTACAAGACTATTCATGAAGGCCGAAATCAGACAAAATATGGAAAGATAAAAGCGGGCCGATGGCCTGCTTTTTTTATAGGTGACGTTATGGAATTTGGTGAAATTAAAAATAAAATTTCTGAGATGGAAGACAAAATAAAGCAGTTCAGGGGGTCTCTTTGACTTAGAGAATCTCGAAGAAAGTATCGCCGAAAATGAACATCAGATGACTGAGAATGGTTTTTGGGATGATCATGAAAAAGCTCAAAAACTAATTGATGAAACTAATTCTTTAAAAGATAAATTTGATAACTTTAAAGAATTAAGTGAAGGTTTAGAAAATTTACAAGTTTTAGCCGAACTTTATCAAGATGACCCAGAAGATGATTTGATGCAACAATTAGTAGACGATTCGTCTAAATTAGCTGAAAAACTTCGTTCTTATGAGTTAATGATGTTATTAGCTGAACCGTATGATTCTCACAACGCAATTTTGGAAATTCATCCAGGAGCTGGTGGAACCGAATCTCAAGATTGGGGTTCTATGCTTTTGAGAATGTATCAAAGATGGGCTGAACAACACCATTTTTCAGTTGAAATCGAAGATTATCAGCCAGGTGATGAAGCTGGGATCAAGAGTGTTTCAATGATGATCCGTGGTAAAAATGCCTATGGATTATTGCGTTCTGAGCGTGGAGTTCATCGATTAGTTAGAATTTCTCCGTTTGATTCTGCTGGTCGTCGACATACATCGTTTGCTTCAGTTGACGTGATGCCCGAATTGGACGATAGTATTCACGTTGATATTAATGATGATGATTTGCGAGTTGATGTGTTTAGATCTTCTGGTGCTGGTGGTCAACATATTAATAAGACTTCTTCAGCGGTTAGAATTACTCATTTGCCAACAGGTATCGTTGTCAGTTCGCAAGCACAACGTTCGCAATTGCAAAACAGAGAAACAGCTATGAACATGTTGAAAGCTAAGTTGTTCCAAAGAGAAGAGGAAGAACGTGCTAAGAAGCATGCTGAGATTCAAGGTGAACAACTAGATATCGGTTGGGGTTCACAGATTCGTTCTTATGTATTTCATCCATATACTATGGTCAAAGATCATCGCTCAAATTACTCCACTAGCAATGGTCAAGGCGTTATGGATGGTGATTTAGATCCATTTATTTATGCTTATCTCCAATGGAAATTACAAGGAGCCAAATAAAAATGAAAAAAAAGATCTTAGTTGTCGATGATGAACCTTCGATTTTAGAGTTGATTGAATATAACTTGGAAAGTAATGATTATCAAGTGTCCACTGCTAAAGACGGTCAAGAAGCTTTTGACAAAGTAAATGAGCAGACTTTTGATTTGATGTTATTGGATCAAATGTTGCCTAAAATGAGTGGAATTGAAGTTTTGAAAAAAATGCGTAAATCCGGTAATCTAACACCAGTTATTTTTCTAACAGCTGTAGATTCAGAAGATAACAAGATTGAGGGATTAGTTAGTGGTGCAGATGATTATGTCACTAAACCCTTTAGTATTAAGGAATTATTAGCTCGAATCGAAGTAGTGTTGCGTCGAACTTCAGGAGAGCAGAAGAGTAAAACCTTTGAACTTAACACTGATGTCAAGGGACTTATTTTGGATGGCAAGGAAATTTCGCTAACTAAAAAGGAATATGAATTATTGGAATTTTTGATTAGAAATAAGGGGATTGTCGTTTCTCGAGAACAAATTTTCGACAATGTCTGGGGCATTAATTCCAATTCACAGATGCGGATGGTCGATATTCAAATTAGCCACCTTCGTGATAAAATTGAACAGGATACAAAGAACCCACAAATAATAAAAACCGTGCATGGATTCGGTTATATTTTAGAGGTATGACATTTATGAAGAAAAGAATTGGACCAATAGTTGCCATTTTGATTTCTGTTGCAATATTTTTGATTTTAGTTACTTTCTCCGATAGTATTCTGGCGGATTCTCAAAACAATATGTTTACAGAAGAAACCGTCTCTTATAAAGAACTTAAGAAAAACCATGAACCTGCAGATGCAGCTAGAATCGCTGGTTTGAATTATGTTGATGCTAGTCAAGAAAATACGACTATGCAAAAAAAGGCTTATGATATGTATCACAATGGTCGGACTACTCCTGGCAAGAATTATGTGACAGATAAGACTTTTACTACTAGAACAATGTATTTCATGTCGAGCTCTAGTCGCCACATCGTAGCTAAGACTTATAATCGTTTTTGGAGTCAGAGTCCAATGACTTTTGTAATTGTTACTTTGATGTATTTCTTGATCACTGATTCAGTGATTTTATTCTATTATCGCAAGCGTCAGCAATTGAGTGCCGATATTAGAAATGTAACTGAAAATCTGCGTCGAGTTAGAAAAGATAAGGAAATGTCTTCTTTGATTTTGTCACCGACTGATGAATTGTATGGTTTGGTTGAACAAACTAATAAAATCAGTATGGATATCAATGAATTACGGGATGACGTTAGATTACGTGAAAGACGTTTTCGTGGTCTGGTTGGACATTTGCCAATTGGGGTAATGTTGTTGAATTCTCAGGGGGATGTCTTGTTGCATAATCAAGCGATGTCTAGTTTGTTGGATGAAAACATTTCTAACGAGATTCATCCGTTCATTGAAGATGTAAAGACTTATAGTTTGAGTCGTATGATTGAGCATACTTTGAAGAAAAATAAGAACCACCATCGTGAAATTCAATTAGTTGGCAATTCACAAAAATTCGTAGATGCTAACGTTATTCGCTTGGTTCACTCACGAGAAGACTATGAACAACAAGTCCTAGTTATCTTGTACGATTTGACGCAAAGTCGTCAGATTGAACGTATGCAAGTAGATTTTGTTAATAATGTCAGTCATGAATTGAAGACACCAGTAACTTCAATTGAAGGCTTCTCAGAGACTTTGCTTAATGGTGCCAAAGATGATCCTAAGAAGTTAGATCATTTCTTGGAAATTATTCATAGCGAAAGTGTTCGTTTGTCTGACTTGATTCAAGATATTTTGTCATTATCCAAAGTTAAACGTGACACCCAAAAAGCTGATACGATTAATTTGCATGAAGATATTGATAAGATTTTAGATCGTCAGTCAATCGCCATTAAGAAGCACAATATAACAGTTAAACAACAGTACTTCGGTAATCCAGAAGTAACGATCAATAAAGAAAAAATCAATCTCGTCTTCCGTAATTTGATCAAGAATGCTATTTCTTACAATAAAGAAAATGGTGAAATTGATTTGGAAGTTCACCACGATGAAATTGAAAATCGAATCAAATTTGTTATCAAAGATACCGGAATCGGAATTTCCGAAGAAGATCAAGGTCGAATTTTTGAGAGATTTTATCGAGTTGACCGTTCCAGAAGTCTGGAAACCGGTGGAACTGGGTTAGGATTGGCTATCGTTAAGGAGACCCTTGATACATTGGACGGAGATATCAGAATCGAGTCTAATAAGGGATTAGGGACAACGTTTACAGTTGACGTACCACTTTAATAAAATTGCTGCAACAAAATATTTTATTTTGTTACAGCTTTTTTTTATACAAAAAATATACAATTGTGTATTATTCTAGTCGGATAGAGGTGAGAACATTGAAAAAGAGACTTGTTGCATTATTTGCAATTATGATTCCAATTATTTTTGTTTTGAGTGGTTGCAAAGGCACTTCAAGCCAAGAAACTATTACAGCAGTTGGTTCGTCAGCTGCTCAACCGTTAGTGGAACTGGCGGGGGAAGAATTTTCAAAGAGTAACCCCAATAGGTACATTAACGTCCAAGGTGGAGGAACCGGTACAGGACTCAGCCAGATTCAACAAGGTGCCGTTAATATCGGTAATTCTGATTTGTATGCTGAACAGAAAAAAGGTATTGATGCTAGTAAACTTGTTGATCATCGAATAGCTGCAGTTGGAATGATTCCAATCGTTAATAAAGACGTCAAAGTTAAGTCACTGACGATCAAGCAATTGCGTGAGATTTTTTCTGGTGAAATAACTAACTGGAAACAAGTTGGTGGACAAGATTTGAAGATCACGATCATCAACCGAGCTGATGGTAGTGGTACTAGAGCTGCCTTTGAAAGCGACGTTATGAATGGGGCACCATTTGTTCGCTCGCAAGAACAAGATTCTAGTGGGATGGTCCGTCAAATCGTCAATAATACAGCTGGTTCAATTAGCTATTTGGCTATGCCTTATTTAAACGACGCAGTAAAAACTATTAATATTAATGGTGTTGCGCCAACAATTAAAAATATTGAAAATAATAAGTGGAAGATTTGGTCATATGAGCATTTGTATACGAATGGTCAACCAACTTCTATGACTAAAGAGTTTCTTGAGTTTATTATGACTGATGAAATTCAGAATAAAGTCGTTAAAAAAATGAACTATGTTCCAATCAATGAAATGAAGTATCAAAAGGATTATAAGGGCAATGTTACGCCCGTTTCAAAGGGGGTAAAGTAATTTGAAAGATCCAATCAAAGAAAGCTTAACGAAAAAATCTGTTTCCGCTAAACGTGAAACTCGCGGTAAGATTATATCTTTCAGTTTTACTGCCATTATTGTCTTATTAGTGGTTACGATTATTGGTTTCATCGCATCACGTGGGGTTTTAATCTTTATTAAAGATGGTGTAAATCCAATTGATTTTCTAACTCATTCTGTTTGGGCTCCAAATAAATTAGATAGCGCTGGACACCCAATTGTTGGAGCTGCACCGATGATTGTTGGCTCATTTGCAGTAACCTTGATTGCAGCTCTAATCGGTACGCCATTTGCGATTGCGGCCGCTTTATTTATGACAGAAATTTCGCCTAAATGGGGGCGCAAAATTTTACAACCTGTGATTGAATTATTAGTGGGTATTCCTTCAGTTGTTTATGGATTTATTGGTTTAACAATTGTGGTACCTTTTGTAAGAAAAATCGCTGGTGGTAGTGGTTTTGGTATCTTAGCTGGATCATTTGTCTTATTCGTAATGATTTTGCCAACGATTACTTCAATGTCTGTCGATGCATTAAGAGCAGTTCCAAGATATTATCGGGAAGCTTCTCTAGCACTTGGTGCTACTAGATGGCAAACGATTCACAAAGTTATTTTGCGAGCCGCTACACCAGGATTATTGACAGCTGTTGTCTTTGGTATGGCAAGAGCTTTTGGTGAAGCTTTGGCTGTTCAAATGGTTATCGGTAATGCCATGTTATTGCCACAAAATTTAGTTTCTCCATCATCGACTTTGACTAGTGTCTTGACGATGAATATGGGTAATACCATTATGGGATCAACGCCGAACAATGCGCTTTGGTCATTAGCTTTATTATTGTTGTTGATGTCTCTATTCTTCAACTTCATCATCAGATCAATTGCTAAGCGAGGTGAATTCTAGTGTTTAACGAGAAAAATAAAGATAAGATTGCTACTGGCGTTATTTATACGATGTCAGGAATCATTGTCTTAATCTTGCTAGGTTTATTGATTTATATTTTGGGCAGTGGTCTAAGATATGTTAATTGGCATTTCTTAACTTCTGGTTCAAAAGCTTTCCAAGCCGGAAGTGGTGTTGGGATTCAATTGTTCAACTCGTTTTTCTTATTGATTTTATCAATGTTGATTTCAATTCCAATTTCAATTTGTGCCGGAATTTACTTGTCTGAATACGCTGGAAAAAATAAATTCGTTGAATTAATTCGTGTTTCAATTGAAGTTTTGAGTTCTTTACCATCAATCGTTGTTGGTTTGTTTGGATTTTTGATCTTCGTAATTAGTTTTAAATTTGGATTTTCAATTCTTTCTGGTGCTTTAACTTTGACAGTTTTTAACTTGCCAATTTTGACGAGAAATGTGGAAGATTCTTTGAAGTCCGTTCCTCAATCTCAACGAGAAGCTGGACTTGCTTTAGGATTATCAAAATGGGAAACTGTGATTCACGTTATTATCCCTGATGGACTTCCAGGAATTATTACCGGAATGATTATTGGTGCCGGAAGAGTCTTTGGTGAAGCTGCGGCCTTGATTTATACAGCCGGTCAGTCTGCTCCACCATTGGACTTCACTAATTTCAATGTCTTCAGCATTACTAGTCCATTGAACTTGATGAGACCAGCTGAAACTTTGGCGGTACATATTTGGAAAGTTAACTCTGAAGGTCTAATTCCTGATGCAGTGCAAGTTTCTGCCGGGGCTTCAGCTGTGTTGATCATTGCTGTATTGATTTTTAATCTTCTATCTAGATATATTGGCAATTTAGTTTATAAAAAGATGACGGGTGAATAGAATATGACTGAACAAAATGAACAACAATACATCCTTCATTTAGACGAGGATAAACATGAAATCGCCATGAAGACTAAGGATCTACAAGTTTTTTATGGCGAAAAAGAAGCCATGCATAAGGCATCGCTTCAATTTGAAAGATATAAGATCACCTCTTTGATTGGCGCTTCTGGTTCAGGTAAATCGACTTATTTAAGATCTTTAAATCGAATGAACGATGAAGTACCAAGTGCTAGTGTTAAAGGGCAGATCATGTATCGTGGTTTAGATATCAATAAAGATAATGTTGATATTTATGAAGTTAGGAAGCATATTGGGATGGTTTTCCAACGTCCTAATCCATTTTCTAAATCAATTTATGACAATATTACCTTTGCATTAAAACGTCATGGCTTACATGACAAGGATAAATTAGATGAAATCGTTGAGACAACTTTGAAACAGGCTTCTTTATGGGACCAAGTCAAAGATGATCTTAACAAAAGTGCATTAGCACTCTCTGGGGGTCAACAACAAAGACTTTGTATTGCTAGAGCCATTGCGATGAAACCGGATATTTTATTGATGGATGAACCCGCAAGTGCGCTAGATCCAATATCAACGTCAAATGTTGAAGAAACAATGTTGAGCTTGAAGGATAAATTTACCATTATTATCGTTACGCATAACATGCAACAAGCAGCTAGAATCAGTGATTACACAGCATTTTTCCACATGGGACATGCTGTCGAATTTAATGAAACTAGAAAAATCTTTACGCGTCCTAAGATTAAGACGACTGAAGATTATGTTTCTGGACACTTTGGATAGGAGCACTCATATTGACAGAAAAAATTTTAACATCATCTGATGTACATTTATTTTATGGTAAAAAAGAAGCCTTAAAGGGCATTAATTTGGATTTCAACAAAAATGAAATCACAGCTTTGATTGGTCCTTCTGGATGTGGTAAATCAACTTATCTTAGATGTCTTAACCGCATGAATGACTTGATTCCTGATGTAACAATTACTGGAACTATCAGTCTAAATGGGAAGAATATTTATGCTCCTAATATCGATACGGTTGAATTACGTAAACAAGTTGGAATGGTTTTTCAACAACCAAATCCGTTTCCTTTTTCAATCTATGATAATGTAGTATATGGACTAAGACTTGCAGGCGTGAAAGATAAAGCTGTTTTGGATGAAGCTGTTGAAACTAGTTTGCAAAGTGCTGCCGTTTGGGATGACGTCAAAGATAAATTACATCAAAGTGCTTTGTCATTATCCGGTGGTCAGCAACAGAGAGTATGTATTGCTAGAGTTTTAGCAGTGAAACCTGATATTATCTTATTAGATGAACCAACTTCGGCTTTGGATCCAATTTCTTCATCCAAAGTTGAAGATACTATGCTTCGCTTACGTGAGGATTACACAATTATTACCGTTACACACAATATGCAACAGGCATCAAGAATATCAGATCAGACCGCTTTCTTCCTAAATGGGGAATTGATTGAGGCGGATAAAACTAGAAATATTTTCTTAAATCCGAAGGAAAAGCAGACGGAGGATTATATTTCTGGAAAATTCGGTTAGGAGAAAAGAAAAATGCGTACTACTTTTGAAGAACAATTAAATAATCTACATTTACGGTTCTCAGAGATGGGTATGATGGCGAGTGAAGCCATTATGAAATCCGTTAAAGCATATATAGATCATGACAAGGCTTTAGCAAAAGATGTAATTCAACATGACCATGTAATTAACAAACGAGAAATGGACCTGGAAAAAGAATCTTTTGAAATGATTGCTCTGCAACAACCTGTGACATCCGATTTGAGAATGATTGTGACAGTATTAAAGGCAAGTTCTGATTTAGAGCGAATGGGTGACCATGCTGTAAGTATTGCGCAAGAAACAATTCGGGTCAAAGGCGAGACTAGAATTCCAGAAATCGAAAAAGTCATTGGTGAAATGGGTGATATGGCAACATCAATCGTTGAAGACTCTCTAGAAGCCTACTTAAAAAGAGATAGCAAGATGGCTGAAGAAGTTGCTCACCGTGATATCGAAATTGACGCTAAGAGTACGATGATCAATGAATTGTGTATCAAAGATATGCAAAAGACTGTTGAGAATGTTTTGAGTGGCTCCTCTTACATGTTAGTAGCTAGTTATTTGGAACGTGTTGGTGACTATGCAACTAATATTTGTGAATGGGTAGTTTACTTGAACACCGGACATGTGGTAGAACTGAATCGGAAGCATATTGCTGAATAAGCATGTGTATAATATTTTTGGAACGAGTTGAGGTGATATTTTATGAGAAATAGAATCACGAGATCTAGTACAAATCGGATGCTTGCAGGTGTTTGTGGAGGATTAGGTGAGTACTTTGGAATCGACTCGACTTGGATTCGCCTGTTGTTTATTTTCTTAACACCGTTGACTTATTTTTTGACAATTTTGGTTTACGTAGTTTGCGTCTTTTCGTTTCCGGAAACTCGTAATATTCAAGAAACTGATTTTAGAAAGAAATATCGTCGACCTAAGGCGCCCAAAAAATATTATTGATTTAAATAATAATTAAATGAGGGTATGCAATGAAGTTATTAATCAGACTGGTAATTCAAACGTTGTTGTTTTTAGCAATTGCGCGTGTTTTACCAGGGATGTTTCAAATTGATAGTTTGGGTACGGCTATTTTAGCAAGTTTGGTTTTGGTGATTCTGAATGGAACTATTAAGCCACTGTTGCACATTATTTCATTGCCGATTACTTTTATCACTTTCGGATTATTTTCGTTTGTGATTAATGCTATTACTTTGGAACTGACTTCTGTTTTAGTAGGATCAGCAAGTTTTCATTTTAATGGTTTTGGTTCGGCATTAGTCGTAGCAGTAATTTTAGCAATTTGTTATTCTATTATTAACAATTACACGAAAGACAATTTTCAAAGACGCGTCTAGAACGCGTTTTTTTTGTATCATTTAATGATAAACTTAAGGTAAAACATGAATTAGTGAGGCTGGGTTATGACAAATTTTGTTACTGTATCGCAATTGGTAAAAGATAATGAATTAAAAGTTTATAGCGGCGAAGAGCTTCTTGAAGGTAAAAAGGTTATTACTAGTGATATTTCTCGTCCAGGAATTGAGTTAACTGGTTACTTTGACTATTATCCTAGTGAAAGAATTCAATTATTTGGACAAACTGAATCGGCTTATTCACGTTCAATGACAAGCAACAATCGTTATAAGGTTATGTTGGAATTATGTCGTGAAGATACGCCGGCATTGCTTATTTCTAGAAATATTCAACCTAGTAAAGAAATTTTGCAAGCGGCTAAAGAGCACAATGTACCTGTAATTGGTTCGACTTTGCCTACAACAAGACTTTCTAGTATGATTACTGAATATCTCGATGAGAAGTTAGCACCTAGAGAATCTATTCACGGTGTTTTAGTTGATGTTTATGGTATTGGAATTCTTTTGACGGGACATTCTGGAATTGGTAAGAGTGAAACGGCTTTGGAATTAGTTAAGAGAGGGCATCGTTTGATTGCTGATGATCGTGTCGATGTTTATCAACGTGATGAGAAGACTATCGTTGGTGAAGCTCCTAAGATTTTGAATCACTTGCTAGAAATTCGTGGTATCGGAATTATCGATGTGATGAATCTCTTTGGTGCCGGTGCTGTTCGTTCTAAGAGTGAAATTCAATTGATCATTAACTTGGAGAATTGGTCAGCTGATAAGAATTATGATCGAATCGGAACTTTGGAAGACAAACGTACTTTCTTTGACGTTGATGTTCCTCAAATTACGGTGCCAGTTAAAGTTGGTCGTAATATTTCTATCATCATTGAAGTTGCAGCAATGAACTATCGTGCCAAGAAGATGGGCTACGATGCTACTAAGAAATTCGAGGATAATTTAGGCTTATTGATTAAAGAAAATGAAGCCAAAACAAAAAATAATGGAGAAGGTAAGTAATGAGTTTTGACCTATTAGCATTAAATCCAATTGCGTTTAATCTGGGGGGATTACAAGTACATTGGTATGGAATCATCATTGCCTTAGGCGCTTTAGTGGGAGTCATTATGGCGATGCGTGAAGCCAAAAGACGTCATCTTGATCCAGATAATATTTTGGATTTAGTCTTGTATGGGGTACCGATAGCCTTAGTGGGTGCTCGATTGTATTATGTGATTTTTGAATTGCCATTTTATCTGGCTAATCCGAGTGAAATTATTAAAATTTGGCACGGTGGAATTGCTATTTATGGCGGTTTGATTGCAGCCTTTATCGTATTATTAGTTTTGTGCAAAAAGAGAAACATTTCTCCTTGGTTAATGTTAGATATTGCAGCACCATCAGTTTTGCTTGGTCAAATTGTTGGTCGCTGGGGAAATTTCATGAATCAAGAAGCTTTTGGTGCCAAAACTAGCTTAGACTTTTTGCAATCATTGCATTTGCCACATTTCATTATTGAACAAATGTATATCAATGGAGCTTATCGCCAGCCGACATTTTTGTATGAATCGGTTGGAAATTTGATCGGTTTAGTTTTGATTTTAGTTTTGAGAAATAGAAAACACCTCTTTAAGCGCGGAGAAGTATTTTTGTCTTACTTAATTTGGTATCCAGCTGTCCGCTTCTTTGTCGAGGGGATGCGAACTGATAGTTTGTATATTCTTCCCGGAGTTAGAGTTTCGCAAGTCTTATCATTAGTTTTATTCTTTGTCGCAATCGGATTATTCATTTATCGGCGCAAACGACAAAAACAACCTTGGTATAATGAATTGTGAGCAACTTAATTGCCAAGTTGAAAAATAATGGTAATATTTGTTGAGTAATAGGAGGTAATTCGACGATGAAAACATATGATGTAGTAGTTATTGGTGCGGGACCTGGTGGTTTAACAGCTGCTTTATACGCTTCACGTGCTAATTTGTCAGTAATGATTCTTGATCGTGGTATTTATGGTGGTCAAATGAACAACACCGCCGCAATCGAAAATTATCCTGGCTTTGATTCAATTTTAGGACCAGACTTAAGTGAAAAGATGTATAAATCATCAACTCAATTTGGAGCTGACTTTGGCTATGGTGCTGTTGAATCAGTTGAAGATAAAGGAAATGTTAAAATCATCCATACAGATGATGGCGATTATGAAACAAAGGCTTTAATTATCGCTACTGGTTCACAATACAAGAAGATTGGCGTACCTGGTGAAGAAGAATTATCAGGCCGTGGTGTTTCTTACTGTGCTGTCTGTGATGGTGCATTCTTCAAGGGACAAGACGTTGCCGTTATCGGTGGTGGCGATTCTGCCGTTGAAGAAGGTATCTATTTGACACAATTAGCTAAATCCGTAACAATTATTCACCGTCGTGATCAATTACGTGCCCAAAAGATTTTGCAAGACCGTGCATTTAAGAACGATAAGATTAAGTTCGTTTGGAATGCTGACGTCAAGGAAATCACAAGTGAAGATGACAAGGTTTCTGGCGTACGTTACGTTGACAAGAAGACCGGTGAAGAACACGTTGTTCCAGCTAAGGGTGCCTTTATCTATGTTGGTATCAAACCAATGACTGAACCATTCAAGGGCTTAGGCGTGCTTGATGAAGATGGTTGGATCGATACTAATGAACACATGGAAACAAAAGTTCCTGGAATCTTTGCTGTAGGTGACGTTAGAAAGAAAGACTTGCGTCAAGTTGCTATTGCTGTTGGTGAAGGTGGTATTGCCGGACAACAAGCTTACAACTACATTCAAGAGCTTTCTGATAGTGAAGTTTCAGCTAAGTAATCATTTTATAAAAATAATTGAGGGTTATGTAAAAGAGAATTGTTCTCTTTTACATAACCTTTTTTTATTATCTGGGGCCGTAACGATTGGTTAATATTTGAAAAATAAATTTTCTAAAAGTGGTTCCATTTTGTACATGTTTAAACATATAGTATAATGTGTATAAAAAGATAGGAAGTGATTCTTATGCGTGAAGTAGTAAATAATAATATGGATCGTCTGATGAATGAATCCGGTTTTAATATTGCAAAAAACTTGAAAATCCTTAGAAGAGAAAAAAATGTTACTCAAAAGGAAGTTGCTCAACATTTAAATATTGATGTCACAACCTTATCTCACTATGAAACTGGTATTAGAATGCCAGATATTGATACTTTGATTGCTTTGGCTAGATACTATAATACGGATATCAACAGGATCATCAGTAGTGAAGCTTACTAATTTGTAAATTTGATACACAATTTTAAGTCTCTTTTAAATTTTTATTGTTAAAGTTGTGTAAATCAAATTTTAATAGTACTTTAGGATTGCTATAATAGCTGTAGGTACTTACAAATTAGGAGGACGAAGTTAATGTCTTGGCAAGATAATATGCAACAATGGCTCGACTATAAAGATTTAGATCCAGATATGAAACAGCAACTCAATGAGATGAAGAATGACTCAGAAGTAGCTGAAGAAGCTTTCTATGAACCTATGGAGTTCGGTACGGCTGGTATGCGTGGTTTGATTGGACCTGGTATCAACCGCATGAATATTTATACAGTTCGTCAAGCTACTGAAGGACTAGCATCATTTATGGATACTTTGGACGAAAAAGTGAAGGCTCAAGGTGTAGCAATTAGTTATGATTCTCGTTACTATTCACAAGATTTTGCTTACGAATCAGCTAAAGTTTTGGGTGTTCACGGAATCCGCAGTTACGTCTTTGATAGTTTGAGACCAACACCTGAGTTATCTTTTGCTGTAAGAAGCTTGCACACTTATGCAGGAATTATGATTACAGCAAGCCACAATCCTAAGCAATACAATGGTTTCAAAATTTATGGTCCAGATGGTGGACAAATGCCTCCAGCTGAATCTGATAATATTACTAGTTTTGCTCGTAAAGCTAGCGACCTCTTTAGTATCAAAGTTATGTCAGTACCTCAATTGCGTGCTAACAAATTGTTGACTTTGATTGGTGAAGATGTCGACTTGAATTATATGAAGAATCTTGAGACAGTTATCGTAAATCCAAAGTTGATTGAAGATATTGGTGATAAGATGAAATTCGTCTACTCGCCACTTCATGGAACAGGTAAGATGATTGCTCCAAGAATCTTCCAAAAACTAGGTTTTAAGAATTTTAATATGGTAACAGAACAAGCCATCCTTGATCCAGAGTTTGCGACAACACCATTCCCTAATCCGGAATTTGCCCAAACTTTTGATTTGGCTATCGAACGTGGTAAGAAGATTGGTGCTAATATTTTAATTGCGACTGATCCTGATGCTGATCGTTTAGGAGCCGCAGTAAGACAACCGGATGGTTCTTATAAATTAATGACTGGTAATCAAATTGCTTCAGTTCTATTGAACTATCTCTTGATGGCTAAGAAGGATTTGAAGGAATTACCAGCTAACGGAGCAGTTGTTAAATCAATCGTATCTTCAGAATTGGCTACAGCAATTGCTAATAAATATGACGTTAAGATGTTTGATGTTTTGACAGGATTCAAATATATTGCTGAAACAATCGAACAATTTGAAAAAACTAATAGCCATGAATTCCTCTTTGGCTTTGAAGAAAGTTACGGTTATCTAGTTAAGCCTTTCGTTCGTGATAAGGATGCCATGCAATCAACTTTGCTACTAGCTGAAGCAGCTGCTTATTATGAATCAGAAGGTAAGACAATCTATGATGCTCTAGAAGACCTTTACAAAGAATTTGGTTATTATCGTGAAAAGACTATTTCCAAGACATTTGAAGGTATTTCTGGAAAAGACAAGATGGCTCAAATCATGAAGACACTTCGTGAAGAAGGAATTGAGTCAATCAATGGCGTTAAAGTAGTTGAATCAATCGATTATTTGAATGACACTGATGTCACCGCTGGTGGTACTAAAGAAACTGGTCTACCAAAGGCCAACGTTTTGAAATACGTTCTAGCTGATGACACTTGGGTTGCCGCTAGACCATCAGGAACTGAACCTAAGATGAAATTTTACATTGGCGTTAAGAGTGACACTGAAGATGGTGCTGCTAAGAAACTAGCCGAATTTGCTAAAGAAATTGAAGGCTGGGAATAAAAAATTAGACCTTGTTAGGAAAGGCATAATCCTAATAAGGTCTTTTTTTGTTGCTTTTACCACGTTACAGTCACTATCCAATTGCGATATAATATTTTCATGTACTTTGTGAAAAGGGGAAATCAAATTGTCTACAAATCAACATTTAGTAATTATTTCGTTAGATTCATTGGGTTTTAACGATATTAATGAACATCAATCAGAACTTCCAACATTGAACAAATTAGTTAATGGAGGAACTTGGGTCAAAGAAGTCAGTGGAATTTATCCGACTTTGACTTATCCTTCGCATACAACTATCATCACCGGTCAATATCCAAATGTTCATGGAATAGTTAATAACACCAAGATCCAAACGACACGTCGTTCCCCAGATTGGTACTGGTATCAAAAAGACGTTCAAGTACCGACACTTTACGATTTAGCACATAAAAATAAAATGAAAACGGCGGCTTTTTTGTGGCCAGTAACTGCTGGTAGTAAAATCACTTACAATTTGGCAGAAATTTTTCCTAACCGAATTTGGACGAATCAAGTTTTAGTATCTTTGAGAGCTAGTTCACCTTTATTTATTTTGGAAATGAACAAAAAGTACGGTAAATTAAGAAATGGCATCGAACAACCGCAATTGGATGAATTTATTACAGCTTGTGCCGTCGATACGATTAAAAATAAGAAACCGAATCTGACGCTTTTGCATCTTGTAGATATGGATAGTATGCGTCACCGTTATGGCGTTCGCTCTGATGAAGCTATGGAAGCCTTACATCGACTTGATAAACACGTTAAGCAAGTAGTTGATGCTACCAAAGAAGCGGGAACTTTTGGCGATACTAATTTCGTAATATTGGGTGACCATTATCAAATTAACGTTGATAAAATGATTCATTTGAACACATTATTTGCTAAACGTGGTTGGTTAACGGGTAATCCTGATCAAACAATTAGAAAAGATTGGTCAGTGTTAGCAAAGACTTGTGACGGGTCCACATATATTTATACAAAGGACTTCAGTCAGATTAAACGTCTACGGGAAGTTATTTCTGGAGTAGAAGGTGTCGAACGAATTTATTCTAATGAAGAAGCTATTGCTCGTGGAGCTGATCCTAAATGTACGCTGATGGTTGAGGCCAAAGCTGGTTATTATTTCACTGACGAGGGTAGTCGTTCAAATGTTGTGGAAAAGGTTATGCCAGAAATGATGGGACATCCTGACCGTTATCAAGGGGTTCACGGTTATGATCCACAAAAACCAGGCTATAAGACAACAATTATCTTTAACGGACCAATGGTCAAAGAAAATCAAACGATTGATGGTGCTAAATTAGTTGACGAAGCACCAACTTTTGCTAAATTATTAGGGCTAAAGTTCCCTGAACCATTGGCTGGAAGTGCTATCGAGGGTATTTTTAAAGATTAGAATTGAGGGAATTTATGAGATTCAATAAAAAACAATGGAGTTGGATTTTTTATGACTGGGCTAACTCAGGTTATGGAATTATTGTTACCACAGCAGTTTTGCCAGTTTATTTCAAATCGGTAGCTCAAAATTCAGGAGTATCACAAGCTAATGCGACGGCATTTTGGGGTTATGCTAATAGTTTTGGAACCTTGATAGTTTCCATTTTGGCACCCGTTTTAGGTGCATTAGCTGACTATCCACATCACAAAAAGAAATTATTGACTAGTTTTTCATTCTTAGGGATTTTAATGACATTTGGATTGGCATTATTACCACCTAATCAATGGCAAATGTTATTGGCTGTGTATATCCTGTCGATAATTGGATATTCGGCGGGAAATTTATTTTATGATAGTTTTTTGACCGACGTGGCTGATAATTCACGAATGGATTCACTTTCGTCAAATGGCTATGCTTATGGTTATTTGGGTGGTGTTTTAGCTTTTATATTGTTCTTAGTTTTACAGTTGACGAGTGGTTTTGGAATGCTGTCTAGTTATGGTGTTGCTCGTTGGAGTTTCTTCTTGGCAGCAATTTGGTGGTTGATATTCTTCATTCCGCTATTGAAAAATGTTCAACAAGTTTATTCATTGCCAGAAAATCCTCATCCAATTACTTCAAGTTTTAAACGTGTTTGGGAAACAGTGACGCATTTACGTAAATACAAGGCAGCTGCTTGGTTCTTAGTAGCGTATTTCTTCTATATTGACGGGGTTGATACGATTTTTACGATGGCTACATCAATTGGGATGGATATGGGAATTACCACGACGACCTTGATGTTAGTTTTGTTAGTTGTCCAATTAGTCGCTTTTCCATTCTCCATTTTGTATGGTTGGATAGCTAATCATTTTTCTGCTCGTAAAGGAATTTTATTAGCAATTATTCTGTATTTTGGAATTTGCTTGTACGCTTTAAAGCTAGAAACAGCAAAGGATTTTTGGATTTTAGCTGTTCTAGTAGGAACTAGTCAAGGTGGTATTCAAGCTTTGAGTAGGTCTTATTTTGGTAAATTGATTCCGAAAGATTCCGGTAGTGAATTCTTTGGATTTTATAATATTTTAGGTAAATTTTCGGCTGTTTTGGGACCAGTCTTAGTTGGTATCGTGACGCAAATTACTGGTAAATCAACGATTGGAGCTGCTTCATTGAGTGTCTTGTTCTTAGTTGGTTTAGCAATTTTTATGATGTTGCCACGACTGACAAAGGAATAAGTAAATCTATGGCGAAAATATGTTCGCTATGGTACTATAGAGCCAGCGAAATATGCCTGACATTAATTACATCTAATTCATGTGCGAGTTAGATGTATTTTTTAGCTTAAAGGGGGACTGACGGCGTGATAGATAGAGTTACTGATAATAAATTTGATTTGGTCTCAAAGTATTCTCCAGCTGGAGATCAGGGCCAAGCAATTGACACTATCACTAAAGATTTTCAAAAAGGCGATAAAGAAGTCATTTTGGAAGGTGCTACTGGTACTGGTAAAACTTTCACAATGGCCAATGTTATTAAAAATCTCAATAAACCAACGTTAATTATTTCTCATAATAAGACTTTAGCTGGTCAACTTTATGGTGAAATGAAGGAATTTTTCCCACACAATGCGGTGGAATATTTTGTCAGCTATTATGATTACTATCAACCCGAAGCTTATGTACCATCTAGTGATACATATATTGAAAAGGATTCTAGTATCAACGATGAAATTGATAAATTGCGTCACTCGGCAACTAGTTCATTACTAGAGCGTAATGATGTTATTGTGGTTGCTTCGGTATCTTGTATTTTTGGATTAGGTGATCCACGAGAATACGCTGACAGTATTATTTCTTTACGTGTTGGGCAAGAGATTGCTCGCGATGAATTGTTAGAAGAATTAGTCGAAAATCAATTTGAAAGAAATGACATCGATTTCCAACGTGGTAGATTCAGAGTTCGTGGAGATGTTGTGGATATCTTCCCAGCTTCACGTGACGATAATGCTATTCGTGTGGAATTTTTTGGTGATGAAATTGATCGAATCATCGAAATGGATGCCTTAACTGGTGAAGTTAAAGGTCAAATGGATCATATCGGGATTTTCCCTGCTACGCACTTTATGATCAGTGATTCTAAGATGGAAGAAGCTCTCAAACGCATCAAAGATGAAATGGATCAACAAGTAGCTAAATTTACTAAAGAAGGTAAGTTGCTCGAAGCTCAACGTATCAAGCAAAGAACAGAATATGACATCGAAATGATGCGTGAAATGGGTTATACTTCCGGAATTGAGAATTACTCACGTCATATGGAAGGTCGTGCAGAGGGTGAACCTCCATTTACGTTGCTTGATTTCTTCCCTAAGGATTTCAATATCATGATTGATGAATCACACGTTACTATGCCTCAGATTCGTGGGATGTACAATGGTGATCGAGCTAGAAAGCAGCAATTGGTTGATTATGGTTTTCGTTTGCCTAGTGCTTTGGATAACCGTCCACTTAAACTAGAAGAATTTGAGACACATGTTAATCGAATCCTTTATGTTTCAGCTACACCTGGCCCTTATGAACTGGAGAGAACTGATCATCGAGCTGAACAAATTATCCGTCCAACTGGTTTGTTGGATCCTAAAATTGAAGTCCGTCCAATTATGGGTCAAATCGATGATTTAGTAGCTGAAATAAATGATCGTGTGGCTAAACATGAGAGAGTCTTCGTTACAACTTTAACGAAGAAGATGGCTGAGGATTTAACTGATTACTTCAAGGATTTAGGTATCAAGGTCAGATACTTGCACAGTGATATTAAGACTTTGGAAAGATCGAAGATCATTCGTGACTTACGTTTAGGTAAGTTCGATGTCTTGATTGGTATCAACTTGTTACGTGAAGGTATCGATGTGCCAGAAGTTTCCTTAATTGCGATTTTGGATGCTGACAAGGAAGGCTTCTTGCGGGCTGAACGTTCACTAGTTCAAATTATTGGCCGTGCTTCAAGAAATGAACATGGTAAAGTTATCATGTATGCTGATTCCATTACTGATTCTATGCGTGGAGCAATTGATGCCACAGCCCGTCGTCGTAGACTACAAGAGAAGTTCAATGAAGAGCATGGTATTACTCCAAAAACAATTGTTAAACCTATCAGAGATGCTATTTCAATGTTCCAGAAAGTCGATAATACTTCTTCTGAGACAGAAAAAATCGATGATGATATTGACTTTAAGGATATGAGTAAGAAGGAACAAGCAGAGCTCCTTGCCAATCTAAAGGAGCAAATGGAGTCAGCTGCTAAGAAGCTCGACTTTGAAGCCGCAGCTAATTTACGTGACACGATTTTAGAGTTAAAGGCGGAAATGTAATTAATATGTTAAATGATAAAATTGTAATTCATGGTGCACGTGCACACAATTTGAAAGATGTTGACGTGACGATTCCTCGTGATAAATTAGTCGTTGTGACTGGTTTATCCGGTTCAGGGAAGAGTTCCTTGGCTTTTGATACTTTGTACGCGGAAGGTCAAAGACGTTACGTTGAGAGTCTTTCATCGTATGCTCGACAATTTTTAGGTCAAATGGATAAACCGGATGTCGATTCGATTGATGGATTGAGTCCAGCTATTTCGATTGATCAAAAAACTACTTCCAAAAATCCTCGTTCAACCGTTGGTACCGTTACAGAAATTAATGATTACCTTCGTTTGTTGTGGGCTCGTGTAGGAACACCAATTTGTCCTAATGATGGGACCAAAATTACTAGTCAATCAGCTCAACAAATGGTTGATGCTATTTTAAAGTTGGGCGATAAAACTAAACTACAAATTCTTTCACCAGTTGTACGTGCAAAACGTGGACAACATAAAAAAGCCTTGAATCAAATTAAGAAACAAGGTTACGTTAGAGTTCGAGTTGATGGTGAAACTCGTGATATTGCTGAAGATATTGAATTAGATAAGAATAAGAAGCACAGTATTGATGTTGTCGTTGACCGTATTGTAATCAATGATCACATCAAATCACGTTTGTTCGACTCAGTTGAAGCTGCTTTGAGACTATCTGATGGTTACATGAACGTTGATGTGATCGGTTCTGACATGATGGTATTCTCTGAGAAGAATGCCTGTCCATTGTGCGGTTTTACAGTTGGAGAATTGGAACCTCGTTTGTTCTCTTTCAACGCTCCTTTTGGAGCCTGCGATAATTGTGATGGACTAGGAGTTAAACTAGAAGTCGACTTGGACTTAGTTATTCCGGATCAAAGTAAGACTTTAAATGAGGGAGCCATTGTTCCTTGGAACCCCATTAGTTCACAATATTATCCTGAAATGTTAGCTCAAGCATGTAAAGAATTCAAAATTGATATGGATACACCTTTTGAAGACTTGCCTCAAAAAGATCAAAATACTATTTTGTATGGTTCTGATGGTAAGACTTTCCACTTCCACTATGAAAATGATTTTGGCGGTGTGCGTGATGTCGACGTAGAATTTGAAGGTGTTATTCCCAATATCAATCGTCGTTATCATGAAACTAACAGTGACTTTACTCGTGAAGTTATGCGTAAATATATGACGGAATTAACTTGTCCTGTTTGTCATGGTAAGAGATTGAATCGTCAAGCCTTGGCGGTCAAAATTGAAGGCAAAGATATCGCTGAAGCTTCTGATATGTCGATTAAAGATGAACTTCCATTTTTCAAGTCAGTGAAATTTGGTGAACAAAATACTGTTATTGCTAAACCAATTTTGAAGGAAGTTAAGGATCGTCTTAGTTTCTTGATCAATGTTGGGTTGGAGTATTTGACGCTTTCTCGTTCAGCTGGAACATTATCTGGTGGTGAAGCTCAAAGAATCCGTTTGGCAACACAAATTGGTTCTAATTTGTCAGGTGTTATGTATATTTTGGATGAACCTTCAATTGGTTTGCATCAACGTGATAACGACCGTTTGATCAGTTCATTGAAGAAAATGCGTGACCTCGGGAATACTTTGATAGTTGTTGAACACGATGAAGATACCATGCGAGCTGCCGACTATTTGATTGACGTTGGTCCAGGTGCAGGTGAAAATGGTGGTCAAATCGTAGCTGCTGGTACACCTGAAGAGGTTGAGAAGAATCCTAAATCTCTAACTGGTCAATATTTGGCGGGTAAGAAGTTTATCCCAGTGCCTTTGAAACGTCGTGCTGGTAATGGTGAATTCGTTGAAGTCTTCGGTGCTGCTGAAAACAATTTGAAGAACTTAAATGTTAAGTTCCCACTAGGCAAATTTACTGTCGTAACTGGAGTTTCTGGTTCTGGTAAATCTACGTTGGTTAATATGATTTTGAAACGTGCTTTGGCACAGAAGATGAACCATAATTCTGAAAAACCTGGTAAGTACAAGAAAATCACTGGTTACGAGAACTTAGATAAGATAATAGCTATTGATCAAAGCCCAATTGGTCGAACACCAAGAAGTAATCCAGCTACTTATACGGGCGTGTTTGATGATATCCGTGGTTTGTTTGCTCAAACTAATGAGGCTAAATTACGCGGATACAAGAAGGGTAGATTCTCTTTCAATATTAAAGGTGGTCGTTGCGAAAATTGTCGTGGTGACGGAATTATTAAAATTGAAATGAATTTCTTGCCTGATGTTTATGTACCTTGTGAGGTTTGTCATGGTACTCGTTACAATTCCGAAACCTTGGAAGTAACTTATAAGGGTAAGAACATTGCTCAGATCTTGGATATGAAAGTGTCAGAAGCTTTGGACTTCTTCAGTAATATCCCTAAGATCAAACGTAAGCTCCAAACAATCGAGGATGTCGGTCTAGGTTATGTTTCTCTAGGTCAATCAGCTACTCAATTGTCTGGTGGTGAAGCTCAAAGAATGAAATTAGCTTCAGAGCTTTATAAGAAATCTAATGGTAAGAACTTCTATATCTTAGATGAGCCAACAACTGGTTTGCATACTGATGATATCAAACGCTTATTAGGCGTATTACAACGTTTGGTGGATGAAGGTAACACTGTTTTGGTTATCGAGCACAATCTGGATGTTGTTAAGTCAGCTGACTGGTTGATCGACCTTGGTCCTGATGGTGGAGAAGGTGGCGGTAAAATCGTCGCTCAAGGAACCCCAGAGCACATTACTAAGGTCAAAGCTAGTTATACTGGTCAATATTTGAAACCTATCCTAGAGCGTGATACTAAGCGTACTAAAGATGCACAATAATTAAAATGACTTTCATGAAATGAGCTTTAGCCGCATTTTATGGAGGCCTTTTTTAATTGGCTTTTTCAGTATTAAAAACTGACACGCCCGGCTTGTTGTGTTATGCTTATATTCGAATGTGAGGTGCATTATGGCAGAAGATATGCTTAGTTTGGTTATCGTAACTGGAATGAGTGGTGCGGGAAAAACCGTTGCAATGCAATCCTTTGAAGATTTAGGATATTTTTGTATCGATAATATGCCACCTAACTTACTTCCAAAATTCTGGGAGCTAGTTCATGAATCCGGTAAGATAAAAAAAGTAGCGTTAGTTGTAGATATTAGATCACGTTCATTTTATGATGAAATTTTCTCAATGCTTTCAAAAATGGACGAGGATGAACAAGAGAAACACCAAAAGGTTGATATGAAGATTCTCTTCTTAAATGCATCTAATGAAGAATTAGTTTCTCGTTATAAAGAGACTCGCCGTAGTCATCCATTGGCTATGGAAGGTCGTTTATTAGATGGAATCGAAAAGGAACGTGAGTTACTTTCAGAAATCAAGAGTCGAGCATCAGTTGAAATTGATACGACTGATCTCACTCCTAGACAATTACGAGAAGAAATTTTCGACAATTTCCAAGAAAGTTCTGTCGTGCCAACATTTCACATCGAAGTGATGTCATTTGGTTTTAAATATGGTTTGCCAATTGATGCTGACATTGTGATGGATGTTAGATTTTTAAGAAATCCATTCTATATTAAAGAATTAAAGACTCAAACCGGGATGGATAAACCAGTTTATGATTATGTGATGGATGATGCAGAAACAAAAAATTTCTATGACAAATTCTATGGTTTACTAAAAGATATCGTTCCTGGTTATGAAAAAGAAGGTAAGACCAGTTTGACGATTGCAATTGGCTGTACTGGTGGTCAACATCGTTCAGTCGCTATTGCTCAACGTTTAGGTACTGATCTAAAGAAATTAGATTACTACGTAGATATTACTCATCGTGACATGGAAAAATCTCAAAAGAAGGTAATAGAACATGGCAACAAATAGGATAGTTCGGGTTGTTAAGGGACGCCGTCCAAGAGTTGTAGTTATAGGTGGGGGTACTGGTTTACCAGTTGTTTTAAACAGTTTAAGAAATATGGATGCAAATATTACTGCGATTGTTACCGTAGCCGATGATGGGGGATCATCTGGTATCATTCGTGATTATATTAACGTTGTCCCTCCTGGGGATATTAGAAACGTTTTGGCATCCTTATCTGATTTACCTAAAGTGGATTTAGACGTTTTCCAATATCGTTTCAAGACCAATGATGATTTCTTCTCTGGTCATGCGATTGGAAATTTGATAATTGCTGCTTTAACAGAAATGTCGCCTAATATTTTTGACGCCGTACAAGAACTATCTAAAATGATGCAAGTTGATGGTCACGTTTATCCAGCCAGCAATACGAAATTAACGTTGAATGCAGAATTTACTGACGGAACGACTTTGTCAGGAGAACACGAGATAACGCATTCAGGTAAGCATGTAAAACGGGTTTGGGTCACTGATTCAGATAATCCTGATCAAGAGCCTAAGTCAGTGCTTCCAGTTATTGCTTCTATTATGCAGGCTGATGTAGTTGTTTTAGGACCTGGTAGTTTGTTTACAAGTATTTTGCCTAATTTAATGATTAAAAAGATTGGTGAAGCCGTTAAACAAACTTCAGCCGAAATCGTTTATATTTGTAACATCATGACTCAAATCGGTGAAACGGAAGGCTTTACTGATGCAGATCACGTAAAAGTATTGAACCGTCATTTAGGTGGGAATTTTATCGATACAGTTTTAGTTAATACGCGTAAAATCCCTGACGGTTATATGGATCATAAAAAGTATGATGAATACGTTAACCAAGTGGAAACTGACTTTGAAGGCTTGAGAAAAATGGGCTGTAAAGTTATTCAAGATGATTTCTTATCGTTACATGATAAGGGAGCTTTCCACGATGGAGAAAAGGTTGCCAGAGAAATTATCAATCTCTCGTTGCAATCAGGAAATAGAAAAAATGAGGTGAGACGTTAGTGGTTTCATACGCTAGTGAAGTTAAACAAGAGCTCACAAAATTAGTCGTTCATCCCGAACATGCTCGTGTGGAGTTATCAGCATTGTTGAGAATGAATGGTTCTTTGAGTTTGCAAAACCATCATTTCGTCTTAACCGCACAAACTGAAAACGCCGCAATTGCCAGAAGAATCTTTTCGTTAGTTAAGCAAAAATATGGCATTGAATCAGAATTATTAGTGCGTAAAAAGATGAAGTTAAAGAAAAATAATCAGTATTTAGTACGAATCAACCAAGATACTAATAAAATTTTGACAGATTTGGATATTTTAGATGAATCTGGTTTGTCGATTAATACTAATGTGCCATTGGAAGTTATCAATGAAGATCAACGAATGCGTTCATATCTACGAGGAGCATTCTTAGCAACTGGAAGTGTCAATAATCCGGAAACTTCTAGATATCATTTAGAGATTTATTCATTATACGAAATGCATAATGAAGGTATTGCGCAAATGATGAATTATTTTCATTTGAATGCACGAACTACTAAACGTCGTAACGGCTATATCGTTTATTTGAAGGAAGCAGAAAAAATTGCTGATTTCTTACAATTGATTGGTGCTACGAATGCAATGTTGAAATTTGAAGATATCCGAATCGTGCGTGACATGAGAAATTCAGTCAACCGTCTAGTTAATTGCGAAAATGCTAATATCAATAAGACTGTGGCAGCAGCTGAACGTCAAGTTGAAAATATCAAGCATTTGCAAGCGACAGTTGGTTTGGATAATTTACCTGATAAATTACGTGAAATTGCGGTCTTGAGATTAGAGAATCCAGAAGTTTCACTAAAGGAATTGGGCGATATGGTACCAAGTGGTCCGATTTCAAAATCTGGAATCAATCACCGTTTACGTAAGTTGAATCAATTAGCAGAAACAGATAAAGTATAAAGCTAAAAAAGCTAGACGACTTTTTACAGTTGTCTAGCTTTTTTTATACTTGGAATAATTAACAAACCAATTAAAACAATCAATAAAATTGTCGACATCCAAAGTAGGGGTCGATACATTTTAGGTTGAACTTGCGTAATTTGATAAGTAGCGTGTTGAAGATTTTTATTGGAATGAATAGTTATAAAACCTTCAGAACTACGACTAGCTTTAACCCTTTGTCCATTCAGTTTGATTTGATAGATCAATGAATTATAGCCATAAACTGGTAAAGTTATTTCACCTTTAGGAACGTTATCGGCGGTTAAAGTAATTGAGTTAACATCGGTACTGTTGTGCTTTAAAGGAATTTCACGATTCTTAGTTACTCCCAGATGACCATTTATTAAGTAAACGATTCGTGGGTCTAGACTCAACCCATTAGTTCCTTTAGCGAGTGGAACGGAATTAGGAGCGTAATCAGGAATCAAGGTACGTGAAAGTGTATCGCTAGTGATGCCGCTAGAGGTTACTTTAGCATAGCCATTCAAACCAGTTGGGGTAGTGGAGTTTTGCGTAATAACTGGTAATTTAGCCGTTTTATGATATTGAGCCTGAAAACCGGTATAGCCAGCCATTAAATAAGATAAAATCGTTACTCCAAAAAATATTTTACGAGCCGTCCTTGAACTGAAATTAATTAATATCAAAATTATCGGTACGACTCCTAAAAAGGGAGCAAAGCGCCAGGCAGAATTTTGGAAGTTGTTGATAATCGGTAGTTTCCCCAAAATATTCCAGGGGATGATGTTACTGGAAAATAAGATCAAAACAACTTCGACGCTGATCCATGGAAGTAATTGTCTTAATTTTTGTCGATTGAACTTGAGAATTACGATCAACAACAAAATAATTGAGAGCCAAGAAATCGTTGATTTAGTGTTCCAACGTGAAGTCCAAAAGATTTGCCAAAGACTGAGGCTGTCGACGTGTCCTAATCCAAACGGTGACAACAATCCAGTTTGTGTGATTTTCATTAGTCGATACAAGATTGGTGCGCAGAGGACAACTGTAAGTCCAGCCGCAATAATCAAATTGAGCCAAGCTAAATAGTTTTTCTTGATAATAGTGTTAATAATCAAAAAGAGTCCTGTCACTATCGTAATAACAACGGCACTGAGTAAGTGTGAACCAATGACCCAAAACATCAATAGGGCAGTTTTAATAATCAAAGGTGGGTCGATTTTTTCACTTTCAATGGCTTCTTTGAGTGTAAAGAAAATTGGAAAAGCAAAAATCATTACTAAAGCAGTACCCGTTTGCATTTCATTGACGAGGTCTTTTAAAACTGAACCGGAAAGCGTAAAAATTGTCGCTGCTAAAACGGCGTTACGGCTGTCGAAACGTTTGTTTACGGACAAGAAGGTCACGATAAAACTGAGTCCAGCAATGAGAGCTTTGATGGCAATGATTTGATGAATCGGCGTTAAGAAGTTAGTCAAAAAGACAAACGGCCACAAAGTTATATCGGGATACATTCCATTTATGGCCTGACCTGTATTAAAGAAACTATTGAAATTGACCCAACTGGGCAATTGGTGTTGTTGAAAAGCCAGTCTGATTTCATAAATTCGCTCTGAATGGAAAAAAGTATCGTAGAGCGAAATCATATAATTAAAGTGAAATTGCCAAATAGTCCAAGCTAATAAAATAATAAAAAAGAATAAGGCGATGAAGATGGTTTGCTTATGTGAGTTATTTTTTGAGTCCAAAATATTTCTCCTATAAATAAATAATCCAGACCTTAATTATACTTCAATTATTGAAAACAAAAAAATAGCTCACGACGAAAGTCATGAACTAAATTATTATTTATTAGTCTTTTTGTTCTTAATCAGCAATGCAAAGATAAATCCAAGGATTGCCATTACGAAGAAGAAAGCAAAGACTCTTTGATAACCAATTAAACCATTGTTAGCAGGTAAGTGATGGT
Organism: Companilactobacillus formosensis; assembly: GCF_005405305.1. Classification (GTDB taxonomy): domain Bacteria; phylum Bacillota; class Bacilli; order Lactobacillales; family Lactobacillaceae; genus Companilactobacillus; species Companilactobacillus formosensis. The sequence continues at coordinate 109,943 of NZ_BJDU01000007.1, forward strand.
TTTCATTAGTGATTACCAAGATCAAAGTGGCTAAACTAACACCAAGAGATCCTAATAATTGACGTACGGTTGTAATGATAGCTGTTCCATGGGGAATCAAATCCTCTGACAAAGAATTACCACCAAGTGTAGTTGCAGGCATCATAACGAAGGCATTTCCACCTTCAATTAGAATAGCAATCAAAATCATTGGGAACATACTTAACTTGAAGTGAAGTACGAATAATAAGAACCAACCAACGACAATCATGGACATACCACTGATCAAAGTAGCTTTAAAACCAATCTTATCAGCAAGTTTACCAGTTAATGGGTTCAAAATACTCAAAACGATAGCTGGTGGAACTAGTGCTAAACCTGATTTCAAAACTGAAACGTGCAAAACATTTTGATAATAAAGTGGATAAATAATTGTCACAACGATCAAGGAAATATATGAAAAACCAGTTAATAAGACAGCTAAATCAAAATTGAAGTTCTTCATAACTTTCAAATCGAGTAGTGGTTCTTTTTTAGTCAATTGACGGTGAATGAAAAGACCAGTCAAAATGACACTGATTACTAAGAGAATTATTAAATTAGTACTAAAACTCTTCGTAGCTCCAGCTTGATTAACGACGTAGAGCAAACCAATCAAACCGAGCAAATAAACAGTTGAAATTAAATCTAAACTAGCCTTATGACGAGGCATAACGTCTTTGATACAAAATAATCCACTGATAAAGATAATAATCATAATCAGTAAGAAGATGACGAATAATCCTTGCCACTTCAAAAAGTTCAAAACAATACCAGAAATAATTGGACCACTAGCTAAAGCTGATCCCATGACCAATCCAGCGTAACCCATGGTCGAGCCACGTTTACTCTCCGGTGTAATGGTCAATAAAACCGATTGAAATGATGGGAATAAAACCCCAACACCAATAGCTTCTAAAGCTCTACCAAGCATAGCCATTGGAAAGTTTTGCGCCGTAATAATGATCAACGTACCTAGCGCAAAAATTCCGACCACACTTAAAAAGATTTTCTTAAATGAAAAATTGTTTAATAGCCAAGGACTGATAGGCATCATGATACACATGATCAACATAAAACCAGTTGTTAACCATTGAATCGTTGGTGCCGTTACACCGAAGAATTTCATCAATGTTGGATAAGCCGTTGAAAGTGATGATTGACTGATCGACATCGTGAAAGTTCCCGATAGCAAAGTTATGATGAATAACTTCCGAGCTAGGCTATTTTGAATTTCACCCTTGTTCATAAAATACCCCTTCTTTGTAAAATCTAATACCAAATAAAGGATAGTCTAAATGAAAAAAGCTGTCCAACACAATGCCCGTATTACAGCGCTTTCAGGCCTATTTTTCGTATAAATGAAAAATGTTTTTAGTTAAGCCTAGGTTTTTTGCTTGATACATATACCTACTAGCGATAGATGCGTAGGGATGCCACTTGGAACATTTTTTCACGACGGCTGCTTTGTTTAAATTATGAGTTTTGTAAACCCAACTATAACTCTGCAAAAAGGCTACATCTTCAAAAGGTAAAATATCAGGTCGATTTAATGAAAAAATCAAAAACATTTTTGCTGACCAGATACCAATTCCTTTGACTGTGGTTAAGCTGTCGATAATTTCTGTGTCGGACATTTGTAAATAATCTGAGAAGTTTATTTTATTTGTTAAAATTGCTCCCGTTAAATTTTGGATGTAGTGAACTTTAGAATGTGAGATGCCGATATTTAATAGTTGCTCATCAGATAAGTAATCAATTTTAGTTGGACAAATATGACCGTTACATTCATTTGTTAGACGAAGAGTTAATATTTGTGCGACCTTTTTAGAAAGCATTTGTTCAATAATTTGACTGACCAAAAAAGCATAGGCATCGGTTTGTAGTCGATAATTCATGGGACCCACCATTTGAATGACTTTAGCGAGGTGTTTATCTTTTTTCATTAAATATTGAACTGCAAGAGAGTTTTGATCTAAATGTTTTAAGATAGTCATTTTTACCTCCAAATCAGTTCAATTATAGGGTGGAATAAACGCATTGAAGCAAAAAAAATCCTCCCTTATCCAAAACGGATAAAGGAAGATTTTTATAAAAGATTATTTGTCAGCTTTATTTGTCATGATTTCATCAATCAAACCATAGTCTTTAGCTTCTTGGGCTGTCATGTAGTTATCACGATCAGTATCTTTTTGAAGTTTTTCAAATGTTTGACCTGAGTTATCAGCCAAAATGTGATTTAATCTCTTTCTTGTCTTCAAGATTTCTTGGGCAGCAATTTCAATTTCTGTTTGTTGACCTTGAGCACCACCTAATGGTTGGTGAATGAGGACAGTTGAATTTGGTAGGGCAAAACGTTTGCCTTTAGTACCTGATGACAACAAGACACTACCCATTGAGGCAGCTAATCCAGTTGCGATTGTTTGAACATCAGATTTAACGAAATTCATCGTATCCATGATAGCTAATCCGTCGGTAACTGAACCACCGGGTGAGTTGATGTACATGGAAATATCCTTGTCTGAATCTTGAGCATCAAGGAAAAGTAGTTCAGCAATGACAGTGTTTGCCATTTGACTGTTAACTTCACCAGATAACATGATGATTCTGTCTTTTAATAATCTTGAGTAAATATCATAGGCACGTTCGCCACGTGAACTTTGTTCAATAACTGTAGGAACTAACATAAAATGCCTCCTGTTTTTAATTAGCACTCTTAATAGCACAGTGCTAATTTAGCATACAATATGTATCGGGTCAACAAACTAAGCTTGATAAATAAAAATATTTATTCAGTTGACTCTTGAACACGTTTTCTTGGTAAAGAATCTTTGATTTTTGACCAAATGATGTGGAAAGTATATGCAGAAGCAAATGATAGTACCCAAGTCAATAAATAGCAAACGATAATGGCTAAGATAGGATTAACATTTACTAAATTCTTGCCACCTAAACGCCAGATGATTTGTAGCCAAAAGACGTTAGACAAGTAAGCACGGTAAGCGTAGGTTGCTAGAAAGTGGAATACCGGTAGAGCTTTGGAATCAGTGTTGATATGTCTGATAGCCAAAGTTGCAACCAATCCAATAACTAGTAGTGCATATAAGGTCATCGAAGGTTTGTAATAAGGAGCATTAGCTAAACTGACAGGATAACCGAAATTAAAGAGTTCTTTGTTAGTCCAGTAAAAGACGGCTATGAAAAGAATTACTAAAATAGGAAAAGACTTCTTTAAAAATTTTTCGAGTTTATCTCTAAACATCCAACTCAAAACACCGAAAATTCCATAAATGACGAAACTAATAAAAATTCGATCGAGTAAATACCAGCTTTGTTCATGAAGTCCATGGAAAACTTCCAAGTCGTAAAAACCAATCCAAGCTGCAAAAAAGATAACTGTGATAATTAAAGTCCAGATTCCACGCTTAGCATTGTTTCTGACAAAATGGGCTAGCATCCAGAAGAATGGCATTAAAATAATGAATTGTAGCATCATCGTGTTATACCACAGATGTGGTGCGGCATTACCATTGATGAAATGCCAAAGAAATGAACCAACGTTGTGATATTGGTTAACTTGTTGAACATTTGGCATGATCAGTAAGTAGGCTAGAGTCCACCAAATTGTGGGTACAAAAAGAGCAGACCATTGTTTTTTCATATAGCCACCATAATTAGCCAAGGTATTTTGATTAGTCGTTCTAGTCGTGGTATATAAAATACCAAAAATAAAGGCTGGAGCAGTGAACTTAACTAAGTTATAAATGATACCAATTGGTGTTTGATAGTTATAAGTTGGACTAGTTGCAAGAACTAGACTCAATACGGTCTGCATCATAACGGCAGTACAAGCGAAGACCTTCATGTAATCACCGATATCGGCCGGGCTTGTAGTGTCTTTTTTTATTTTCATGTGAAACACTCCTCTTGTAAATTTGTGAGATCAACAAAAGGAAACTTAGATTCAATATAAGCGCATTCAGAATAAAATGCAACTATATTTTTAATTCAAAATTTTGGAAATCTAAGAAAATCATGATTAATTCGTTACTGATTTCTCGTTTGATGCCATTAAGAACTCCATAGGGAGAACTGAGGTAAATAGTTCGTTGCAATGGATCAGGAGAAAGTCTGGCGAGTTGAACTCGTGGTTCGATTGTTTGCCAAGTGACTGAAGGGATGAAACTCAGACCAATTCCTGCTTCAATCAAACCACGAACGGTTGCGGGATCATCAGCTTCGTACATGTAATCCAGAGTAATATCGCGTTTATTGAAATAGTTATCGATCGTTAAACGCAAAGGATTATTTTTGGACAAGCCGATTATTTTTTCACCCCTTAAATCTTTCGGCTTAATAAACTGTTTACTGTAGCCATAATTAATGTTCCAGCCAACGAGTATTTCTTCTTTTAGAACTGGCACGTTGGTTAAACCTTCTAGTGGTTTAGTTGTGACGATAAAATCAAACTGTTTAAAATCTGTTTCCCTAACGTTATGTTGAGCAATATTCAACCTGACGTTAGGGAATTTTTGTTTAAAAGTTGAGACGATGGCGGGGATAAATGGAGAAGCCACTTCCATTAATAAGGAAATTGGATGTTCTATTTTATCAGGACCGCCTTTGACAGCATTGATGCCACGGTCAAGTTCTTCCAAACTATCATTAACATAACTATAAAATAACTTTCCGGAACGATTGAGTTTTAAAGTTCGACCAGTTCGATCAAATAATTTAGTTTGTAATTCATCTTCCAATTGTTTGATCATTTTACTGACAGCTGGCTGGGAAACATACAAGATATTAGAAGCCTTGGTGATACTTTCTTGATTGGCGACAACGACGAAATATTTGAGCTGATTGATATTCAAAATTAACACCTCTTATATAACCAAATGGTTAAGTATTATGCTTTTTCTATATTATACATGTTATCAATCATTTCATATACTGAACTTGTGAGATCAATAAAAAGGATTTGATGGGGGTGGATAATTATTTCTGTATTATGGATTTTCCCTGGTCAAGGCGGTCAGAGAAGTGGAATGTTAAAAGACGTACCAGAATCAATGCTTGAGAAAGTAAAAGAATTGACTGGTGTTGAATTAACTGACGATGAACAAGCTTATCAAGATTCAATTCAGATTCAATTAGGAATTTTGATTTTGCAATTGTTCAATATCAGACAACTAAAGAAAATTGGTCAAACTCCAGATGTAGTAGCTGGACATTCTTTAGGTATTTTTGCAGCGGGAGTTGCTAGCGGCGTTATCAGTGAAGATGACGCAATTAAAATTGTTTACATTCGTTCGCAAAAGATGCAAGAGTCATATCCAACTGGCTATGGAATGGGAGCAATTGTTGGTTTAACTAGAAAAGAAGTTATTAATTTGGTTGATCAAGTTAATAACGAAACTCAACCAGTCTTTACTTCTAATCAGAATTCAGAATTACAGACAGTTATTTCTGGTTCTCTTAAGGGAATCAAGAAGGTTTTGGAACTGGCTAAAAATAATAACGCACAAAAAACGGTTTTATTGAAAGTTCCTGTTCCATCACATTCACCTTTGATGCAATCTGTTGCTGATGTCCTAGAAAAAGAATTGGCAAAGGTTTCTTTGAACGATCCCCAAAGCATCTATTTAGCAAATTACAATGGTCACGCAATTAGAAAAGTTGATGGTGTCAAATATGACATGATCAATAATCTAGTTCATCCCGTTTACTGGGATACCATGATGGATGTTGCTAAGGAATTAGGTGTTGATACAGCATTAGAAATAAAACCGGGACATACTTTTACGAAGTTAGTCAAAAGCAAGTTCCCAGATTTTCGAACTATCACCATGGATAATATGAATCTTGATGATATTCAATTTTTGTTAGAAAAATGGAAAAGAGGATAATTGATGGCTAAAAGAAGTTGGACTCAAAATCGTGATGCCAAAGCTGCCAAATTAGACAGTATCGCATCAATGCTCGATGGCAAATTTGTTAAAACTCAAAATGCTAAAGAATTATTAGAAAGTGTTATTAAACCAGGCGATAAGGTCGTTTTGGAAGGGGATAACCAAAAGCAAGCTAGTTTCTTGTCAAAAGTTTTAGCTTCAGTTGACCCAGAAAAAGTTCACGACCTACATATGATCATGTCCAGTGTGTCACGTCCAGAACATTTGGATATTTTTGAAACAGGTATCGCTAAGAAACTTGATTTCTCATTTGCGGGACCTCAAAGTACGAGAATTTCTCAAATGATTGCTGATGGAACAATGGAAGTCGGCGATATTCATACTTATCTTGAGTTATATGCTCGTCTATATGTTGACTTGATTCCAAATGTTGTTTTGGTAGCTGCTGATAAAGTGGACCATGACGGTAATCTTTATACGGGTGCAAATACCGAAGAAACACCAGCTATCGTTGAAGCTGCTGCTTTCAAAGATGGTATTGTAATCGTTCAAGCTAATGAGATCGTTGACAAAGTTCCTCGTGTTGATATTCCTGGTGATTGGGTCGACATCGTTGTTCCGGCTGATGAACCTTATCAATTGGAACCATTATTTACACGTGACCCTCAAAATGTTACTGAATTACAAATCCTAATGGGTATGATGGCAATTCGTGGTATTTATGAAAAACACAACGTTCAAACAGTTAACCATGGTGTTGGTTTCAATACTGCTGCCATCGAATTGTTATTACCTACTTATGGTGAACAACTTGGACTAAAGGGTAAGATTGTTCCTAACTGGGAAGTTAACCCTACACCTACTTTGATTCCTGCTATTGAAAGTGGCTGGGTCAAAACTATCCACAGTTTCGGTGGAGAAGTCGGAATGGAAAATTACATTGCTCATCGTCCTGACATTTTCTTCGTTGGTAAAGATGGAACAATGCGTTCAAACCGTGCCTTCGGTCAAATGGCTGGTCAATATGCTTTGGATATGTTCGTTGGTTCAACTCTTCAAATCGATAAATATGGTAACTCATCAACTGTTACTAATGGTCGTTTATCTGGATTTGGTGGAGCTCCTAACATGGGAAGTAATCCACACGGACGTCGTCACTCAACACCAGCTTGGCAAAGCCTTCGTCCCGATGATGATCCATTAGGTAAAGGTCAAAAATTAGTTGTTCAAATGGTTGAAACTTTCGGTTCAAATAAGAAACCTGTCTTTGTTGATCATTTGGATGCTGAAGAAGTTCAAAAAGAAGCTAAATTGGCTAATGTTCCAATTATGATTTATAGCGAAGATACAACTCACATCGTAACTGAAGAAGGTATCGCTTATCTTTACAAGACTGACAGTATGGCTGAAAGACAAGCTGCTATTGAAGCTATCGCCGGTGTTACACCAGTTGGTTTGAGAAGCAATCCTAAGCAATTAGCTGATCTTCGTCGTCGTGGTATCGTAGCTCTTCCTGAAGACTTAGGCGTTCAACGTGGTCAAGCTAAGAGATCGCTTCTTGCAGCACAAAACATGGATGACTTAGTTAAATGGTCTGATGGACTTTACAATCCACCTGCAAAATTCAGAAGTTGGTCATAATTAATGATTGAAACCAAATTTTTACAACTAGCACAACAAGCAGTAGCAGCACTGAAGTGGGAAGTTAGTTTCTCACCCAAGCCAGGTCTAGTCGATGCCTATTCAAATGGTTCGCATACCGATATGGATTGGAAATTATTTTATAAGTCAGCTGATAGTTTATTAGATAGTTTCGTGGAAATCGCTGAAAAATCTTATCAACAACCAATTGACTTGCCATTGCGAGAAGAAATTGGCCGAATCGGTCGGATTGCCGAAAAAGATATGTTTCAAGCAACCAATGGTGTCAATACACATAAGGGCGCTATCTGGAGTATGGGGTTATTGATCAGTGCTATCAGTAGCCAACAAACTAAGAATCTAGAAACAATTTTACTAACAGCTAAAGATTTATCGCGTTTGCCAGATAAGAATGTCATTCCCAAAAAGACTCATGGTGCAGTAACGAAGCAAAAGTATGCCTTGACTGGTGCTAAGGGAGAAGCTCAAAATGGTTTTCCTAATTTGGCCAAAGCTTTAGCCTTCAAATCACAGTTGGATGATTTCGATACTTGGATGAGACGATTGCTCGTTTTATACAGTAACGTTGATGATACCAATATCGTTTATCGTAGTAATTTAAAAGTCTTACGTGATTTTCAGAATCTTTCAGCTCAGATCGTTGTTGACCCACAGAATATTTTAGATAATCCTCAGTTTGAAAAATTGACTGACTTTACTAGGGAACACAATATTTCACCCGGTGGTTGTGCTGATTTGTTTGCTGCAAGTTATTTTTTAAAACATTTGAAGTAGAAATGGAGATAAATATGGAAAAATTACATTTTAACTTCGATACCAAAGATGCTATTTCCAAACCCGTACACGTTGGGGTAGTTGCATCAGGTGACCTTGAAGTTATTTTCAGACCCACAGATAAAGAAACAGAAGTTAATATCGTAACTGGTAGTGACGGCTTCAAAGAAGTTTGGGGAAATGTTTTGAAACGTTTCTTCGACAGATATCCAATCCAAGCTAATATTGAGATCAATGACTTTGGTTCCACACCAGGGGTAGTTAATCTTCGTTTAACTCAAGCATTGGAGGAACTAAAAGATGAAAAATAGTTTTGTTGAATTACATGCACGTGAACGCGCGCTTTCATTATTAGATGCAAATACTGCTAGAGAAATCGTTGGACCACTCGATGACATGATCTCACCACATCTTGAACCTCAAGATATCGTTCCTGAAAGTGATGATGGAATCGTCTTGATGCGTGGAAAAATCGAAGGCAACCAAGTTTTAGTTGTTTCAATTGAAGGTAAATTCCAAGGTGGCGGTATCGGTGAAGTCAGCGGTGCCAAAATTGTTGCAGCTTTGGAAAAGGTATTAGAAGAGAACAAGAATGGTAACACTATTTACCCAATTATTGTTTTGGATACTGGTGGTGTTCGTCTTCAAGAAGCTAACTACGGTTTGTTATCAATTTCAGAAATTCAAAATGTTGTTATTGCTTTGAAGAAATTTGTTCCTGTTATCGGATTAGTACCTGGTCGTGTTGGATCATTCGGTGGGATGTCAATTACCGCTTCAATCCTTTCTTATTTGATTGCTACTAACAAGGCAAGAATTGCTTTGAATGGTCCCGAAGTTATCGAACAAGAAGCTGGTGTACGTGAATTTGATTCTAGCGATAAAGATTTGATTTGGGATACTTTAGGAACTAAACAACGTCAAGCTACTGACCTAGTTGACGAAGTGGTCGATGATACTGTTGATAGCATTAAGGAAAGCATCGTTAATGAAATCAAGACTAAAAAAGATGCCCACAGAACTGAAAATGTCGACTTTTACTTGAGTTTGTTGGATAAATTAGACTTGAGTAAGAAGTTAGATATCGATTCATATAATAAGTTGTTCAAGTCAGTTGTTGCTACTAAACATACGATTCCAGCTGCTGTTGCTGGTGAAAAAGCTGGCACTAAGAGTCGTGGTCGTCTATGGTTTGAAAAATTGACTGGTATTAAGAATGCTACTAGTCCAGTTTCAACTGTTTTGCACGCTCAAAAAGATGGTAAAGAATTTATTGCTATCGTTCCAGATGCTGATAATAAATTTCCACGTGTTCGTGAAGGTGAAGTCGGTCTTCAAGAAGGATTTGCTGTTGCAAGCATCGTTAACCAAATTGTTGCTGAAGATAAGGATAAAGACGTTAAACGTCCAATTGTTTTAGTCGTTGATGTTCCAAGCCAAGCTTATGGTTATCAAGAAGAATTGATTGGTATTCACGTAGCCCTTGGTTCAAGTGCTGCCGCATATGCTAAAGCTAGACAAGCTGGCCATCCAGTAATTGACTTTATACCTGGGGATGCTGTATCTGGTGGATTCTTAGCTCATGGTTTGCAATCTAATAGAATGATTGCCTTAGATGATGATTCAATTACTATTCAAGCCATGTCAAAAGCTAGTGCTGCTCGTATTACCCAAAGAACAATTGCCGAGTTGGAAGAAGCTACTAAGCATGTTCCTGCTATGGCTTACGATATTGACAATTATGAAAAACTTGGTGCTTTGTACAAATTAGTTAAAGGTATCGGTTCATGGGAAGCAACTGATGAAAATGTTGATAAGATCAAAGAATTGATTGATCAAGCCATTGACAGTTTAGATGGTGATACAAGCTTGCACTTCCGTTATCAAACAGAGATTGCTAAAGCTAGTGGTCGTAAATCAACTCTTCAAGTTAGAAAACTAGTGGATGAAGAATGGTCAAAGTAGAACCACATGATCTACTAAAAATTTCATCGATCAATGATTTGATTACTGATGGACTACCCAAATGGGCAGAGGATATTTTTCCCGATTCGTTAACTGCTGTGGTCCGTCGTAGTGAAATAGTTGGTGATAAGATTCCTGTCGGTATTAGAGGAATCAAAAGAGAACAACGTTTTGCTGCTTTTGTCTTAGATTCAAACATTAAAGAAGTCATTACTCCTTATCAATTAGTTTCTGAAAAGTCTTGGCAAAATGTATCTGATGAGCGCAAAAATTTACCTGCAATTAAGGCTTTACCAGCAGTGGCAAAAATTCTACAAGAATATAAATGGGGAATCAGTGGTAGCGTTGGTTTCGAATTAGCAACAGGGACTAATTCAGCCAAAATGACCAGTGATTTGGATCTAGTTTGGAAACCGAATAGTCCAATTAGTCGTGAGGGCGCTAAGAATTTGTTAGCAAAGTTGAATCAATTCGGTGTTCATGCTGATCTACAAGTTATCCAAGGTAATAATGGTTTTTCATTAGAAGAATATAGTCAGTCAAAATCTACTATAATGATGAAAACTTTATCTAATCCAATTTTAGTAAAAGATCCTTGGAATAAATAAAAAAGATAGGCCGTTTTGGTCTATCTTTTTTTGAGGAGAGAATAATGGAATTTTTAACTAACGATGGAATAAAAATTAATTTTCAAAGTTTTGGTATCGGTCAACCGGTTATTTTAGTAGAAGGTTTTGGTGGTTATCAAGAAATTTGGCAAGCTCAAATTGATTATTTGGTAGGGATGAATTGTCGAGTGATTACTTATGACCATCGAAATCATGGTAAATCACAACGCACCCAAAAAGATTTGACAATTGATCGATTAACCGAAGATTTAGCCAATTTAATCGAATATTTACAACTTCAAGAACCAATTTTAATCGGTCATTCGATGGGAGCAAGTGTCTGTTATGCTTATTTAAAAAAATATTCTAACGTTAAATCGGTTCTGGCAATCGATCAGTCTCCAAAAATGCTCAATGATTCAGAGTGGAAATATGGATTTGAAAATTTTACTGCCGATAATTTTAAAGAAAAAATTTCACTGCCAAACAAAACTCATGAAACTTTACATGGATTAAATAATCAAGTAGCTTTGTCGTTAAATAAAGTTCGGAGTCTTTATCCATTCGATAGAAAGCAAAATCTAGTTCTTTTAGAAGATCATTTCCAAAGGGATTGGCGCAATTCATTATTGCATAGTAGTAAATTTGTAAGCATAGTAACTGCCAAGCAGAGTCCTTACTTCGATTATCGATTTGGAGATTACTTAGCACAAAACAAGAGAATAACTAACATTGTTTTGGATAATTGTGGTCACGACATTATGGCTGAAATTCCAGAAGCTTTTAATCAAACGTTAAGACATTTTATTTTCAGTAGTCGTAGAAACTAAAAAAGAGGGTAATATTCCGTCATAAAACACGAAGTATTACTCTCTTTTCATGTAATAATATTCTTGTTGAATCTTATACATGTTGATAATTCAACATTTCTTGTTGAAAGTTTGTGAAACAAAAAAATGCGCCACGTGGGAGTCGAACCCACATTCCAGGAACCGGAATCCTGTGTGCGATCCATTACACTAGCGGCGCATTACTGTTTAATTCTATCGCATCTCTATATAAAAAGTAAATGTCAAAAAAAATATTATTAATTGTACTTTTTGTAATCATTTCACTTGAATTTTTCACAAGAGAGTTTATACTAATAACTGTGCTTAAGAGATGGAATGATTCATCCGGGCTTTTATTTTTTGAGTACATGGGTCGTAAACAGACATACAGGGACAATGATTGTCCCATGGAGTATATCAAATGACTAATAATGAAGATTTAGAATTGCTGGATTTAGTTGCCCCAGACTTCATTAAAACTCTGGAAAAGCGATTTAAAATACTTCAGAGTATCTCATTAATGGAGCCAGTCGGGCGCAGAGTATTAGCTGATGATCTTAATATTACTGAACGTGGATTAAGAACTGAGACTGATTTATTAAGAAAGCAAGGCTTAATTGTTTCTTCAAAATCTGGAATGTCTCTAACGCATACAGGTAGCGATGTAGTAGTTCGCTTGACCAATGTCTTAGCGGATTATCAAGGTACAGCTCTATTGGAGAAACGCTTAAGTGAAAAGCTAGGAATTAGTCGTTGTATTGTTTTACCAGGTAATGCGGATAAGCAATATCGGGTAGTCGATTCGTTTGGTAGAAGACTTAATCAACTCTTAGGATCAGTATTACCAAATGGACAGTCAATGATTTCTGTGACTGGTGGTAGTACGTTGGCACAAGTTGCTCGTAATCTTTCACCTGATTTATCGAAAAACCGTAAGTTGGTTTTCTTACCAGCACGCGGTGGTGTAGGTGAATCAGTTACGATTCAAGCAAATAGTGTCTGTGCAGAGATGGCTTTAAGAACGCAGGGCCAGTACCGGGCTATGTACCTTCCAGAGGACATAAGCGAAAAAAGTTTTGAATCTTTGCAAAAAGAGACTTCAATTAAGTCGGTTCTTGAACTAATATATAGAAGTGATGTTGTTATTCACAGCATCGGAACTGCAAGTGTTATGGCAGAGCGTCGAAATCTTTCGGCTAAGGAACAAAAAATCATCGATAATGGTGAAGCTGTTTCAGAAGCTTTTGGAGATTTCTTCGATCAAAGTGGTAAACTTGTATATAAGGTACCTAGGATTGGACTTCACGTCCGGGACCTTGATAAAATAAAATATGTGATTGCGATTGCCGGTGGTCAAAGTAAGGCTAAAGCAATTCAGTCATATATGAAAAACGCACCTCATCATACTATATTGATTACTGATGAGGGTGCCTCAAAGCTGATTTTAAGGGATAACCCTTTAAAATAATATTTTTTTGATTTCCTGAAGGAGGAATTTTTGTATGACTACAAAAGTTGGTATTAATGGATTTGGCCGTATCGGTCGTTTGGCATTCCGCCGTATCGCTGCACTTCAAGCAGCTGGCAAGACAGATTTGGAAGTTGTTGCAATTAACGATTTAACTTCACCTGCTATGCTTGCTCACCTATTGAAGTATGATACAGCTCATGGTAACTTCGAAATCGACAAGATTGAAGCTGCTGACAATGCTATCGTTGTTAACGGTAAGACAATTCCTGTATATGCTGAAATGAACGCTGCAGACCTTAAATGGGTTGCAAACGACGGTGTTGACATCGTTCTTGAATGTACTGGTTTCTACACATCAGCAGACAAAGCACAAGCTCACTTGGATGCCGGTGCAAAACGTGTATTGATCTCAGCTCCATCAGGTGACATGCCTACAGTTGTTTATGGTGTTAACGATGACATCCTAACAAACGACGTTAAGATCGCTTCAGCTGGTTCATGTACAACAAACTGTCTTGCACCTCTAGCAAATGCCGTAAACAAAGAATTCGGTATTAAAGCTGGTACAATGACAACAATCCATGCTTACACAGCTACACAAAAACTTCAAGATGGTCCAGAACGTAAAGGTAATGTTCGTGCTGCACGTGCTGCTGCTGCAAACATCATCCCTCACTCAACTGGTGCTGCTAAGGCCCTAGGTCTAGTTGTTCCTGACTTGAAGGGTAAGCTTGATGGACATGCACAACGTGTTCCAGTTATCACAGGTTCAGTTACTGAATTAGTTGCAACTCTTGACAAAGAAGTTACAGTTGACCAAGTTAACGATGCAATCAAGAAGTACACAGACAACAACCCTTCATTCGGTTACAATGATGACGAAATCGTTTCATCAGATGTTATCGGTACATCATTTGGTTCAATCTTTGACCCAACACAAACACAAATCGTTGGTTCAGGTGATAGCCAAGTTGTAAAGACTGTTGCATGGTACGATAACGAATCAGGATTTACTGCACAAATGGTTCGTACACTTGAAAAATTTGCTACATTAGACTAATTCATTAATCTAAAATAGTAATCAAAAAACCTAATTTAGTGTTTTAAATTGGCGGAGGGAGGATAACTCCTTCCGCCTTTTTTTAAGGAAAATATCGGAGGATTTATAATGGCAAAACTTATTGTTTCTGACGTTGACGTAAAAGACAAAAAAGTCTTGATGCGTGTTGATTTCAACGTTCCTATCAAAGATGGTGTTGTCGGCGATACTAACCGTATCGTTGGTGCTATCCCAACAATCAAATATGTTTCAGAACATGGTGGAAAGGTTATCTTGCTATCTCACTTGGGTCGTATTAAGAGTGACGAAGACAAGAAAGCTTTATCATTGAAGCCAGTTGCTGCTAAACTTGAAGAATTAAGTGGTTTGAAAGTTAAGTTCGTACCTGTTAACGAAGGTAAAGAACTTGAAGATGCTATCAATGAATTAAATGATGGCGACATTCTACTTATGGAAAACACACGTTTCCAAGATATCGACAACGATTTCGGTAAACGTGAAAGCAAGAACGATCCTAAACTTGGCGAATACTGGGCATCACTTGGTGACGTATTTATCAACGATGCTTTCGGTACAGCCCACAGAAAACATGCTTCAAACGTTGGTATCTCAACAGCTATGAAAGCTGCTGGCAAACCCGTTGCTGCTGGTTTCTTAATGGAAAAGGAAATCAAGTTCTTAGGTAACGCTGTTGACAATCCTGTACACCCATTCGTAACAATCCTTGGTGGTGCTAAGGTTTCAGATAAGATCGGTGTTATTGAAAACTTAATTCCAAAATCAGACCACATCTTAATCGGTGGTGGTATGGCTTATACATTCCTAGCTGCTCAAGGCCACAAGATTGGTAAGTCACTATTCGAAGAAGACAAAGTTGAACTAGCTAAAGACCTCCTTCAAAAAGCTGGCGACAAGATCGTTCTTCCTGTAGACCACATCGTTGCTAAAGAATTCTCAAATGACGCTGAAGCTACAACAACAGATGGCGTTGATATTCCTGATGACGAAATGGCTCTTGATATCGGACCTAAGACAGTTAAGTTGTTCCAAGACACTCTAAAGGGTGCTAAGACTGTTGTATGGAACGGACCTATGGGTGCATTCGAAATGAGCAAGTTTGCTGAAGGTACACTAGAAGTTGGACGTGCTATGGGTAACTTGTCAGATGCTATTACTATCGTTGGTGGTGGTGACTCAACTGCTGCTGCTAAGAGTCTTGGTATTGCTGATAAGCTAACACACATCTCAACTGGTGGTGGTGCTTCACTAGAATACCTAGAAGGTAAAGTATTACCTGGTATCGATTCAATTTCAGATAAATAATTATTTTTCATGAGGAGAACTAATTTTATGCGTACACCTATTATTGCGGGTAACTGGAAGATGAACAAAAATCCTAAAGAAACCCAAGAATTTTTAGACGGTATCAAAGGCAAGTTGCCAGAATCTGGCGTAGAAACAATCATCGGTGCTCCAGCTATTGATCTTACAACTCTTGTTGCAGGAGCAAAGGGTACACCATTGAAGACTGCTGCTGAAAACTCATACTTTGAAGATGCTGGTGCATTTACTGGTGAAACTTCACCTAAGGCACTTGATGAAATGGGCGTTGATTATGTAATCATCGGTCACTCAGAAAGAAGACAATACTTCAAAGAAACTGACGAAGATATCAACAAGAAAGCTAAGGCTATCTTGAAGAACAACATGCTACCTATCATCTGCTGTGGTGAAACATTAGAACAACGTGAAGCCGGCAAGGCAGAAGACTGGGTAACAGGTCAAATCGAAAATGCTGTTAAAGGCATTTCTGCTGATGACTTAGCTAAGTCAGTTATCGCTTACGAACCAATCTGGGCTATCGGTACTGGTAAGACTGCTACTGCTGATCAAGCACAAGAAATGGTTCACGTAATCCGTGAAAAGATTGCTAGCTTGTATGACAATGACACAGCTGACAAAGTACGTATTCTTTACGGTGGTTCAGTTAAACCTGCTAACGTTAAAGAATTGATGGCTAAAGAAGATATTGATGGTGGACTTGTTGGTGGTGCATCAATGGATCCAGAATCATATATCGCATTAGCTAACTTCAATAAATAATTTACTTTCATTAAGTTATTTATTTTAGTCGCAAAAAAGGTTAAAATTAATCTGTATTAAAACCATAAAGGAGATTTTTAAAATATGTCTGTAATTACTGATATTTTAGGCCGTGAAGTTCTTGATTCACGTGGTAACCCAACTGTTGAAGTTGAACTATATACTGAACTAGGTGGCTTTGGCCGCGCACTTGTTCCTTCAGGTGCTTCAACTGGTGAACACGAAGCTGTTGAATTACGTGATGGCGACAAATCACGTTTTGGTGGCAAGGGTGTTCTTAAAGCCGTTGCTAACGTAAACGACAAGATTGCTAAGAAGGTTATCGGCATGGACGTTACTGACCAACGTGCTATTGACCAAGCTATGATCGATCTTGACGGTACACCAAACAAGGGTACTTTGGGTGCTAACGCTATTCTTGGTGTTTCACTTGCTGCTGCTCGTGCTGCTGCTGACGAATTAGGTCTTCCATTGTACGAATACCTTGGTGGTCCTAACGCTCACGTATTGCCAACACCTATGATGAACGTTATCAATGGTGGTAAGCATGCTGATAACAACGTTGACTTCCAAGAATTCATGATCTTGCCTGTTGGTGCAAAATCAATGCGTGAAGCTGTACGTATGGGTTCAGAAACTTTCCACTCACTAAAAGCTGTTCTTGAAAGCCGTGGCTTGAACACAGCTGTTGGTGACGAAGGTGGTTTCGCTCCTGACCTTGAAAACAACGAAGCTCCTTTCAAGATTTTGGTTGAAGCTATTGAAAAAGCAGGTTACAAGCCTGGTGAAGATGTTGCTATTGGTTTTGACTGTGCATCATCAGAATTCTACAATGCTGAAACACACAAGTACGAACTAAAGGGTGAAGGCGAAAATGGTGCTGTTCTTTCAACAGACGAATTTATCGACTTGCTTGATGGTATCGTTGAAAAGTACCCAGTTGTTACAATCGAAGATCCTATCGACGAAAACGAATGGGAAGACTGGCAAAAAGTTACTGCTAAACTTGGTAAGAAAGTACAACTTGTTGGTGATGACTTGTTCGTTACAAACACAGACTACTTGAAGAAGGGTATTGAAATGGGAGTTTCAAACTCAATCCTTATCAAGCTTAACCAAATCGGTACACTTACAGAAACATTCGAAGCTATCGAAATGGCTAAAGAAGCAGGTTTCACAGCCGTTGTTTCACACCGTTCAGGTGAAACAGAAGATACAACAATCGCTGACCTTGTTGTTGCTACAAACGCAGGTCAAATCAAGACTGGTTCAATGAGCCGTACAGACCGTATTGCTAAGTACAACCAATTGATGAGAATTGAAGATCAACTTGGTGACCAAGCTGAATTCAAGGGTATCAAGAGTTTCTACAACTTGAACAAATAGTTATTTATTGATTGATTAAAACAGCCCTCGGGCTGTTTTTTTTGTACAATAATAGTATCAACTATTGAAGGAGAATTTCTATGACATTAAAAATTGCTTTTATCGGTTTCGGTAAATCGGCTAACCGTTATCATCTACCATATTTAAATATTAGAGACAATTTTGAAGTAAAGACAGTCTATACTCGTAAGGCTCCTAATGAAAAATTGGCTAAACCTTATCGACAAAAAGGTGTCACTTTTACTAATGATCTGAATGATATTTTAAATGATCCAGAAATTGATTTAGTAACCATTTGTACACCAGCATCAACGCACTATCAATTAGCTAAACAGGTTATCGAAGCTAAAAAATCAGTGGTTGTTGAAAAACCATTCGTTGATACTTTGGACCACGCCAAAGAATTGATCCAATTAGGAAAAGATAATAACGTTCTAGTTATGCCTTACCAAAATCGTCGTTTCGATGGTGACTATTTAGCTGCTAAACAAGTAATTGATCAAGGATTCTTGGGTGATATTGTTGAAGTTGAATCACACATTGATTACTATCGTCCACATACAGTTAATAACGTTGGTACAAAAGAACAAGGTGAATTTTATGGATTGGGAATACATTTGATGGACCGGATGGTAGCTTTGTTTGGTCGTCCTGATCAAGTGGTTTATGATATCAGAAATACTGAAGTTGAGGATGCAGTCGACAACTATTTTGATGTAGACTTACATTATGGCTCAAAAATGAAGGCTAAGGTCAAAGTAAGTACTGATGTTGCCAAAGAGTATCCAAGATTTATCGTTCATGGTATGAATGGTTCCTTTATTAAATACGGTGCTGACCAACAAGAAAATGACTTGAAAGCTGGTATCATGCCAGGCACACCAGGCTTTGGAGAAGATAGTCCAATGTATTACGGAATTGCTAAATATCAAAATGCCAATGGGGATTGGATCGAGAAACAAATCAAGACACCACTCGGTGATTATGGATTGTATTACGATTCTGTTTACGATACTTTGGTCAACCATAAACCAAGACTTGTCAGTGATGAAGAAATTTTAACAGATATGGAAATTCTTGAAGCTGGTTTCTATCAACCTTCACCTTCAATTTACAATGTGCCAAAATTAGATATTTAGGGGAGAATCATGAAAGTAGCTGTTACAGATAATGAGAAGTTAAGACTGACTTTAGAGGGAGTTTTAGTTGGAGTCATCTCCGGGATTTTAGTTAGTATGTTTCGGTGGTCGATTGCGCATTCTCTAAAGTTTTATCAAGGTCTTTATGTTGCGGCACGAAATAATTCTCTATTAGTTTTGTCGTTATTAGGCTTGATGATTATTATCGGACTGTTTGTCGGATATTTAGTCAAAAAAGAACCCAATATATCGGGTTCAGGTATTCCACAAGTTGAAGCTCAATTAGGTGGGGAAATGCATCTAAATTGGTGGTCAATTTTGTGGAGAAAATTTGTTGGAGGAATTCTTTGTATTGGACCAGGTTTATTCTTAGGTCGTGAAGGTCCTTCAATTCAATTAGGCTCAGCTGTTGGTCAAGGGGTTGGTGATTTAACACATGATAATAAAGGTGTTAATCAAAGAGTCCTTATTGCTAGTGGTGCTGCGGCTGGTTTGTCTGCTGCCTTTAGTGCACCGATTGCTGGAGCGATGTTTGTTTTGGAAGAAGTTTATCACAATTTTTCACCGATGGTGTGGATTACTTCTTTAGCTAGTGCAGTTAGTGCTAATTTAGTGGCGTTATACGTTTTTGGATTACAACCGGTTTTGCAAGTGCCTTATCAATTTAGTTTGCCAGTTAAATATTATTGGCATTTGATTATTTTAGGTATCATTTTAGGCTTGATGGGTCGCCTGTATCAAATTTGTACCTTATCAATGCCAGCAGTTTTTGCTAAGACTCGTTTACCACGTTATATCCACGGAATAATCCCGTTGATTCTAATTGTTCCCTTAGGAATGATGTACACGCAATTTATCGGTGGTGGTAATGAAGTTATCGTCAACTTGGACAAATTCAAAGGTGGTCTGTTATTTCTAATGGGCTTGTTGTTCTTGAGATTTGTCTTTTCAATGATCTCTTATGGTTCAGGACTTCCAGGTGGAATCTTTTTACCAATCTTGAATCTCGGTGCTATCATTGGAGCAATCTATGCCGTCTTTATGAATCAACTCGGCTTGTTGCCAATTTATTTTGAAAGTAACTTGATTATCTTTGCGATGGCTGGTTACTTTGCTTGTATTGGTAAAGCACCATTTACAGCAATTATTTTAGTCACAGAAATGGTTGGCTCTTTAAAACATTTGATGCCATTGGCCGTTTTGTCATTAGTGGCTTACATTGTGGTTGATTTATTGAATGGTGCCCCAATTTATGAAGCTTTAAAGGAACGTTTAAATCTCAATTCAGAATATTTGAATCGGGTCAGCAAGTTTAATGATCGACTAGAGGTACCAATTTATGAAGGTAGTTCGATCGATGGAAAATACATTCGTGATATTCCTTTTCCAAAAGATATTTTAGTGATTGCGGTTTACCGTGGTGAGAGACAATTGATTCCTCGTGGTGATACAATGATCAAAGCAGGGGATCGAATCGTCTTCATGGTCAATGCCGGTCAACGAGCAAAAATATCTCAAAAATTGCAAGACTTGATTCAAGGTATGCACTAGAAATTTGACCACTTTTATGTTATTGTTTTAGGAGTGATTTCAGCTTTCAACACCATGAACGGAGGTTTTACAGGTGTATAACATTATCGAAACATTGTTGATAATAGTATCCATTTTGATAATCATTGCCGTATTAATGCAACCAACTAAGCAACAAGATGCTTTGAATGCATTGTCCGGTGGTGGTGGTGACCTATTCAGCAACCAGAAGAAACGTGGTTTTGAAGCCTTCATGGTTAAGGTTACCTACGTTTTACTAGTATTATTTTTTGTTTGTTCATTGATACTAGTTTACTTATCATCTCACTAAGCAATTTATCCTCCTGAAAGTTACTCAGGAGGTTTTTTGTTATAAGGAGCTACGAATGAAAATTTTACGACCACAACCATTTTATTTTGACGGTGGAACTAGCGCAGTGTTGTTGTTACATTCTTTTTCAGGGACATCCAATGACATGCGGCTATTAGGAAGATTTTTACAGAGAAATAATTTTTCGGCCTACGCTCCGATGCTAGTTGGCCATGGAACTGATGAACCTTTGGATATTTTGGAAAAAGGTGGTCCAGATCAGTGGTGGCAACAAACACAGGCTTCAATTGACTTTTTAAAGCAAAAACAAAAGACCAAGATTTATGTTTTTGGATTGTCACTAGGTGCGATTTTTGCGACCCAAGCACTTGAAGAAAACCCGGATGTAATTGCAGGGGGAGTTTTTGGCTCACCTTTGTATAATCAAGAGTTCAAAGACATTAAATCAGCCTTTATGACGTATGCTAAAAAGGTGTATTCTTTACAACAGGAACTAACTGATGTGGAATTAGACGCCAAGATGAGAGTCGTTAGATCAAAAATCGATAACAAAATAATGTCGATTCAAAAAACTTCCGTTGGTGTGACTGAAAAGTTGGCTGAAATAAAACGACCATATTTCATTGGTCAAGGTACGAGTGATAAATTAGTAAATCCAGAAGCTGCTAAATTAGTAGCTCAAGACGTTAAAACATCACAGCTACATTTTTACGATGCAGGGCATGTTTTAACTATCAACCGCGCTCATAATCAATTGCAGAGTGACGTGTTAAATTTTTTAGAAAATAATTGAGGATAGAAATGCCAGATAAAGAAAATAAATTAATTGCGGACATCTTAGAGGTTTTTAGAAGCAACCCCGATCGTCGTTACAAGTCAGAACAGATCGAAGACATTTTAAGAATGCATGGGGCTTCAGCTTTCAAACGTGTTGTTAAATCTCTAGCTGTCCTAGAAGGTGAAAGTAAGATTACTTTGACCAACAAAGATGAGTTCAAGATGGCCACACCAGAAACTGTGGTTGAAGGAACTTTTAAAGGAAACGATAAGGGCTTTGGTTTCGTTAGATACGATGAAGTCGACCCTGATGCCTTTATTTCCAGAGACAACACACTCCACGCGGTCAACGGCGATACAGTTGAAGTGAAGATCACTAAACCATCTAACCCTTGGATCGACAAAGGACCAGAAGGTGAGATCACTAAAATCGTTGAAAGATCATTGACTAAAGCTGTTGGTGAATTCCACCCTTACAGTGATTCACAAGTTGAAAAGACAGGCCACTATGGCTACGTTCAAAGTCATGAGAAGAAAATTGCTGCATACATGATTTTTATTTCTGACAAAGGATTGCATCCACAAATGGGTGACATGGTACAAGTTTCTATCGATGAATATCCAAACGACAAGCACCCTCAAAGTATGGAAGGTACTGCTCTTGAAATCATCGGTAACAAAAATGACCCCGGTGTCGATATCATGTCAATCGTGGTCGACAATGACATCAATCCAGAATTCCCTAACGAAGTTTTAAAAGAAGCCGAAAGTATTCCTGATCACGTCTTAGACTCAGATCGTGTTGGTCGTAAAGATTTGACTAAGAATATGGTTATCACAATCGATGGGGATGATTCAAAAGACTTTGATGATGCGGTCGGTTTGGACATGTTGCCAAATGGTAACTTCCATCTAGAAGTTGATATCGCCGATGTTACGCATTATGTCAAAGAAGGTTCTCCACTAGATGAAGAAGCTTACGCTCGTGGGACAAGTACTTATTTAGTTGATCGAGTAATTCCAATGTTGCCATTTAGATTGTCAAACGGAATCTGTTCATTGAACCCTGGTGAAGACCGTCTAGCTTTGACTTGTGAAATGGAAATTGACCACTCAGGTAATGTCGTTAAACATGAAATTTACCCAAGTGTTATCCAATCAAAATATCGTATGACTTATAATAATGTTAACGAAATTTTGAAGGGTGACGAAGAATTAACTGAAGAATATTCTCCATTAGTTCCAATGTTGAAACAAATGGCGCAGCTTCACGAAATTCTCTTCAACAAACGTCACCAACGTGGTGCTATCGACTTTGAAGAAACAGAAGCACAAATCATCGTTGATGAAAACGGTAAGCCAATCGACATCAAGTTAAGAGAACGTGGAACTTCTGAAAAGATGATCGAATCATTCATGTTAGCTGCTAACGAAACAGTCGCTGAACATTACAATGTTAAACATGTACCATTCTTATATCGTGTCCACGAAAAACCTGATGAAGAAAAAATCAAGAACTTCTTTGAATTTGCTGCTGCAATGGGTGTCCAAGTTAAAGGTAACTTGAAAGAAATCACACCAAAGATGTTCCAAAATGTTTTATCTGATGTTGTCGGAACCCCTGAAGAACAGGTTGTTACAATTATGTTGTTGAGAAGTTTACAACAAGCTAGATATTCTGATGAACCATTAGGTCACTTTGGTTTGGCTGCTAAGTATTACACACACTTTACTTCACCAATCAGACGTTACCCTGACTTAACGGTTCACCGTATGATTCACAGTTATGCTGAACATGGCTTTACTGACGATGAACAAGCTAAGTGGAGCAACAAGCTTCAAGAAATTGCTGAACATACTTCAAGTCGTGAAAGAATTTCTATCAATGCTGAACGTGCTGTTGATGATTTGAAGAAGACTGAATACATGGCTGACCAAGTTGGAAATACTTTTGATGCTGTTGTTAGTTCAGTAACTAGTTTTGGAATGTTCATTCAATTGGATAATACCGTTGAAGGTTTGATTCACATTTCTAACATGAAAGACGACTTCTACGAATTTGACGAAAAGAGTATGTCAATGCACGGTCGTGGAACTGGTAAGACTTTTAAAGTTGGTCAACCAATCAAAGTTAAGTTGATCAGAGCGGATGTTGAACACAGACAAATTGACTTTGAACGTGTACTAACTCCAGAAGAACAAGAACAAGCTGACAAACGTGAAGCTGAATTTAAGAAGAAACGTTCAATGCAACATGGCAGAGGTCGTGGCGGTCATGGTCGTCACAATGATCACAGAGGTCATGGCAATAGAAACAATAATAGTAATGGAAACAAAAACCATAAGAGACGTGGTAAATACGAAAGACGGTGATTCTGTTGAAGAAACATCATACTAAAGCTGCTAATGAAGTAGCTAACAATCGTAAGGCGCGCCATGATTACAATATTTTAGAAACTTATGAAGCAGGAATCGCTTTGACAGGAACAGAAATCAAATCCGTTCGTGCCAGCAAGATGAACATTAAAGATGGTTTCGTCCAAGCTCGAAATGGCGAACTTTGGTTAGAGAATGTTAACATTAGCATTTATGATCAAGGAAATATCTTTAATCATGATCCTTTACGTAATCGTAAATTGTTGCTCCATAAAAAAGAAATTCGTAAGATTACTTCAAGTATTCAAGAAAAAGGAATCACAGTAGTTCCTTTGAAAGTTTACTTAAAGCATGGTTTTGCTAAAGTATTGATTGGTATCGCCGAAGGTAAGAAACAGTACGATAAACGTGAAACAATTAAGAAACGTGATCAAGAAAGAGAAATTAGACGTGTTATGAAAAATGCGTACTAGTTTCTCTTTTTTTTTGCATTTTTTGTTAGGTGATAAGTAGTAAAATAATTATTAATCAAGGGAGGATTATTATGAAGATAGGCTATTTTTCATCTTCAACACCAATTACTTATCTTTCGCCAAAAAGGTTTCAACGAGCCAAAGATTTCTTAACTAGTAAAGGAATAGAATTACAAGCTGGTTCGTTGACACAGAAGAGCGATTTCTATCGTTCTGGTAGTATCCAGGCTCGAGCTGATGAGATCAATCAGTTGATTCATGATGAAACAATTGATGTTTTGATGGCAACGATTGGAGGATTGGTCACTAATTCTATTCTAGACAAAATTGATTATGATTATTTACAAAAACATCCTAAAACTATTGTTGGTTATTCAGATGCAACAGCTTTGTTATTAGCGATTTCTACTCAGGCACCAGCTTGCAAAGTACTTTATGGACCAGCTTTAGTGGCTTCATTTGGGGATGCTAAGGAAATCATTGATTACACCTGGCAAAGTTTTGAACAAGTTTTAAACAATCGAGAAGTAGAATTAACGGCACCAAAATTTTGGACCGATGAGGCAATCAATTGGGAAGATTACCAGCGACCTAAAAAAATGGTACAAAATCAATGGCATTACATAAAACAACCGATATTAGAGGGAAGAATTGTCGGTGGAAACTTAAACACGATGTCTGGAATTTTGGGTTCCAAGTATTTCCCTAAATATACTAAAGACGATTTGTTATTCATTGAAGACGCTGAAAAAGATGCTTCAATTATTGAAAAAAACTTTTCGATGTTAAAGAATTTCGGTACTTTTGATCAAGTAAAAGGAATGGTTTTGGGAAAACACGCCTTATTTGATGATTTGCACACGGGACGCAAACCGATAGATATTCTTTTAGAGGTATTGGGGAATCGTGATTTACCGATAATCTATGATTTTGATTCCTGTCATACGGTGCCAATGATGACTACTCCGATAGGCGCTTGGGCTAGATTTGATGCTACTAAGATGCAAGTAACTTATCGACAATCCTAATATGGTAAAATTAGGATATTAAGTTTACTGGGGGATACGATGAAGAAAATTTGGGGTATTTGGAGTCTAGTTTTTGGATTGTTGCTGATGTTTACAATGACTTCAACGGTCAAAGCTGATGGCGATTACCAAATAGAGAAGTATAACGCTACAGCAGACGTCCAAAAAAATGGTGATATTGATTTAACGCAAAAAATCACCTATCAGTTTGATGGTGACTTCAAGGGAGTTTACTATAATCAGGATATTGCTGGAATCAATGGCATCACGCCGCCCGAAGTTTATATCGACGATGGTTATACGACTAAACAATTGACTCAAAATAATTCCGGACTAAATAATTCCTTTAAAGTTGATAAGACCCAAGATAAAGTGAATATCAAAGTTTATCATTCAGCATCTACGGAAAAACTGACTTATATTTATAAGTATCATTTATTAGGGGCTATTACTAATTACACTGATACGGCGCGACTAAATTGGAAAATAATCGGCGATGGTTGGCAAAAAGATTTACATAACGTTGTTTTAAAGGTCAATTTGCCACAAAAGAATATTCCCAAGTTACAAGCTTGGACACACGGACCATTAGACGGATATACAAAGGTTGATCGGAAAAATGGCTCTGTCAAAATGACAATTGAAACTGTTCCTGAAGGACAATTTGTGGAAACAGAAATGCTCTTTCCAACAACGGTAACAGCCGATAACCCCAAGATAGTCAATAAAAAAATCAAACAAAAAGTTCTCAACCATGAAAAGCAATTAGCTTTAGATGCGAATGCTAGTCGAGAACGTAAAAAATGGATTTATATTGTTTTAATGACCTTTGGCTATTTAATCGTTGCGGGAATCCTTATTGCACGTTTGATTAGTATCAAAAAAAATCCTGGCAATAAGCATTTTCATCCGACACCTTTGTATCATTTCTTCGATGAACCTAAGTTCTTACCTAGTATGGCAAAGGTAATTCTTGATCGTAGCGATAAAGCTGATAGTTTGTCATTGACGGCTGATCTGTTGTATGAAGTGGGTAAGAGACGGATGGCTATTAAAAAAGTTAAAAAGACGTATGAAATTACTGCTTTAGTGCCACCAACTAATCCGTTTTTCAAATTCTTGATTGAAAATATCGGGGATGGCAAAAAGGTTACGTTGAAACAGATCAAGACTGCGGCCAAAGGGTATCACACTGCTAAAAATGATATCGTACAGAATTTTGAAACTTGGTCTAAAGATGCTGCTAAAGGGCGTGAAAAGTATCTCGATTTAGAAAATATGCGTATCGTTGATAATTTCCGCTTAACTGCAATAGTAATTCCGGGTATTTTATTCCTGATGTTTATCATTGCGGCAATTTTTGGCAAAAAACTATTAATTTTAGGGATAGTCTACGTAATAATTACAATTCTTTCTTGGGTCATGCTGTGGATGGCAAAAAGAAAGATTACTCCTTATACTGATTTAGGAGAACAAAAGGTTAATGAAATTAAAGCTTTCAAACGCATGCTTTCTGATATTGACGATATTAAGATGGCAGAGGTCGGAGATTTGATTCTCTGGGAGCAATTCTTGCCTTATGCAGTCGCTTTCGGAGTTTCGGATAAAGTTATTAAGGCCTTGAAGGTAAACTTCACTACCGAGCAAATTAACGATTCTATGATAATTCCATATTACATTGGAGCAACTAGTTTCTTAGGTTCAAAGAATGGCTTTGAATCTGCCTTCATCGGTGCAATCAGTGCTGGTGGTGGCATTGCTGGAAGTTCATCAAGTATCAGTGGTGGATCAGGTGGTTTTTCTGGCGGTTCATCAGGAGGATTTGGTGGAGGTTCCGGTGGTGGAGCTTTTTAGAGCAAAAAAATAGACCGAGATTAATTTCTCAGTCTATTTTTTTGACTTATTAAGCGTTACGACGTTTGAAGTAGACAATTCCGGATAGCAATACTAAGCCCAAGAAAGTAGCTGTCAAACTAGTTTTTTCACCAGTTTGAGGAAGATCACTTGAGCTGTCAGAACCGTTATTGGCGTCTCCAGGATTGATTGGATTAGTAATTAATCCGCCTTCGTTATCGTTGCTGTTATTGCTAGAACCAGGATTTTCTGGGTCAACAATTACACCACCGTTGTTGTCGCCATCACCATTACCGTCAGTATCGGGATTTTCAGTATTGCCTTCATTCCCATTGCCATCGGGATCAGGGTTTTCAGTATTGCCGTTTTCGTCTGGATCAGGATCTTTTCCTTCATTTCCGTTACCGTCAGTTCCGGGTGTTTCGCCACCACCGGAACCGCCAGTTAATTTAGGATCAGAAGTTTCAAGAGTACCTAATTCAATGTCACTATCAGTAATAGTGAATTCAATCTTTTCAGGGTTGATATCATATCCGTCTGGAGCTTTAGTTTCAAGGAAGTAATAGCTACCAGGGTTTAGATTATCAACTTTGATGACACCTTCATCATTAGTTTGGAAAACACCTAATGCGGTACCATCAGTATCGTAAAGCGTATATTCAGCACCAGCGACTCCGACTTTTTCTTCGTGTAATAAATCGGCATCGTATTTGATCATGGAAGCACTAAAGTTACCATCGCCACCAGTTTCTTTTTCGTTATAAATTGAGATGATTGCAGGCGCTTGGGTTTCATCATTGATAGTGAAGGTAATATCCTTGTTGTTTAAAATGTACCCATCAGGGGCTTTAGTTTCCCTTAAAATATAATTTCCATAAGGGATGTTATACATGTGACCATAACCAAGTTGGTCGGTTGTGATATGACCGATTACTTCGTTAGTGTCAGCATCGATTACGTCGAATTCAGCACCTGCTAAACGATAACCAGTTGCAGCATCGAGTTTTTGAATAATGATTGAACCTTCTTTGGAGCCAACAGGTTCATCTTTAGTCTCAACTTGAACAGCAGTCGTTGTTTGACCAGTGATTGTAAATGGAATTTCATTTGGATTTTGTTGATAACCATCTGGAGTAGATGTTTCAACGAAGTAATAATCACCAGCAGGTAATTTATCAACTGTAATTTGACCATTAGCGTCAGTTACTAAATCTGATTGAATCAAAGTATCTTCATTAGCGTCTTTTCTGTAAAGACTGTAAGTGGCACCAGGAATCAAAGTATTATTCTCATCGGCACTAGTTTTAGTCAAAACAACTGAACCTAAGATATTGTTACCGTTACCACTACCAGAATTAGAGTTACCAGTTACACTACCGTCAGCGGCTGCCATATTTGTACCGGTACTTGAGCCATTACCCCAAGTGAAATCAGCGTGATTTTTGAACTTATGACCATTTGTTGCATTATCAGAATCATTGATTTTTGTTTGGAAAGTAACAGCATAAAATTGATTATCTTTGGGAAGACCGTTGATGATAAAACCATTACCATCCTCAGTGTATGTATATTCAGAACTATTTAATTGATACCCCTTTTTATAATAACCAGGCGATGTCCAACTAGCCTCATAAACATTAACTGAACCCTTGATGAAAGTTTGATCATCGTTAATGTTGTTTTCGATTATTTTTAGATTAGGCATTTCAGCACTATTGCGATTAGCAAGAATCGTCCAAGTAATGATGGCATCACCATTTTCGTCAGTACCGATGACTCCTTTTTTTGAGAAGTCAGCATCTGATGAAATGATTGTCATATTATCATTAAAATTTCCGATGATAACATTATTATTACCAATATTTGCATCTTTTCCAGGACCAATTCCTGTCAA
The DNA here is from genome assembly GCF_005405305.1 of Companilactobacillus formosensis. GTDB lineage: Bacteria > Bacillota > Bacilli > Lactobacillales > Lactobacillaceae > Companilactobacillus > Companilactobacillus formosensis. The sequence goes on from NZ_BJDU01000007.1 coordinate 139,131, forward strand.
GATACTAATTGAACCTTTGAAATCTTTTTGATTCTCAATTTGTTCGTTAAAAGTAACTGTTAAAGTATTAGATTTTGGATCTAATACACCAGTACCAATTAAGGCACCTGCATCATCATAAAGTGGAATAGTTTCACTTCGGGTGACTTTTAATGTATCTGGAAATTGTATTTTCCAAGTATCACCGTCATGCAGTTCTATATCTTTAGCGTCCCAATCAAGAGTCAGATTTATATCGCTAGCTGTACCATAATTTTTTTGTTTTATCGAAATTCCGCTCAATAAATCATTAGTTTGATATTCAGCCGCTTGAGCTTCGCTAGGGTGACTAGCAAAAACTAAAATGACTAGTCCCAGAGCAGCTACAAAAGCAGCCAAAAAAGTGTGTAATTTTTTCCCCATTTCTTTTCCCCTTTCTATAGATTACATAGTTAATTATAAGAGAAATGATATCTTTAAAACAGGGTAGTGAAGAAAATTATTAATAAATTAATTTTAAGTCACAAAAGCCTGATGAATAGGAAGTTATCCGCTCTCACTAATACCATATCTTGTGAAATTTTAGAAATCTATACAATATCTAGAATATAAGTGATATTATAGTGAATGTTGTTTTTTTAGAAACTAATAGATAAATTTAATTCACTTATTGGAGGATAATAATGATGATCGTATTGAGCGGCGCAATTGGAGCCGGTAAGAGTTCATTGGCTACGGTGTTATCAGAACATTTAGGAACAGAGGCTTTCTATGAACAAGTTGATAATAACCCAGTTTTGCCACTATTTTATAAAGACCCTAAGAAGTATGCCTTCTTATTGCAAATCTACTTCTTAAACAAGCGTTTTGAATCAATCAAGAAAGCTATGGTACAAGACAATAATGTTTTGGACCGTTCAATTTATGAAGATTCACTATTCTTCCATATGAATGCTGATATGGGACGTGCTACACCACAAGAAGTAAAAGTTTATGATGAATTGTTAGCTAACATGATGCAAGAACTACCATACGCTGCTGCTAAAAAAGCTCCAGATTTGCTAGTTCACTTGGATATTTCATACGACACAATGATTCACCGTATCGAAAAACGTGGGCGTTCATATGAACAACCAGAACAAGATCCAACTTTGCCAGAATACTACCATAACTTACTTTCACGTTATGACGGTTGGTATGATGACTATGATTACAGTCCTAAGATGAAGATTGACGGCGACAAGTATGACTTCGTTGAAAATCCTGAAGACCGTCAAAAGGTTCTTGATTTGATTGATGAACAATTACGCGTTCGTGGTACTTTAGACTAATTAATTGCCTGGGATGATTCCTAGGCTTTTTTGTTACTTGCTAGTATAGACAAAATAAGATAACCTATTAAAGGCAGTTTGCACTGGTAACCTGCTATGAAATTAAAACAGTGGAGGTTTTACTTTGAGTAATTTAAAAACAAGAGATATTACACAATTAGCATTGATTGCAGCTTTGTACGTAGCTGTGACGATTGCTCCAGGAATTTCAGCATTTTCTTATGGTCAAATTCAATTCCGTGTTTCCGAGATTTTGATGTTATTGCCATTTTTTAATCATAAGTATAGTTGGTCGTTGATCGTGGGATGTTTTGTTTCTAATATTTTCAGTGCTTCATTGGGAGTGGCTGATTTGATTTTAGGAACATTGGCAACTGCTATTGCTTGTCTAATTATTACTAGAATTCCTGCTGATAACAAATTTTTATGGGCCGTTCCAGTTGTCTGTGCCGTGGTCAATGGAATTATTGTTGGAGCAGAGCTTCATTTTATTTTGAAGTTGCCATTTTGGCTTAACTTCGTTACAGTCGGCTTTGGTGAGTTGGTCGTAGTTGCAATCGGTGCTGTAGTATTCTATTTCTTGATGCAGAATCAAAGTTTCAGTAAATTAATAAGGTAAGACGTAGGTGGGGGAAGTGATTCCTCCATTTTTTTGTTATAATCTACTTTATAAAGTATTGTGAGGAGATGTGTTTATATGAATATCGGAATTTTTACCGATACATACTTCCCTCAAGTTAGTGGGGTAGCTACATCGATCCAGACCTTGAAGAATGATTTGGAGCGTAAAGGTCATTCAGTGTATATATTTACAACGACTGATCCCAATGTTCCTAAGAATACGATTGAACCAAATATTTTCCGTTTGGCTAGTGTTCCCTTTATATCTTTTACTGATAGAAGGATTGCAATTCGAGGAATGTTTCATGCGGTCGATTTGGCTAAAGAATTAAAATTAGATATCATTCACACGCAAACTGAATTCTCGTTAGGTATGATGGGTAAATTTGTTGCAAAACAACTCAAAATTCCATTTGTTCACACATATCACACAATGTATGAAGATTATTTACATTATGTATTGAACGGACATCTGTTAAAGCCATACCATGTTAAGCAAATGACACGATTATTTTTAAAGAATGCTTCAGGAGTAGTTGCTCCTAGTAAGCAAGTTAAAGAGACAATGGATCGTTATGGTATCAAAGCGCCGGTTTCAATTATTCCGACCGGAGTTGATTTGTCAGAGTATACTAAGCCAGTCAATGCTTCAGCTATCCGTGAAAAATTGGGTATTGCTGAAGATACGCCGGTCATTTTAATGTTGAGTCGAATTGCTTTGGAAAAGAAAATCGATCATATGTTAAAATCGATGCCAGATTTATTGAAGTATAATCCGAAAGTTATGTTGGTTATCGTTGGTGATGGTCCAGATATGGATGAGTTAGTTCAAATGAGCAAGGACTTAGGTATCAGTGATAATGTTATTTTTACTGGTGAAGTTGAGCATGATAAAATTTCACCTTATTATCACATGGCCAATTTATTTGTTTCATCCAGTGATACTGAGTCACAAGGTTTAACTTATATTGAAGCAATTGCTTCTGGAACAAAGATTGTTGTTAGAAGTGCGCCGTATACAGATGCTTTATTGACTGATCCGTCAGTTGGGGTTACTTTTAGTGAAGACGATCAATTAGTGCCAAAAATCAAAACTTATTTGGAACACCCTAATTCATTTGATGACCGTGATGCTCGTAAGAAAGTTCTCTATGGTATTTCGTCAGATGGATTCGGTAATTCAATTCTTGATTTTTACCGTCGTTCCGAAGATTACTTCATAAGAGAGAAACTTTCAGATTCATCAATTGATCCAGAGGAGTATTCTAATGATTAAAATTAATATGTTTTCATCAGCTGACAAAGTTGCCGGGCAAGGAGTTGGTAGTGCCTATAAGGAATTGATCAACTTGTTGAAGGAACACTTTAGTGATGAATTTGAGGTCAAGATCAATGATTACTCAAAGAGTGATTTAAGCCATTATCATACGATTGACCCACAATTTTATGCTTCGACTTTCTCAAAAAAGAGGGGTCGTAAGATTGGTTACGTGCACTTTTTACCAGAAACCTTAGAAGGTAGTATCAAATTGCCAAAGCCAGCGCGCAGTATTTTTTATAAATATGTCATCAGTTTTTATAAACGTATGGACCAAATTGTTGTTGTCAATCCTACCTTTATCGATAAGTTGGTTGCTCATGGCCTAGATAGAGATAAAATTAAGTACATTCCTAATTTTGTTTCAACCGATAATTTTTACGAAAAAACAGCTGAAGAAAAAGCTGAATTTAGAAAGAAAATCGGCATTCCTGAAGATAAGTTCGTTGTTTTTGGCGATGGTCAAGTTCAAGAACGTAAGGGAATCGATGACTTTTATAAATTAGCGCAAACTAATCCAGATATTCAATTTATTTGGGCGGGCGGTTTTTCTTTTGGTAAGATCACTGATGGTTATGATCGCTATAAGGATATGATCGACAATGCGCCTGATAATATGAAATTCACTGGAATAGTTGATAGAAACGATTTAGTAAATTATTATAATATTTGTGATTTATTCTTATTGCCTTCTTATGATGAATTGTTCCCAATGTCAGTTTTAGAGGCTTTCAGTTGCGGTGCACCAGTCTTGTTGAGAGATTTGGAATTGTATCGCGCTATTATCGATGGTTATTATCAAAAAGCTGATGGCTTTTCCGATATGAATGCTTTTATTAACAAAGCTAATCAAGATCGTTCTATTTTGGAAGGCTTTAAGAAAAAGTCTAAGGAAGCTGCCAAACAATACTCAGAAGAAAATTTGAGTAAAATCTGGTATGATTTCTATACGAGTCAATATAAAATTGCTAAACAGGGTAAATAATGAATAGAAAACACATAGCAGCACTTTTTGTAATGCTGGGATTAGGAATTGGTATTTTTTGGTGGGAAGCCAAAGACATCAATTTCAGTTCTTTAGTTTCAACCTTTAAAGGGTTAAATTATTTCTGGCTTGCGGTGGCATTTTTATCAATTTTGCTATCGTATGGCGTTGAAGCAATGGTTTTACATACCTTATTGAAGAAAAAAGGAGAGCGTAAGTTTGGTTGGTGGGAAATGTATCGAATACCATTGATTCAAGCTTTGTTCAACGCAATCACACCTTTTTCTTCTGGTGGTCAACCAGCTCAATTGATTGGTCTAATGCAGTCAAAAATTGATGGTGGACGAGCCAGTTCAGTTTTATTGATGAAATTCGTCATTTATCAACTAATGGTATTGGTGAATTTCATTATTGCGATGTTAGTCAGTTTTAAGAGTGTGGCACAACATTTTTCTGGATTAGCAACGCTGATTGTTTTTGGAATGGTAATTCATGTTGCAACGATTTCTTTCTTGTTAATGATTATGTATTACTATGATTTCACCAAAAAAATGGTACAAATTGTGTTGAAACCGGTTTTATTTTTTCTCAAAGAGGAAAAACGTGATAAAATTTTACAGTCAGCTATGAGTAGTATTGATAGTTTTTATAATGAGAGTTTAGTTTTGAAACGTGAGAAGAAAAAAGTTCTCAAGGCTTCTTTACTAACAATTCTGCAGCTATTCTTGTATTACTTCGTAGTTTACTTTGTTTTACTAGCACTAAACTGCGATCATGTGAATGTTGTTGATGTCTTAGTTATGCACATCATGATCGTTATGATTGTCTCAATCTTCCCAATCCCTGGTGGATCAGGTGGGGCGGAATTCAGTTTTAAGACATTGTTTGCTGGATTTATACCTTCTCCTTCAGGTCTCGTTTTGGGTATGTTTTTATGGAGATTTATTACGTATTATTTGGGGATGTTCTTAGGGATTATTGCTGTTTCGAAGAAACCGAAAATTGAACAACAAGTTGCTAATAAATCTATGGAGCGAAAATAATGAAGCGTATTACTAAAGGTATTTCTAATTTTTTAAATACTAGGCTGGGTTTTGTGATCCTGGCTGTATTTTTATATACTCTTAAAACCATTTATGCTTATGAAACTAAGTTTAACTTAGGTGTTAAGGGATCGATTCAAACATTCTTGATGATCATCAATCCAATTCCAGTGATGCTGTTATTGTTTGGTATCTCACTGTATATGAAGGGTAGAAAGTCTTATATTTTTCTACTGATTGTTGATTTCTTGGATACGGTCTGGCTATTCTCCAATATTTTGTACTATCGAGAATTCTCCGACTTTTTAACCATGGTACTTATCAAAGGTTCAGGATCAGTTTCCAATAACCTTGGTAAAAGTATCATGGGAATTTTGAAACCAACTGATTTCCTAGTTTTTACGGATATAATTATTCTGATATTATTGTTGGCTTTTCATGTCATCAAGGTAGATATTAGAAAACTTAACTGGAAGATCCCAGTATTGGTCAGTTCTTTAGCGGTATTGTTGTTTGGTGCCAATTTGACTTTGGCCGAAAGTGACCGTTCACAGCTTTTAACAAGAACTTTTGATAACAACTACATCGTTAAGTACTTAGGACTAAATGTCTTTAATGTTTATGATATGGTCAAAACAACGAAGACGAATGCGGTTAAATCTCAAGCTAAGAGTTCAGATATTGACTCAATTGAGAAATATATGAAGAATAATTACGTTCAGCCTAATGTCGAGTATACCGGCGTTGCTAAGGGTAAAAACGTCTTTATTATTCATTTGGAAAGTTTGCAACAATTCATGATTGACTTTAAGTGGGATGGTGAAGAAGTAACTCCTAACTTGAATAAAATCTATCATGAGGATGACACAATTAGTTTTGATAATTTCTTTAACCAAGTTGGACAAGGTAAGACTGCTGATGCTGAGTTGATGCTAGAAAACTCACTCTTCGGATTGCCAGAAGGTTCAGCTATGGTTACAGATGGTACGACGAATACCTTCCAAGCAGCTCCAGCTATTTTGGATCAAGAAGCTGGTTATACTAGTGCTTCGTTCCATGGGGATGTTCCTAGTTTCTGGAATCGTGATAATGCCTATAAATCATGGGGATACGATTACTTCTTTAGTTCAGAGTATTACAAAGAGAAGAAGAGCTATAACATCGGTTATGGTATGAAAGATAAGATTTTCTTGAAAGACTCTGCACAATATATTGAGCAATTGCCACAACCATTTTATGCTAAGTTGATTACTGTTACGAACCACTATCCTTATACACTAGATAAGAAGAATCAAACTATTTCTAAGACTGATACTGGTGATAGTACCGTTGATGGCTACGTTCAAACGGCTCGTTATTTGGATCAATCAATTGGTGAATTTATGAATTGGTTACAAGAAACAGGTTTGGATAAGAATAGTATGGTCGTATTATATGGTGACCACTATGGTATTTCTAATAATCACAACAAGGCTATGGCTAAGTTAACAGGAATCAAAGGTTTCAACGACTTTAACGATGCGCAATACCAACGTGTACCATTTATGATTCACATGGATGGTCTAAAAGGTGGTATTAACCATACTTATGGTGGTGAAATCGATGTTCTGCCAACTTTGTTGAATTTGTTGGGAATTAGTAATAAGAACATGATCCAATTTGGTAGTGATTTGTTATCGAGTGAGCATTCGCAAGTAGTGGCATTCAGAAACGGTGATTTTGTCACGCCAGAGGTAACTAAGGTTGGTAGTACGTATTACAATACGAAGACTGGTAAAGTGGATAAGAAGATATCTTCTGCCGAGAAGGCTAAATTATCGAATAAGGTAACGACCGAGTTGTCATTGTCCGATCGTGTGATCAATGGGGATCTTTTGAGGTTCCATAAGTTGCCAGGGTTCAAGAAGGTTAATACTAAAGACTACTCATATAAGAAGAGTAAAGCTTTGAAACAACTCAAAAAAGCACGTACTAAGAACGGAACAAGTCTATTAGCACAAAATGACAATAAGTCGATGGTTGACTTGTATCAAACAGATGCGCCTGAATTGAGTTCAGACAAGTAATATAAAGCATTGGAGATATTGTCTCTGATGCTTTTTTGTTTGCTCTAATAACGAAATAGAAGGGTATAATTAAGTAGTGGATTAGGAAATGAGCTATTTTTTGAAAAAAATTCAACTTTTTTGTAAAAAGGGGTTGCGCACCTCTATTCTAATTGGTAATATATATTTTGTTGTTGCGACAGAGCAACGGCGTCAACGGATTCAAGCCTTACAGCTTATCCAAGACGTCAAAAATTATTTTAAAAAAGTGCTTGACTTGTTCTTGCATCTTCGATAAGATAATTAAGTTGTCTGTTAGACATCACCTAACAAATTATCATTTACTTGATGATTTGCTAGAAAAATTATTTTAAAAAGTTCTTGACATCAACTTGTCAGCTTGATAAAATAATTAAGTCGCTGATGAGCGTAAGCGCTTAATCAGATGGTAGACCTTTGAAAACTGAACAAAGTTTTA
>NZ_BJDU01000008.1:0-9091 GCF_005405305.1 Companilactobacillus formosensis
GGTGTCTTTTTTGATGTTCTTAAAAAGTATTACTAATAAATGGTATACAAAAATAGAGTTGATGGCAAAATGCCTATCAACTCTATTTATCGTACAACCTTTATTATGCTTTAAATTCGCCATGAATAACAACTTTCATACCATAAGGTACATTCTCATAGACCCACTTACAATCGGGCACTGACAAGTGAATACAGCCATGTGATGATGGTTCTCTACCCAAAGTCTTGGCAATCGATTCGACGTAGTTTCCTTGTTCATCAGTCGGTGTTGTATGGAACAAATACTCGCCATGATTCAAAAATGAAACCCAATAATAAGCACCTAATTTCAATGGTTGAGTATAGAAGAATTCTCCACGTTCACCCTGGACATGATAAGTCCCTTTCGGCGTAGCATCTTTTTTACCCGTTGATGCGTACATCTCATAAAGAATTGTTTTGCCTTCCTTGATATACATTCTTTGAGTTGCAATATCGACGTCGATAAAAGCATCTGGATGATCTGCTAAATTAGGATAATCTTTCTTTTCTGAAGCTGTATTATAATCAAAATCCTTCAATGGCACCATATCTTTGTCATCTTTAACATTCTCAGGTGAAGGAACTTCTTTTTTGGGAGCTTTTTTCACCTTAGCTGAATCTTTTGCCTCAACTTTGACATCTTTAGTTTGACTAGTAACAGCTTGGTACCCCCCGTACCCCAAAGCTGCGATAAATAAAACAATAATAGCAATTCCTGATATTTTTTTATAATCCATATTTTATCCCCAAACTCGTAATAACATAATTACCATTATTACATGGTGTATAAAAAACATCAAGGGAGCCTGGAATACAATCTGACAACAAAAATACCTATTAGATTACAATCCAATAGGTATTTTATTAAGCTTTTTCTTCAATTTGATAATACTTCTCCGGTACTCGTTGCAATAATTGTGACAATTCTCCAATCGAAGTAATCGTCAATCTATGCATGGCACGAGAAGCAATCGTATAAACTAACTGTTGTTCATCTTCATCGAATTTATCCTTTGAAGCATCCCACATAATGACTGCATCAAATTCCAAGCCTTTGGCCAAAAACGATGGTAAAACGATAGTTCCAGTTGCTAAACGTTGGTTTTCGGAGCGGATCAAAGTAGATTTAACGCCTTGTTCACTTAACATCTTGTGCAACTGATCGGCGTCTTCCAAAGTTTTGGCAATGATAGCTGTTGTGTATTTGTGCTCATCGTTGGCCTTAATCTGCTTGATAACTTGTTGAACTGATTCAGCTTCTGATTGAGCCTGCCAAAGATTAGGCAAGTCACCATTTCGATTGAACGGTTCAATTTTTTGTCCATTCGTCAAGATTGCTTTCGTAAAGTCCGTAATTTGTTTTGTCGAACGATATGAATGAACTAGTTGTACTACTCGAGTTTCATCGGCATCAAATAAACTTTGGGCTTCGGAAAGTAGTGTTTGACTGTTCTTCTTAGTAAAAATCGATTGATTCAAGTCCCCTAGCATTGTGTAGCGAGCTCTTGGGAATTTGTATTTCATATAAGCTAGTTGGAATGGTGTGTAATCTTGAATTTCATCAATAAAGACGAATTTCATTTCCAATTCACCGTGCTTACCTGTTACCAAATCATACAAGTACAAGTATGGACTGAGATTATTCATTGAAATTTGCTTATTGTTAAAGTCTTGAATAAAGTCTTCGACGTACTTTTTCCATTGTTCTTCAGTAATACCATGTTTTTGCAAATTAACAATTTTAGGGACAGCTTTCAAGAAATTCAAATAGTTGGCCGCCACATTCAAGAAACGTAAATGTTTGATATATTTATAAACGCCTTGCATCATGGCTGTAACAATCTTACGAGCTAGGAATTTTCTCTCTTCATCGCCATTTTTGAATTCTTGATCAGCTGTCACATATAGAGCTTGCAATTGTTCTTTACTCAAGTTTTCGATTCGTTCAGAAACCCACTTGGAACGCATTTCAGAACCAATTTTACGGCGTAACATTTTAACTAGTCGATCAACTGTCGCATCCAAACGATTTCCCAAGTTGTATTGGGGACCATAACTGTAATAAATTTCTTGAATCTTTTCCTTAGGAATGAAGACTTTGCCTTGGAATTTAATATCCTTGAAGGCCATCCCACTTTGTCCTAGCAACTTACTATAGTTAGTCATAATCTTAAAAAATTCAATGTCAGAGACAAATTTCCCAACATTCTTGCTCTCTGTATCAACAACGGTCTCAAATTGGTCTGAGAGTGTTTCTACACTTAAATTAGGCAAACGACGAGCTAAAAATTGCTTATAAGTCATTTGTACCATGTTTTGTTCACCCATTTCAGGCAAAACATCTTTGATATAGTCATTAAATAATGAGTTTGGCGAGAACATAACCACTTGACTAGAAGTTAAAGTCCCACGATATCTATATAGCAAGAAAGCAATTCTTTGTAAGATAGCTGAAGTTTTACCAGATCCAGCAGCTCCTTGAACGAACAATAACTTAGACTTCGTATCACGAATAATCTTGTTTTGTTCACTCTGAATGGTCTTGACGATACCCTTCATGTGGGTCGAAGATTTGCCATCCAAAACTTCCAATAACATTTGATCCCCAATAGTTTCTTGAGTGTCAAAATAAGCTTTGATTTTGCCATCTTCAACTAAGAATTGACGTTTTAGGAATAAATCAACTGATTGTTCCCCATCAGGCGTTTGATAAGTAACTTCACCCAATTTTCCGTCATAGTAAATTGAAGAAATTGGTGCCCGCCAATCGTAAACTAAGAAATGGTCTTTTTCATCAGTAAAGGAACTCAAACCGATATAAACTGATTCTCGCTTAGGTTCACCTTTTTCTTGGAAATCTAGTCGAGCAAAGAATGGTGTTTTTTCTAGTTTCTTTAAAATATCTAAACGTTGACGTGATTGTTGCCAACTGTTATTTCTTTCATCAAGCATTTGTTGTTGTTGATGAATCGAAAGTGCCGCATCCATCGAAATTGAGTCGCCACTGACACCTAAATGGATGTCATCAAAAGCATCATTAATAACTTTTAGATCTTCTTCAGCGACAGTAATGTGTTCTTGAAGTTTAGTTTCAGACTTCTTGATTTTATCAACCACATCATCGAGATGTGCCTGTTCAATTTGTTTTTCATCTAATTCACTAACTTTAGATTTATCTGTCATCATAACAACCTCTTAAATTAAAGTTATATAATGTTACCATTATTGACTACCGATTTCAAAGAAGAGCCGTTATGACAGCAAAAATACCACAATGAATATTCCATCACTGTGGTATTAATTATTACTATTATTTATTTTTTATCAGCATAACTATAGTAATAAAATCCAGCGACAAAAATCAAACCACCGATGATATTACCTAAATATACTGGAACAAAGTTTTGAAGGAACAATCCCCAAGTACTACCACCCTCAAAAATCGCTGCCGGAATGATAAAACAATTAGCAATACTATGTTGGAACACTACTGCCACAAAGATCATGATAGGAAACCAAATCCCCAAAATCTTTCCAGCCGCATCCTTTGCTCCAAAAGACAGCCAAACTGCCAAGCCGACTAGCCAATTACAACCGATACCAGAAATCAAAGCGGACCAAAAACTAGCATCTGTTTTAGCACTAGCGATACTGATCACCGCTTGTTGGAAAGGCTGTGCATGTGTCAATCCCACTACGTGACCAAAGAAGTAGGCAACAAAAACCGCACCGATAAAATTAAACAACGTAATGATCAACAAATTTTTCAAATAATCTAACAAGTGAGCTTTTTTATCAAATAACGACGTTCCAACAGCCATCATATTACCAGTCGCTAATTCGCCACCAGCCAATAAGATCACAATCAAACCGATTGGAAAGACTGCCCCACCAACTAAAGCTTTGACACTAATTAAGTCTTTGGGAATTGAAGCTGTCACTCTCACATAAGCGAGAAATCCTAAGGAAATCATCGCCCCACCGACAAAACCTAAAATCATTTTAGCTAACAAGGTCTTTTTCAACTTGTTATTTCCTGCACTGATACTCTTTTGTAAAATTTCTTCCGGAGTAAACATAATTAATCCCCATATTTAAATTTGGTGAATTAAAAATACAGCATATTGCGAACGAGGTCAACGAATTTTCTGATAATAGTTCGGATAACACGTATGCATAAAAATAACGCAAATCGATTATAATTTACGTTATTTAACTATTTTTCTTTTTCGATATTTGAATATTCCAAATGCAGCAATAACTATCCCGACACCGGCCAAAACAAACGGACCCGTGCTGCCACCAACGGCCGTGAGAATTTGCGTCCCTAATTGTGGCGTCTTCATACTGATGTTTTGTCCCGCTATTGGTGCAACATCTAACTCTTCATAAGGGATCCGACATTCCATAATCGCATAATCATATCCAGAACCAACGAACCGATGAACGATTGCCGATGAATTGACTAAATTTTTATTACCGTTGCTAGTATCTTGCAATAAAACTTTAGTATTTTGATTAGGTTTAATATCCCAAGCATTTTTGACATAAATCACATGCAGGCGATTTCCAATTTTTAGTTGGTAGTCAACAGTCTGAAAGCCAAGCGTATCTTTATGGCTCTTCGATGTACTGACATAGTAATAAATATATTTGTCATCAGCTAACAAAGAGGCCTCTTTCACAGGACCAAAATCATAGTAAATATCGTTTTTGGGCTTATCATCCCAATCCGAAAATTTACCATCAATTTTAATATTAAAATCGTCCATTGCGGCAGACACAACCGTTGGTTTAAACGACATCCCCACGCCAAATAAAATCATTAATGTGAAAATTATTTTACGCATATTTACCCCTTTTTATTCCCATATTAAAGATTGGTCTATACTAATTACAAGGTACTATATGGGGTAAAAATAAGCAACACAAAAAGCCAGCTTTTCAGCTGGCTTTTTAATCAATCGATCATCATTAACCGATCAGCGTCTAAGATTTTAAATTCATTATTACTAATTTTTTCGATCATACCCTGCTTAGTCAATGATGTAAGTTTACGACTAATCGTTTCAGGGGTCGTTCCTAGATAAGTTGCGATATCTTTTTTCTTAAGAGGTAGTTTAAATACCTCTTGATCTAATCCGGCGCTAGTCTCTAGTAAGTAATTAGCTAAGCGACTTTCAACACTAGCAGTCGTTACTTCAGTTGTTTGTTGTTCCAATTGAGCAATTCTTTTACCTAAAGCATTGACCATATTAACAGCCATTTCAGGAGTTTGTTGCATCAATCTTTGGAAATCTCCTCGAGAAATCTGACAAACATCAGTGTTCATCAAGGCTTGAGCAAAACTATTGTGATCACTATTAGTAAACAATGCTGCCTCGCCATCGAAATCACCCGTTTGCAAAATTCTTAGCATCTGTTCCTTACCACTAGCAGCCATTTGGAAAACTTTTGCCTGACCGTGAGCTACGATGATCAACGAATCGGCTTCATCTCCAGCAGAGAATAAATATTCGCCAGTCTTATAGTGATGGTGTGTCACCAAAGTTGCTATCGTATTCTTATCATCTTTAGATAAATTGTCAAAAATCGAAACTAATTCAACACAATCTTCAGCTGTGTGGTCATGCGCTAGTTTTGCCATTAATTATCGCTCCTTAGTCAAAGTCCTCATCGTCTTCTTCTTCAAAGCCTTCCTTAGCTGACTTGCCAAGAAGTGCTTGATAGATTCTGATTTGGTGGTTATTGAAACCTAACAATTGAACCAATACTTGCTCCATGAAAGGACGATCTTCCTTTTGAGCCAACTTGATAGCACGAGTTACGAACATGTTATCAGTTGTGAAGTCGTCAACAACAGTTTGAAGCATATCCTCAGCCTTCAAATACTTATTCTTACCGTCTTCTTCGATCATAGCGTAGTCAGAATATTCTTTCATAGTTGAAGGAGGTAATTCACCCTCATCCAATAATTCATCGGCTATCTTATCATACCAAGCGTTATTTTCGTCAATTGTTTGATTCAAAACAGCCTTGTAGCTTTCAGCATTTGCGCCTTTAACGAACCATTTGATTTGGTGCAACTTGATGTTTAGTAGGAAATGATTAGAAACAATATGTCCTGTCATTGCTCCAGCTGTTGGTTTGTGGTGATCGGCATCTGCTTGTTTTTGTTCTGCCGCAAACTTTTCATCGATTGTTAATTCTGTCATTATGCAAGCTCCTTAGTTTTAACTTTTTTAACTTCGTATCCTAAATCTGTGATTACAGTTGATAGGTCATCCCCTGTAACTTTACTTTGATCAATATCGGCTCTAACTTTACCAGCATTGAAGAGGACCTTAACATTTGAAACGCCATCTTGATTTTCAACTGCTTTTCTAATCTTTGTCATACATGATGGGCATGTCAATTCGCCTAATTGTAAAATAACTTTTGCCATAATTAAATTCCTCCATATTTACAAAATCTTTGCTAGTGAAGTTCTGAATTACTCACGAGCTGTAAATGTTTCAAATCTTGCAACACTTACAGCTCGCAAGTAATCTGAAGATCACTTGCTCAACTAACTTACAAATACTATTCTAATTAGTTTGCTGGACTAACAACTTGATTTGAATCAAGTTTTGAAGATTTATTTCCAATTAATCTCATTGCGTTAAAGATAACTACTAAAATACTAATTTCGTGAACGAACATTCCACTACCCATATGGATAACACCAACGATCAAACCTAATAATAGTAAGGCAACAGTTCCAACCGCAATGATGATATTTTCTTTCGTATTAGCAACAGTCTTCTTGGATAAAGTATAAGCATGTGCTAAAGCATCAAAACTTGATTTAACTAGGATAATATCGGATGTTTCAATAGCAACATCAGTCCCACTACCCATTCCAATACCAATATCTGCAGTAGCAAGTGAAGGTGAATCATTGATACCATCACCAACGAACGCTACAGTACTACCTTGTTCTTGGAACTTTTTAACAAATTCAACTTTGTCCTCTGGTAATAATTCAGCGTGAACCTCATCAATCGGAAGTCTTTCGGCAACACGTTGAGCGGCAACTTTGTTATCACCTGTCAACATAACTACTCGTCTCAAACCAGCATCCTTAAGGGCTTGAAGTCCTTCTCTAGCATCTGGTCTCAATTGGTCATTAACACCAACGACTAAACGCAATTCTTGATCAACTGCCATCAAAACAACGGAATCTCCATCGTTCATACGACTATTAATAGCTTTTCTTTGTGCATCGGAAATCTTTACATTGTTGGCTTTCATCAAACGTTCATTACCAACTAAAATCTTGAAATCATCATTTTGACCTACTAATCCTTGGCCTTTAACAGTGTCTAATTCAGGCAATTTTGGTGTATCAGTAATTTCCAAATCATTGATATATCTAACAATAGCTTGACCCAGTGGGTGATCAGAAGTCTTTTCAACGGCTGAAAGCAAGCCTAAATCTTCATTCTTATCTTTACCAAAGTTATCGATATCGGTAACGGACATCTTACCAGTAGTCAAAGTACCAGTTTTATCAAGAACTAGAGTATCAACGTGTGAGAAGGTATTTACGGCATTTCCACCTTTCATCAAAATACCATTCTTAGCACCATTACCAATTCCGGCAACGTTAGAAACTGGAGCACCGATAACTAAAGCACCAGGGCATCCTAGAACTAAAACAGTGATAGCTAGTGGGAAATCTTGAGTAAAGATCCAAACTAAAATACCAATGATCAAAACTGCAGGTGTGTAATATGTAGCAAATTTATCAATAAAACGAGCGGCAGGTGATTGACTATCTTGGGCTTCTTCAACCAATTCGATGATTTTACCGAAAGTAGTATCTTCACCGACGGAGGTTGTTTCGATAGTAATAGTTCCGTTATCAGCGATTGAGCCAGCGAAGACCTTATCACCACTACTCTTTTGAACAGGTGTTGATTCACCTGTAATTGAAGCTTCATTCATGTAGCCAGTTCCATCGATAATTTTTCCGTCGACAGGAATTTGACCACCTGGTTTAACTAAAACGTGATCTCCCTCGTCCAAATCATCAACGTCAACAGTCTCAGTAGTACCATCTTCGTTGACCAATTCAGCAGTTGTAGGAGCCATCTTCGTCAAACTCTTAACTGAAGAACGTGTCTTTTCCAAAGTCTTTTGTTCGAGGTAACTACCAAAGAGGAATAAGAATGTAACAACAGCTGATTCTTCATATTCTCCAATGATAAAGGCCCCTATAACAGCAATCGTAACTAGCAATTCAATACTAATCACTTTATTTTGCAAAGCACCGAAAGCATGCAATGCAACTGGGATTGCCCCAATGATACTAGCAACAATCATGAAGACCGTCGCAATAGTTTCAAAATGTAACAAGTAACTTGAAATCAAACTAAGTGCAATCAATACAGCGATTGATATGGTCATCTTATTTTGATGTTTCGAAATCCATATATTTAATTTTGTCATTTCGCTTTACCTCTCTCTTAACTTACAAGACATATTCTAAAGGGTAAGCGGGATTAAAAAATTGATGTGGGTCAAGTTTAGGAAAAAGATTCTTAGTTTTTAGTTTTGGTTTTGCTAAGTATGCCGTCGTCCACAAAAGCCCTGTGATTGGCTGGAACGCTGCCGACGCCACTTTGAACCAATACATGGACCAAAGGCGCATTGTTTCAAAGCTGGGTCTTTTACTAAGCAACAAGTTGCTAAGTAAAATTTGGCGGCTGAGCCATCACAGGGCTTTTGCTCCCGACTAGATTTCATCTTCTATTCGGATAGAATCAGACACATATTTTTTGAATAACAGCCATATTTTTTTAAAAAAAGAAGATACTACCAGAACCACAGCAATGTACTGCAATTCTAATAATATCTTCTATTAATTCTCTGAAGTAACTTATATAAAGATAGAAAACACTATCCAGTCCGGAATAGCAAAGCAAATTGGCTCAAATGTGAAATTTCACTTGGCAATTTATTGCCTAGTGAAAGGCCGAGCTTGAAGACTTTGCCCGGTTTTGGGCTTAGCAAAGGCTCCAAGT
>NZ_BJDU01000008.1:9186-125338 GCF_005405305.1 Companilactobacillus formosensis
AGCAAATTGGCTCAAATGTGAAATTTCACTTGGCAATTTATTGCCTAGTGAAAGGCCGAGCTTGAAGACTTTGCCCGGTTTTGGGCTTAGCAAAGGCTCCAAGTCGTGCCCACATTGTTCCAGCCAAATTTGCTTTGCTATGGAGGACGGCATCATAAACAATATCTAAAGTACATTTTTCCGATGCTTAGGACCAGGATTAAGATTCCACTTCAACAATCGTCTAATCTGCTGAATTGACGTTTTCCATTCCAAAGTTGCCAAAATCAAGAACACTGGTAAAAACTGAATCAAATAACGACTTCTACCACCTTCAAAGATTAGCAAGAAAATGAACCCACCAACTAATGACAAACGCAATATTTGGGTTATTTTCCGATCATCTTTCCAAGCAAAAAAAATCAATCCCAACCAAATGCACCAAAAAATTTGTGTTAAAAATCGGAAGTCACCAACATTGTTTCCATATAATAGAACAAAGTTTTCCAGTTTTCCTTTGAACCCGTGTTTATCCGGCGTGTATTTATTAGGAATCGAGATTCCTTCATGTAGCCAACCAAAAGTTCCATCAGAAGTGTTATTCCTTTGCTTGTGAACCAAAAAAGCAACATAACCACTAAACCCCATTTTATGAAGTCGCTTCTTGATTGATTTAACTGAATAATCAATTCGATCTTGTTTATTAATCAGAATAACCATTTTATATGAATCTTTAGCATTGTAACCACCTGTCTTAGATAAACCCATGTTGATAAAGTGGATCATCGGTACGGCTCGAAAATTATTAACATGAATATATGTCTGGTTAGTAATTACTTGACTAATTTTATAGTAACTTCCACCCACACTAAAGGTAAAAATACTCATCACTAAAAAAAACCAAATCCATTGTTTATTACGAACATTCATCAAATTAATTAATTCAACAATTATGATTGCAATTATCGGTATAATTGCAGATGGTTTAATGAAATAAGTTGCTCCAACTGTTAACCCATCCAATATTACAAAAAATAATTTCCAAAAATTACCTATCTTTGAATGAGCAATTATGGCGTAACAAAAGATATAAAAGGCAACGAATGGCATTACCCACGTGTCAGTATAAGGGACAATTATTGCTGGAAAAATCGCTAACCATAAAGCCTGAATATATAAAATAATTGGTAACTTGGATTTATCAATAACAAAAATAGAGCCCAAATTAAATAAGGCTGCCAAATCAACCATAACTATTGTCACAAAATCAAAAAATATCCACGATGTTTGATGAAATATTACCGCTATTTGATGTTGTAACAATAATATCCCTAAATTATTGGGATAAATACTAAAATAACCAATAATATTAACATCCTTAGTATTCGTTAAAGCTTCATGTACCGCACCAACATCATTACCCATACCATAATGAATCAATGAGACAAATCCGATTTGCAACAAAATTGCCAATATGAAACAAACCGTCGCTGTAACCCAACTTCGATCGACAAATAGCCACAGCAAAAAATCCCTCACTGAATGATTGACGTAACAAATGGTAAATAATGCTCCAAATATTAATAATACTATTGTCGTAAAAGCCGTCGTACCAATTTTGGTGATTGGATTATCTCCTAGAATCAAATTGGACGATGTCAAAGCGAAAATAAACGTGGCCGTAAAGAAGATATAAAAAATTATCTTTATAGCCCGATGATTAAATTTAAATAACGTCTCTCTCATATATTCCCTCAATATACTTTTTTCTATATATGAATAGAGTACAACGTAGGATTTTTTTTATAAATAGCCGAAATTATTTACTTGCTCTTTCTAACAAATAACGTTTCAAACGAGGATAAATTTTATTAGCAATCGTTTCCGCAATGATAAAACCAATTGCCAAAGACATCCCCACTGTCAAAGCTTTTACAAATCCATATGCTGCTAAAGCATCTTTTCCCAGAGTAAAATTCTTCATACTATCGTACAAAATAGCCCCTGGAACTAGTGAAACTAAACAAGGCACATAAAAAATATTGACCGGTGCTCGCACTAAAATTGCACACAGATTTCCTAACAAACCAATCACGACTGCCCCTAAGAGGTTGGGCATAATTAGACCATGATTGACTGATTCAACGAGAATATAAACTATCCACGCCAAAGCTCCGACAATCCCTGCAGGAACTAAAGTCCGCCGTGGATTATTGGTAATAATGCCGAAACCAACACTAGACAAAAAGCCGAAAATAAATCCATAAATCAACTGCATTGCCATAATTAACCTCCCCAAATCGTGCGCATCAAAATTTGTCCTACGATTACGCCACTACCGATAGAAATACCTGACATGATTGCATCTGTTGCTCGAACTAATCCGGAAATCGTATTTCGTTCGATAATTTCTCGCAAAGAGTTAGTCATCGGTACTCCAGGAACTAATGGCATCAAAGCACTAATAATAATGTAATTGGCATCATGAGCAATCCCAACATCGCCTAAAACATTAGCGATAAAACTAATTGCCAAACTTCCTAAAGCTACTGGTATATAAGGTGTTTTATTGTGATGTGCTACAAATTGAGAAATCAAATAACCGATGATACCCACGAAAAAGGCAATGAACAAATCACCCCAAGTAGCTTTAAACAAAAGCATCGGTGGCATGGAAACTAATCCTGCTCCGATACATTTGACCAACCAAGAGAAATCTCTTGATTCATGATCGACTGATTGCACTTCTTCTTTGAGCTTTTTAAAACTAATCTCATGCTGATAAAATTGTCTCGATAAAGTATTGATGTCATCTACTTTTTGCAAGTTGAAGTCCCCCACTCGCACCTTAAAAATTCTCGTGGCAGCGTCTTTTTCTGAACTAACAAAAATACCAGTCATTGTCGCGTGACAAACAACCGGTAAATTGGCAGCTCTTCCAACATATTCGACTGTATTTTCAACTCGAGCCGTTTCCGCCCCATTTTCTAGTAGAATCGTACCCACTTGACCACAAAGAGTAACAATTTCTGTTGCTGTGATTGTCTCCATGCCGGTTCCCTCCAAATGGTAAATTTCGTCTTGTTAAACTATTATTAACATATTCTAATCTAGAAAAACAGTTTTTGGATTATTTTTAATAATAAAAAAAGTAGATTCATTTTCATGAATCCACTCATTTTTACAAATCATTTTAACGTTTTGAAGTTATTCCCTTTAACAAAACTAGCCACAATAAAACGACTAGACCGGCTATGATCAAAACTATATCAGTTGATTCACTACCAGTTTGTGGCAAAGTAGCAGTTTTTGATTTATTATCTTCATCTTTGACTGTTTGTACATCGCCAATATTACTCAAATTACCTAAATCAGAAATCAACCCGGAAGTATCATCTGAATTAGAACTAGAACTGTCTAGCAAACTAGACAAATCAGAAGGATTTAAACTCCCAAAGTTCAAGTCGAATTTTAAATCTTTATCCAAACCAAAATCAGGAATATTTAAAGAAATATCTCCCGGAATCAAATTACTCAAATCAGTTAGCTTCTTAATCGGGAAGTCAAAAGTAATATAGTTGCTATCGCCTTCACTCTTGAAAGTTAAATTAAATGGTTTTTGTCCATTGATGGCATTGATTTCAAAAGCAGTATTACCAAATTTCCTAGGATATTTGATTGTTGCTTCAACATAATAAGTTCCGTCAGGGTTTTGCATGACTTTAGCTGTATTAGTGAAGTAAGGTGAAATCAAAGAACCATCACCATTGTTCTTAGAAATTTGATACGTCAATTCTTTCAAAATAGTCTTAGGTGCTTGCACATCGGCTGAATCGTTGGTATCAGTATCATTACTATTTTGAGTAGTATCATCTTCATCCTCACTTGGAGTAGCAATGATATTATTGTCAGAATCATTACTTGCTCTAAGATCATTCAACAATGTTTTAGCATCATTAGCTGTATTAGTAACATTATTTTCTGCTCGAGTAATTTTATTAAGACTATCTGCCAGAGTTTGTGAATTTGGATCATCTAATGAACTCATGTCGAATCTGAATGTAACATTTTGCTTATCAACGTTTAATACCAACAATTTAGTTTGCACCGTTGCTGGAATATCCTTGTCCAAATCATTCAAACTATCAATTGTGAAACTGATTTGAAAATGATTATTATCCTTTGTCGTAACTTTAGGTGTCTGATTATTAATAGTTGAAACTGTCAAACTACTAATATTACTGACACGAGCCGTAATAAAAACTTTATATGTTCCATCATTGTTAGGAACAATTGTCGCACTCTTAGTGAACAAAGTATTCATCGGTGATAAAGTATTGGAATTTTCTTTATAAACTTCATAGTTAATTGTTTTATTATTGCTATCGTTTGTATCTGCTTGAACTGTTTCCTCTAATACGTTGGGTGAGCCCGTATCGTTCAGACCTACCACGCCAAATATTCCCAAAAGCATCCCCACAGACAATAGACTAATTAAAAACTTCTTCATCTTATCGCCCCTTTTAACATATACCAATTTTATCATATTAATATCTTTCTCTGGAAATAATAAGACAAGTTTCTCAAATTATCGAATTTATTTTCATTAGAAGTATTAAAGTAGCATTATAGCTTTATTTGAAATAAACTAATGGATAGATATATACTTATACTTATTACATGCAGGAAGGTGACTTTTTTATGAAACAAGGGACAACAATCCTAACTCTCGACAACGGATATCATTTGTGGACTAACACACAAGGACACGGTGACATCAAACTACTTTGTCTCCACGGTGGACCTGGTGGTAACCACGAATACTGGGAAAATTTCGGTGAAAAATTGGCTGACCTTGGCGTACAAGTTACAATGTACGATCAACTCGGCTCATGGTACTCAGACCAACCCGACTATTCTGACCCAGAAATTGCTAAAAAATATCTAACTTACGACTACTTCCTAGAAGAAGTTGAAGAAGTTAGACAAAAATTAGGATTAGATAACTTCTACCTTATCGGACAATCATGGGGTGGCGCTTTGGTTCAAATGTACGCTGCTAAATATGGTCAACATCTAAAGGGTGCTATCATCTCAAGTATGGTCGACGAAATTGACGAATATGTTAAGAACGTTAACCAATGCCGTCTTGATACTTTAGGTCCCGACAAAGTTAAGTACATGCAAGAAATTGAAGCTAAAAATGAACTTTCAGATTCAACATACCAAAGCTACGTTGACATCCTAAACGCTGAATATGTTGACCGCAAACAACCAACAGCTATCAGACATTTGATTGACACAATGTCCGTTCCTGTTTACAACACATTCCAAGGTGACAACGAATTCGTTATTACTGGTAAGTTAAAGGATTGGCACTTCAGAAAGCACCTTAAGGAAATCACTGTTCCTACATTATTAACTTTTGGTGAACATGAAACAATGCCTATTGCTACTGCTAAGATTATGCAAAAGGAAATTCCACATGCTCGTCTAGTTACAACTCCAAATGGTGGTCACCATCACATGATCGATAACGCTCCTGTTTACTTTGATCACTTGGAACAATTCATTAAAGATGTTGAATCAGGTAACTTCAATGACTAACAAAAAAGCTCTCCATTCGGAGGGCTTTTTGTTTTGTCTAATTAGTTTTAATATATTTTCTCCACTTGAGTCGACTCAACCAAGTTTGTTGGGCGGAAATACCATGTTTTTGGGAATGTTTAGCATAATCGCCATCATCATCCAAAACATAGGAATTTTCAGTATCTTTAGAAAAGAGCTTAACAATTTTGATCAATTGTTGCTTAGGCTTCTCTTCAATAATTGGAACGGCTAATTCAACACGACGTTCTAGGTTTCTTGTCATCATATCAGCCGATGAAATCCATACTTCAGTATGCTCATTGCCAAATTGGAACTTAAAAATTCGACTATGTTCAAGCAATTGTCCAACGATACTTTTTACTCGAATATTCTCTTTAGGACCGCAGAGTCCCAGTTTCAAAGAACAAGGTCCTCTAACAATCAATCTAAATGGTAAGCCAATTTTGGCAGCATCATAAATGGCATCAATAATATCTATATCAGTCAATCCATTTACCTTCATGAAGACTTCACCTTGACCATCACGCAAGTAAGCCTTAGCTGCTTTTTTAATATTAGCAATTACCATATCATTAATACCATTAGGTGAAGCAGTCAATAAATCATAATGAGATTTTTTACCAGTAGTTAAATAATCAAAGAATTTAATAGCGTCATTAACGTAAATTTGGTTACTTGTAAAATAGCTAATATCTGTAAAGCCTTTAGCTGTGATGGCATTATAATTACCAGTTCCGATTTGAACATAACCTGTGTCATCAGCATGCAAAACCATACAAATTTTTGAATGTACTTTGTTTACTTTATCACCAAAAATTACTTTTACACCGGCTTCTTTAAGTGTTTTGGCGACTTCGATATTGTGAACTTCATCAAATCGGGCACGCAATTCTACAACTGCTGTAACATCGATTCCTTTGGCTGCAGCCTCTTTCAATAAGCGCAACAATTCCGAATCTTTCTCAGTCCGATAAATAGTAATACAAATTTTCGTAGTCTTAGGATCTTGAACTGCCGCATTCAAATATTCAATGAAGACATTGAATGAATCATATGGATATTGCACTAATAATGATGAATGACTTAAATATTCTAGGATATTATTGGAATTATTCCAATTCAATCCATTAAAAGGTTTATTGACCAATTCTGGTTGATCACGGAATTTCTTGTAAAAGATATTCAAAAATTTCAAATCAACCGGTCCAGGTATTTTATAAACACTCTTCTTATTCAATTTCATCAATTTAGAGAAGTATTTACGACCCTTTTCTTCATCTTCATCTGAAAATTCAATTCTCATAATTTCTCGTAAATCTCTAGTGTCGACGTAATGAATCATTTTTTCAAGATACTCTTCATCACTCATGTCTTTATCCAAGAAATCATACGGTTTGTTTTGATCGTAAGTTGCTCGAAAGACCATAATTTTAGAAATTTTGTACTTTCTAATTAAGTCCTTAAACATTGCCCGCATTACATCTTCGATTAAAATATAACGACCAGCAACTCCTGTTTCCAACAAACGTCCTAAATCCTCAGGAATAGGACAAGTATAAGTATACTTAGGTGTTTCCATTAAGAAATAAAGATTTTTTCTAAATTTATATTCTTTGGAAAAGCGTTGCATATCCAAACGTGGCAAAATTTTCTTTGTATAAAATTTCTTGACTGTTTTCTTCTCTGAATCGGACAAGTCCTTATACTTTACCAGCTGAAAAATACCTTTGTCGGACGCTTCTTTCATCAAAGCATCATAAACTTTATATTGTTCTGAAATATTCCTTTTGTTTAGTTCATATTCCCGATCCAATACGCCTTTCCCAGACAATCCTGTTCGTTTATCACATTTATTTTCGTCGACTAAATTATGAATATTATGAACTCGCACGCGGAAAAATTCATCCAAATTATTCGATGCAATAGTCAAAAATTTTAGTTTTTCCAAAAATGGAACGTTGGGGTCGTAGGCTTGATCAATAACTCTTCTATCAAATAAAATCCAACTTAAATCCCTATTATAATATTTATCCTTCATATACTTAATAACCCTTCATTCCTAAATTTAACTTTCATCCCTCTGCTCTTTTTTAAATGATTCATAGTCGTATTCGACTTGCTTGATATAGCTATTGGTAAAAGTCATCAACGAGTTAGCAATATCGGCATATTCAGCTCCAAATCCAATAATCAATGGATAATTTGGCGAATGCGAATGCGCTCTGGCCAATAAAATGACGCAAACCTTCACGTAATCCTCAAACGATTCAAAGTCTAACTTATCCAAATTGATCGATGATTTCATATCCTTGAACTGGCGCATATAAAAGCTGTATTTCTTCGTATCAAAGGCACCCAAAAATGGATCAGATGCACTTTGGAGAATCAATTGACTATTAACGATATTTTGCCCCTGACTGACTTCATCATCAGAATACAATTTATCGTCATTGTAAATTGGCAATGCTTGTTTAGCCTGCAACACCAAATAATTACTATCTAAATCTTGTAACAAAATTAAGTAACATAACGTTCCGACGCTACCAACACCTACGCTATGGCGCACGATATCAACAATGTCAAAATCTTCCAAGAATAGTCGAACGTCGCTTCTTTGACCTTTTTTATAATTCTTATAGCCATCAACTACGCTCTTATAATCCTTTTCACTGATATGTTGCGTAACTGGTTTGTTTTCCACAAAACGTCTGGCCCCAGTCGCATCAACTTCAGTATACTTTTCGATGACCAATTTTGAATTGCTTTTTTGAGCCTTTTTGATACTTTTAGCAATCATTTTATTGAAAGATTCTTGGAAATATTCCTCATTATCTTTCAATTTACCAAATATTTCAGTGATATTTTGCAAAGTATTAGGTAAAATGAATCGCTTCATTTCAGAAATCTTTGTCATATGACGCAAAGTATCGAAATAAGTATCCACCACTGTCAAGAGGAATTCTTGAACGTCAGTTTCTGGAAAGCCATGTGATCTAGCAACTATCAAAGCACTGACTAACAAGCGTTTTAAGTCATATTCCCAATGGCCCAAATGCGCTTCATCAAAATCATTCATATCGAACAGTAACTGTCCCTCAGATGATCCATAAAAACCGAAATTACCTAGATGAGCGTCACCACCAACTAGAACTTTGATACCGCTGTTTTCATTTCTCGACAAATCATAATGCATGACGTCAACCGTTCCCCGAAAGAAGGCAAACAATGACTTAGACATTCTTTCCCGTTTGACCGCTAAAAGTTCCGGCACTAATAGTTTGTTTTTGATGTTTAAAATCTTATGAATATTGCGTTTCTTTGGTTCAAATTGATTGAACTTATCCGATACAGTCGTCGCAAAAAAGCGACCTCTGATGATCAATTGTTCAGTACTCTTGAAGGCATCAGTATCTTGATAAGTGTACGGTGTTCGATGCATAAGCTCATCTCCTCAAATTTATTATACAATAGCTTTCCTAGATAACGATTATCTGATGTTATTTTTTTCATTAAAGTTTACTATAACAAAATATGTTTTTTAAGTATGACTAAACTGTCTTCGTATTTATAAAAACGAATAAAAAATAGCCCTGATAGAACTACGATTAAATTTGATTCTATCAAGACTATTTCAATTCGCCACTAGCCAGCAATGTCAACATTTGAATCGTGGCTGGATAGTAATCTTTACTACGAATTGGTGCAGTCAGAACTTTTTTATACCGACTTTTCAAAATTTGATTACCTAATACTTCTGCAGAATAAGCCACCGGTGCACAGAAAGCTTCATTTTCATATTTTTCTATTGGTTTTCCATCCAAAGTATAGATAGCGGTGATGTTCTTTTTTCTCGCAAAGAAATTGTCAATTTTAGTTATTACGCCTTTACTGATTCGACTATGATTCAATTGATAATCATATGCTACTCGCCATGGAATTCGACAAGCATTGAAACCATATTCAGCATCATATTTAGAAGCAATTTGATTAGGTTTAACGGTATTAATATTTAAATTATTGCCACTGACTACTACAAAGTCAGCCATCAAACCAGTCCGATGTTGATTACTTAATTCTTGCAAAGTCCTCTGACTGTTTTGCATAGTCTTCGTCCATCTACCATCTTTAGTATAGCTAGCAAATTCACGAAAATAAACTGAGATTAAATCGGAAGTTCTCACAACATTGCCATTTTTTCCTTGAGCCCAATTTCCAACTTTAGGTAAAGCTGTTTTAGGATTAATCTCATACTTATAAATATCGCCCAGTAACTGCAAGGCTAATGTATGATAATCAAATTTTTCATTACTACCCCATTTTTTATCAGCCAACATCAAGGCATAAGCTATGTCCAAATCACCATCAGTAGCACTCGTTTTTTCAGCTTTAGTACTTGTCATCTTTTCGCCCTGTTGATTTTGTCGCCAAGCCATCAAAGAATTTCGAGAGCTGATTCGATGATTTAAATAGTAACTAGTTAATTGATCAAAAGTTTTTTGACTACCGAATCCTTGTTGTGCAGCCATTACTGTAATTACCATTCCATATCCTTGAGCTTCAGAAAGGGTACGATTTTTACTATCATTATTTGTTTTGACGAATTTTTGAGTTTCATTTCCCCTTAAATAATATTTCTTCCAAATTCGATATTGTGATTGAATCTTTTGAGAACTAATTCCAATTTGTCGTTCTTGAGATTGAGTATTATAAATTGCAACACCAATGGCAAAAGTAACTAGAATTATTAACCCACCGATCAACCATTGATATTTATGCCGTCTGAACACAAAAATCACTCCTTAGAAACGCTGAGTTTTATACCATTTAGTATTATTTTTCCCCGTAACTTTATCGCGAATGATATCCCAAACAGCCACGAGTGAAACTACGATAAATAGTTGTGCATACGTGAAATAAGATATCAGCGTATACATGAAATTTTTAACTGTTTCTTGACCATAATCGCTGGCTAAAGCAATATTCATTTGCAATAAGTACAAGAAGAACATCAATAACCAGTTAACCATGAACAAAATCGACATCGGCGTTCCTATAGCAACCAGTTGATGAACCTGTGGGAAAAAATGCTGGATACCGGCAATAATAAAATTAGATAAAAAGATAAAATTAGAGATAATTATCGCTAAATTAAACCAAAAGAACGTACAAATATAATAGAACACCTCTAATTTAATACGCCATGGTGTATGGTCAAAAAGATGTCCCGCGTTATCCATAATTACCTCATAATTGCCTCGAGCCCAACGTTTACGTTGATTATAGTAGGCAAACAAAGTCTCTGGTTCTTGTTGAAATGCTTCTGCCCGATGAGCTAGAGCAATCAATTTCCCTTCGCGCATCAAACTAAACGAAATTGCGGTGTCTTCTGTCAAAGCACCATCATTCCAACCACCAAGATCTTGAACCACTTTTTTATTAATAATGAAATTTGTACCCGGTATGCGCCCGATTTTGAATAATTGCCATAAACCAGTATGTTGAATGCGTTGTGTATTAACGATTTCCAAATTAATACAACGAGTCAAAAAATTTTGTTGATAATTACGAGTCTTATTCCGTCCAAAAGCCGCTGCATAACGAGTAGGATTTTCCAAAATTTTTTCAACCAAAAAATACAAAGCGTTTGCTTCTGGAGCTGCATCAGCATCATATACTGCTAAATATTCACCCGTAGCAACTTTTAAAGCATCATTTAAAACGCCGGCTTTGCCACCAGTTCCAGTACGTTCAATAACTCGAAAATTACAGTCTTGATATTGTTTTAAAGCCATTAATTCACGAACCTTTTGCGCTGTTTTATCTTTACAATTATCCGCATAAACTAACAATTCATAACGATCTTTGGGATAATTTAAATTCAAAACGGCTTTGACTGTATCTTGTATCACGAGTTCTTCATTATGTGCTGGCACAACTAAAGTAACTTTAGGGTAACGTTTTAGTGCTGGCAAATTATCAATATCCGTGTGTTGCATGTGTTTGAAAATAAAAGTTATACCACCAAAGAGCGTCACGACCATCATGATCAAGGATAGCCAAATCGTTATGATGGCAATCACATAAAATATTTTAATCATGATTTTTATCCTCCAGGTTAAAATGGCGAATCGTTAATTTAAAAATTTTCCACCAACAAATTGATAAAATGATTACAATGATGCCAAAAATTATCGTAATACCCAAGCTAAATGAAAATAACCAACCGAATTTATCTAACATTGATCAATTTCCCCTTACATGTATTCTTTAACAATATCGGTTTCTGCACTCCGTTCCAATTGTGCCAATGTATCTTCAACACTACGATTTTGAACGTTATCTTGCGTAGAATAACTTACTTGTCCCATCCGCAAGACTAGTGCATCACGTGCCAAGCCAAACTCTTGTGCAATATCATCAATGTGATCTTTAATTTTTTTCTTCATAACGGGGGCATTGTCAGATCCTAGCATCGGCGACAAAATAACAAAACGTCCGGTTCCAATGTAATACAGGTCATCGACAGTAAATAACATACTACTCAAGTGTTCAGCTGTAGCTTTTAACAAACGATTGAATCTTTGGTTGCCCAAAAAGTTAATAATATTTTCTAAGAAGTCGATTTTCACCATCGTCAATGTAAACCGATAATCTTTTCCGTGGTAATAAACCAATTTCAATTCTTGAGCAACATCCCTATCCAAAGCTCTTTGGTTCAAAGCACCAGTAATAACATCCAAATCCGGTTTTTCTTTTTGTATTTGTTCCATTTCTTGTATTAAAGCTTTTCTCTTTAGTAATTGGTGATCCAATAAGTACATCAAATAAGTCATTAAAGGCGTAATTGTTAATAACGAAATAGCTGCCCAGAAATACATTGCTCTAGTATAAGGAATCATCAGCATTAAAACGCCAGCACTCATACTGACGAAAGACAAAACGCTTCCCAAAATAATATAAGTCGTCCGCCCTAACAATAATCCAAAAATAAATACTAATGAGACGATCAAAAAATTGAGCCATGAACCGTTGATGACACTCAAATAAAGTAAAGCATATTGATATATAAGGATTAGAAGCATCCCTGCAAAAATCATATTTTCTACTGACTTAAATTTCATTGCACTAACCTCAAGCTAGAAATTTTATTTACTACTTTTGCTGATATCTTTCCAACTTGAGTATAGTTTGATTAATTTTTTGAGACATTGATTAACTAGCTAAATTGACAATTAGTCTATTAGAACGCAAAAAAAGTTCCCAGAATAATTTCTGAGAACTTTTTATTATTTCTGAATAATTATTTTGCTTTTGCAGCAGCTTCGTCAGCATAAATCTTGTTTCTCTTCTTCATTTGCTTTGCGTACCAGATGAAGATCAATAGGTATGCAACAAGTGCTAATGCAGCGTAAAGAATGAACTTGATTTGACCAGTTGAAGCGTTACCTACTAAGTAAGCCAAGAATTTTTCGATAGGACCTTCCATAGTTGAGTGGGAAATCATTGTACCGGATGCAACACCCTTAGGGAATGCACCGATCTTCTTAGCAGTTTCAGTAACCATAGGAGCTGACAATGTACCGGCCCATAGGAACAATGGAAGTTCGATAGCACCGATAACGATCATACGAATAATCTTACCACGTGTAACAACTAGCAAGGCTGGTGTAACACCCATGGCGATGATACCACCTAAAGGCAAGATCTTGTTACCAGGTAGTACTAAAGCTTCAAGAAGCATGATAGGAGCCAAAACGTTAGCGGCAGCCCAGATTTCAGCACGTCCGGCGATGAATGGCCAGTCAAGACCAACATTCATTGTACGACCTTGAAGTCTCTTGTTAGCAAAGTCTGTAATACCTTGTGATAATGGTTCAACAGCGGCAATAAACCAAGAACCGATTTGTGAGAATAACTCCAAGCAGAATGCGGCTGTAAATGATAGTGTAAAGATTTCCTTAACACCTTGGTGTGAAAGTAAACCGATAAAGATACCTAAATAAATACCAATGGCGAATTTACTTCCCCAGAATCCAATTTTCTTGTTCAATGCAGCAGCATCAAAGTCATATTTATCAAGCCATGGGAAGATTTTATCAAAAATCTTATCAAAGACCATGATAATTGGGTTCATCATGTAGTTC
Source organism: Companilactobacillus formosensis (assembly GCF_005405305.1). Classification (GTDB taxonomy): domain Bacteria; phylum Bacillota; class Bacilli; order Lactobacillales; family Lactobacillaceae; genus Companilactobacillus; species Companilactobacillus formosensis. The sequence goes on from NZ_BJDU01000008.1 coordinate 22,920, forward strand.
ATGTGTGTTGTAGTCATTGGGTTTGAAGCTGGAGCATTTAATAGATCATTAAAAGTAGGTTTCATCAAATCTGAATTGATAATCTTCAAAACACCAATGAAAATAACTAGGATTGTAGTAATCAATAGGTTTGCACCAAAGAACATAGCTAGCAATCCAACGAAAGCTAAGTGCCAAACATCGAAAATATCAACATCAAGTGTGTTTGTCTTGTTCATAAGAATCATAACGATATTAACGATAACTAAAATAAGTAAGAAGAACAATGTGTAAGGTGAACCCCAAGTGATAGTAGCAAGTGGAGCCCAACCTAAGTCAGTTACTGATAGTTGAATACCTGTTGATTTAACAAAGGCGTTCAAGGCATCTTGGAATGCTGTAGTTAGCAAACTGATAACTGAACTAATAGCCGTAAGGGCGATGGCTAATTTAATACCACCTTCCAAGGCTTTAGAGAACTTAACTCTGAATACCAACGCGATAATTGTCAAAACGATTAACATCATTGGTGCGGCACCAAGGTCAATTAACGGTTTGAAAATCATGTTGGCGAAATCAATTATTCCTGACATATTTCTTTCCCCCTAGATAAGTCTTAAAAACTATGCTTTACCGCTGTCCTTAATGGCTTGTTCTACTTGGTCATATACAGGTTTTGCCATAGCAGGCATTCTATATAGGATAGGACCAGCATCAATAACTGGGCAACTTGGTGTAAATCCAAGATCTGTAGCAGCGATTGGTGTGAACAAATCATAATCCTTCAACATATCTTCTGTAATGTCCTTAACCATAACGGCATCACATTGAACATCGTATCCACGGTTGCTCATTTCTGTTTCCAATGCATCTTTGATTTGGTGACTTGAGTTAACTCCGGCACCACAAGCAGCTAAAATTTTAAACATAATAACTATCTCCTTTTCTATTCGTTGCTCTTTGCATACTTAGTAAATTTACGATCTAAGAAAGAATAAATTTCCTTTGGATCGTCACTCTTAAAGAATGGTACAAGCTCGTTTTCAGAAGTACGAGCCATAAAGTCCATGATCTGTGCCAAAATGTTTGATTGGCCTTCTGGATCATTATTTAGGATCATGAATAAAAACTTCACTGGGAATTCCTTCGATGGATCAATCATATTATGGAAGGAAATCTCTTTTTCCAATTTAATTGGAACAATCATTCTTGCTTTAACAAACTCACTTTCCGTATGTGGGATTGCGATGTTTGGTATCTTTGGAGATACGACTGACATATCAATTCCAGTAGGATAGTTTTGTTCGCGTTCCAATAAATTATTAATGAAGTCCTTAGTTACTAGATCCTTCTTTAATAAAGAATCAGCTATTTCACGAAACACATCCTCTTGTGTTGAAGCCTTTGAAATATAAACTTCGCTTTCGCTAAATAGTTGATCAGTAGCTAATTCGCCCATTAACACCATCACCTACCCGTTTTGTTTGTTTTTGTTTACAAGAACAATGGTAAACGCTCTCATAAAATATGTCAATACTTAATATTAAAATATAAACCTTTTATTAAGATTTCCTATATATACCAATGAATTGCTCATAATTCCTGTTTAATTAGCAAGGTAAATGCTTTCAAAATTTTAAATATTTATCTTTGAAAAGGAATTGACAAGTGAACAACTAGATGCTAAATTATGTTTGTAACGAACAATAGTAAACAAAAAGAGGTGATCTTTTGTTAAAGAAAGAACGCTTTCTAAAGATACTATCGGAATTAGACAAGAACGATATTGTTACTGTCAATGATTTAACTACATTATTAGATTGTTCTGATATGACCATTCGTAGAGATCTTGAAGAGTTGTCAGAATCTGGCAAGTTGATCAGGATCCACGGAGGAGCACAAAAAATCAGTGTTTCTCCATTAGAAGAAGCTTCCCACATTGAGAAACGAGAAGTTCATATTAAGGAAAAACAAGAAATAGCTAAATTAGCAGCTAACAGAATCGATAATTTCGATACTATCTTTATCGGTCCAGGAACAACACTTGAATTGATTGCTCAAAATATTAAAAATATTAATTCTTTGAGGGTCGTGACGATTAGTATTCCTGTCTTTGAAAGCTTTAAAAATTCAGATCTTAACTGTGAACTGATTTTGGCCGGCGGTATTTATCGAAGTCGCTCAGGAACATTGATTGGAGCTTTAGCAAGTAATGCAGTGGGTGGATTGAAATTCGATAAGGCATTCGTAGGTGTCAATGGTATTCAAAATTCACAAATTATGACTGCCAACACTGAAGAAGGTCGGATTCAAAGCGTTGCTTTAAACAATTCTCAGAAAAAATATATCGTCGCAGATAAATACAAACTTAATAGGAATGATTTTTATACCTTCTATAGTTTGGATGATATTGATTATCTGATTACTAACAAGAGCACTTCCAAAGAAACTATCGATTATTATCAACAGTATGTAAGACTTATAACCAACTAATAACGGAGGGATTATTTTATGAAAATCGCACTAGCTTCAGATAAAGCAGGATTTGAATTAAAGAACTACATCAAGAACTATCTTGAAAATGAAGGCAAAGGTTACGAAATCGTTGACCTAACAGAAAATGAACCAGCTGCAGATTTCGTTGATTCATCAGTTGAACTTTCACACGCCGTACTAGATGGCAAGACAGATCGTGGAATTATGTTTGATGAATATGGTACAGGTTCAGCTATGGCAAGTAACAAGATTCATGGCATGGTTACAGCTAACGTTACTGAAGAAAATACAGCTCACATGACAACAGAACACAATGGTGCTAAAGCTATTGCTATCGGTGCTGGAATCGTTGGTAAGAAACGTGCTGAATCAATCGTTGATGAATACTTAGGTGTCAACTACGCTGGTGGACGTCACCAAATCCGTTTGGACATGCTAGAAAAATTATATTAATAGGAGGGAATTAATTTATGATTATTGCATTAGGAAACGACCATATTGTTACAGATACTAAAATTAAAATTTCAGAAATGTTAAAGGCTATGGGCCACAAGGTTATTGATGTTGGTACATACGACCACACAAGAACTCACTACCCTATTTACGGACTACGTGTTGCTAACCTTGTTCGTGATGGCAAAGCTGATTATGGTGTTGTACTTTGTGGTACAGGTGTTGGTATCTCAACTGCTGCTGACAAGAACCAAGGAATCCGTGCTGCTTTAGTTGCTGATACAACAGCTGCTAAATATGCTAAGGAACACTTGAATGCTAATGTTATCAGTTTCGGTGGTGCCGTTGTTGGTGAACACTTGGCTGAAGAAATCGTTAAGACATTCCTTGCTGCTGACTACTTAGGTGAAGATGACGACCTAGTTAAGAAAATCGATGCTGTTGAATCAAAAGACAATCCAGAACAACACGACAACCCTCACTTCTATGATCACGAAATGAAGCTATGGGACGAAGGATTCTACCACGACTAAGATTAGAGAGTGGAAAGCAACGCTTAGATTTTGAGCATTTGCCTAGCTATAAGAATTGGCTGCGGAACTTGTACTTGCAGACGATTTTTATAGCGTAGCAAAGCGCAGAAATCTGTTGCTTGTAACTCGTTTTAGATTTAAATAAAACATGAGCTACCATTGTGTAACTCATCAACCGGGCTATATGAAATAAAAGTTAGCCTTGCGTCATGCACTGAACTGAAATGGTACAGTGCTTAACGCAGGGCTAACTTGAGAGGTTTGTTTCGTAGAACCCATTTTTAATGGCCGAAACCAGACTAATTAAAAGTAAACAAAGGAGTCCGCACAATGAGTAATTCGGTTTTAACAATCACTATGAACCCTTCAGTTGATATCTCTTACCCACTAGAACATCTTAATATTGATACCGTTAATCGTGTAAAAGATGTTTCCAAGACAGCTGGTGGCAAAGGATTGAACGTTACTAGGGTTTTGAGACAATTAGGCGTTTCCGTAACAGCATCAGGTATCATCGGTGGGACGATTGGTCAGTTCATTACTAATCAATTGGATGAGAATGACATCGATCATGCTTTTATGAAAATTAGTCAAGAATCTCGTAATTGTATCGCTATCTTACACGACAATGGCGATCAAACAGAAATTCTTGAAGCCGGTCCTATCCTTTCAAAAGACGATGAAAATGCTTTTCTAGAACATTTCAACGATCAAGTTGGTAGTTTTGGATTGGTAACAATTTCTGGTAGCTTACCACAAGGACTTTCAACAAGTCTTTATTCTAAAATGGTGCAAGTTGCTGCCAAACACGATGTTCCTGTCATTTTGGACAGTTCAAATGAAGCATTGCGTTTAGCTCTAGAAAGCGACGATAAACCATTCATGATCAAACCTAATCAAGATGAAATTGCTCAATTAATTGGCAAAGAAGTCACTGATTTGAACGACTTGAAGGACAAACTAGCAACCGAAGAAATTTTCCAAGGAATTCCTTGGGTTGTAGTATCACTCGGATCACAGGGCGCATTCGTTAAATACCAAAATAACTTCTTCAAAGTAAATATTCCAAAAATACACGCCGTTAACCCTGTTGGTTCCGGTGACTCTACTGTAGCCGGTTTGGCCGCAGGTTTAATCAAGAATGAAACACCAGAAGATATCATGAAAAGAGCTATGACAGTCGGAATCCTAAATACTTTACAGGAAAAGACTGGAAATATTGACATTAGCCAATATAAAGATTATTTTGAAAAGGTAGACATAGTTAAGTACTAATGTTTAATTTATTATTCGGAGGAATGAATGTATATGACAACACCAAGTAAGTACGCAGCACTAGAAAAAATGTCTGACAAGAACGGAGTTATTGCAGCTCTTGCTATTGACCAACGTGGTTCATTAAAGAAAATGTTAGCCGCAGCCGCAAATAAGCCCGCTAACGAAGAAGATATCGTTGAATTCAAGAAAGCTATTTCAAGTGAATTAACACCTTATGCTTCTGCTATCCTATTGGACCCAGAATATGGTCTTCCAGCTTCAAAAGTTAGAGCTGATGGCTCAGGTCTATTAGTTTCATACGAAAAGACAGGTTATGACGCAACAGAACCTGGTAGATTACCAGATTTGATTTCTGTATGGTCAGTACGTCGTTTGAAGGAAGCTGGAGCTGACTCAATCAAGTTCTTGCTATACATCGACCCAGACGAAGATAAATCAATCCTCGATCAAAAGGAAGCCTTTGTAGAAAGAGTTGGTGACGAATGTGTTGCCGAAGATATTCCTTTGTTCGTTGAATTAGTTACATATGACGACTCAATCGGTGATGTTAAGAGTGCCGAATATGCTAAGGTAAAGCCTCACAAGGTTATCGAAGCTATGAAAGAATTCTCAAAGCCTAAGTATCACATTGACGTTTTGAAGGTTGAAGTTCCTATTAACCTTGACTACGTTGAAGGATTTAACGGCGACAACCCTGTTGTTTACACAAAGGATGAAGCTATCAAGTACTTCAAGGAACAAAGTGATGCTACTAAATTGCCATACATCTTCTTGAGTGCTGGTGTTTCTGCACAAGCCTTCAGAGATGAACTACACCTAGCTAAAGATGCTGATGCTAAGTTCAATGGTGTTCTATGTGGCCGTGCTACATGGAAAGGCGCTATCGAACCATTCGCTAAAGACGGTGAAGAAGCTGGTAAGAAGTGGATGAACGATCAAGGTAAGAAGAACATCGAAGAACTAAACAAGGTTCTTGCTGAAACTGCAACTTCATGGAAAGACAAAGTTTCAAAAGACTAATATTTAGTTATTAGAACTAATTGATTCGAATAAACTGGGTTTTCTTAGGCGAAAGTCTGAGATTATCCAGTTTTTCGTTTATTTTGCAATTTTATACATTTATTTATATTGGGGGAAAAATAATGGTACCAGCTAATTTTGAACTAGCCAGAAACGCTATTACATCAATTGTTTTAGTCCTTTTAATAGTTGTTTATATTATTTATATGATTTCTAAAGTCTCACACCGTGATGAAGAAAAAATTTGGACTGTTGATACGATTGCTCTAACTCTTATTGCCATTTATTGTATTTACTTAACTTTGACAAACTTTTTCAAACTACCGGAAAATCTGAGTTATATTAATGGCATCGTCACCTTCGTCTTTATGTTGGCCGCAATCGCCTTTATCATTAGTTCGATTGTTAAAAAAATCAAACTTAAATTCAGTAAAAACAAGTAACCGCGAGGTTGCTTTTTTTTGCCATTTTGTCTATGTTGCGATTTTTATTTAATGCTACGGTAATCTTTAAAAGAGTTGATGATGATGAAAATTTCTGAAGTAAGTAAAACAGTAGGATTATCTGTTGCTACCATTCGTTATTACTCGGATTTGGGGATGATTCCCTCTGAAAAACGTGATTTAACCGGCGAAAGAGTCTTCGATGATGAGGCAATTGTGTGGCTACAAGGCATTAAATTTCAAAGAGAGTTAGGCATGTCTTTGACGGAAATTAAAGAATACATGAAGCTATGCCAAGCCAGCGGTCCTGCAGCCGTTAAGAAACGTTATAAAATGCTACTAACACAACGTGGCAAAGCTAAACAGGACTTATTGGATTCAGTAGAACGAATGGATCAAATCGACCTCAAAATTAAGCGTGAAGAAGAAATTATAAAGGGGCAAAAATCTGACAGCTTACGTGCTGCTCGGCGTTTTTCTCCATAAAAAAATCGCAACCATTTTGATTGCGATTTTTTATTATCCAATTTGACTAGTTCCGTCGCTGTAATTCAAAGTAACGCCCTCTTGGACATTGAAAATATAAACATTGAAATGAACAGAATTATCACCAACAGATTGAGCTTCCATTTGAACTCCTCTTGGTAGTAATTCATTGCCACGAAAGACTGGTGTAACACGATATCTGATGTAATGCGAACTACTTTGTTTCAAATAATAAGCAATATCCATTTCATGAGCTAGCATTTCTGGACTATTCAAAGAACGAGTCCCTGTCATCAAATTCTTAGGATTATTGTTTTGACCAGTTAGTTGGTAACCAATTAAATGACTACGATTGTATAACCAGCCGCCACTGATACGTTTGTTGTGCCACCCGGTTGGATTCCAATGGAGCGGTTCGCGTTTGGCAGAAGGCATCAAAGATACATTCAATAAAGCATTAGCTGCCGTAACTCGATTTAAATTATCCAAATCACCATACTTTTGCCATGCCCCATTAGCAGTATTCAAATCAGCCTGTGAAAAATTAGGATTATTGTTGTTAACGATGATTTCTTGCGTGCTATTGTAATCAAGATTAGCCAAGTCTGTATTGTCAGCTTGTTGGGTCTTCTGATTAGAATGTTCATCGATAAATTGTTGATCAGATGAAATCTGCTTTTGAAGCTTAGTGATCGACTTCTTTAATTTCTTATTCTTGGAAACTAATTTTTTAGTACGTTTTTGATAAGTTTGACTGCTGATGACCTCTGATTTGCCCTCTACTTCAGTCTGTTGACCGGCATAGGCAACACTTGGAATCATCAATAAAACCATCAGTATTTTAACTAATTTCTTCATCATCTCAAGGCCCTCCGATATCCCGCGTTAATGGCGTCTTGCTCGGTGTTAAAGTAAACCGCATTTTTGGAGTTCATTCGATAACCACTTTGACCTGGAACATGATAAATGTGTGAATTAACATTGCCGACGATTTCCCCCGAATCAGAAGTATTCATATCCGTGTTTGATTGTGATTGGTTTTGTTGAGTTGACGGCTGAGATGCATTGCTATTTGCTGTTTGAGCTTGTTGTTCCTGTTGCTTTTTTTGCTCCTCTTGTTGCTTCTGTTGTTGCTTTTGAGCTGCAGCTTGTTGTTCTTGAGCCTTCTTCTCATCACTTTGAATCTGTTCTTTTTGTGATGCCAAAGTGTCAGCCTGTTGTTGAAGTTTTTTCTTCTTCGCTAACAAGGCAACATTTTCTTTCTTAGCAATGCTGTATTTCGACTTATCAGCCTTAGTGGCTTTTTGAACCGATTCAGTTTTGGTCGTATCAGAAGAATTTGATGTTGATTCATCTTCCGAACAGCCAGAAACCACTAATAAACACAGCAAAATACTCAATAAAGCAATGAATTTCTTACTTGCTGTTTTGGATTGAGCCATCCCCTTGTCCCCCTTTTGTTAAATATTCTTAGTTCATGTTACGGGAATTTTTTCATAGGCTCAAGGGGAATTGTATTCGATTACGTAAAATTGTTTAAAACTAGGATTTAGACTACTTTATTCCTCAAATATACTGTATTCTGTAAGTGTTGAATTCGGTTACATTATCATTAAATGAAATTGGGGGATATTATGACTAAAAAAGAACAACCTTATAATATTGGTTTAGATATCGGAACAGGCTCCGTTGGATGGGCCGTTACCAATGATAACTATGATTTACTTAACATCAAAAAAAAGAATCTCTGGGGAGTTAGACTATTTGAAGGCGCTCAAACGGCTAAGGAAACCAGACTAAATCGTTCAACAAGACGACGTTATAGAAGACGCAAAAATCGTATCAATTGGTTGAATGAAATCTTTAGTGAAGAATTAGCCAAAACTGACCCTTCTTTTTTAATTCGACTACAAAATTCTTGGGTTTCTAAAAAAGATCCTGATAGAAAAAGAGATAAATATAATTTATTTATTGACGGTCCTTACACGGATAAAGAATACTATCGAGAATTTCCAACAATTTTCCATTTAAGAAAAGAATTAATCATAAATAAAGATAAGGCAGATATCCGCTTAGTCTACTTAGCACTCCATAATATTCTTAAGTATCGTGGTAATTTTACTTACGAACATCAAAAATTTAGCATCTCTAATCTAAATAACAATTTATCAAAAGAACTAATTGAACTTAATCAGCAATTAATAAAATACGATATTTCTTTTCCAGACGATTGCGATTGGAGCCACATCAGCGACATCCTAATTGGCCGTGGCAACGCTACTCAAAAATCAAGTAATATTTTAAAAGACTTTACATTGGATAAAGAAACTAAAAAATTGCTTAAAGAAGTCATTAATCTAATCTTAGGAAACGTAGCACATCTAAATACTATCTTTAAAACATCATTAACTAAGGATGAAGAAAAGCTCAATTTTTCTGGTAAAGATATAGAATCAAAATTAGATGATTTAGACTCCATACTAGATGATGATCAGTTCACAGTTCTAGATACAGCTAACAGAATATATAGCACTATCACTTTGAACGAGATTCTTAATGGCGAATCTTACTTTAGTATGGCTAAAGTGAATCAATACGAAAATCACGCTATTGATTTATGCAAACTACGCGATATGTGGCATACTACCAAGAATAAAAAGGCTGTTGAACTATCAAGACAAGCCTATGATGATTATATAAATAAACCAAAATATGGAACTAAAGAAGTATATACTAGTTTAAAAAAATTTTTGAAAGTTGCTCTCCCAACTAACTTGGCCAAAGAAGCTGAAGAAAAGATATCCAAAGGAACATATCTAGTAAAACCACGTAATAGTGAAAATGGCGTCGTTCCTTATCAATTGAATAAAATTGAAATGGAAAAGATCATTGATAATCAAAGCCAATACTATCCATTTCTAAAAGAAAATAAGGAAAAACTACTGTCAATACTAAGCTTTCGTATACCTTACTATGTAGGACCTTTACAATCATCCGAAAAAAATTCTTTTGCTTGGATGGAACGTAAGTCTAATGGTCATGCCCGTCCTTGGAACTTTGATGAAATAGTAGATAGAGAAAAATCTTCAAATAAATTTATTCGCCGTATGACTGTAACAGATTCATATTTAGTAGGCGAACCTGTCTTACCTAAAAATAGTTTGATATATCAACGATATGAAGTCCTTAATGAATTAAACAATGTCCGTATAACGGAAAACCTCAAAACAAATCCTATCGGATCTAGATTAACTGTAGAAACCAAACAACGTATTTACAACGAACTATTTAAAAAGTATAAAAAAGTTACCGTAAAAAAATTAACGAAATGGTTAATTGCTCAAGGATATTACAAGAACCCAATTTTGATTGGTTTGTCACAAAAAGATGAATTTAATTCCACCTTAACTACCTATTTAGATATGAAAAAAATATTTGGCTCGCCTTTTATGGAAGATAACAAAAATTATGATCAAATTGAAGAACTCATTGAATGGTTAACAATTTTCGAAGATAAACAAATATTAAATGAAAAATTACATTCTTCTAAGTACTCTTACACACCTGACCAGATCAAAAAAATATCTAACATGCGTTATAAAGGATGGGGACGTTTATCTAAGAAAATCCTTATGGACATCACAACTGAAACTAACACTCCACAATCATTACAATTGTCAAATTACTCTATATTAGATTTAATGTGGACAACAAACAATAATTTCATTAGCATCATGTCCAATGATAAATATGACTTTAAGAATTATATAGAAAATCACAATCTAAATAAAAGTGAAGATCAAAATATATCTGATTTAGTTAATGATATTCACGTCTCCCCTGCTCTTAAGCGCGGAATCACGCAATCTATTAAGATAGTCCAAGAAATAGTTAAGTTTATGGGACATGCGCCTAAACATATTTTTATTGAAGTTACTCGCGAAACAAAAAAATCCGAAATTACTACTTCACGAGAAAAAAGAATTAAGAAATTACAAAGTAAACTTCTCAATAAAGCTAACGATTTCAAACCACAATTGCGCGAATATTTAGTTCCAAACAAAAAAATTCAAGAAGAACTTAAAAAACATAAAAATGATTTGTCTAGTGAACGGATCATGCTTTATTTTCTACAAAATGGAAAATCACTGTACTCAGAAGAAAGTCTAAATATAAACAAACTATCTGATTACCAAGTTGACCATATTTTACCTAGAACTTATATCCCTGATGATTCTTTGGAAAACAAAGCTTTAGTATTGGCTAAAGAAAATCAACGTAAAGCAGATGATTTATTATTAAATTCCAATGTAATAGATAGAAACTTAGAACGTTGGACCTATATGTTAAACAACAACATGATGGGGCTAAAGAAATTTAAAAATTTAACCAGACGTGTAATTACAGATAAAGATAAATTAGGTTTTATTCATCGTCAATTAGTTCAGACTTCTCAAATGGTAAAAGGTGTAGCCAATATTTTAGATAATATGTATAAGGATCTAGGAACTACCTGTATTCAAGCTAGGGCTAATCTCTCGACCGCCTTCAGAAAGGCTCTAAGTGGTCAAGACGGTACATATCATTTTAAACACCCTGAATTAGTCAAAAACCGTAATGTCAACGACTTTCATCATGCCCAAGATGCTTATTTGGCTAGTTTCTTAGGTACATATCGTTTACGTAGATTCCCCACCAATGAAATGTTACTAATGAATGGCGAATATAACAAATTCTACGGTCAAGTAAAAGAACTATATTCTAAAAAGAAAAAGTTACCTGATAGTAGAAAGAATGGCTTTATTATTTCTCCATTAGTAAATGGAACAACTCAATATGATAGAAATACTGGCGAAATTATTTGGAATGTCGGATTCCGAGATAAGATTTTAAAAATATTCAATTATCACCAATGTAACGTTACCAGAAAGACTGAAATTAAAACTGGTCAATTTTATGATCAAACAATCTATTCTCCTAAAAATCCCAAGTATAAGAAACTCATTGCTCAAAAGAAAGATATGGATCCAAATATATACGGCGGCTTTAGTGGAGACAACAAATCTTCCATCACAATTGTCAAAATTGATAATAATAAAATTAAACCTGTTGCTATTCCAATTCGATTAATTAACGATTTGAAAGATAAACAAGCACTTCAAAATTGGCTAGAAGAAAACGTCAAACATAAGAAATCTATTCAAATTGTTAAAAATAATGTTCCCATAGGACAAATAATCTACAGTAAAAAAGTTGGTCCTTTGGCCTTAATTTCGGATACAGAAATTGTTAATAGGCAACAGTTAATTTTGTTTCCTGAACATTCAGCTTTATTACAATTACTTCAAATATCTGATGAAGATCCAGACCAAATTTTAGCATTTTACGACAAAAATATTCTTATTGAAATACTCCAAGAATTAATTACAAAAATGAAAAAATTCTATCCTTTCTATAAAGGCGAGCGAGAATTCCTAACGTCCAATATTGAGAACTTCAATCAGGCTACTACATCTGAAAAAGTAAATTTGTTAGAAGAATTAATCATCCTTTTGCATGCTAATTCCACTCCAGCACATTTAAATTTTGATGGTATTGAAAAAAAAGCTTTTGGAAGAAAAAAACATGGTTTAACACTTAATGACACAGATTTAATATATCTGTCAGTAACTGGGTTATATGAAACTAGATTTCATATTGAATAACAAAAAAGAGCAAAAAAAAAAAAAACGCCCCCACGTGGGAGCAGCTTCACAGCTATTTAACATTCATGTTTATTTTAATCTAAGTAAGTCTTTCCATTTACTTACGAACAACTACAGTTTATCGTACTTCTATTTTTATATCAATATTTTTAGGAGGAGAATTATGGGTTGGCGAACTATTTATATTACACAGAAGGCTAAATTATCTTACAAAGCTAATCATCTGCTTATTCAAACTAATATGGACATAAAGCAAATCCCTTTTCACCAGATTAATTGTATTATCATAGCTACTACCCAATCAGTTATTACAGGATATTTGATTTCAAAGCTAGTGTCCGAAAATATCAAAGTCGTTTTTTGCGCCGAGGATCATAATCCTTGTGCTGAATTAAACGGATACTATAACAATATCCAACGCAATCAAAATATTGAAAATCAAGTTTCTTGGTCTTTACCTACGAAACAAGATTTATGGACACAAGTCGTCAAAAACAAATTGCAAAATCAGCGTTCCGTACTCGTAAGGGCTGATTTATCACCATCCTTTTTAGATAATGAATATAGATTCATTCAAGAAAATGACTCTTCAAATCGTGAAGCAGTGATAGCTAGAAAATACTTTTTGGCACTGTTCAATGAGGATTTTTCACGTGGTAAAGATACTAAAATAAACGCTATGCTTAATTATGGATATACAATTTTATTGTCTGCTACTAATCAAGAGATTACTGCTCAAGGATACCTGACACAACTGGGAATTCACCATCACAGTTTAAAAAATTGTTTCAATTTATCCAGTGATTTAATGGAACCTTTCCGTCCCTTTGTTGATGATAAGGTCTTTCAAAAATCAGACTATAATTTTGATGAATACATAAAATTAGAACTAGTTGATATTTTAAATCAAGAAATCTCTTATGGTTCTAAAAATTTTATCTTAAAAAACGCTTTATCGCAATATATTCGCGATTGCATCTCTTATTTAGATCCAAACCAAGAAGCAGAAATCAAAAAAGTAGGTTTTAAAGATGAGGAGTAGAGTGATGCGCTTAATAATAATGTTTGATTTACCCACGTTAACCGCTGCAGATAGAAGAAATTATCGTCAATTTAGAAAACGACTTTTAAATGACGGTTTCACGATGATGCAAGAATCAATTTACACGTGTATTTTAATTGATCGTCAATCTGCTAATTTATTGAATAAAAAGATTTCTATGTACGCCCCACAAAAGGGATTGGTTCAATCCTTAATCGTTACTGAAAAACAATTTGCATCAATTTCATTTTTAACTGGTAAAAAAGATGCTTCAGAAGAAAACACTTTTGAGAGGTTGACGGTAATATGACTAATACAATTACAGTATTTCCTTATAAGCCTTTTGAAATAAATGATGGCATAACGCTACTTAATTTTCAAAATATTGATGAATATTCCAATTTGATTTTTAGAATTAACAAATTAGAAAATGGCGAAACTTTTTCTGACGATACCAACCGAATCATTCATTTTTATACGGATGACGATGATCCTATTGAAGAACATCTGAAAGATATTTGTTTTATTGGTGATCTCGGTTCATTTAATCTCAACGCAAGCAATCAAATGAAGATAATCCTAAAAAAGATAATCGAAGATTCTCAAATAATGCTTAATGAAATTGAAAAAGTTAATACCGATTTAAATAGCGTTGTTTTTGACTCCATTACTAGATATTCGTTGCCGTTAACCCTTGATATGTACGCCAATTACGAAAAACTTTTAAAGTCAAAAGGCATCAAGATTGATTCTAGTAACTGGGCCAATTACTGTGATAAACTTATGGATGTAATCAGTTTTTATTCTGATTTCACTAATAAAAAATTGCTTATTTTTAATAACATCTGTCGTTTGTTAAACGTCAATCAGTTAAATGAGATACATACTTATCTAAAATCCGTTGATTTAAAGCTAGTTTCTTTAGAATCTTATCCTATGATTTTTAAGGAGGAAAAACTAAATGCTAAAGTCTATTCAATCGATAATGATCACGTTAGGTTTGATTATTAGAAGTTGATTAGAAAACAACGGTTTTAGAAGTAAGTCTTTCCATTTACTTAAGAACCTTATAACCTTCAAATCCCTTTTCAGATGGAGTTTTAGAAGTAAGTCTTTCCATTTACTTAAGAACCTTATCTTAGTAAATGACAGCGAAACAGCAAGTTTTAGAAGTAAGTCTTTCCATTTACTTAAGAACCAATATTGTAGCTGTTCGAATGAAACATCGAGTTTTAGAAGTAAGTCTTTCCATTTACTTAAGAACCAAGTCGTTAGTGAGCTGTAATAACTCTGTAGTTTTAGAAGTAAGTCTTTCCATTTACTTAAGAACCCGGCTCTATTTCTTTGGGGCTAGTGATAAAGTTTTAGAAGTAAGTCTTTCCTTTTACTTAAGAACCTTCTGAAATACCACCAGAAACAGTCACATAGTTTTAGAAGTAAGTCTTTCCTTTTGCTTAAGAGCCAATTTTATAGTTTAGAAATAGCGATAGAGAGTTTTATGAAATATATCTTTCTATTTATTTGGGAACTTGCTATACTTGTCCTCGTTAAGAGATTCAGATCAATAAATCATTTTTGGTATACTTACAAGTACGTCATCTCAATTACTTGTTTTAGAAGTAAATCATCTCAAATAAAAAGCTCTAGTACAGAATCCCAAACGATTCCAATACTAGAGCTTTTCATTTTTTATCCTAAACTCTTTAAAACATAATCACCCAAGGTCCGGACACGTTTCAAATCATCTTCATCTGGATCTTGGTCAATCTTCACGGAATCAGCAACTTGTTCGCCATTACTGGAATTCAGTTGCATTGTGAAGTAATCTACCGCACGACCAAAGTGAATGTGTCCTTTGGAACTTGATCCTAACACCGCAAATTTAGTTCTTTCTAAGTCAATATCTTCCAAATCTTCATAAAAATCTTGGGCTTCTTCTGGCACTTCACCATCATTGTAAGTATAAGTATCGACAATCACAGCATCGTAACTAGAAATTTCATACGCATCAGTATCAATCATTTGTTCTAAGGTCACGTCCGCATTATTTTTTTCTAAATAATCAGTCAAATATTTAGCTATTTTTTCATTACGACCAGTCATACTAGTATAAGTTATTAAAATGTTCATCATTTACCTACCATCTAACGCTAATACGTTCTTTTTGATGTTTGGCATTAACGATTTCATCAACCATAGCTAAAGCAAAATCGGCGTAACTGATTTCACTCTTACCATTTTTATCAAAGGTCAATTCTTCGCCAGCCAAAACATATTCGTCGGTCTTTGGTCCTTTGGCATCGAAACTAGCAGCTGGGCTAATGAAGGTCCAGTTAATATCACTTTTACGCAAAACATCTAGTGACTTACCCATTTCTTCACTTAAAGGTTTGACACTTTCTGGAAAATCGGCTTCTTGATAAAGTTGCTTAGTATGACCTTTATCAACGTATAACGAACCGGCTCCACCAACGACTAATAGTCTAGTGTTTGTACCTTCCAAAACTTCAATTAAATGCTTAGTTGCGGGTACATACTGATCCACATTAGGACCAAAGAACCCTAAGGCATCCACCAATACATCAAAGTCTTTGATATCATCTTTTTTCAAGCTATAAACATCACGGACCAAAAATTTATCCGTTTTAGCCTTCTTTTCATCACGTACGATTGAGGTTACGTCTATTCCACGATTCAAAGCTTCCTCAACGATCAAAGAACCTTCTTTACCATTAGCTCCAATAACTGCTATTTTCATAATCATTACCTCCAAATTCTTTCGACAAGTTTACTTTACACAACTCTAAGCAAAATCACTAAAGATAAGTCTCTTTTATAGTAAACTTGTTGTGCTAGGAGGCGGAAATTAATGGCATATCAAATTTATTTAGTAAGACACGGTAGAACTTGGTACAACGAATATGAAAAAATGCAAGGCTGGTCTGACACACCTTTGACGACTGATGGGGTCGCAGTTGCTCAAAAAGCTGCTGAATCACTCAAAAATGTCGACTTTGCGGCAGCTTTAACATCTGATATGAAACGTGCAGTCGATACTACTCGCATTATTACTAGAAGAAATAAAAATCATTTGGTACCACAGGAATTATCTGAATTCAGAGAACAATTCTATGGTTATTTTGAGGGGCGTAGCATTGATGAATCTTGGTTTGCCATTGGTAAACCTCATCACGCTAAAGGATTTGCAGATATCGTTAACAAATATGGCTTCGATGCCACAATGGACTTCGTTAAAGAAGCTGACCCACTTCACGACGCCGAAAATTCACAAGAATATTGGAGTCGAATTGAACGTGGCTTCAAGAAAGTTGACCAAATTGCCAAAGACGGCGACAAAATCCTTTTAGTCACTCACAGTATTACTATTTTAGGTTTTGCTATTCGCTATAAGACTAAAGATATCGTCCTAAATGATATCCCCGCTAACGCCAGTTTAACTTTACTAGAACGTGATCCAGCCACAGATACTAACAAAATTACTAAGTACAACCAGTCTCTAATCAAATAATGTAGTAAGATTAAGTTACACATTACCAGGAGGATACTTTTTAATGGCAAAATACCAAATTTACTTAGTTCGTCACGGACGTACTTGGTTTAATCGTTACAACAAAATGCAAGGTTGGTCAGATACTCCCCTTGCTCCCGAGGGAATTGAAGTAGCTAAACAAGCTGCTCACGCACTAAAAGATGTCGATTTTGCGGCCGCATTCTCATCCGATGCTAGACGTGCTATCGATACTTGTAAGTTAATCGTTGACGAAAATGTCAATCATGATAAAATTACTCCACAAAAAATGATGGAATTTCGTGAAGAGTTCTATGGATATTACGAAGGCATGAATTCACCCGAGGCTTGGTTCATGGTCGGACAACCTCACGGTGCTAGTTCTTTTGCAGAAATCATTGCTAAATATGGCATGGACGCTACCAAAGACTTTATGAAAGAGGCTGATCCCTTCCACGAAGCTGAAAATGCCGAAGAATATTGGGCTCGAGTTGACAAAGGCTTTGAAAAATTAGACCAAATCGCTAAGGACGGCGACAAAATCCTTTTAGTTTCCCATGGAACAACGATTCGTTCAATTACCGACCGTTATAACGATGGTTCCTTTGATGTAACGGTTAGTCCTAGAAACTCTAGTTTGACAATGTTAACTCGTGATAACGGTAAAAATCACGTCACTAGTTACAATCAAATGCTCAAGTAAAAAAATATTTGACAAAACAATTTTATTAATATATTCTCAGGTCATCAATTACTAGGAGGTCCCAAACATGATTTTAATCAATGCTCAAAACTTATGTTGCTGCGGTTCGCATTCTATGCGTGCCGTCTGTTTGAGTATTTAAAATCACAACGGACTACTAATAAAACGCGTAGGGTGCAGATCATTTATTGATTTGCACCCTTTTTTTACGCCCAAAAACAAAGGAGAATTCATGATGAAATTCAATACAAAATTAATTCACGGTGGCATTAGCGAAGATCAAGAAACTGGTGCTGTCTCAATTCCAATCTATCGCTCATCCACCTTCCACCAACACAAGCTTGGCGCTCAACCTAAGTGGGAATATGCTCGTACTGGCAATCCTACCCGTAATGCTCTAGAAGCATTGATTGCTGACATCGAAAATGGAAAAGCTGGCTTTGCTTTTAGTTCTGGTTCAGCTGCTATCCATGCAGTCTTCTCACTTTTTTCTAGTGGTGACCACATTATCATCGGTAATGACGTTTACGGCGGTACTTTTAGACTAGTCAACAAGGTTCTCAAACGTTTCGGCTTAGAATTTACTGTCGTTGATACTAGAGATCTTGTAGCTATCGAAGATGCTATTCAAGACAATACCAAGGCAATCTACTTTGAGACACCTACTAACCCACTTTTAAAAATCACCGATATCGAAGCTGTAGCCAAAATTGCTAAAAAACATAACTTAAAAACTATCGTTGACAATACTTTTGCCACACCATACAATCAAAATCCTTTAACTCTCGGTGTCGATATCGTCGTTCACAGTGCTACTAAATACCTTGGCGGCCACAGCGATGTTGTTGCTGGTTTAGCCGTTACGAACGATGCTGAAATTGCTGAAGAATTAGCTTTCTTGCAAAATTCTATCGGTAGTGTTTTGGGACCTGATGACAGTTGGCTTTTGATGCGTGGAATCAAGACTCTCAGTGTTAGGATGCGCGTTCACCATGAAAATGCTAATGCAGTTTATGACTATTTGACTAATAACGACAAAGTGGTCAAAGTTTATTACCCTGGCAATCCAAATTCGACTGGCTATGATATTGCTAAGAAACAAATGAATGGTTTTGGCGCAATGATTTCTTTTGAATTGCAACCTGGCTTAGATGCTAAAAAATTTGTCGAGAGCTTAAAATTGATCGACCTAGCTGAGAGTCTCGGTGGTATCGAAAGTTTAATTGAAGTTCCTGCCGTTATGACCCACGCTGCCATCCCTCGAGAAATTCGTCTTCAAAATGGTATTACTGACGAATTGATCCGTTTATCAGTTGGTTTGGAAGATGAAACTGATCTATTGGACGACTTGAAACAAGCATTTTCTCAAATATAAAAAAACTGCTCATCCCTTTTACAGGACGAACAGTTTTAATGACTCAATGGGCCAACCAGTAACATGATAGCAAAACAGAGCAATCCGATTGCCGTCACATAATTGTTCCAGAGCATCATTCCTCCAAAAGATACCGGTTGACCAGCACCATGCTTCATAATCGTCTTTTTGTAATTACGAGCATTTCTAAACTGATACAAAGATAATAGGATAAATATAACTGAGAAAACATGTTGTGCAGTAAAAATACTAGACATTTTGGTCACCTCACCATATTCATTTATTAATTTTATTATATCGCTAAAACATTACTTAAAAGAAAAAAACATCCTCAATGAGGGTGTTTTTCTTCTTTATTGATGATTATTCTTTATCATCTTTCTTATCGTCATCTTTTTTATTCAAGTTTTCCATAACGAAGTCCAAAGCTTTCTTAGAATCACGTGTTAAGGCAATATATTGTTGACCCTTTGTAGCAACTAATTGAATACCTAAACGATCAGTATCAGCTTTTAGATCATCGTAATAAGTTCTAACTTGTGGAGCTAAGACAACTAAATCATAATTTGGAAGAATATCGTGGTGAGAACCATAAGCTCCGGCACTGGCTACGATAGGTTCATCGTATTTCTCAGCACCTTCTGTTAAGGCATTTGCTAGTTGTTCACTAGTACCACCACCGGCACAGAGAACCAAAACTTTAACTTGTTTATCGAGTTTCTTAGCTTCTGGTGAATCTATTGTATCTGTTTCTTCTGTTGTTGCTGTTTCTGGAGTAGCTGAATCTGTAGCTGCTGTTGCAACTGCACCTGTTGTTCCTGCAGTAGCACCGGCAAGTTCAACACCATCTGTAGCATCGTCTTCTGCGTCAACAGCTGCTTCTTTAGCAACTAGTGATGCATCATAGGCCTTACAGAATGGAAGATAGATCAATGTATCTAGAGCTAGTAATAGAACCATTAATACTAATGAAATTGGTTGGAAGTTAGTATCCAAGAACGCACCGATAGGCCCAGGCAATGCCCACGATAGAACATACATGAACCCTCTCATATTGAAGACATCAATAAATAGTTTACCAACGACAACGTTAACAACTGGTGATAGAACAAATGGAATGAAGAAGTAAGGGTTCAAAATGATTGGGGCACCGAACAATAGAGGTTCGTTGACGGCAAACATTACAGGAATAAATGAAGCCTTACCAATAGCTTTCAGTTGCTTTGATTTCATTAAAAACATGAAGATAAATGGAACAACGAATGTAGCACCAGTACCACCAAGTTCACCAATGAAGTTACCAAAGTTTTCTGTTAGTGAGTGGAATGGGAAATGACCGGCTTTAAACAAAGCCAAGTTAGCAGTTGTATTACCATACAAAGCAGCAGTAATAGCAGGCTTTACAACTGAAGGTCCGTGGATACCCATGAACCAGAACAAAGGAATAAGGAACCAAATAATTGCCATACCGAAGTAACTTTCAGCACCTTTGAACAATGGAGCAATCAAAGTAGCAATCATAGCACTGAATGGAACATGCAACCATGCACGGATAGCAACATCAATAATACCCATAGCAATGATTGAGAATGAAAATGGGAAGACATCACGGAAGTTTTGGGAAATAGCGCCAGGAACTTCTTTAGGCATCTTGATAGTAATATCTTTCTCAACACAGAACTTGTAAATATGTACTGTTAAGAAAGCTGAAACGAAGGCTGATAGGATACCTTTTGTACCAAAGTAGTCGCCTAAGTATGCACCACTCTTAGTAGTACCGATAGCCAAAAGCATGAAACCACACATTGCGGCCATCATAGTAGATGTACTATTAATAAATCTACTACCTTTAATACGTTGGTTCATAGAACCTGTGAAGGCTTTAGCTGTTGTCCCCGCAACGTAGAACCCTACAAATCCCATAGTATAGTTATAAATTTTGTTGAACCAATTGTTTAGATCAGTTGGTAGGTTAACTCCAAACAATGGTGGAACAGATGTTAAAAGAATGAAAATACTTGAGAACAAGATAATTGGCATAGCTGCCAAGAATCCATCCTTGATAGCCATCAGATAAACGTTCTTTGAAATTTTATCAAAGAATTTCTGGTGCTTTTCCAATCTATCAATAATAAACTGCATAATTACACCCCTTTTATAATTTCATAAAAAAATGACCGCAATTGGGCAAGGTACGACAAAGTACCAAGCACCAACTGCGGTCATGCCTAATCTAATAGTAACAATCCACAACTAGAAGCTATTTCATTGTGTCAGCAAGTGCCTTGTACCACAAAGCACTCTTCTTGATATAACGTTTTTGTGTTGCAAAATCTACAAAGAACAAACCATAACGCTTGTTATATCCATTAGCCCATGAGAATTGATCTTGAAGCGACCAAATAAAGTAACCGTTTACATTGACCCCTTCACTACGAGCCTTCAAAATTGCTGCCATGTGTTGATCGACGAAATCAATACGTTTGTCATCATTGATAATCGTGTCATCAGTCACATTTTCTGGCAATTCCTCTTTTAGTCCCAAACCATTTTCAGTAATGAAGATTTCTTTACTGTTTGGATATTCAGAACTTACTCGCTTCAAAATATCATACAAGCCTTCTGGATAGATGTTCCAATCCCAATCAGTTGTTGGGATATTAGGATTTTTAACTGCTTGACCAACTCCTTTGAATTTGAATGATGAAGTACCCTTCTCGCCAGTACCATTGAAATGATTAGTACTTTCACCGTCATATGCGGCGAAGAATGATGGTTGATAATAGTTCAAACCAAAGTAATCATTTCGTGTTGAGGCTTTCTTCAAGATATCCATATCACCATCTTGAATGTCTAATTTGGCATCATTAGCGTCAAGAATCTCATTGATAAGTTTCATTGTCTTATCAGTGTATTCGCCTTTAAATGTACCATCGAGTAAGAAGGCATTCATGAAGGCGTCGCTAAGGTCAGCTGCGTGTTGATTTTCCGGCGTATTTGGATATGGATAAACTGGTTGAAGTACGTGAATCAAACCAATCTTGCCCTTGTAGCCGCCATCTTTGAACAAGTTGACTACTTTGGCATGTGCTAGTAGTTCGTTGTGTTCGGCTTGAATAGCACTAGTTACATCGAACTTGTGGCTTGGTGGGAAGTTCCCTTGAATATATTGTGAATATGCTAGAGAAATCAATTCATTGATCGTGAACCAATGAGTAATTTCTGGGAATTCGTCGAAACAGAATTTCGCATAATCAACAAAATGATCAATATTCTTGCGGTTCAACCAGTCGCCATCATCAAATAATGTCTTTGGAGAATCAAAGTGATGTAGTGATACATATGGTTCAATACCGTTATCTAAGCATTCCTTAAACAATCTGTGGTAGTAATCAACTCCGGCTTGAACTGGTTCACCATAGCCTTTAGGGAAGATTCTTGTCCAAGCAATTGAAACACGGATAGCATTCAAACCGTATTTCTTAGATAGGCGGATATCTTCAGGATATAAATGATAAAAGTCACTGGCTGGATCTGGGGCAAAACGACCTTGAGCTTTCAAATAATCATCCCACATCGTTTTACCTTTGCCATCGACCTTTGTAGCACCTTCTACTTGATATGCGGCAGTAGCGCCACCCCAAACAAAATCTTTGGGCAATTTTTTCACACGATTTAATTCAATACTCAAACCCTTACCTCCTCTATTTCATATTCAAATTACGTTCAATCTTGTCGATACGCTTATACTCATCAATGAAGAATTTGACTTCGTCCATCAACATCATCGTTGTCATCAAAGTATCTTGTCCATGAACCATGATGAAGGTAACGTCCATATCTTCACCACCAGCTTCTTTACTCAAAAGCTTAGTTTGTTCATTATGGGCATCAACGATTGATTGATTAGCTTCATCAACACAAGCTTCAGCTTTGTCAAATTCACCTTTCTGAGCATGTTGCAATGCCTCAATCAAACTAGTTTTGGCATCACCCGCGTAAGCAACGATGGAAAAACCAGTCATTGATATTTCTTCTTTAGTAGCCATAAGAGAAACCTCCCTGAATTCTTTTATTTTTCTTGTATTATTCTTTGGATGTGAATTAAAAAGTAGAGCAATTCGTTATCATTTAAATTGATATCCAATCTTCTTTGAATCTTGTCACAAATTTCACTGGCAATCTTATAGGACTTTGGATATAGCTTTCGAAAGTCCGATTCGATGTCTTGATTCAAAATTCTTTTATCTTGTTCGTGTGTCTGAATTCTCGCAACCAAATATTGTAGATGAATCATCAGACGGTCAAAATAGTTCTGATTAGTGATATTTCTAGTAATTCCGTATTCTTTAAAAACTGATTTAACAATTTTATTAACGTTATCACCGAAATCAGCCTGCTCTACTTTTTCCTTTTCCTCAGAGTTTTCACTCCCATGAGCATTGATAAAATGTAACGCAATTGCTTGAGCTGCATCTTTTGGAAAACGAACATTCAAGTCATGATTGATCATCTCAACAGCTTTGTCCGCAATCTCGTACTCAGTAGGATATTTGTCACGTATGTCAGGTGCGGTACTCTTTTGATACTTTCCTGCCATGATGTGCTTGTAAGTTTGTGCAATGTGGTCTGTTAACGTTACGTAGATGTAATCCAAAACTGGGTAATGATAGGTTTGCTTCGCCATTTCAATGATTGAAAAGCTTGTCATCGTGATATCGATCGGTACGTCCTTAAGCAAGGTACCAAAACGATGCTTTGCTTCTTTTGTATTTAGATAAAAGATCCGTTCAACACGAGTTGGTGAAATATCATCTCCATGACGTTTTTGAAAACCAACACCTTTACCTTGAACAATTGCTTGATCAGAATTATCTACGTCTACAAGAACTGTATTATTGTTATAAACTCGATTCACTACTAACAATGCCATCCATTCATCCCCCCTCTTTTCGAAAAAAAAGACCATGATCCCCACCTAAATAAAGTGAAGTTCATGGTCATGCCTAATTTAATAGTAACAATCCACGTGTTATTTAACTTACGTCGTTAGTATAACTTCTATTATCGATTTTATAAACGCTTTAATTATAAAAATTGTTAAAAAATTTCATAATCCAATTATTTAGCGGTCTATTTTTCAATCAAAAAAATCATTGCTCTAGTCCATTAATTATATGTAAGTGATTGATTTTTTTCAGAAACCAAAATTAAAATACAATTAATTTAATAAAAAAATTTTTTCGTTCACAATAAAGCGCTTAATCAACTGTCCAACAACCAGTTTAAACATTTTTATTTTTAGTAATATTAAATTTATTCTAATTATTACTACCAGTTTTATGAAAAATGCTTTAAACTATTACTAAGCTCGTATTTGAAAGGAGTTCTTTAACGTATGTCGAAATCTACACAAGCTATCGAATCTAAAGCATTTTATATTAACCCTAATCGATCAGTTGCCGTTGTTAATTACAATGAGGAGTATATCCAAGATATTGTTCAATTAGTCAACAGCCAAGGTTTCCACAACTTAGTTGACCTATATTTAAAGGAAAGCCAACTAGCTGTGACAAATAAAGTCGAAGGCCTAGCCGCTGATACTTACATCAATATTCTCAAGGCGATTTTGGTCGACGATAAACCTGCATATGAAAAGTATGGCAATGAACAGATCTTAAAGAGTATTGAAGATTTCTATTCATATTACCGTTCATATTTTAGAGTTTCTCTAATCAACAAACATGACAGTGCCATCGTCAAAAGTAATTTCATGAATATCGATAACCGTTTCAATGAAGTTGTTATCAGCTTATATCGTGCTATCGAAGAAAAGCTTCAAGGATTTGCTAATCGTACTTATCGCCAAATCAATGCAGGTACTAATGCCTGTGTACTAACTCAATCGATCAAATGGGACACTCCTAAAAAGTATCAACCACTTGAAAGCATCCGTTTCTTGGACACAATCATGTTACGTCCTCCAATGATGATGCACACTAAGAGTAATAAACGTGAAGGTGTCTTCAGCGCCGTTCCAACTAACCCAATCGAAAAATTCGACGGTACTCAAAATGACTGGTACTGCTTCCCTGCTAAAATTGGTGAAAGCTTAGCCTTCATCTACTTCCACCGTGACTACTTTGTCAGTGGTATTGCTTTAGCCAACTTATTTGAAGTTGCTGATAAGGAAAGCATCGAAGGTAAGAAGCCTGACGAAATCATCCTCTTTGGTCTCAAAGAAACAGAAGGCGACGTCAGCCACTACTATCACGATGAAGAAAATGATATCTGGGTCGGTGAAGTTCCTTATAACGATAAGACAACTTACTTCGGTTACATGAAGAAAATGTGCTTAACAGTACACAATTTACACATGATTTATGAAAACCGTCTACCAATCCACGGATCAATGGTTAATATCAGTTTCTCAAATGGTAAGACTAAATCAGTTGTCTTCTTCGGTGATTCTGGTGCTGGAAAATCTGAATCAATCGAAGCCTTGCAAGAAGTTGCAGATGATAAAATCATCAACATTGAAACTATCTTCGATGATATGGGTAGTTTTGCTTTTGACGATGATGGAAACATTTACGCTCAAGGTACAGAAACTGGTGCTTTCGTCCGTTTGGATGATTTGAGTAGTTCTGTTGCCTTCAACAATATGGATCGTGGTATCTACTTGAATCCAGAATTGAAAAATGCCCGTGTTATCTTGCCTGCTAATACTTACAAGCGTGTCATCGAGCATCACTCAATCGACATGTGGGTCTATGCTAACAACTACGATTCAGAAATCGGTTTGCATCAATTCCCTAATGAAGAAGAAGCCAAAGCAACATTCATCGCCGGTAAGCGTAAAGCTCTAGGTACGACTGATGAAGTTGGTATGACTACCACTTTCTTTGCTAACCCATTTGGACCTGTTCAAGAAGAAGCAAAGACTCGTCCAGTTATCGATAAAGTCTTCAACAAATTATACAAAGACAATGTTTATGTTGGTGAAATTTATACTCACTTGGGCTATGATAAGTCTAAGGCTAGCTTGAATGAATCAGCCAAAGAATTGTTGTCAGAGTTAATGAATAACTAAGACTAGCAAAAAACGCTACTCAATTTTTATTTTGAGTAACGTTTTTTTAATTATATTTTTGATTTATTTTATCAGTTAATTTATCTAATTCATGTACCAATTGTTTATCCGCTTTTTTCACAGTAGGATTATTCAATTGGTATTTTTTTGTCTTTGGATCTTTAACCCAGAAATTATACTTTGCACCATCAATAGCAAAGGAATTATTAATCGTAAAACCACTCTGCTTCAAGGCTGTATTGTATTCCAAAGGTTCATCCAGATGTATCGGCATCAATCCTGTTATAATCTCTGAACCGATATCAGGTAGCGGAAATTCATCGTGTTTGATCAACATCTTATGGTCAAAGTCTTTTGGCTTACTCATATTGGCATACCAACGATCAAACGAAACAACTCCTCCATTTAGAGCTACGAAATAAGTCTTATTTTGGAGTGCCTTATCGCCACTAAGAACTTTATCGATATGAATTGTTGCTTTAGTGTAGGCTCTATTTTTAGGGCTGTGCATTTTTTCTAAATTAACAACTGTACCTTTAATTAAAGCCTGATTATGATTCTTCAATTGATTCAAAGTTGTCCCAACATACGTTGATTCATCTTTTAAAACGTCACTTTGAATCACATCTGCATCCGCAATCTCTTTTTCCCACGCTTTTTTATTCTTTTTCAACAATTGAACTTGTTTAGATTGATTTTCGCGCGCTGATTTTACACTACACGCAGATAACGGTAGCATAACGCTCAATGCCACCAAAATAATTAGTATTTTTTTCATCGGTCATCCCCTCGCTTTAATTATCGCATGTCTAAGACAACCGTTGTACCGCAATTATTTCATATTAATCACTAATTATTTTGTAAAAAAATTATAAAAGCTACTCCATAGTAATAATTGGTTTTCGACCGGTCGTTTGATCCTTGAAATATTCATAATTACTTAGTTCCAAGAATGAACCTGAGATACCGGTGATATTAGTAAAGCCCCGATTGATCAAGGCTCGAACCATGTTGTAACTTCTTTGACTGGATTGACAGTGAATATAAACTGGAATGTCAGTTGGAATTTCATCAAGTCTTTGACGAAACTGACTTAATGGAATATTGACGGCATTGATAATATGTCCAGCTTGATACTCATTTGGCTCTCTAGCATCAATAATAAAAGCATCATTTTCAACTAGTTGACGGACTTTAGTAACGGGAATAGTTGGATATTCCCCATTTAAGATATTTTCTGCAACTAAACCAGCCATGTTCACAGCATTCTTAGCTGTACTAAACCATGGAGAATATGCCAATTCCAAATGCGTTAAATCAGAAATATTCCCATTCATTGAAATCATTGTTGCAATGACATTGATTTGCTTATCGACCGAAGATTGACCAACAGCTTGAGCTCCTAAGATTTCACCACTCGGATAGGCGAAAATCAATTTGAAGAAGATTGGTGACGTATTAGGCATTATGCTGACACGGTTTTGTGGTATAACGATGGCACAACGATAGTCTATTCCTTCAGAAAGGCAAACTTTTTCAGTCAATCCCGTTGAAGAAACATTCAAATCAAACAAGTGAATTACTGAAGTTCCAATGACACCACGATTGTTAACTTTGCGTCCATAAATGTGATCAGCTACGTCCCTAGCTTGAATTTGAGCTGGAAAGGCTAAAGCTAAGCGAGTTTTCTTTCTAGTCAAACGATTAGTAACTTCAATAGCATCTCCGACAGCATAAACATGTGGTATCGAAGTTTCAAAATGTTGGTCTACTACAATTCCGCCGGTCGATCCCAACTTACAGCCTATTTTAGTTGCTAAAGTAGTTTCCGGTTGAACGCCAATTGCCATGATAACTGCCTGGGCTTTAATTTTCTTACCTGAAGCCAAAGTTACCTCTGTATCAGAGATTTCTGATAATCCATCATCCAGAATCAAATTAACGCCATGATTATATAAATTTTTATGGACGAGTTGAGCAAAATCATCATCCAACGTCTGTAAAACTTGGCTGCTAGCTTCAATTATTGAGACATTTTTCCCGGCTTCAACAAGATTTTCACACACTTCAAGACCAATAAATCCTCCACCGATAACAGCAACGTCTGCCACCTTTTTATCAGTTAAGTATTTTTGGATTTTCTTAATATCAACGACATTTCTAACTGAGAAGACATTCTCTTTTTCAATGCCTTTAATAGTAGTCGGCATGATTGGCTTAGCTCCAGGAGATAAGACTAATTCGTCATAAGTATGTTTGGTAATTTCACCTGTTTCGGTATTTTTAACTCGAACAGTTTTATCTTTCGGATCAGCCGAAATCACTTCCGAATTGACTACTGCTTTAATATTATATTGATTCTTGAATTGTTCTGGTGTTTTCAAAACAATGTCATCAGCATTAGGAATCACGCCACTCAAATGATATGGCAACGAACAATTTGAGAAAGAAACGTTGGGACCTTTTTCAAACATCGTAATATCTGCAAATTCATCTAAACGACGCATTCTGGCAGCAACTGATGCACCACCACCAACTCCACCTACAATAACGATCTTCTTATTATCCATAAAAATTCCCTCCTAATTAAATGCTCACTACTTGATAACCGAAGCCTAAACTATCTAAGAATTTCTGCAAATCATTCATCTTGATAAACATCGTTTTGGTATTGTCATTTGGATGAAAGGTCAATGGGATATCACCAACAATATCCTTCTCAAAATAGACTTGGACATCCTTTTGGGTGTTGTTCAATAATCCAAAAATCGATACAAAACCCGGCTTTAAACCAAGTTTTTCCATCAATAATTTTTCGGAGGCAAACTTCAGATGTTTTTCACCGATAAGTCCTGCAAAATGCTTCATATCAAGACGTTTATCATCATCCATAAAAACCAAATAGTAACGGCGTTTTTTATTATCAGTCAAAAAAAGCGACTTAGTTCTAATTCCAACCTTACCTTCAATATACTTGTCTGCTTCTTCAGCCGTATAAACGGGAGGATGCTCAACCATATCATAAGAAATATTTAACTCATCTAATTTTGATTTCACTTGCTCATATGGTGTCATATATTTACCTTCTTACAATCATTTACTCTCATTTTAACAAGAAAGAGTACAAAAAAACTGTGGCAGTTGAATCCACCACAGTTTTTTATAGACGACGGAATATTTCTTTAGAACAAAGCTAAAATAAACCAGATTCCCGTCAAAACACTAATTTTAATTTTATCCGATTGAGGTACTTCTAAAAATTTCCAATTCAATAATGCTAATGTTCCGAACCCAAGTACTCCAGCGATTCCGTTGACCCATACATTAGTCTTCTTAGCAATCAAGTAAATAATAGTAATCAATACAGCCTCAATAGCTAGACCAATTGCCAAGTTGATTACCAATTTCACTTTGTAATTGTCATTGTTTCTCAATAAAAGCGTAAATAACCAATAACCAATCGCAAAAGTGACAACAGCACCAATTACATATAACAATAATTTCAACCACTTACCCATTTGTGGCATTTGTGCAACGTTTGGATCCGAAACAATCATTTCAATAACTGTCATCAAAATACTGATTAAAACTATTCCCAGTACTGACAACTTATCTAACTTATATAATTTTTTCATATTCTCCCCTATTCTTCCTTCAACAATCCGACTAATTCTGACTTAGCTGCTTTATTGGAAGGAATAAAACCAAAGATTAAACCAACCGCTGTCGATACCGCTAACGACAAAATAATTGCATAAGGCGTTATAACGGCTTTGAATGGCAAGAAGGCATTGATGATGCTTACAAAAATATAACCGAAAATAATTCCAATAATTCCCCCAATTATACAAAGAACGACACTTTCAATTAGGAATTGATTGCGAATATCGCCTGATGTAGCACCGAAAGCACGTCTGATTCCAATTTCTTTACGGCGTTCTGAGACCGTTATGTACATCACGTTCATAACCCCAATACCAGCAATCAACAAGGAAATCCCCGCAATAAAGGCGATGAAGTAAGTAATATCATTGAGAATCTTAGTAAATTGTTTACTGATTTGATCCGGATTTGAAACTGAATATGTACCAGTTTTCTTCTGTTCGCCAATCTTCTTCATCAATTTAGTGGCTTTTTTACCAACTTGTTTTTTGTTGGCATCAGAAGTGACATATATTTTTGCTTGATCTTTAGAAATTTGGTTCGCAAATAACTGTTTGAAAGTTGTCTCAGAAACATAAGCGTCAGGGCGATAATCCATCGTTCCTATACGATAAATTCCTTGGACTACGAAGACTGTCCCATCAATAGAAATTAAACGATTAAGGGCATTCTTTTTAAATAATTTATGAGCTAAATACTCCGAAATATAAACACCATTAGTATCGCCATCTAGCGACAAATACGTTCCTTTGACTAGCTTTAAATGTTTTGGTTGTTTGTTCAAACCGATACTGACATTTTTAGTTTTATATTGAACCTTTGCTGCAGCTTCAACAACGCTACTTGCTAAATTAACGTGATCAACGCCTTCGATACTGCTTAAAGCTGAAGCATCATTTTTAGTGAAACCTCCGTCAGTATCGTAAACGGACTTAGATTCCCATTGCAAAGTAACTTTATTGCTTACGTTATGGCTACCCATTCCTTTAGTAACAGTGTGCGTGAAACCATCACCAATCGCTAAAATACAAATAACACTAGCGATACCAATGATAATTCCTAACATCGTCAAGAAGTTACGATTTTTATTTTTAGTAATTGATTTGAGTGCGATTGAAATTTTATCAGTCATGATTTTTCACACTCTTTTCATCGTTATATAGTCGACCATCACGAATATAAACTGTACGCATGGCATGTTCAGCCACTTCGCTATCGTGGGTAACCATGATGATTGTTGTTCCATCTTGGTTCAATTTTTCAAAGATATCCATAATCTCTTTACTAGTCTTTGAATCCAAAGCTCCAGTTGGCTCATCAGCGATAACTAATTTAGGCCGGTTAACAATGGCTCGAGCAATTGCGACTCTTTGTTGTTGTCCACCAGAGAGTTCCGTTGGTAAATTCTTTTCTTTACCTTTTAAACCGACTTTTTCGATCACTGATTCAATCAATTGGTGCTTGTTGTTTTGAGCTTTCTTACTGTAAATTAATGGCACTTCAATATTTTCATAAACTGTATACGTTGAAAGCAATTTGAAATTTTGAAAGACAAATCCCAATCGATCACCACGAATTTGTGATAATTCATTGTCGTTTACAGCCTGATAGTTCTTGTTTCCTAGCAAATATTCACCAGTGTAACTTTGGTCAAGCAATCCTAAAATATTGATCAAAGTTGACTTACCAGATCCAGAAGGTCCCATGATAGCTAAAAACTCACCATCTTTAACTTCCAGATTGATATTTTTCAAAGCAGTGAATTCGCCATAAGCCTTACCTACATCAGTAACTTTTAGCATCATTTCACCGCCTTATTTCAAAACTATCTTGTCGCCAGCTTTTAGACCGTCGATTATGTAGTAATTTTGGTCTTTCTTCTTAATAGTGACGTGTTTTTTATGTTTTTTACCATTCTCTAAAACTTTAACTGTGTTTCTTGCCCAAAGTGCATTTTTAGGAATCTTGTAGCCATCAGCTTCAGTCTTAATTTGAACGTGCATCCCATAAGATAATTTGGCATCAGTCGCAACTCTAAAGTGATAGTAAGAAACATTACGAGTGCTATAAGGAATAGCATCTTTTTGTTGAAAATTACCAGAAATCTTCGTACCGTCATTCTTGATAACAGTCACATTTTGACCTAATTTGATTTTACTCAAGCTATATTCATTTACGTTTCCTTGGATCACTGGTGAACCATAGATGTAACTTCTGCCAGAATCATCCTTATAGTAAGTTCCACTAATAGGTGCCGTAACAGTTCTATTCTGAGCTTTGCTGATTTTGTTTAATTTAGCTTGCGCTAAGGCCAAAGCTTCTTGATTCTTGCTTAATTCAATTTTATCGGCAGTGGTTTTATCTGATGAATTGTAGTCTTGAATAGCTAATTGTGCTTGTTGAATTTCACTATTAGCACTAGCTAAATCACTACTCATATCACGATAAAATGTAAATAAAATTTGTCCTTTAGTAACCTTTTGACCATTAATTACTCTCGTAGAAGCCAAGGTTTCATCTTCCGATTTCGGTTGGTCACTGACTGCTTGTTTATCATTTTCTTGAACAATTCCATTAAAATAATTGCTATTATCAGTACGAACAGTATAAGTTTCTTCAGTCTTATCCGCACTGTTATTATTCATTCCTTTTCCCATAACTAAAAAGAGGATAATTGCCACTAAAACAACGTTGATTCCCCAAATGGCGATTTTGATTTTCTTCATAATAATCTCCCTAATTTGCTTTTAAAAACAGCATAACAATCATTAAACTAGCCAAAAGAGACTGTTATGTCAATATTTAGAAGACAAAAAAATAGAGCACCTCTGCTCTATTTTTTAAGAATTAATTATGAGAAATTAGTCGTAGCAACACAGTTAGCGTTTACAGATTTTCTCTTAATTGTAAAAATATTTTTTATGCCAATTCGGCAACTTTCTTATTATTAGCCTTAGTCTTGTCCAACTTCTTTAAACCAATACCAGTGAATCCACTAAGGATAGAAAGGATTGGTGATAGGAGGCTGAAGAAACAAAATGGTAAAAATGACAAGGTTGGTACACCTAAGGTATTAGCAACGAAAGCACCAGCAACTCCCCAAGGAATCAAGTAGTTAATTACAGTACCACCATCTTCAAGTACACGACTCAAAGCTAAGTTATCGAGACCACGTTTATTGAATGTTTCCTTGAAAGCTTTACCGGGAAGGATAACTGATAAGTATTGTTCACCAACAAAGATATTAACTCCAATACCCGAAAGGATCGTAGCGGTAACGACTGAACCATTTGATTGAAGTTTTTCTGCTAGAGGCTTCATAGCAGTTTGAATGACGTCAAACTTCATTAATAAGCCACCCAAGGAAAGCGTTAAGAAAATCAATGAAACTGTACCCATCATGGAACTAATACCACCACGAGTCAATAAAGCATCAACACTAGCATTACCTGTTTTTGATACGAATCCATTTTCAATAAATCCAGCAACACTTTTTACTTGAGTATTAGGATTTTCAATAAAGATCATTCCGACTGTTACGGTAATATTTAACAATAATGTTGCGACAGCTGGGATTTTCATAATTGAACAAATAAACAATAAAGCAATTGGCAAAATGGCCCACCAAGAAATGAAGAAGTGGCTATTCAATACATTCAATGTCGTATCAATTTTACCGAGATTATTAGTAGAACCAGCATTACCTAGGAAGGTGTAAAGAACTAATGAGATCAAAAATGCGGGAATTGTAGTCCACATCAAGTTTTTAATGTGAGCGAATAAATCATCCTCGGCAATAGCTGAAGCCAAGTTCGTTGAATCTGAAAGTGGTGAAGTCTTATCACCAAAGATAGCTCCTGAAATGATAGCTCCGGCAACTAAAGCAGGATTCATACCTAGTGTTTGGCCCATTCCGAATAGTGCAATACCGATAGTTGAAACAATGGTAAAGGCACTACCGATGGAAGTACCAATCAAGGCACAAACAACGAAAACTGATGGCACGAACCATTGAGCGGAAATCATATGGAAACCGGCAACCATCATTGATGGAATAATTCCGGCAGCAATCCAAGTACCGATCAATGAACCAATTAAAATAAAAATGAAAATGGGAATAATACCATTACGAACCCCATCAGAGATTCCGTCAAAAATTTCATCCCAACTACTGCCACGAACTTTTGACCACAAGATCAATAGTCCAATAACTACTAAAACTGGTGTTTGAGGTGACAAACCAAACTTGATAACACCCAAACCTAAAATAACTAACATGACTACTAAAATAGAGATTGCTTCTCTAAAACTGACTGTCTTTTTACTTTTATTCATCCTAATTCCTCCAATTATTTCTATCTAATCCGACAAAATTAATATCGAGGATTACCACCACAAGTATGCATCATTTTCTCACCCTTTGTATAAAAAAAGTCCCTGCTGCAATTATGCAACAGGGACGATTTACCGTGGTACCACCCAGCTTGAGAATAGTCTAAATAAACTATTGCTCCACTCTTGAGAATAACGGCTCTCTTATTCCGCTTGGAAAACCAAGTCATGCCTGGTATTTCATAACTACACCCTGACCGGTTCGCATCAACCACCGGCTTTCTTACACCCAGATGCATTACTAATTGATTCAGACACTTACATGTGTTTATTTGATTGACACCAACAATAACAGGCTTAAATTATTCTGTCAACCTTAATTAATTTTTTTATGCCATTTTATGGTCAATATACTTAGATAACAATGACAAAGCATAGCAAACAACAAAGTACATCAAGGCCATAGCTACAAAGACCGGAATGATGTAATTAGGATCTTGTCCATAAACAACTTGACCATGTTGCATCAATTCAGGAACCACGATGATAGTTGCCAAAGAAGTATCCTTGATCAGTGAAATAAATTGACTAACTAAAGCTGGAATCATCTTTTTATAAGCTTGTGGTAAAACGATATGCCACATTGCTTGAGTAAAAGTCATTCCCATCGCTCTGGAAGCTTCCATTTGACCAATATCGACCGCCATGATTCCTGAACGAATAATTTCAGCAACCATCATCGATTCAAAGACTGTCATCGCCAAAATTGCGGCTGGAATCGTATCTGGTTTAAACCCGAAAGCTGGCAAACCAAAGTAAACAAAGAAGATGATCAGTAGCAATGGCAAATTACGGATAACATCAATCACAAAACCGATAATTCTTGATAAGTAAGGAATCTTACTGTAACGCACAATCCCCAAAACTGAACCAAAAATAAAACTTAGGACCACCGATATAACGGAGATCAAAATCGTTACTGACAAGCCTTGGAGAAGAAATCTAATATTTATCCATGAATAAGCATCTATCCAATTTTGCATAATTTACCCCTCCTAAGCTAATTTTCTTTCTAGATGTTGCATATAGTAACTAATTGGCAAAGTAATAACTAAGTAGAACAAGCCAACGATTATATACGTATTAACAGTTTCAAAAGTTTGTGAAGCTATCGCATTACCTTGATACATCAAATCAAATCCAGCCACGAAAGCTAGAACTGATGAGTTTTTGACCAAGTTAACGAATTGATTTCCTAATGGTGGAATGACATATTTAAAGGCTTGTGGCAAAACGATATAACGCATAGCTTGCCAGAAGGTCATCCCTTGTGAGCGGGCAGCTTCCATTTGACCAATATCAACGGAATTGATCCCAGCACGGACCGTTTCCGCAATAAAAGCTGAAGTATAAATCGTCAATCCAATCGTACCAGCCGTGAAACCATTGATTTTGACAACATACAACGGAATTACTAAGTAGAAAAACATCGTTATAACCAATAAAGGAATGTTACGGAAAACTTCAACATAAACATTACCGATTATTCGCAAAATTTTATTGGGAACAACCTCCAAAATGGCAAACAATGAGCCAATGATCAAACTGAAAAACAATGCCAAAACACTGGATAACAAAGTCCAACCGAATCCGCTAATAAAGGCATGCCAGTTGCTAGATAATAGATTTATCATTTGCGTAACACCTCCTTATAGTTAAATCCAGGAACATTTCCAAACCACTTAACAATCAATTTGTTATAAGTTCCATCTTGTTGTACTTCTTTCAAAGCCTTGTTGACCGCTTTTCTAAAGTCATCTTGTCCCTTATTGATACCAATACCATAAGGTTCAGTCGTAAAGGCTTTACCTTGTAATTTATAGCCTGGATTATTGACAGCCATACCGGCTAAAATAACGTTATCAGTCGTTAAAGCATCACCTTGTCCTGATTTCAAGGCTGTCAAAGCCTGAGCGTAATCCGGCAATTGGAGCACTTGAGCTTTTGGAGCAAATTTTTTAACATTTTCAACTGAATTTGAACCAACTACCCCAATGATAGTTTTATTGTTCAAATCCTCGACTTTTTTCACCGACGAATTATCTTTAACCAGCAATGACTGTCCGGCATCGAAGTATGAATTAGAAAAATCAATTGTTTTTTGACGTTCCGGCGTTATGGTCATTGTAGCGATAATAGCATCAATATTACCGTTTTTTAGTAGTGGAATACGCGATTGTGATGTAACGGTAACAAATTTAGCTTTGGCATCTTTACCGAGCATCTTCTTAGTCAAAGCTGTCGCCAAATCAATTTCAAAACCTTTTTCTTTACCATCTTTAACATCGATCAAACCTAATAATTTGGTATCAGCTTTAACGCCCCAAGTTATAGTCTTACTCTGTCTATCATTTTCGAGTATATTTTGAGAAGACAACGGTTTTGACCCACAGGCTGATAAGGTAAACAAGAGTAGTAAAGAAGTAATCATCAACATTAAATATTTCAGTCGTTTCATAACTACTACCCCCTAGTGTTTAATAATTTTACTCAAGAATTGTCTAGCACGTTCATTATCAGGATGATTGTAAAACTTATCTGTTGGCTCATCTTCTAGAATTTGACCTTGGTCCATGAAAATAACTCGATTGGCTACTTCTTGTGCAAAGCCCATTTCGTGAGTAACGATCAAAGACGTCATATCACCTTGGTTAGTAACATACTTAATAACATTCAAAACATCATCGATCATTTCTGGGTCCAAAGCACTAGTTGGTTCATCGAAGAGCATGCAACGAGGTTTCATCGCTAAAGATCTAGCAATCGCCACACGTTGTTTTTGTCCACCAGAAATTTGTGATGGCATATTGTGAGCTTTATCAGCCAACCCAACTTGGTCTAATAAGTTCATCGCTTGTTTCTTATTTTCCTCTTCGTCTAATTTCAAAACGATTCTTGGAGCTAACATAATATTCTCTAAAACATCTTTATTGGCATATAAATTGAAGTGTTGGAAAACCATTCCGACATCTTTTCTAATCAAATTGATATCGGTTGTTTTATCGGCTATGTCATGACCATTGACGATCAATTGACCTTCTTGAATTGTCTCTAGACCATTAACCGTTCTAGCCAAGGTACTTTTTCCAGAACCAGAGGGCCCGATTAAAACTACCGTTTCCCCTTTGTCAATTTTCAAGTTAACATCTTTTAAAGCATGAAAATTACCATAATATTTTTGTACGTCACGGAATTCGATCATTGACATATTTAATTCTCCCTTCTTCATTAACAAAAATTTAATTTAATTTTTTTTATTAAGAAAATTCTAATAGTTTTTCGGAAATTTAGCAACAAAAAGTTATTTTGTGAAATAAATGTTCGGTTCCAAAGCCAAATAATAATTACTTATAAATTCCATAATACGGGCATTATGACATTGTTAGTAATCTTTTAATCTTCGTAAAAAAATTTTTTCGAACAATCAAAAAAATCCACATTACGTGAGAATGTGGATTTAATTTACGAAATTTGTTGAGGATTTCGAATAATTATTAAGGGGGGAGTGCTTCTCTTCCGAGAAGCTGAGCACGATAGGTCAATACCAGTCGTGCTCAGTTCCTCGGAAAGGAACTGTAAAGCTTATTTTAAAACGATCTTCTTGTAAAGATATCTCGTTAAGAAGTAATAACCAAGATACAAGACGATGAAGATAGCAAATGGAATTTCAATGTGCATGTATGGTTGATACAAGATTTTCACGAATAATTGCAAACCAATCAAAACATGGATAATTCCTAAGATTGCTGGAACTGAGAACAAGACAGCAATTTCTTTATTGATAGTCGAACGTAACATTTTAGGCTTAGTACCAATCTTATAAAGCATGTTGTAACGCTTAACGTCACTGTTGGCACCAGACAAGATCTTGAACATCAAACAACTTGCCAACATAGCTAGAAAGGCAATTCCTAAGAAGAATCCCATGAATTCTAGTCCGGAAAAGAAACCATTAATCATAGTATAAGCAGCAAACTTATCGCTAGCTGTTTGTTTCAAAACTGGATAACGCTTGTTTTCAGCTTTAGAAATAGCTTTGATTTCAGATAAATTGTCTTTAAATGAATTGGTTTTAACTAACACAGTCGTAGTTGCAGGACTGTTAATAGCATCATATTCTTGATCACTGACAAATTTTGTTTCCATATTTCTAGTCTGTGGCAATCTAGTATTCATTAATTCATATTGGGCATTAGTATTTTTCTTTAAATCAGATGATTTATTGAAACTAGATTTCATCGTATTAATGTCAATTTTTGCATAACCTAGCGGTTGTTTCTTAAATTCACTAGCACGATAGTAAACATTTTTACCATCAATTTTGTAATTGTAAGTAACTTTTTCTTTAACGTTTAAACTCTTTACACGCTTATTTTGAGCTGCATCTGGATTAGTTAATTGCACGTCATAATAATTTTGACCATTTACAACATTGTCGATTTGATTATTGAAACCAAGTCCAACCGTAATAGCACCCAAAGCTAGAGCGAACATAATTGAAACCATTGAAAGGATTTTTGTATAATCATTGATTCGGAAACTCAATTGCGAAAGTGTAAAGTTATTCAATCCCTTTTGAGAGAATTTTGTATTTTTCTTCAACATAACAATCAATGAAGTAACGAAAGCATTAATTGTGAAGTATGAACCACCGACGATAGTTACTAAGGCGACCGGAATTCCCACATAGATAGCACCTGGATTATTACCTGAGAAGTACATTGTGAAGTAACCGATGGCCAATAAAATTAAACCTAAAACAGCTTGAACAGCTTTCAAAACGCCGTTACGTTTAATTTTGACTGGTTGACTGTCACGGTTCAATAACGTTAAAACTTTAGTTCTACGTAGGGAAATTGAATTTCTTAGTGCAGAGAAAATGAATATAACGATGAAGAAGACAAAAGTCCAAATTAAAGCTGGTAGATAAAAGCTACTGAAGTGCTTGATTTGCATATCTAGCATACTAACCAACCAGCGACTGACGAAGCTTGTTGCCACGATACCGATCAAAGTACCGATAATTGTTGAAATAGCACCAATTGCAAAGGTTTCAACGAAAATCATTTTGGAAATTTTACTACTCTTAGCGCCGAGCATCATGAACATCCCATACTCTTTTTGACGCATACTCAACAGAAAAGTGTTGGCATAATTGATGTAAACGATAGTAATAATTGCTAAAAGAACAATCCCAAAGGCAAAGATGAAACTAGTAGCTGAGGCTGGGGAATTTGAACTTAAGAAAGCCTTATTCGTGGCTAACGACATAAACATATAAAAGATGGCTGAAGCAATCATCAAACCAGAAAACAAAACACTGTAATCACGTAGACGATGCTTGATGCCACTTAAAGCTAATTTGTTTAACATATTTTCCTCCCCTATTCTGCAAATGTTCCTAATGAATCTAGGATTTCTTGATAGTATTCAGCTCTACTTGAATCTTCCTTCTTCAATTCTTGACCGATTTCACCATCTTTGATGAATAAAATCCGATCACAGAAACTAGCTGAAAATGGATCATGAGTTACTAGTAAAATTGAAACTTTATCTTCACGATTAATCTTTGTTAGAGTATCCATCAAAGCACGAGCACTCTTGGAATCCAAAGCACCAGTTGGTTCATCTCCGAAGACGATTGAAGGCTCATGAACCAAAGCACGAGCAGCCGCAACACGTTGTTTTTGACCACCGGATAATTCAGTTGGATAGTGATTCAAAATCTCTGTTAAGCCTAATTTTTCAGCAATACTGGAAACTGCCGGTTTGATTGTTTTAGCTGATTTATTTTGTAATGCTAATGGCAAAGCGATATTTTCATAAGCTGTTAGATTTTCTAGTAAGTTAAAGTCTTGGAAAATAAATCCAATTTTATTAGCTCGAAAATCTGCCATTTGATTGTTGTTTAATTTAGTAATATCCTGACCGGCAATTTGAACTTTTCCGCTAGTAGGAGTATCTAATGTAGATAAAATATTCAATAAGGTAGTTTTACCTGAACCTGAAGCACCCATAATTCCAACGAATTCGCCGGGTTTTACTTCAAAATTAACGTCTGACAAGGCCTTAAATTGTTTTTCTCCGGCCTTTCCATAAATTTTTTCAATGTTTTGTACTTCGACGATTTTTTGCATTTTTTGCTTCCCTCCATTTGATATATCTATCATAATGGTTAATGTCTTTTAGGTCGTTCGATTCTCCTTACATCTTCTTACACTTTTGTAAGTCTGAATTAAAGCGATATAATATTGAAGATATATTAAAGATATCCTTTCTGAAATTTGTTAGTGTCAAATTGCCGTCTTCCACACAAGTTCTGTGATTGGCTGGAACGCTGCCGGCACTATTTTGAGCTTTTGCATGGCCCTAAAGACGCAAAATCTCAAAACTAGGCCTTCTTGTAAGTGCTAAAGCACTAACAAGAATCTGGCGGCTGAGCCATCACAGAACTTGTGCTCCAGACTAGATAACACCTTCCCTTTTTTATTTCAATAATTAAGGGAAAAATAATAGAACCACTATCTAGTCCGGAATAGCGAAGAAAATTGGCTCAAATGTGAAATTTCACTTGGCAATTTATTGCCTAGTGAAAGGCCGAGCTTGAAGACTTTGCCCGGTTTTGGGCTTAGCAAAGGCTCCAAGTCGTGCCCACATTGTTCCAGCCAAATTTTCTTCGCTATGGAGGACGGAATGCTTAACCAAATTAAGAAAGAATCACAAAAAAGGGGTGTATTTCCAATGGGGAAGAAAATGCCAGAATTAGACTCGAAAAAGTCATACATTAGCTGGCCTGTTGTTGCTCTAATGGACTTCGTTACCGTTATTGGTTTCGATGATATTGTCTACAACTTCCATAACCAAGGTTTGGGAATTGTTTTTACTTGGATTTTAATGTTATTTTTATTCGTTGTTCCTTATGAGATGATGGTCGGTCATCTAGGTTCAACTTTTGATGAAGAAGGTGGTGGGATCACTTCTTGGGTCCGTGCCACTGGTGGTAATCTTTGGGGTTACATTTGTGCTTGGACCGTTTGGGTGTCCAGTTTGCCTTATATTGTTGATGTTGCCAATTCAACTTTGATTTCATTTGGTTGGTTGATCAACGGTAACGGTTCAATGTCTGATAAGATGAGCAATTCAATGTTCGCCTTATTGACAGCGGTTATTTTTACGATCTTTATTTTTATTCAACATCATTTAAGAAATTCACTACAGATTTTGAGTATCATCGGTGGTGGTGCCATGTTCATCGTGTCAATTCTTTATGTTGTCATGATGATTGCTTATCTTGGACAAGGCAACATGCCACATACTCAACCATTTACTTTGAAGTCATTTATTCCTAAGTTCGATATGCATTATCTATCTACCTTTGGACTAGTTATCTTTGCTATGAATGGTTCTGAATTTGCGGCTCCATACGTTACTGAAATGAAAAATGGTAAGCGTGATTTCCCTAAAGCTATGTGGATGCTAGCCATTATGACTGGATTCTTAACTGTTCTAGGTTCATTTGCTCTAGGTGTTTTCTTTAACGCTCACCACTTGCCAAATGATTTGAAGATGAACGGTTCTTACTATGCTTTCCAATACATGGGACAAGAATTCGGTATGGGACAATTCTTCCTATACTTATTTGCTTTAACACAAGCACTTTACATGATGGCTCAATTGGCCGTGCTATTGGATGCCGGAACGAGAATGTTCTTATCTGATACAGCTAAGGAATATTTACCAAAGGGTCTAACAAAATTAGATAAACGTGGCCTACCTATCAATGGTTACTGGTTAACTACTGGTATTTGTACACTTATCATGGTTTTGAGTGCTACTTTGCCTAACATGAATTCAATCTTTAACCAATTACTAAACCTAAATGGTATCGTTTCGCCATATACGACTTGTTTCTTATTTAGTTCCTTTATCCTAGTTAGATTACACGAAGATCGTTTCCAATCTGATTTTGTTTATATCAAAAATAAATATTTAGCTATTTTAGTTGGTGCTTGGTGTTTTGCTATCACTTTCGGAGCTGCTACTTTAGGTATCTTCCCAACTGATGAAACACCAGGAACTTCTGCTTGGTCACACGTTTTAACTTTAAATATCGTTGAACCATTAATTATGATTGCTATTGGTATCATTTTGCCATTGATTGCTAGACACCAAAGAAATAAAGAACTTAACTAGAGTTTCTGATTGACTTATTCAGTCGATAAAGGTTAATTTGGTAGTGTTATAAATAAATCTATATTCTGAGGAGAGTTATTATGATTGATGAAATTATGAAAAATATCGAGCATTACGATACGATTATTATTCTCAGACATCAAAATCCAGATCCAGATGCCGTCGGGTCACAAACAGCCCTAGCGAATATCCTGAGAGAAGCTTATCCTCGGAAGAACATTTATATTGCTGGAATTGATTTGTCCGTTCTTGACTGGATTGGCAAGATGCAGCAAGTTGATAGCAAAACTTATCAAAATTCGCTTGTTATTGCCGTTGATACAGCTAATGCCAGACGAATTGATAACAATGGCGATTACAAAAAAGCTGATAAAATCATCAAAATTGATCACCATCCTAATGTTGATGCTTTCGGTGATATCAATTGGGTCGATGATACTTCAGCCAGTTGCGCCGAAATGATTTATGAATTAACTGAAAAAGTTGCCAATCTTAAGATTTCCAAATCAGCTGCCTATAATCTTTATGCTGGTATGGTTGGAGATACAAACCGCTTCCTATATGCTGGAACAACTTATAAAACATTAGAAGTGGCTGCTAAATTGGCCAAAACTGGCATCAATATTTCGGAAATAAGTTTGCATGAAGACGAAATGTCAATGCGAGTAGCACGCTTAGAGGCTTACATTCTAGACAATTTCCAAGTAACAGATTCCGGCTTCGGTTATATCATTATTAGAAAAAACGAACTGGAAAAATTTGATTTAGACGATGGTGAATTAGACCACGTTGTTCCTTTGATTGGACGCATCAAAAACGTCAATAATTGGATCGTCGTCAGTGAAA
The DNA here is from genome assembly GCF_005405305.1 of Companilactobacillus formosensis. GTDB lineage: Bacteria > Bacillota > Bacilli > Lactobacillales > Lactobacillaceae > Companilactobacillus > Companilactobacillus formosensis. The sequence goes on from NZ_BJDU01000008.1 coordinate 66,149, forward strand.
AAGATCTCAATCGTTTTAGAGTTAATCTTCGTTCCAAGAATGTCTCTATCAATGGTGTAGCTGAGAAATTTGGTGGTGGTGGTCATCCTTTAGCTAGTGGCGTTTATGTCGGTAGTATGGATGAAGTCAAAGCCTTAATTAAAGATATGGATAACTTAAATAAATAGAAAAACGCAAAAGCCAAAATTGGTTTTTGCGTTTTTTATTTACTATTCTAATGATGATAATTTTTCGAAGTCGGAATCACTTAATGAAACATCTGCTGATTCCAAATTATCTTTTAGATGAGCCAATGAACTAGTTCCAGGAATTGGAATGATATTGTCAGAACGTTTCAACAACCAAGCTAGAGCTATTTGAGCAGGACTAGCATTGTATTTCTTAGCAATATCTGCCAAAGGACCATCATCTTTTGCTAAATGACCCGTATCCAATGGGAACCAAGGCAAGAAGGCTATTTTTTGTTCTTTAGTATAATCAACAATTGCATCGTCATCTTTATGGTGACCAACGTTATACATATTTTCAACTGCATCAATCTTAGCTATCTTTTGAGCAGCCTTTAATTCATCGAGCGTTACTTGACTAATTCCAATATGCTTGATTTTACCCTCGTCTTGTAACTTCTTTAATTCACCAACTTGATCCTCAATCGGAACTTGTGAGTCAATTCTGTGCAAGAACAACAAATCTTCATGATCACGACCAAATTTACGGAGAGATAATTCCACTTCTTGACGTAGAAATTCAGGTCTACCTAGTGGTATCCATTCATTAGGACCAGTCCGAACCTGTCCTACTTTATCAGAAATAAAGATTTTATCAGAATCAGGATATTCCTTTAAAGCTTGGGCTAAATAAGTATCGGCTTCCCAAGGTCCATAAGAATCGGCTGTATCAACAAAATTAACGCCCAAATCAAAAGCATTCTTGATCAAATCAACGGCTTGTTGAGGATCTTTATAAGCCCCCCAGACGCCCTTGCCTGTCAATTGCATCGTCCCGTATCCTAAACGGTTAACGACAAAATCTTTATCGAATTCAAATTTTCCTGCATTTTCAACGCTATTTTTTACCATTAAATCAACCTTCCACAAGGAGATTAGTATCCCATTGCAAAGTAAACCGTAATCTTTTTTGGAAAAATAAACAAACATTTGAACTATACAAAAAAACAGCCATTCAAATGACTGCTTTACAGATTTTGTTCAACTTTTTCATTATAATAAACAATTTTTGGTTCAAATTTTTTACCGTCAAAATGAACTTTAGTTAACGACAAATTGTCTGATTCCACCTGACTTAATAAGAATGGAGCATTCATATTGACCATTGCTGTCAAAATTGCACTATGCGTTACCACGATAACTGGCTTTGTTTCGACTGCTAATATTTTTTCAATGCCTTTGCCAAAACGATCCCAAAATTCTTTGCTATTTTCAGCCAGATGCTTAGGATCAAGCTTTGCCAATTTATCCTGCATTTGATTTGCATTCATTTCATCCAAAGTTTCTTCGACTGTTTTGCCGGCAATTTTCTTATAAACTTCTTTTTTAGATTGTCCTTCAAAGCTACCATAAAATTGTTCACGCAACTCTGGCATTGTTATCATATTCAAAGTTTTACCACCAGCGGCCTTCAGTCCATTATTTAATTCTGTTACCGTTTGGATCGAACGATTCGTATCGCTGCAATAAATATTTTCAGAAGTTTCACCTAAATTAACTAGAGTTCGCCCCATTTGATAGGAATCCTTGTGACCATTATCAGTTAAAGGAGTATCCGACCAACCTTGCATTTTGTCTAAATAATTGAAAAAAGTTTCACCACTACGTATAAAGTAAATATCCAATCGATCACTCCCTTAATAAAAACGTTTACTTTAGAAACTATTGTAATCTTGCAACTGATAAAACTCAATTTTCTAAAATTTATCTGCTTAATCGACTTTCTTCTATTATAAGTAAAGGCTTACAATAAAAGCATAAATAAGAAGGAGTGAAGAAAATGTTTTTTATTGATACCTCAAGAAATGGCAAACCAGTTTACAATGCCATTGTGAATCAATCATTAGATAATTATTTAGTCAACGACTTACGGCTACCAGGACACGGTTTGATTTTATACGTGAATAATCCTTCCGTCATCATTGGCGTGCATCAAAACGCTTATGCCGAAGTTAACTTCCCCTATCTCAAAGAAAAGAACATCCAATTAGTGAGAAGAACATCTGGTGGAGGTGCTGTCTACCACGATTACGGCAACTTCATCTTCGAAAATATCGTTATTGGTAACGATGAACACTTCGGTGAATATGACTACTTTGCTAAACCAATTCTCGATGCCTTACATGAAATGGGTGCTACTGATGCCCAAATGCATGGTCGAAACGATATCGTCATCGACGGCAAAAAGTTTTCTGGTATGACGATGTTTAAAGTTGGCGATTCTTTTGCAGCTGGTGGAACCTTGATGTTTGATCTCGACATGGACACTGCCAGTAAAGTTTTGACACCTGAAAAGGATAAACTTGAATCAAAAGGTGTTAAATCTGTCAACAAACGGATCACTAATATCAAATCTTACTTGGATGAACCTTATCGCAGCATGGATCCGGTTCAATTTAAGGATGAATTATTGAAGCATATTTTCAAGGTCGACAAATTATCCGACATCAAAACTTACAAACTAACTGATCATGATTGGGATATCATCGACTCTCGTTTGAAAGACAAGTATGATACTGACGCTTGGAATTACGGTAAGAACCCTGGTTTCACTAATTACGTTTCCAAACACTTCGATATCGGAACAGTTGCCTTCAACTTCTCACTCAAAGATGAAAAAATCTCCGATGTTAAAATCTACGGAGATTTCATCACAGGCGGCGATGTCAATTTAATTGAAAAAGCCTTACTTGGAGTTAAGTTTGAAAAATCAGCTTTAGTCGAAGCTCTATCGAAGGTTGATTTGAAGAATAATCTCGGTAACATCGAACCAGAACCACTAGTAGATTTATTATTATCGTAAAAAAAGCCATTCAGTTGTAAAAGGTTCTTTCTTAAATTAGGTTACCGTTAGATGACGTCTTCCGACAAATCCTAGTTTTATTCAAATTAATACAAAAACAAAATAAGCATCTATTCAGATATAGTCGATTAACTATTATCTGAGTAGATGCTTATTTGATTGATGATTAAAAATCATAAAAGCACTATCTAGTCTGGAATAGCAAAGGCTCCAAGTCGTGCCACATTGTTCCAGCCAAATTTGCTTTGTTATGGAGGACGGAATATTACTAATCGAAATCGAGAAAAAAAACTGTGAAAACTGAATAGCTTTTCTTATACGGTTTGTTCAAGTAACTCTACATCTCGCCCCGATTTAGAAGTGATTTGTTTCAAAGCTTGCTCGATTTTTTCATCTTCTGTAGCATCCATCGACAAGTCCAAAATTATTTCAAATCCATCTGTTGTTTTTAATTCAATATAAAATGGCGTCGCCAAATTGATTAGTAACTTTTGTGGCGCGTAAACATTAAAGAATACTCCACCAACAATATTTTCAGGAACCTTAATTCCTTCGCCACTAACTAGTGAAACCTTGGCAATTCGAGAAAATTCCAAGAATTCTTGGTTAGTTTTTGCTGGCACGATAATGGCTGATAACTTACGATCCAACGTACTGTAATCGTAAAAATAAATTCCTTTATCAGTAACTTCCCAATAGCCATAATTGTCATTAAGATTGATCGAATACAAAAATGGTCCAATGATTAAACACAAAATTGCAAACGCCCCAGCAATCATAATACTGTTAGAAAAAGTATAAATTAAAATCCCAATTATTAAACTGACCGCCACAATGACTAATAACGGTTTGTAACTGACTTTTCGTCCAAATTCTAAATTCATAATATACCTCTAAAAAATTTCATTCCTTTAAGAATACCATTTTTTAGTATATAGCGCTTACTTAATCAGGAATGCTCCTACGACAAGAAAGATTATGCCCATAATTAAAGAGAAGTAGACACCCATAAATACGTATGGTTGAGGATTTTTTACTTTTTCTTTGATGTTATTGTAAGTTTTCCGTCCAACATAAATTTGATAAATTCCCATAATAATTACGATTATTCCAATTAATTCAGTCATTATAAGCGCACCACCTTTTAACTCAATGATATGTCACTATCGAGTAAAAGAAAAAGGTTTGAGATTTTGCGTCTTTGGGGCCATGCAAAAGCTCAAAATCGTGTCGGCTATGTTCCAGCCAATCACAGGACTTTTACGGACGACGGCGTATTAACACCTAAGAAAAATACTTAGAAAAGTTAAACACCGAACTCACTACCGAAACTAGTCCCGTTACGACAATAATTAAGAATGCGATACCTTTTATGCTGCAGACGTCTTCCCAAGGAAACTTCAACAAGAAAGATAATCCTAAAATGCCGATCCAAAAATATTTTACTTTGTAAAAATCACGATTGAAGCTCACACAATCCCTTCTTTACTCCGTCTTTATTCTTAGTTTAGTTGAAAATTACTTTTTTATGCCAAGTTTATCCTGAATCAGCGATTTTTCATCATGAACGAGTTGTCTCTGATAAGTTCTCTAACAAATATAAGTCGATAAGCACAACCGTTATAACGATAAAACCTTCAACCAAACAAAGATTAGTAAATAAATTAGTTGGTACCTTTATGAATCGATACATACTAACAGCTGACATTTCGATTAAGCTCAAATAACTGATTCCAGCGGTAATTGCCACCATGAAGCAGTTAAACATTATTTTGAAAGCTTTTTGATTTTTAAAGGGCAAAATACTTTCCAAACACCCCATTGTTAGATGAATCAAAGTACTGCCGACCAAAATCAAAACAGTTCCTAAGAAAAATATTGCTAAATCTTTCAACAATAATTCTGTTTGCATATTACCATCGATGATCACTCGCAAGAAGGAAGTCTTTCCCATGTAATAATAAAGTGAAATCAGCAACATTCCACTTGAAACTAAGCAATAAGTGATATAAGCAATCAAAGATGTTAAAAAATCACTGAAGAATAACTTCTTATCACTAAGCGGAATCAAGCGATATTTATTGTTATTCAAAACTTGTCGACTGAATTTAATTAAACTGACCACACTCCATAGGTAAAACCCTGCCGACAGTGCAATCAAAAATACCGTTTTATACGACGAATTGAAGCTTATTTTTAAATAGTCAATCGTTATAACGGATAAAATTAATAGAAAATTCCAGCCTAAGATCAAGGCAATGCGTTTGAATTTGTTTCTAAGTAAATCTTTACTCACGTTGTACATAATAAAACCATCCCATAGTCATATTGTTATTAACGGATTGTTTCTACCCAGCGTTTCATTAAATAAATATTGATAAAACTAAAAATCACTAACCAAACAAACATAATTCCTGAAGTAATCCAAATAGCATTACTAAATTGTGAAAGCGTCTGTGCTCCCATGTATCCTGTTGTATAAATCAAGCGATAAACGTAACCTGTTGCAATATCAAAAATCACCGATGCAGCCCAAATTACTACTAGATAAAGAATAAAGGTCACAAACTTTTGCGATTTAAATGGTAAAAATTCTTTGATCCAACTGATTATAAAATGAACCAAAGTAATTCCACTCCACATAACTAAGGCTGTTAAAATCATAAAAATTATTACCCCAAAAGTTAATCCCATTCCAATATTAGAATTAGTAAAACCACTTGGATCGATACTGCCAAAATTGCCAATTGCATATAAAATGACCGCAATAATGGCCTCTAAAATTTGTAGATAGATAAAAGCTACAAAAGTCGTAAGCAAATTGCTTATATATAAGGTCGTATCAGTAACTGGTATCAAGCGATAGTTGTTACTTGTAAATATATGTTCATTTTTGCGTGACAACATGATAAAACTAACAAAATTGACGATTGTGACACTAATAATAAATGTTTCAAAGAAAAAATCGATTGTGGTATTAAAACCACTAGCGATAAGTCGCATAACAAACATGACGATTAAAGCCAAAATATCAATTCCAACGATCCAATTCATCAATCGCCACTTTTCTCGAATTAAATTTTTACTTAAACCAGCGAAATCATTCATTAGGTAAACCTCCTTCGTAGACTTTTTCGTAATACTCTTCGACACCTAAGTGATACTTTTCTTGAATCGATTCGACTGAACGCATTTCATAAACCGTCTTGTCTTTAATAATTACGATGTCATCCAACAAACTAGCAATTTCTGTCACGTAGTGATCACTAATAATGATTGTAGAATCATCCGACTTCCAACGAATAATACTACTAATGATCTTTTTGCGGGACATACTATCGATTCCACTCATCGGTTCATCTAACAAATACAATTTCGTATCTCGTGCTAAAGCTAAAGCAATTACTAACTTACCTAGAGTCCCGGTTGAAAGACTAGATAATCGTTTTGATTCATCCAATTCCAAATACTGAGCAATTTCTTGATACTTTTCCATTGAAAAATCAGGATAAACATTTTGGTAAAAGCTAACGATCTCATCTATTTTAGTATTGCGATTGAAACCACCTAATTCATCGCTCAAACTGACATTTTTCTTAATATTAGCCTTCTTAGTTTTACCATCTACCGTTATAACGCCTTCTTTAATGGAATTAACGCCTGCAATCAATCTCATTAAGGTCGTTTTACCAGCTCCATTTTCTCCTAGGAGTCCGATAATTTTTCCACTGACAATTGATAAGTTGATATTATCTAAAATAGTCTTGTAGTTTTTCTTGTACGTTAAATTGTTTATCTTAAGTAATTCTGTCATTTTATCTCCTCCTTTTTACTTAGTTGCTTCTGACCATCTATTCAATAGATATAAATTCAGAAATGTCAAAACAACATTCCAAGCTACTAATATCAGTAAACTCATATTGAGCATTCTCACGACACTGCTGAAACTAGTAGTAACTTCTCTTATCCCTAGAAGAATCGAAGTGTTGGCAGTAATAGCATTGAACGATACCATAACGGCCCAGATCACGATCAAAGTTAAAATTATTGTTGCAAAAGTTTGTTTTTTAATTGGCAAAAAATCACCTATTAGGGAAACTAACAAACGAATTACGACACTACCAACTAAAATCAACATGATTCCTAAAATAATTGCTGCGACTACTTCAAATTTGAACCAATATTGGCCAGCGCTGAAATCTTTAATCATAATTTGGTCATACGGATTTGGGAAAATCGCATAAGCACCAAAATAAACAATTGCCTCACCAACTAGTAAATAAATTACGGCGAAAAAGGCTGACAAAAAATTGCTGAAATAAAGTCCTTTGTCACTAATAGGAATCAACCGATACTTGCTGCTATCAAAAATATTAATGACCGACATTACCAAAAAGACTACACCGATGATAACAGCCATAAGGACGCCACCAGTCAAACTCGTTGGGTCAGTAATATTGAAAATTTTCTTGTAAAAAATCATCAATAATATGGCTAGCGCATGAAAACCTAAAATCAATGAGATTATTTTTCCACGTTGATGGAATAAGTCTTTATTAACTCGGCTAATACTACTCATCATCTGTACTCCCTTCGTAAACTTGTTCATAGTAAGCTTCAATACCCAAGTGATATTTAACTTGAATTTCTTCAACTGAATCTACTTCATAAATAGTTTGATCCTTAATAATAATCACATCATCCAATAAAGCGGCAATTTCTTTAACATAATGCGAACTAATTATCATCGTGGCATCGTCGTTTTTCCATTGAATAATGCTCTTTATAATCTTTTTCCGTGTCATAATGTCGATTCCATTCAATGGTTCATCCAATAAATAAAGTGGAACCTGACGTGCTAATGTTAAAGCAATCGTTAATTTTTCAGTTTCACCGGTCGATAATTTTTTTAAGTTTTGTCTATCATCAATAGCTAAGAAATCAGCCATCTCTTGATATCTCTCTAAAGAAAAATCCGGATAAACAGTCTGATAAAATTTAACAATGTCTCTGACACGATTGCGTTCAAACCAACTTCCAGCAAAAACATCTTTAAAGGCACTCTTGAGTGAATAAGTCGTACTAACACAAGACTTAATGGCTTCTTTACTGTCAATTCCTGCAACGTTGATCTGACCTGATGTCTTAGCATTCAAGCCAACAATCAACCGCATCAAAGTTGTTTTACCAGCTCCATTAGCTCCGAGTAAGCCGACAATTTTTCCGTTGTCTAAACTTAAATTGACCTTGTCTAAAATAACTTTATGATTCTTCTTATATCGAAGATCTTTAATTTCTAGTACCTTACTCATCGCCCTCATCCTTTTGTTTGACATAGTTTTTAAAGCTATCAATGATTTCTTGGTCGTTCATATTTAATGAATGCAATTTATTATATGTTGCATCAAACATTTCATTAACAATGTGTTTTCTTAATTCGTTCACAATCTGTTCATCCTCAGTTACAAAATTACCTTTACCACGTTGCGGAGTAATGACTTTTTCTTCCATCATCTCTTTAAGTGATTTTTGAACGGTATTAGTATTTGCAGAAAATTGAACTGCCAACTGTCTAACAGAAGGAAGCTGTGACCCTAGTTCATACTCATTACTGATAATCTTGCGATACAAAATATCCTTGATCTGTAAATAAATTGGTATGCTGTCGATATATTCCATCTTTTCACCTTCTCACTGTTCTAGTACACTAATACAGTATAACAGAGCAAACAAAAAAGCAATCGATTGCTGTCGATTACTTTTATTTATTTTCTAGTACGATTTGTCCACGATATTTTTATAACATCCAACAAAAATCATGCTATATTAACATTGAAATTGGGAATGGATACATAGAAAAGACTGATGTATCATGTTAAAATTCGGAAAAAAAGTCAATTACCGACCGCTAAATTTGAGCTTATTTACGGGACTAACGGTTGGGATTTTATTTGGCTCCAATATTTCACTAATACTTGGTGTCGAAGTTGGAATCATCATGTTTAGTGTCATGTTTCTCGGACATTATCTCCTTTTTCTACCGACAATCTTCAATTATTGGGAATCCAGTCCAAAATTTATCCGTTATAGCGATATCGATAAAACTACTAATCGTGTCATTGCCATGGTATTACCTACTAAATTGCCGATGAAGGTAATCGATAAAGCTAAAATCAAGGAGATAACTATTACTGGTTTACCACCAACTTATACCAATCTAACCGCTCAATTCATTGCGGCCGAAGAAGGTAGTTTGATGTATGGATTATTCTTGATGATCAATAATCCCGTCAAGATTCAACTCATTTTAAACGATAAGACTAAAATTAATTTAGATATTTCCAAAGACTACTTCACACATCCACAAACTACCCTCGCCAAATTAAGATTATTTTTAAACGAATTCAAAACTTCGAAAGTTAATTTATCGGAAGAAAATCTCAAATTTATCCAAGAATGAAAAAAATGCTTCTCCTACAATCGTAGGGAAGCATTTTTTGAATTAAGAATATCTATTAAAGAATAAGCTGTCTCGAAACTAGTCGTTCGTTGAGAAATCTGAGAAATTTGTTCCCACAAACGTCTCGAATAATCATTAAAAATCAAATGTTCATCACTTTTAGCATGGTTAACAGATTTGATCAATTCGTTAACTCGCTTGTCAAAGAGTGAACCACGATATTGTTTATTGGAAAGTTCTTGAACTGAGTTGGTTACTAGCTGCTCAATTTCTTGATTAATTACTGATTCATTAATTTGTTTGCTAAAAGACTTCTCGAATTCAACTAATAACGACAGCAATAATTTTTGTTTTGAATTATCCATTTGTATTTTCACCCGTATATTAATATAACTGATTTCGACTAGAATAGATACCATTTTTGTACGATTGTCTGGTGTATAATAAAACGTATACATTTTATTAATTATCAGGAGAAATTATGAATAAACAATTCTATAAAACAATCAATTTTTGGTATGGCGTTGCCATGCTAGTAGTCGGTATTATCTTTATCGATCACTCAACTGAATCAACTTGGCTTTTGATTGATGCTATCTTCATCATTGCCGCAGTAGTCTTCTTCTTATTAAGTCTCTTTCACAAACCAAAGCCCAAAAAAGAAAACGACCGCAATCCTTTAATGTAAAAAGCTATTTCTACCTATTATATAGCTTCAAAAGGTCTTCCATGTTATTATTTAAACAGTTTACTGAAAGGATGGTATTTCATCATGAGTACAAAAATTAATATCATTGCAAATAATTTATAAAAAAATGGCATTGTTACCCTGGGGTAATTAGTGCCACCAGGAGGAAACATGAAAGAATCTAACTTAACTTTTGAAAAAACACGTGTCATCATTGCCGGAGTCAGCCATTTACAAGCTGATTTTGAATATACGATGCAAGAACTCGCTTCACTAGTCGAAGCCAACAATATGGAAGTCGCTGATACGATCATCCAAAATGTCGATACCGTCAGCGGGGCTACTTACTTTGGTTCTGGTAAAGTTCACGAAATCAAGGAAATTGCCAATGCGGATGATGTTCAAATTGTCGTTTTAAATGACGAATTGACACCTTCTCAAATCCGTAATCTTGAAAAAGAAACTAAATTAAGCTTTATAGATCGAACAGAATTAATCTTACAAGTATTCTCAACTAGAGCTCAAACTAAACAAGCTAAGTTGCAAGTTGAAATTGCCAAACTTCAATATCAGTTGCCACGAATTCATCCATCAGGCAATCCTTTGGATCAACAATCTGCTTCTGGTGGTTTAGCTAACCGTGGTGCTGGTGAATCAAAACTAGAACTTGATCGTCGAGTTATTAGAAAACGAATCACCGCTTTACGTAACGAACTCAAAACGGTCGATAAGACTATCAACGTTCAAAGTAGACGTCGAACTAATACTTCTCTACCATTAGTTTCTTTAGTTGGTTATACGAATGCTGGTAAATCAACGACAATGAATGGATTGTTGAATTTCAACAAAGAAGATTCTCAAGACCGTAAGGTTTTTGAAAAAAATATGCTTTTCGCCACTTTGGATACTAGCGTTAGACGAATCGACTTGGAAGACAATACGAGTTTTCTACTTTCCGATACAGTCGGCTTTGTTAGCAAGCTACCTCACAATTTAGTTGAGTCCTTCAAGACCACTTTGAAGGAAGCCCAAGCAGCTGACCTCTTGATTCAAGTTATCGATGTCAGTGATGAGCATTGGAAGAATATGATCGACGTTACTGAAAAAACTTTAAAAGAAATCGGCGTGACTGATAAGCCAATGATTTACGCTTTTAACAAAGCTGATCTAAAAGAAGGTCAACAATTCCCTACTATCGAAGGCGACAATATTTATTATTCAGCCCTTGATAAAGAATCGATCGAAAAATTAGTTGATTTGATTAAATTAAAAATCTTCAATAACTACCAAAAGGCTGATTTACTAATACCTTACAGCGACCAAAAGATCACGGAAGAAATTTTACAAACCTCTCAAGTACTCAAAAAAGAGTTCACGAATGATGGTTCTTTGATTACTGCTAATTTAAGTCCCACAGAATTAGAAAAGTTTAATAAATATATCAAAGCAGAGATGTCTGAATAACAGATTTCTCTGTTTTTTTTTGCATTTTTGTCCATAATGTATTATTATTTTATAAACATTAGAATTTTTCTAATTAAGGGCATTGTGTTTTAATATTCATTAGTTTATTCTAAGAATAATTACTTTAGGGAGGTTAAACAATGAAATTCAAGAAGAAGTATTTACTTGCATTGTTACCGATATTTCTATTCGCATTAGTTCTGAGTGGCTGTGGTTCTTCCGCTGAAAAAGACAACAAAGATACCCTCTCAATCAGTTCTAGTGATGTTATTGCAACAATGGATTCATCTATGAACACCGATGTTATCGGAGCTCAAAATTTAACTAACACTATGGAAGGTCTTTACAGATATGATGGTAAAGATTTACAACCTGCCATAGCTAAGAAAGTCGTTAAACCTACTAATGGCGGTAAGGTTTATACTTTCCATCTAAGACATACTAAGTGGTCAAACGGCAAACCCGTAACTGCTAACGATTTCGTTTATGCATGGAGAAGAACCGTTGATCCAAAGACTGCTTCACAATATGCCTATATTTATACCGGTATTAAAAACGCTGACAAGATCAGTGCTGGTAAAAAGCCTGTAAATTCATTAGGTATCAAAGCTTTGGATAAATACACACTTCAAGTTACTTTGGAAGATGCCATTCCATACTTTAATACTTTGATGGCTAGTTCTACTTTCTACCCACAATACAAACCAGCAGTAGAAAAAGCTGGTAAACAATATGGTTTGAAGAGTAAAGGAATGGTCTTCAATGGACCTTTCAAACTAGTTAACTGGTCTGTTTCAAGTAATAGTTGGACTGAAGTTAAGAACAACTCATACTGGAACGCTAAGGCTGTTAAATTAAAGAAATTAAAATATTACGTTGTTAAGGATGCTAATACTGGTTTGAATCTTTACGATACTAACCGTATCAACCGTCTAGAAAAACTTGGTGGTGACACTGCTCGTCAAGTTTCAAACTACAAGACATTCTCAATGGATAAACAAACAGGTAACTTCTATCTTGAATTTAACCAAAAGAAATACAAATTCTTTAAGAATCCTAAGATCAGACAAGCTATCTCAATGGCTATCAATCGTGATCAATTAACTAATAACGTTCTTGGTAAGACTGGTGGTATCGAACACACAATGGTTCCAGTAGGCATGTCATACAACCCTACTACTAAGGTCGATTTCACTAAGGAAAAGATGCTTCAATCTTCAAATAAATATACTGAATACAATCCAACCGAAGCTAAGAAACTTTGGAAGGAAGGTATCAAAGAAACTGGTCAAAAAGATCTCAGCTTTACCCTTCTAGGTGATGATACTGATGGTGCCAAGAAACAAAACGAATACCTTCAAGGTCAACTAGAAAAGAACTTACCTGGATTGAAGATCACACTTCAAAACGTTCCATTTAAGTCTCGTCTAGATAAATCAACTAATGGTCAATTCGATATCGTTGTTACTGGTTGGAATGCCGATTATCCTGATCCTGTTACATTCTTGGATCTATTCACAACAACCAACTCACAAAATAATGGTAAATATTCTAATAAAGAATACGATGAATTGATCGACAAATCTAAGACAACTGATGCTACTGATGAAGATGCTAGATGGCAAGACCTTCTTCAAGCAGCTAAGATTTTAGCCGATGACGAAGGGGTCGTTCCTTTGTATCAAGCATATCAAGCCAACTTGACTAGAACTAACGTCAAGAATTACCGTATGACACCAAATGGTAGTTACAACCTTGTCACTGTCTACAAAAAATAACTAAAGGTGAGGGAGATTAAATAATGACTAAATATATTCTCAGAAGAATTTTTTATTTATTCTTGACCCTCTTCATTATTGCGACAATAACTTTCTTCCTGATGAAGATGCTTCCTGGTACACCGTTCTCTAACCAGAACCGTATGTCCGCGGAACAATTGAAGATCGTTAAAGCCCAATATGGATTGGATCAATCAGTATTTGTTCAATATGTTCGTTATCTTGGTGGGTTATTACAAGGAAATCTTGGTACTTCCTTCCAATTCAACAATGAACCCGTTACATTATTAATCGGTCAAAGACTTGCTCCATCAATGCAAATTGGTGCTCAAGCTATGATTGTTGGTACTATCTTCGGTATCTTGCTTGGTGCCGTTGCTGCTATTCGTAAAAACACATGGGTTGATACACTTGCAACATTCGTTTCAATTCTTGGTCTATCAATTCCATCTTTCGTTTTAGCCGTTTTACTTCAGTTCTACCTAGCCTACAAATGGAAGATTTACCCAGTTGCTCTATGGGACAACTTCCAATCAAGTGTCCTTCCAACAATTGCTCTAGCCGCATTGCCATTAGGTACTGTTGCTCGTTTCATGAGAACCGAAATGGTGGACGTTTTGAGTAGTGATTATATCGAATTAGCCAAATCAAAAGGTAACTCTAACTGGAAAGTTGTTACAAAGCACGCTTTACGTAATTCATTGATTCCAGTTGTTACTATCATCGGTCCAATGGCTGTTTCTGTTATGACTGGTTCCATGGTTGTTGAGAATATCTTCTCAATTCCTGGTATTGGTGAACAATTCGTTAAATCAATTACTACAAATGATTACCCTACTATCATGGGTCTTACAATCTTCTATTCATTCTTATTAATCATAGTTTACTTGATCGTCGATATCCTTTATGGACTAATCGATCCAAGAATTAGACTAGGAAACGGAGGTAAAGAATAATGGAACAAATTCCTCAAATTCCTAAGGAAAAATTTAAATTAGTTCATGATGATAACAACAAAGAGCAAGAAAAGCTTGGTACTCCTTCACTAACTTATATGCAAGATGTTCGCCGTCGTTTGTTCAAAAACAAGGTCGCCGTTGTCTGCTTAACTTTGTTATCAATTATCGTTTTAATCTCTGTCTTTGCCCCAATCATCGCACCACACAATCCTAATGCTCAACAAGTTACTATGTCTAACTTGCCTCCTAAACTAGGTCAATTGAACATCCCTGGATTCAATGGTTATCAAAACATGGGTGGTCACATGGTTGATGCTTATAAGCAAGCTGGTGCCCCTAAAGATGCTTTCTATCTTCTAGGTACTGACTACCTTGGCCGTGATCTTCTTTCAAGAATCATCTACGGTACTAGACTTTCACTAGTCGTTGCTGTTCTTGCTACATTAGTTGATCTTCTAATCGGAGTGCCTTATGGTATCGTTTCTGGTTGGAAAGGTGGCAAAACTGATACATTCATGCAACGTATCGTTGAAATTGTTTCATCAATCCCTAACTTGATCGTTGTTATCTTGATGATGATCGTTCTAAAACCAGGTCTAACATCTATCGTTATTGCGATTGCGATTACTGGTTGGGTTACAATGGCGCGTCTGGTACGTGCTCAGACCTTCCAGTTGAAGGAACAAGAATACATCTTAGCTGCTAGAACACTTGGTGAATCATCAACTAAGATTGCTACAAAGCACTTGATTCCTAACCTATCTTCAACAATTATTATTCAAACAATGTTTACAATTCCGAATGCCATTTTCTTCGAAGCTTTCTTAAGTTTCATTGGTATTGGTATTCCCGCACCAAACGCATCATTAGGTACACTTTTATCAGATGGTCAAAAAGCCTTCAGATTCTTACCTTATCAAATGTGGGCTCCGGCTATTATCTTGAGTATTATCATGATTGCCACTAACCTTCTTGGTGATGGTCTACGTGATGCCTTTGACCCACAATCATCTGATCATTAACTAAGGAGAAATCGAAATGGAAAAAATTCTAGAAGTAAAAGATTTACATGTAGACTTTGATACCTATAACGGTACTGTCCATGCCATTCGTGGTGTTAACTTCCATTTAAACGCCGGTGAAACCTTAGCTATTGTTGGTGAATCTGGCTCTGGTAAGTCCGTTACAGTTCGTGCCGTTCTACAATTATTGGCTTCTAACGCCAAAATTTCTAAAGGAGAAGTTCTCTATCACGGTGATGACCTTCTTCAAAAAAGTGATCAGGACATGGATAAACTCCGTGGAAATAAAATTTCAATGATTTTCCAAGATCCCATGACTTCACTTGATCCTACTATGACAATCGGTAAACAAGTTGCGGAACCACTTTTGATTCACAACAACGTTTCCAAAAAAGATGCCCTCCAACGTGCTGAAGAAGTGCTTCGCTTGGTTGGTATCCCTAATCCTAAAGCTAGAATGAATGATTACCCTCACCAATTCTCTGGTGGTCAACGTCAACGTATCGTTATTGCGATTGCTATCGTTGATTATCCTGAAATTCTTATCGCTGATGAACCTACAACAGCCCTTGATGTTACCGTTCAAGCGCAAATCATCGATCTACTAAAAGAATTGCAACAAAAGATTGGTACTTCAATCATCTTCATTACCCACGATTTAGGTGTTGTTGCTGGTATTGCTGACCGTGTAGCTGTTATGTATGCGGGACGCTTCGTTGAATACGGAACTGTTAACGAAGTATTCTACAATCCTCAACACCCTTATACTTGGGGCTTACTTGATTCCATGCCTACTCTAGACACTAGCGAATCTGATCGTTTGAATTCGATCCCTGGTACCCCACCAAACCTCTTGAATCCCCCAAAGGGCGATGCATTCGCTCCACGTAATAAATATGCTTTGGAAATTGACGAAGAAGAGCAACCACCATTCTTCAAAGTTTCTAAAACTCACTATGCAGCCACTTGGTTGCTACATCCAGATGCACCAAAGGTTACCCCACCCGCCGGCATCTTAAAACGTTTTGAAAAATTCCAAAAGTTAGGAGGCAATGCTAAATAATGGCAGATGAAAAACAAGTAATCGTATCCGTAAAACATCTAAAACAATATTTCAACATTGGCAAGCCTAACGAAGTTAAAGCTGTTGATGACGTTTCATTCGATATTTATAAAGGTGAAACTTTTGGCCTCGTTGGTGAATCTGGTTCTGGTAAGAGTACTACTGGACGTAGTATTATCAGACTTTACAATCCAACTGATGGACACATTTTCTTCAATGGCCAAGACATTAGTACTATCAAGGCTCATGGAACCAAGATGAAGGAATTCCGTCGTGAAATGCAGATGATTTTCCAAGATCCTTATGCTTCATTAAACCCAAGAATGAAAGTTAAGGATATCATCGCTGAAGGTCTTGATGTCCACGGTTTAGTTAAAAATGATGAGGAACGTGACCAAAGAGTCCGTGAATTGCTCGACATGGTTAACTTAAACCCTGAACATATGACTCGTTATCCATATGAGTTCTCTGGTGGTCAACGTCAACGTATCGGTATTGCCCGTGCTTTGGCCGTTGATCCTCAATTCATCATCGCCGATGAACCTATCTCAGCCCTTGATGTTTCTATCCAAGCCCAAGTTGTTAACTTGATGCAAGATATTCAAAAGAAACAAGGACTAACTTATCTCTTCATCGCCCATGATCTTTCCATGGTTAAGTACATCAGTGACAGAATCGCTGTTATGTACCGTGGTAAAATCGTTGAATTAGCTGAATCCAACGAAATTTACAACAATCCATTGCACCCCTACACACAAAGTCTTTTATCAGCTATCCCCGTCCCTGATCCAGAAGTGGAGAAGAAACGTACTAGAATCGACTTCGACCACAAGAGTCCTTTCAAAGACGATCAAAGACTTCAAGAAGTATTACCTGGCCACTTCTTATATTGCAGTAATGAAGAGGCTAAGAAGTATCAAAAATAGATTAGAAAATGAGTGCAGACATTTCCTAATCTATTCGACAAAATCCAAATCCAATACCAAACAAATATTATTTTACATAAGGAAAGGAGCTAGCCATTTGGCTAGCTCCTTTTGTATTTGCGTTTGTCATAAGCAATTTCTTCTTTCTTTTTAAATTCTATATATTTAAGGGGGAGGATAAATATATTGAAAAAATCTTGTTTTAATTTTTAATTATCTATTTTAAATGTTTCTTGTATAGTCATTGAGTCACCTCTTGTTTCTTGACTATGCTTATATAATAACGGCCAAATATGAAGTAACAATTGGGTTTTTGAGAAATAAATCGTAAGTAATTGTGAAGAAAAATCGACATTTAGTATTGTAGAAAACCTCGATTAGTGTAGGTATTCCGTCCTCCATAGCGAAGAGAATTTGGCTGGAACGATGTGGACACGACTTGGAGCCTTTGCTAAGCCCAGAACCGGGCAAAGTCTTCAAGCTCGGTCTTATTCTAAGCAACAAGTTGCTAAGAATAATCTCACATCTGAGCCAATTTTCTTCGCTATTCCGGACTAGATAGTACTTTTATTTTAAATTACTGAAATATAAAAAAATACTAACTGATTGATAGTGACAGCATTCTAAGACTAACTTAACTTGAAAAAGCAAAAAACTCGCCATTTCGACGAGTTTTCTTTTTTGTGATATTTGCGGGGAACAAATATCAAATTGTTTTTTAGGAAATTAATTTTTTATATCTTTAGGGGGGAGATATTTGAAAAAGCTTTTTATCTATGTGTTTATAAGGGGATTAAACTTTTTAAAAATAGAGTATTTATATAGGGGTTTATTTCTATTCATGTGTAAAGTGAGTTATCTAAGAAAATAATATCTTACGAGCGGTTTCCAATTTCATCCGGTCACTTCTTTCAAGTAAATTCTTTATTAGGGGGGGAATTCATAATTTATATTTTTAATAATCTTATAACTAAGAACAAATTGCTTTGTTGCTTTGTTATTTGACTATGCTTATATAATAGCGGGGATTTATGAAGTAATGATTGCTAAACTACGAATTAATTTATAACAATTTATGAAGAAATTATGACGTTATCTCAAGACTAATTAACTGAATTAGCATTTGAGCTGTTTTATACTTAAATTAAAATAATAATAAAGTGAGGGATTTTTATGAAATTAACGAAAGATCAAAAAGTCGATTTGAAAGCAGCCATTGTTGCGGGGACAGCTGCTGGTATCGTTTCTGGATTTGTCAAACTAGGATGGGAAAACGTCTTACCACCTCGTACTCCCGAACGTGATGCCGTCAACCCTCCTCAAACTTTGATGGAACAATTCGGTATTCCAAAGAAAATCACTCGTGGAACTTACACTTACTCTGAACAAAAAATGCCTTGGGCTAGTTTCTTAATGCACTTTGGTTTCTCCACTTCATTTGCCATTATTTATGAAGTTTTGTCAGAATATAAACCATTTATTAGAAAAGGATCTGGTGCAATTTTCGGTTTGGCCATCTGGGTAGCCTTCCATATTGGTATCATGCCTATGATGAAGACTGTTCCTAGTCCTAAAGATCAACCAACTGAAGAACACCTATCAGAGGCTCTCGGTCACATTGCTTGGATGTGGACCAACGATATTGTCGGCCGTGAACTCTATCGTCGTTTAACTAAGTAGGACGCTCTTGAATAAATGGAAAACCTCATTAACTGAACGAATCAGTTATGGTTTAAGTGATGCGGCGGATAATCTTGTCTTTCAAATGATGACCACCTATCTATTATTCTTTTACACTGACGTTTTTGGATTGACTGCCAATGAAGTAGCCATTCTATTTGTTGTAGCTAGAACCGCTGACGTCTTTGAAAGTTTAATTATTGGTGTGATGATCGACAATACCCACTCTAAATGGGGCAAAAGTCGTCCCTTCTTTTTGTGGTACTCATTTCCTTATGTAGTATTCGCTGTTTTGACTTTTGTTACGCCTAATTTCCTTCCACACTCTGGGAAACTTATTTGGGCATACGTTACTTATTTAGGCTTAGGATTCTTCTACACAGCTGTTAATTTACCAATTACTTCAATCTTGCCAACAATGACTAACAATGAACAAGAAACAACTCTCTTAGGCGTTATCAGACAATTTTGTGGTAGTTCCGTTCAAATTATCGTGGCTGTCTTTACGATTCCTCTAGTTAACTTATTTGGCCAAGGAGACCAAGAAAAAGGTTTCTTAGGGACAATTATTCTCTTTGGTATCATCTCATTAATTTTGATTTTAAATACCTTCTTCCATGTTAGAGAACGTTACACTAACAAAGAAATCAGTCATCAACCAATCTCCGAAGTTTGGAAAATGCTCAAGCAAAATAAACCTTGGATCGTTATTTCCATCGTTATCTTCTTATATTGGTTGACGACTTCAATTAAGAATCAAACGACAATTTATTACTTCAAATACGTCATCCATGATGAAAATTTGGTTTCCATCGCTAACAGTTTTACTTTCACAGCTTTAATTGGCGTTGTCGCAATTTACTTTGTTTCGGCCAAATTAGGTAAAAAGAATACAATGCTATTAGGAATCATCACTGCCTTTGTCGGTCAATTGATTATCACTTTTGCCGCTTATACGACCAATTTGCCAATTTTATTTATTGGTATCTTCATCAACTGTATCGGTGGTGGTTTCATTATTGGACTAGTTTCAATTATGATTGCAGATACGATTCGTTATGGAACCGCAATGGGTATTCAAGCCGAAGGTGTCTTAGCCTCGACTGACGATTTTGGCGTTAACTTAGGTTTGGGCCTCGGTGGTTTGATTACTGCTGAATCGTTGCAGCTTTCTGGTTACGTTTCAAATAAAGCTCAGACTGCTGCCACAATTTCTGCCATCAATTTAAATTACGCTTTAATCCCCTTAATTTTATATGTCATCATGTTTTTAATTTTATTGGGATACAATGAAAAGAAAATTATTCAAGCAATTAAGTAAAGAAGGCAAATATGCAACAAGAATCTCTTTTTGCCAATTCAAATAACGATGACGATAATACTCCCCTAGCAAATCGGGTCAGACCGACGACGTTAGAGGAGTTTGTTGGTCAAAAACATTTGATTGGCGACAAAAAAATCTTACGAGAAATTATCGATCAAGATAAAATCCCTTCATTAATTTTCTGGGGGCCTCCTGGGGTTGGAAAAACTACTCTAGCTGAAATCATCGCCAAAAAAACTAAAGCCAACTTCATTACTTTCAGTGCCGTCACCAGCGGGATCAATGACATCAAAAAAGTCATGAAAGAAGCTGAGCTAAATCGAGAAATGGGGCAAAAAACTATCGTCTTCATTGATGAAATTCACCGTTTCAACAAAGCTCAACAAGACGCTTTTTTACCTTTCGTCGAAAAAGGCAGTATCACTCTAATTGGTGCTACAACGGAAAATCCTTCGTTTGAAATCAATTCTGCGCTACTTTCTCGCTGTAAAGTTTTCGTTTTAAAATCATTAACTCAAGATGATTTGATTGAATTATTAAAAAATACTTTGAATAATCCCAAAGCTTTCCAAAAAGAAATCGATATTCAAGACGATACCTTACAATTAATTGCCGCTTACGCTAACGGTGATGCCCGGGTGGCTTTGAATACTTTGGAAATGGCTGTTATCAATTCTCAAACAAAGGATGACAAAATCACAGTTGATATTGATGATATCCGACAATTGCTCAATACTAAGTCACTGCGCTACGACAAAAATGGTGAAGAACACTACAACATCATTTCAGCTTTGCACAAATCAATGCGCAATAGTGACACCGATTCAGCGATTTATTGGACTACTCGGATGCTCGAAGGTGGCGAAGATCCACTGTACATTGCTAGACGTTTAGTTCGATTTGCATCAGAGGATATTGGTTTAGCTGATACGAACGCTTTAAACGTCGCTATTAATACTTTTCAAGCTTGTCAGTTTTTAGGAATGCCTGAGTGTAACGTCCACTTGATTGAGTGTGTAATCTACTTATCAGTCGCTCCAAAGTCAAACGCTACTTACAAGGCACTCTTAAAAGCTCAAAAAGATGTTAAAAAGTATGGTAATTTACCCGTTCCTCTACAAATCAGAAACGCTCCTACTAAATTAATGAAAAATCTTGGCTATGGTAAGAACTATAAACTAGCTCACGACTATCAAGATAAATTGACAACCATGCAAACAGTTCCTGATGAAGTTTTAGGACATCAATATTACTCTCCAACTGAACAGGGACGAGAAAAACTCTTCAAACAGCGAATTGATTACATAAAAAAATGGCATGAAGAACACAACAAATAAACCAAAAAAACTCTTATTGGAGTCTTTTCGGTTTATTTTTATACTAATTTAATTTCTTGTTATTATTCTATGAATAAGTTAGCATAAAGTCTGTAATAAAGTACGTTTACATTTTTCTATTTTCATAAATGTTCCTTAGGAGATTCAATATGGATACAAAACAGTTATTAAAATTACTTTTAGAATCACTCTATAAATACCCTATATTACAACAGACTTTATCAAACAATTCTGAAA
Organism: Companilactobacillus formosensis; assembly: GCF_005405305.1. Taxonomy (GTDB): domain Bacteria; phylum Bacillota; class Bacilli; order Lactobacillales; family Lactobacillaceae; genus Companilactobacillus; species Companilactobacillus formosensis. Next base: position 88,117 of record NZ_BJDU01000008.1, read on the forward strand.
ATAATAAAAAATCTCTCGCCTCACTTAAGCCTTTAAGTTATGCGTTCAATAAAATTAAAGCTTTGTCAGCCAAAACTCTAATCTTCGCTCTCGTTGTTTATGCTTGGAGCCTTTTAGTTTTAATCAGTATTGGTTTGTTTAGCTTAAGAATCAGTCCCTACTTTAGCTTTTACCTAATTCTTTTTTCATCCCTTTTATTCTTACTAATTTGGATAGTTCAAACGTTATTGTATGGCATAATGTTTATTCTAGAACGAAGAATCTTAAAGGATTTCAAAGTATACAAGACTGAAGAATACATAAGCAATTACATCTCCGATGGAGAAAAGCACTTCAATATCCTTAACAAAAAAGAATATAAAGATATTCCTGAAAATCTACTCAATTTGATTAAAATGGATGATAGAATCTTAAGTTCTGATTTTCAATCAAAAGGTCTAATTACTGAAATAGTAAATGTAAATTCAAATAATATTATTTATCTTCAATTCGAACCAAAATAAGAAAAGAGCCTTAATCAAGTCGATTAAAGCTCTTTTCTTATTTATACGATACCTATCAAAGCTAATACAATTGCTAAAACCATTACTCCGAAAAGTACCAAGTTTGGATTTACTCGTTTATTTAATGCATATAAGCATAATAATGTTAAACATAGAGGAACTAAGCCGATAAAAATAGAATCAAGATATTGTTGCAGTTCAATCGCTTTTCCATTTTTAATTGGAATTGAAAGAGTTGATTTAAATGTGACCATTGATGATGTCATACCACCAATCATCAACAATCCTAAGGTACTTGCACCCTTAGTAAGCAACTTCATTACACCACTATTATCCATCTTTTCTAGGAACGTTGAACCTAATGAATATCCTAAAACCGTCATCTTATATCGACAGTACAGTGCTGGAATGTTAAATACCAAAAGAAATACTATTGGTCCTAAAATTGAACCATTTGCAGCCAAACTTAGTCCCAATCCGGCAGCAATAACACGTAAAACTCCCCAGAAAATAGAATCTCCAATCCCAGATAAAGGTCCCATCAACGCCGTTTTTAAGGCAACGATTGAATTTCCGTCCATATCAGGATCTTTACTCTTTTTCTTTTCCATTGAAGCTACTAATCCCATAGCAAAAGTACCAACATATGGCGTTATATTATAAAAAGTCGTAGCTCTTTGCAATGCTTCTGTATGTCCCTTTTTATCATCCTTATAAAAAGAATTCAATGCTGGTAACATCGTCCAAACAAATCCAGGAGCTTGTTGACGTGTTTGACCACCGGCACGACCGGCAAAACAGCTAATGGATCTCCAAAAAATGCTATTAACTATACGCTTATCTTCTTTAGTTAAATTACTAGTTGTTTTCATTCGAAAAAGTCCTCCTCTTCATCGTTTGAATTATTAACGGTTTCGGTATTTGTTGATTCAACATCTGACGTTGATTTATTCTTTTGTAGTTGTAAGAACTTCCAATCATTAGTAGAAGAAATAACAACTAAAATAGCTCCAATGGCAGCAACTGCAACAAGTGGAAGCTTCAAGTATGCTACTAAGATGAATCCTAAGAAATAATAAACTGCTAATTCTTTACTCCATAACATTTTCAAAAGAATTGCAAACCCTACTGCTGGTAAAAATCCACTCATTGTTGTAAGTCCAGTCATAATAACTGGTGGGATACTATTTACAAATGTTTGTACCGAACTTCTTCCAACTAATATTCCAAAGAATACAACTAATGCAAATAAGAAAAATCTGAAGAACCACGCACCAAAATGAATTCGAACAATTCCTTTACCATTATCTTTAGCTGCATATTTATCCATGAAAGGAACTAGAAAACTTAACACTACATTGTTAACAAACATTGTCATAATCCCAGCTAAAACTCCAATTGGAACGGCAATTGCCAATGCGGCTTTAGGACTAACTCCTCCTGTTGTAAGACTAAACACTACCGCAAAAACTGTGGCTGCAGCCGGTTCAGCTGAAACAGCACCACCAATATTTACAGCACCCATGAAAATTGCTTCCAATGAAGCACCAATGATAACACCCTGTGTGACATCACCTAATAGTAATCCCGTCACGGTACCAACAATTAATGGACGTTCAATCATACTTACCCCAAGGATCCAATTACCACCAAAACATAAGAAATATGACAAAGCACCCAACATAGCGATTGTTAATGTACTCATTTTTTCTCACCTCATTTTTTAAATTAAATGTCTTTTATCAATGACTCCAAACTAGTTTTGTGATTGCTTGGAAGAATTTGATGATAAGCTGGAATATCTTTTTTAATTAATTCCTTTATTGCTTGTAACTCTTCCTCATCAGCAAACAACGATGAATTCAATCTAACTCTTTCTTCTCCTTCTTTAGGATTAGTAATTCTACCTATATTTGCAACATTAATTGATCCTACTTCACAATTCTTAACAATCTCCAAAGCATCTTTTACATTTGAAGTTAATACAAATAGTCTCATGTCTTTAGCACGTGGATCGTTAAAAATTCTCTTTGAATCTTCTACCGACTTGATCAATAACTTAACTCCAGTAGGCGTAGCCATTTTTAACGTCATTTGTTGCAAATTATTAGTAGCTGCTTCATCATTAGCAACTACAATATGAGTGGTATTAAATTCTTTAGTCCATACCAAAGCTACTTGTCCATGTATTAATCTCTCGTCTACTCTAATTGAAATAATCATAATAATCCTCCTAAGCTAAAAAATCTTCTTCTGTTTCTTTTATAGAATTGTCTTTTAAACTAACCATTTCCACTTGGCTAGATTGAATAATATCGTTCAATACATCTTCATTAATTGGTCTAGTTTCTAGTAATACTGAAAGTACAACTGGTAAATTCACTCCGGAAATCAAGTAAATATTCTTTTTATTATTCAGTTCTAAAATAACTTTTTGATTAACGCTACCACCTATTAAATCTGTAAATATAACTCCCTTTTCACCATTCAAATCATTAATAAATTTTTGAATATCAAAAATATAATTATGGTCATCAACGTAAGCATCAATAACAGTTATTTTAGAACCCAATCCTGTTAAAATATCCAATGAACTTTGAAGGCCACTAGCTAAGTGACCATGCGTTGCTATTAAAATTTTATTCATATTTCTTTTCATCTCCTAATTCTTTTCATATTTATATAAGCAACTTTTGTGCCAAGCTGTGTATCCTTTATTATTGCAACAAAAAAGAAGCTAGTGTCCAAATCTGAACACTAGCTTCTTATCGTTCTAAACACTTCATATATTAGTGACAATTCATAGTCATTTACATCAACATTATATTTACGTTCTAATGGTCTGAATATGTCTCTAGATATATCGATAAACTTTTTTTCATCCGGCGTAGGTACTACCTTAGGAACATCATCATTTCTATCCAACATTAATCTTTCAAACATTAAAGCAATATGCATGTAGAAATTAAGCTTTACTTTGCTACTGAGCTTAAAGCAATAATAATTTTCATATCTAGTAATAACTTCTTCCACTTCTTTAAGAATAACTCTAGGATTCAAGAAGCTTAATCTTTCACTGATCCCTTCGAGAGAGAAAAATCTAACAAAATCTTCATTTAATAATTCAATAGACTTGGTATTCAAATGTCTCTTTAAAATATTAGTTAATTGCTGCTCTCCTTCTTCATCCAACAAGTCATAAATATTGATATTAGGAATCTTAAACGTATTTGGCAAAGTCGTTGTTGTTAAAATCAGAAAAGTAGTTTGGAAATATTTTTCATCATGAGACTTAATCTTATGTTTCAATTCATGATAATCAATCGTATTTATTTGAATATCTTTAGAAAAATATGGTGCCATGGTTTCCTTCAATTTTTCCGAAATACCCATTCCCGAAATACATGAAATAATAATATTCTTTCGATTTGAGAATCCTGAATAATATTTAGAATGAATCTTGTATTCCGTCTCTGCAGCAGTTGCTATTGTTTTGAATCGGACTCCATTTTGGATTTTTAGAGCAACATCCAAAGCAATGGCGGTTGTTAAATTATCAATTACTAGCAATTTCCCTGAAATATTATTTTTTACTTCTGAATAAATTTGATTCAATGAACCCATGTCAACAATCATTACTGTGCCGTCAGAGGTATCATACAAATCCAACAATTTTTTAGTTTTTTCTACTATTTCATCAATATTGGTATCTATTGGCATATCAATAGCATCTAAAACATATTCTCCACACAATTGATTAACCACAGATTGTATACTGGTTGCCGTATTATTCCCATGTGCCAACAATAAACCATGTACCTTTAATCGATCATCCACATAACTAGTTAATAGAATCGTCATCATTAACTCCACTAATTCAGTTACGTATTTATTATTGAATGTTTTTAAAAAACTTCTGGTAACATGTAACGATCTCGGATATATCTTAGATATTCTTTCCAAAATATTATCCACTTTATCATTATCATAATTTAAATCCATTTGACAGAATAAATAAATTATTTTAACGACACCATTAGCACACGGAATTCCATACTGATTTAATATCACTTCATCAAAGCGTTCTTTAAATTTTAAATAATTGTACATGTACAGCTCTGGTTTGAACGGAATTGTCATATTCAATAATTGATCATTCACTTTTGTGGATATGAGCTCGAACTCTTTTCTATCAGATACGTCAGACAGCTTTTTTAATATTCCATTGACCATCTGTTGCAACTCATCATCAATTTTCAAATCAGAAAAATTATATTTTAAATCAGGATTTAACGTAACATAATCTTCGTCAAAATCACTATCTATGAACGTAGATTCATCTATATAAACAACATCTGTATTCATCTGTGTCTTATAGGCATTAGCACACTTCACTTTAATCAAATTCTTTATCTTACCAATATTTCCTGTTGACTGTTCCTTAACTATTTTATTCAAAACATTTTGACTGATTTTAATCGTCTTTCCCATTCTTTTTGCTTCTTGATAAAATATTTCGTAAGTAATGTTTAATCTTTCAATCTCTGGTCTATTTTTAAAATCAGGCAAATTTATAGTTATCGAAATTCGTCTCTTAAAAGTGGTTAATAAAACATCGTTGACTGGCTCTGTTGTAGCAAACAACAACCTAACTTTGGACTTTCTAGTATTTTTATTTTCACCTACTCTTCTAAATTCACCACTATCAATGAAATTGAAAAGTTTTTCCTGATTAGCATTAGACAGTCTATGAACCTCGTCTAAGAACAAATAGCCTCCATTAGCTTGTTCAAGCAATCCAGATTTGTCCATTTCAGCTCCGGTAAAAGCTCCTTTAACGTATCCAAATAAAATACTAGATAGAAGCTCAGGATTATTAGCATAATCAGCACAATTTAAGGTTAAAAAGGGTGCATTGGACTTAATTATTTCATGCGAAATTGAATACTTATAAATTTCTTTAGCTAAAAAGCTTTTACCAACGCCACTATTCCCAGTAATAATCATACTCAATCCATTGGGTGGATAATTTATCGCTGACTCGCATTGTTCAATGGTTCTCTTTAGGCTTCCCTTCGAGCCAATGAAATCATCGAATGAATATGGTTTTTTTGAATTTCTTAGTGATTCTGACAGAGCCCATAAAACCGGTCTGCCATCTATTTTTTTTATTTCTTTATCCTGTTGAAGCAAATTTAAATAATGACTAGTTACCGATCGGCTTAAATCAAACTGGTCAGCTACCTTTTGTGTTGTTATTGGCAACTGTTTTTTATTTTTTCGTAAAAAAAGTAATATTTCGTCTTGCGTACGCATCCCTTTACCTCCTCCTCATATACTAAAAAAGAGAGAGATTATCGCGACTAATAATCTCCCCCAAAAAAAATGCTATTCATATAATCTATTTACCGGTAGATTATATACAATTTTTTATTTTGTATCAATTGTTATTTATTTTTTTCAAAAATTAATCCAATGTATAGTCAGCAACACTCTTAGAAATATACAATGACATATTCTTATGTAATTGTAATAACGATACTGGGAATGAAGCACTTGGCTCAGCACATGCAGCATGACGAACAACGCCTCTGTGCCAGTCACGGAAACATCCTAGTACAATTCGCTTTGCAGTGAACATTTCTTTCATACCAATTGTGATAGCACGATATGGCATTTCTTCCATAGCACCATGTAAGTCATTACATGAATTTGTAGCACGTGTTTCTTTAGTAATATTCAAAGTACGTGTTGGCAAGTTTAGGAATTCTTCATTCGACATATCTGGTTCAGGTTCATTAAAGGCTACGTGACCAGTAATACCAATACCACCTACTACTAGATCCAATTTGCCTAACTTCTTCAATAGATTTCCAATTTCATCTAGTTTATGTGGGTTTGGAAATACACGTTGATTTTCAGGAACATTTAGTTCGGGTTCAATTTGACTATAAAGTTTCTTTTCCATTACTCCATGGAAACTTAAATAAGAATCGTTTGGAATCCATTCATTATTGTCATCCAAATATTCATCCATATTAATAAACCAGCACTTTTTCAAGCTAAGCTTATTTTTATTAACCATTTCAACAAAATATGGATATTGTCCAACAGGTCCAACAGGATTTACAATGACTGAAATATCATCCTTTTCATTGTTTTCTTTGATCGTATCAAACATGATTTGAGCCAATTCTTTAAAAATCGTTTGATTATCTTCTCTCACAATTACTGGAAAATGTGCTTTCTTTACAAATTCATCTGCAGAATAACCATAATACTCTTTCATCAATATATCCTCCTATTTATTAACCAAATACTTGTACTAAAATTGTTGCACCAGAAACTATCAATAAACCATTTACTAGTCGATTGAACTTTAAGTTATCCAAAAATTTATTTACATAGTTTCCAACGATGATCGATATTACTAATGGAATAATGCATAGTCCTGTTAAATACAACGACTTTTGGCTAATCATGTGATCTAATTGGAAAAATAATAGTAAAACAATATCAATTATTAGCCAAATAACTGCTAACGTTGCACGATAATAACGTCGATCTTTAAAATGTGAATTAGCCAACACTACTACCAAAGGTCCCCCCATTAAAACCATACCTTGCATAATTCCAGCCCCAATTCCAAAAAACAAATTCTTGGGGATACTACTTTTTTTATTTACGTTTTTTTTAGTTAAGTTCCAAATCGCATTCAGAATAATTACTATTCCCATAAAAATTAGCAATAAATTCGTGGGAACTCTATCCGCTACAACCATTCCTATAGTAATTCCTATGGTCATTAAAAATACTACTGTCCATAAAAAATGCCAATCAATGAACTTATGGTCTGTATATAAAATCCAAATACTCCAAAGTAACCCAATTAAAGTAATTAAAACTTTTGCATCTGATAAACTGATAATCAAAGTTAAGAACGGTAATGCTAACATTGATCCAGCAAAACCTGTTATTGTCTGTACAACATGGGAAAAAAAGACAATAAATAACACATACATCAAAAATTCTATAGATATCAAATTATTACTCAAAACGCTTAATTAAAATTTACAATTGGAAAATAATCTGTTTTTAACAGCATTGGATTAAGCCACTCAGCAAAATCTGAAGTAATCCCATTCTTATCTTCATTAATAAATTTCAAAGGTAATTTGCGTTCTGTCATCATAACGTCATCAAGATTTACTAAATCGTATCTTGCACTATATTTTCCATCATTCATATCACGGAAAATCCCAACCATTTTATCAGTTTGATTATTAATTGCTGCCATGACAGCTCTTTTACCTACTTCAACAGCTTCATTTCTATCAATGGCTGATTGCAAATATATAGAACTTCTTCCAGCCAAACCAGGTTTCTCATTACGTGCCTTAATTTTTAATTTTTTGATAACTTCGTTTGCTAAGTAATTCCCAACTTCACCGTAATAAACCGATCTACCTTGACGAAATATCTCCGGAACTATTGGGTCGCCATTTGCCTTCTTTAATCCCTCACTAACAACTACAGTTGCATATCCCTTTTTATCATAAATAGCTTTAACATCCCTCAAGAATTTTTCCTCGTCAAAAGCACATTCAGGGACATAAATTAAATCAGGTTGTAAATCGTCTCCGTTAGAAGAACAACAACTGGAGGCCGCTAACCAACCAGCATTTCTTCCCATAACTTCAATAATACATACATGAATTGGTAACGAATGAACATCAGCCACTATCTCACGCGTAGTTTGAATAATGTACTTTGCAGCACTCAAATAACCTGGCGCATGGTCAATAATATTAATATCATTGTCCATTGTTTTAGGAATACCAATAACTTTAATATCTACATTTCTTTTTTTACATAATTTTGATAAATTCCCACAAGTTCCCATTGTTCCATTTCCACCGGACATAAGAACATATTTAATATTATTTTTTATAAGATGATCTATCATTTTTTCATAATCAGTATCGCTCAATGGATATCTTGAAGAACCTATTGCAGTACCAGGTGATGTTAATAAAGAACTGATTTCTTCACTTGTCTTATTACCTAAGTCTATAAATTTATCTTTTAATAAACCTTCGACTCCATTTTTTGCTCCATAGATTTTATCAATGATGTCTTTGTGTTTTTGTGATTCTATAACCACACCATACAAAGAACTGTTTAAAACAACTGTGGGACCACCGCCATGAATTACAAGTAAATTATTTTTCAATTTTTCACTTCTTCCTAACTTATTCTTTAATTACATTTTTAGATTAATAGAACACTATTAATATTTGCAAAAAATAAATGCAAACGTTTTCTAGCCTATTTTCATTGAAAAATATGCTTTAAAGCTTTCTTCTGGAACTAATTTATTTATGCCTTCTTTATGCTCATACTGATTATCACTATCTAAAGTGTCATCAATACCCCACCACGGCTCAATACAAACGAATTCTCCATTTTTAGGGTATGTAGACCATAGACCGACATACTTTGCATTTCCAGTGTTGAAAATTATTTTTTTCTTTATGCTATTGCTCTCTATAGCTATATTTGTAGGGCCGTCCAATTCATAAACTAATGCATCATCCTTAAATTTTTCTCTACTTAATTGAAAGTTTTGATTTGAAACATCATACTTATTATTAATGTCAGCATAATGATCTTTCATTGGAATCATCTTCCGATTTTTTTGTGGATTAAATATTATTTCAAAATCACTATATTTAAGTTCTTTTTGAAATGGCACAGCAAATCCAGGATGTGCACCGATTGAAAAATAAAGAGTTTCTTTATTATCTATATTTTTTACAACATAAGAAACGCTTAGTTCCTTTTCTTTTAATTTATAAATCACATCTAATTCAAATTTATATGGATAAATTTTATGGCTAAATTCATTGTCGGTTAATTTTAATACCAATTTAGATTCTTCATTTGAAACCAAAGTGAATTCTTCATCTCTCGCAAATCCATGCAAAGTCATTTTATATTCTTTGTTATCAACATAATAATGATCGTTTTTCAAGCGTCCAACAATTGGAAATAGAATGGGTGCTTGTCTTGGCCAGATGTCTTCATCAGATTGCCAAATATATTCTAAATTACCCGAGTCTCTTATACTTTGTAACTCTGCTCCCATTGAGGAGACTTTAACCGTTAGAAAATCATTTTTTAATTCATACTGCATGTCTTTACAACGCATCCCTTCAATACTCACTTATAAATGTGATTAGTCTTCAATATGTCTTCTCTCTAAATCATTCATAATTTCCGTATATTTATCTTCAGTTAATGGATAAAATAACATCAAAATAGTTGTTAGAACTGCCATTACTACGGGATAAATGAATACCAATCCTCTAATACCTGCAATCGCTTGTGCAGTTTGTACATGATTAGGAACATAGCCAACGGCACTTAACACAATACCAGGAACTAATCCAGCTGCGGCTTGAGATAACTTTCTAAAATAAGTATATGAGGAATAGACTATACCCTCTGATCTAACGTGTGTTTTCCATTCACCAAATTCCACAACATCAGATATTAAAGCCCAGTTCAAACCAGAAGTAAGTCCATAACCAAAATAAGAAATTGTTGTAATTATCGTATAAACTACGGCATCTCCAGTTACGAAATAACCTATACCATCAGAAATCGCCCAAATTACACAACCAATAATAAATGTACTTTTTTTACCTATTGTCTTTGTAAGCCATGGGATACATACAGCTGCCAATGTGGCTGAACCCATTGTAAAGAATGCCATATAAGAAATAATAGTAATATTATGCAATGCATATTGTGCAAAATAAAATTGTACCGCCTGTTTAACATTGAACGCTGAAAATGAGAAGAGATTTGCTAGACAAAGAATTAATAATGGACCATTTTTAAAAACAGAACCGTATGACTTGATAATCTCTTTAAATTCAGAAGTACCTTCTTTAGATTGTTCTGCAAAATCTTTTTGTCGCTGTTTTTCATCTTCATATCTTTCTTTAATACTTGAATAGCAAAACAATTGACAAGCAATTCCTCCAATTGCAAAAATTATTGCAGCCGTAGAATATCCCATATGTGGACTAGGCATTAGCAAAACTATTGGCATAAATGCAACTGTAGAAACTAAAGTACCAATATTAGATCCAACGGTTCTCCAGCTTGCTAATTGAGATCTCTCAATATTATTTTTTGTCATTGTTGGTTGCATAGAACCATATGCAATATTAGAAACGCTATATACAGTTCCAAACAAAATATATGTGATATAACACCATACTTCTTGCATCTTTAACGTAAAGTCAGGTACCGTAAAGTTAGCAATTAAGAGTAACCCTAAAGGTAACGCTGCCCATAACATAAAAGGACGGAACCTTCCTCTTGGACCAATTTTCTTTCTATGATCTATTATTGTACCTACACCTATATCTGCAAATGCATCCCAAATCTTTGCTACTAAAAATACTCCACCTGCACTAACGGCTGGTAAACCCAACACATCAGTCATATATTTCAATAAATATAATTGACCCATTTCAAAAAGAAAACCATTTCCTAAATCACCAGCTGCATATCCTAGCTTCTCTCTAAATGTTAAAACTTTAGGAAATGATGTCGTCTCTACAGTTTCATCTTTATCCTCTAAAGAGGGATTCATTACCATTCCTTTCACCTTCCTATCAATTAATGACTTAATCATATCTTCAAAATGTTTTTGAAAACAAAATATTAATGAAAACGTTTTCTTTAATTTGATATATAACCTTTAAACCCTTGTTATTTAGTAAAACCCAGCTATACCTTGCCCTCCTTTCAATCCAGAAACATTATATATTGAAAAAAAAGATTATTTTTAAAAAATCATGCAAACGCTTTCTTAAAATTTACATTTGAATAATCAACTTAGTTATATTAAAAACATTAAGCACTAAAACACCAATAATCGTAATCTTATAAATGTATAGAACTAATTTTGAACTGATTTTATTACTGATGACCGCACCAAAATAACCACCTAGAATGGCAGCGAAAAAGATAAAAATCATATTCATCATTGAGATATTCATTACTGGAATCATATCTATGCTACTTGCCAATTTAGTTATTTGGGAGAAGAAGATGGTAATAATTGAATAGGTCGTGGCCATTTTAGGGGCGAAAGAAAACAGTGAAACTAACAACGCAACGTTAATCGGTCCCCCACCAATCCCTAATAAAGTTGCTACAGTTCCTAGGAGAATACCGCTGAGAAATAAAAACAAATTCATATGTTTTTCTATAAATGATAAATGCAATGGTCGAGTATAAATCAACGCTACAATTAGAGTAATTATCAACAACACAATTTGAATGATATTAACGATGCTCTCATTGCCAAAAATTTTAACCAAAAGCACTAATAAAGTATCGCCTAAATACCCACCGATCATGGAGCCTACAGCCAGTCTCAGGGCTTGTCCCCATTGGATATTTATTCCATTTTTATACTGTTTATATGTGGACACAATCGACATTATGAAGACCGCAAAACTGGAATAGAAATTAATTGCTAGTAAGCCACTTCGGCCTAAAGAATCCATTATTGGTTTTATAATGACTCCTCCACCCATTCCAGACATAGAACCAATGATATTGGCACATAAAACTACGAAAAAATAAATAATACTCGTCACTAACATATTTGCTCACTTCTTTCTGATAAATAAATCCCTACTAATGAAAATGTCGTTAATTCAATTACGAATTAACGACATCATCTTTTAAAACTTTTTAAAAAATTTATTGAATTTCTGGATCTTCATCCTTCATCATCAAATGTACAGCCATTGTAGAGAATGTCTTAGGTAAAGCTAAAATGTTAGGATTCTTGCCAACATATTTCTCTTCAGCATCTTTAAGTGCTTCTTCGAAAGTAGCTCTAGTCTTCAAGCCCATTTCACGTGCATAGCCAGGTTTTTCTGCACCGACAATATAAATTGCAGAAGTGTCTTTTTCAGCCAAACCAGCACAAGACATCATTGAGAATCCATGGAATGGGTGGAATGAGTTTGTATATCTATATCTTCTGATATATTCCTTATTTGTTGCGTAGTACTCACCCAAACGATTCATATCAGACAATTTATTCATATTCAACTTATCGTTTGACCAATCATTATACAATTCATGCATGTATGGCCAACGATTTTCATTAAAGAAACCATTACATAGAGAAGCACAGATAATGACACAGTGGTCACTCATAATACGCTTATGTCTAATAACTTGAGCAGATAAGGCTTGCATTAGCATAATTGGATCTGTTCCCATTCCATCCCCATAATGGAATTTTTGAGGCATACCAAATACCAAGACGTCATATTTCTTTTCGGCAAATGGAATATAAGTTTTAATATTGGCAGTCTTCCATGCTACTGGTTGCATTTCTTTTGCCCAACCACTGTTAATTTCAATTTGACGTGATTGAGTATCTAGAACAGCATCGCAACAGAAGAATTTCTTACCCATACTCTTTTCTTGCCATTGACCAATTTCGTCAAACTTGTGGCGCATCGTTGAGTGTGTACTTACAGGCACAAAGTCATTCTTGTGCATAACACTAGGTACGTGATGGGCAGCAATTGATCTCCAAGTATTCAATCCTGTAGCACAGTGCTTGTATCCACCGGAATATCCACCATAAGGATTACCTTGAGTATGACCAACCATGATGGCAACATCACTGTCATAAACATATTTATTTAAGAAGACACGATCTCCTTGAGGGTCTGTTCCACAATCTACTAGATGTTCAGGATCTTCACTATCATGATTCTTAATTTGATTTGGCCAGAATGAATAGAAGATGTCGTCTCCCAAAATAGTATGAATTTCTTGTTCTGTATTCTTTGGATGTAGTCCGTTAGAACAAATCAGAAGGATATTTTCGTGTTTAACACCAATTTTCTTCAATTCATTAAGGATAACTTTGATAGCTACCTTACGGTGAGATGTAGGTTGGTTTCCACCTTTAACGATATCTGGGAAGATAATAGTAACCTTAGAATCTTTATTAGCTAATTTATCCAAAGGATCCATGCCAATTGGATGGTGGATTGATTCCAAATATGCTTCTTCCAATTTATCTTCTGGTATATGTGGAGGATCTGGAACTGTCACTCCTGGAACAAAAACATCTGTATTATCTGGTAATTCGGCAGACATTGTGCCTGCGCCGTATTCAAATTCAAATTTTTTCATTATTTTTTACCTTCATCATATTTTTTTACAATCTTTATAAAATCTTCTGGATAAAAGCCGATATTGTCTGAGAAATTAGTTAAAGCAATTAATCCACCATCAATATCTGGTAATTCCGCAATATTTAAAGCATTCGTTTCTTTTAGGCCACCTCCATAAAGAATTGGGATATCCTTTATGATTGAATGAATGTATTCAGCAACTTCTTGAATTTTGTCTGCTGACGGAACTGGTCTATTAGGACCTATAGCCCAAATAGGTTCATAAGCGATTTTTAGCTTGTTGATATCTACTTTGGAGAAATCTAATGATAATTGTTTTTTTAATACCGCTTTCCAATTATCAGAATCCCTTTCTTCAGCACTCTCACCAACACAATAAAGTACGTTCATACCTACTTTTTGCGCATTAATAATTTTTTCTTCCAAGTCTTCTTGGATGGCTTTTTTGTTTAATTCTTCATCTGAAGAAACTGAGTTTAAAAATTCTAATTCATAAGCACGTTCTTCACTATGACCAATAATTGTATCCTTGATACCAATAGAAGCCATTGAACTAGCAGGTCTGTAAGTAGTAAAAGCTCCAATGTTATTGTTACCAACCACATCTTTACTGAATACTGACTGACAGCCAATTTGTAATTGTGATTTTGAATCTAAGCGATTTAATGTAGAAATCAAGTAGCCTTCAGGAATGTAAAAAACGAATTCGTAATCTAGTGGGGAGAATTGATTAACCTTATTAGTTAATTGATTAGCAATTGCATTAAACCAATCTGAACTATTGGAATAGTCTAAATCATTTACACCACCTAAAGACTTTAAAATATCAAATCTTTTTAAATTTACATGAATATATGATTTTCCCATTATTTAAACTCCATTACTTTAGGAGCCATGCCCAGCATTCCGAAATTAACAATCAATTGACCCATAATTTCTTGCGTACCCAAATTAACTGCACGGTTAATTTCTTTTAGCGCTGGAGTATCGGCTTTATTTTCTGTAACTAAGTCCATTACCGGTGCCAAGAATGTTCTAGGATCAATATCAGCTTCATTCTCTGCTAGTAACTTATAAATTCCTGCAGTTGAAGGATCGGTAACGATTTTTGGATTCTTCTTGCCTAATTCTCTAAAGTTTCTAGTTGTTGCTAAACGAATATCACTATCGATATTGATTTTGTTAATTCCACAGCCAATAGCTTCCTTCAATTGTTCGATAGGAATACCACCAGTACCGTTAACGTTTCCACCAAGATTATTAATTTCTTCAACGATATATTGTGGAATTGTAGAAGAACCGTGTGAAACTAAGTTCACATCAATACCTTCAGAAAGTAAGATTTCTTTGATGGCTGTAACAATTTGCATTCTAAGTTTAATATCGCTTCCCTTGTTAGCACCATGCTTAGTACCATAAGAAATTGCTAGTGAATCAACGCCAGTTTTATTGATAAAATCTAGTGCTTGCAACGGACTTGTATAACTAGAATTCTTAGCAAAAACATGATCTTCAACACCAGCAATTGTTCCCAATTCACCTTCTACAGTTACGCCGTATTTATGTGCATAGTCAACAACCTTTTTTGTAAGTTCAACATTATCTTCATATTCGTGAGCGGATCCATCAATCATAACTGATGTATATCCGCTATCGATACAAGCTTTAGCAACATCAAAAGTTAGTCCATGATCCAAATGTAAAGCGATGGGAATACTTGCTACTTCAGCTTTTTTTGCAACATAATCAGCTAATAAATCGGCACCTTTTTTAATGTCATCAAGATTACCATTTTTAAAATCAGCTTTTCCACCGATAAAGGCATTTCCCAATTGTGCACCTTGTAAGAATAATGGCGCTCTTAATGCTTCGTGAATTTGAATAGCTGCATCCACTTGTTCCTCTGTATTTACGTTAAAGGCTCCCTGTGCGTAATGATATTTATCAGCCGTTTTTAAAAAGGCATTTCCATTTATTAACATATTTTTTCTCCTAACAATTTATTTAATAGATTTAACGGTTTGACGCTCTAATAATTGATATGGCAATTGAACCGTTACCGGGATATCTCTTACTCTTTCAATTCTTTCCAACAACATTCTTAAGCTCATACTTCCTAATTCAGTAATTGGTATATGAACAGTTGTCAGTAAAGGTGTGAAATCTTGAATTAAATCAATATCGTCGATACTAATGACTGATACATCATCAGGAACCTTATAATTTAATTCCGATAAAGCTTGAATAGCGCCGATTCCTGAAATATCATTTCCACAAAAAATTGCGGTATATTTGGGATCATAATGTTTCAATATTGCAGAATATGCGCTTTTGATCGTAAATCTACACTCAACAATCGCATCTCTAGGGGTCTCTAGTCCAAGGAATTTCATCGTGTTCATGTATCCTTTGTATCTTCCTTCTCCTCTTACCTCCCCTAGATACATAATGTTTTTATGACCTTGATCACCTAGATAATTGACTGCAGTTACAGCGGCTGAATATCCATCGCAAACAACTTGATCTAAATTGCTATAAAGTAGTTTGTTCAAACCAACATATATGTATGACGAAATATTCATTTTGACTTTGTCCAATAACCACTGATCAAATTTTCCCAAAATTACTACTCCGTCTACGGGATGATTCTTAAAAAATTCCTTAGCACTACTATTACGAAGCGCAGCTGATAAAATTACGAAATCAACTATATGGCCTGCTTTAACAGCTTCTTTAGTAATAGTTCTAGAAATTTTCATAAAGAATGGATTGTAATCATCCTTATCCAATCTGGCAAAAATCACTCCGATTTTGTATTGCTTAGTTTTTGAAGAAACATTTCCCTTTTGCAAACTTTGCGCTGTTTTGTTAGGAATGTACTTGTAATTTCTAGCAATTTCCAAAATCTTGTCTTTTACTTCATCTCTGGCTACTTTCTCTGATGTTCCATTCAACACTCTTGAAACGGTTGAAACAGAAACACCTGCCATATCTGCAATATCTTTTAAAGTCACTCTACTACTCATACTTCATCACCTTTTTTAATTAAAAGATAATAAGAAAAACGCTTGCCTCCCTTACAAACAAAAAGTTTATCAGCAAAAAAAGCAAAATTAAGAAAAATGAATGCAAACGTTTTACTAAACCTTTTTTTATAATTTATATCGTAAATTTCTGTTTATTGAACTAATGAAAATATTCAACGCTTGAATAAAAATCAAAGTTCTCGATTACTTCATCTATGATTGTATATGGCATATGCCAATAATTAAATATTTTTATCGCAAACGTTTGCTTAACAAAAAAGTTTGCTTTATTTCGAATTTGCTATAGTAAAAATCATAAAGAAACAAATTATTTGTTGGAGATGATTTTTATGAAAAGAACAGAAGCACAAAAAATTTCAATCGCAGCACTTATGATTGCATTAGGATTAATAATCCCATTCTTTACTTCACATATGTTTGGAGTTCCGGGAACTATTCTTCTACCAATGCATCTACCTATTATCATCGGTGGCCTAGTTTGTGGTCCTTTGTACGGAGGAATCATCGGTTTCATCGTTCCAGTATTATCTAGTTTATTAACTGGGATGCCCGTTGTTTATCCGATGTTACCTTTGATGGCTGTTCAATTGATTTTCATGGGAATGTTTGCTGGACTATTTGCTAAACATTTCAATACTTTGATCTCTTCTATTGGTGGAATTATTGGTGGTTGGGTTGCCTATTCTGCTATGCTTTGGATTTTGATTCAAATTTCTGGTCACGCTATGAATATGACTGTTTCCAGTGCTTTAGTAATGGGAATCCCAGGTATCGTGATTCAATTAATCGCTTGTCCTTTAGTAGCCAAATTTATCAACCATCTAATGAAAACAACTATTAGTAGTAAAGAGAGTAATTATGCTAAATAAAGAAATTAGTGAACCTGTCATTTTAGAAGCACTTGATTTAATCAAACAAAATAAAGCATCTTGCGTTTTAGTAAAAGATGGAAAAATTGTTCATATTGAAATAGGTATGGGAATTTCACCTATACTTTATTCATATATGACTTATCCGGATCTTTTTGAAGGGGCAACCATTGTCGACAAAATCGTCGGTAAAGCCGCTGCAGTTATTTCCATACTAGGCAAAGCCAATGAAATAATTGGACTTACTATGAGTGATTCTGCAATCGAGTACCTTTTGAATAAAAATAGTTCCTTTAGATTCGTTAATTATGTTCAAAAAATTCAAAATCGTACTAGAACGGGCATTTGTCCTATTGAGCAATCCGTTATGGATATCGACGATCCAGCAGAAGCATTTTTGGCGCTGCTTAACAGACTACAAGATCTTAAAAAAAAAGTAGTAATTAAAAAAATCTGTGAATAAATTATATATAGATTGCTCGACCGGTATTGCTGGCGATATGCTAACAAGCGCCCTTTTAGATTTATTGGATAATGAACAACAACAAAATTTTCTAAAAATTACTAATAATTTATTGGCTAATGCTAAAACCACTTACCGTCGTATATGTAAATTTGATATGGACGGTTCTACAATCGATGTTATCGTTGATAAAAATCAAGAAGAATTCAGTGAAGATGTACATGAAAAAAAACTGTCGTCATTAAAAGTTACACAAAATTCATTAGATGAAATACAACCCAATCAGATTATTAAAAATTTTGATATATCAAAAGAAAGTAAAAAACGTATCATTGATATTTTTGATTTACTAATGGATACCGAAAGTTTTGTCCACCACACTCCTAAAAAACACGATATTCATTTCAATAAAATCGGTAGTATTGATGCTTTGATTGATATTACAAATATTTGTCTACTACTAGAAATATTAGATATTGAAACAATCGTGGCATCTTCAGTGAATACTGGTTACGGACAAGTTAAATACAATCAAAAAGTATTCTCTGTACCCGCTCCTGCAACAAAAAAGATTCTTGAAGATATTCCAAACTTTCATTCTGATATTTACGGTGAATTGTGTACTCCCACTGGAGTTGCTGTATTAAAGCAAATCACATCAGAGTATATGAATTGGAATAGCAGTAAAAATAATATTAAAAAAATTGGAATAGGCTTTGGACAGAAGAAATTCAATAGACCAACATTCGTAAAATGCATTCTTTACTAAAAAAACGCCTCATACTTATTAGACAAAAATCTAATAAATATGAGGCGTTTATTTTATATATCTTTTTTCACATGCTTTACACCATCATCAGTTGCTAAAAGCGCATCTGTCACAATATCTTTAAAATAAGAAGTTCCCATCACACCGACCATTGATCCCAATTCAGCGTCAATTTCATCGATATAAGACCAGTCATCAAAATGACAATCTAATAGTCCATTACCATTCTTTGTTCGAACCATCCCAGCAATATCACTGGATTGGCGAATTTCTGCAGTACCACCAAGTTTTTCAACCGCAGCGATAACTTGTGGCATGGCCAAATCTAAAATTTCCAAAGTTAATTGAATATCTGGATTTAAAACTTTAGTAAATCGAGCTTCTGGAGCCAAAATAATGTAGCGTTTGGACAAGTTAGCATAAAGTTTTTCAAAAACGTGGATTCCACCGTTACTCTTCAAAGCATTCAAATGATGATCCAAACTGTCACAACCATCGAAGGCCAAATCAAAAGTAGTTACTTCTTCTAGCGATGTTACTGGTAATTCAAATTCCTTACATAAATCCCTAGTAGCTTCAGAAGGACTGGCAATCTTAATATCTAATTGACTATCCTTAACTGCTCGAAGCAAGCGACCTACTGTCCGTCCACCTCCGAAACTAACAGTCATCTTTGGCTTAATCATTTTTAAAGCTGATTCAATTAACTTTTCCATGATAATCTCCTTATTTTTTAATTCAGTTACATTTTACCAATTAGACGAAAAAAAGCCTGCCAATAGGCAAGCAAATGTGATATTCATAAGTATGATAAATATCGCTTCTTTCTTTTAGAGTTACGGGGAATAACTCTGTAATTGACTTCATATCTATTAGGGGGGGAGATATCTGAAGTTTATTTTTAGGGGATTAAATTTTTTAAATATATGTTTTAAGGGTTTGTTTTTCTATTCATTGTTTTCAATAATTATCTTTTTAAAAGGGTTATCTCTATTGGGAAGTTATCTAACCATCCGGTCACCTCTTTGCTTTTTGACTATGGTTAAATAATAACTTACAAATACGAATAAATTTGTAATAAAATGTGAAGAATTATTGAAATAGAGGGTGAAAAGATACGCTTAGATGTTGAGCATTTGCCTAACTATAGTAATTTTCTCCATTAAAAAAGGACCACCCAAACGGATGATCCAATGCGAATGATTTAAATTTTGAATTTATATTATAGAACCTTAACAGCGAATGAAGGCATGAAGTAACCTGAGATTGTTGAAATCTTAACTGATTCGCCTGGTTGTGGTGCAGCGATGTATTGGTTGTTACCTAAGTAGATAGCTACGTGGTAAGTTGAACCTTTGCTACCCCAGAACAATAGATCTCCGGCTGATGCTTGAGAAACAGCTTCTTGTGTACCAGCAGATTCTTGAGCTACTGTGTATGAACCAATGCTCTTACCAGTTGCTTGTTGATATACGTATGATGTGAAACCTGAGCAGTCAAATCCTGCAGGTGTCTTACCACCCCATACATAAGGTGTACCTAAGTATTGTTTTGCAGTACTGATAACACTGTCAGCAGTTGAAGCTGAAGTTGTGTCTGAGTTTGATGCAGCTTGTGTAGTAGCTGTTTGTGTAGTTACATCACTACCCTTAACCCATTCGTCTGTAGCAACAAGATACCACATGTTACCTTCGTCATCTTTAGCAGCTTCACCAACGCGCCATGAGCTGTTTGAAGCTAATGCACGACCAGCACTCTTAGCTGATGATGATGGTGATGTATAAAGCATTGACATGTTCTTTGTTGTTACAACTGAAGGAACGTTTTCTGTAATGATTTGTGTTGCGGCTTTAGTTGTAGTAGCGTTTGATAGACCTAAACCTGTAACTGCTAATGCTGCAGCTGCTGTAAATGAAACTAGACTTTTTTTAACGTTTGTATTCAAAATTGAAATCCCCCGTAATGGTTTACTTTTTTAATTTTTAAGTTTTTATTAATTATTAATTTCTTATCACTCAACGATGACTATAATACTCTATGAATATTGCAGAATTGTTACAACAATTGAATAAGAATGTTACACTTTGTTATTCACAAAATAGAAGGCGCTAATCACTGATATATCAATGATTAGCGCCTTCTTGTGAAATTATTTTTTATTAATTTTTTCGTTTTTTAGTATTTTGTTGACGTTTTCTTTGGTTTTTTCGATGTTTTTGTTAATAATCTTATAGCATTTGCCTGATAATTCAGCGGGAATTTGCAGATCCCGTTGGAATTCATCGCTATTAATTCGAGCTTTAAGACGATGAGTTTCATCCCCACGATTCTCAAGACGTTTTGTCACAGTTTCCAAATCGACTTCTAAGAAAATCACGACCGCATTCTTGCCGTACTTCTTTTTATATGAAATAGCACCTTGAGTATCAACGACAATACTTGCTGTGTCGTATTTCTCCCAAGTTTTATTGAGACTTTCTTCTGAAGAACCGTACCAATTGCCACTATATTCGACTTTTTCGAGGTAATGATTCTTTAAAAAGCTTTCTTTTGTCTCAAAATAGTAGTCAATCCCGCTTTTTTCGCCTGCACGTGGTAATCTAGTAGTGTGAGTAATGACACTTGGTATATGATATGTATCTTGCAGATATTTACTAATGGTAGTCTTGCCGGTTCCACTAGCACCGGTTATAACAATAATCTTTTTATCCATTTTGGACTCCTATAATTTGAAATATTTCTTCTACTATATTATTATACTAATCTGTTAATTAATTAATCCGAGGAGACTTTACATATGAAAATTGAAGACCTAAAAGTTGGTAATGTTTACGATTGCTCCGTTGATGAAGATATGGATTATCCATTCCAAGGTAAAGTTGAAAAGATTTATGAACATTCAGCTTTGATGGAAATTGTTAAAAATGATCCCAAAGATAACTCCAACAAAATGGAATTGAACAACAAGATTGTTGTCAGCATCAAGAAAATCAAAAAAGCTAAGTAATTAATATCAAGGCAGTGTTTCCCTTTTGGAAATGCTGCTTTTTTAGTCGCCTTCATTTAAATCAAAGTCATCATACGTATCATAATAATCGTCATCTTGGTCGTCTGCAAAATCATACGTCTTAGATTCTCCTTTATTATTCGTTGATTGATGATATTGATGTGTCGGCTCTTCAATCCCCATCTTTTTTAAAGCTTGCTGTTTAGGATTTTCCTCCAAATAATACAGTTGATTCGTTGCATCATCTTTCAAACAAGTGGCCGATATTTTGGAAAAAGTAACGTAGTGTTCAGCTGAAATATTATCGAGATTCAAAGTTTTTAACACGTACTTTCCATTTTTAATCAAAATCTCCGTTTGAAAATATCGCGGAAACTTCAATGAACCGTCATTTTGAACTATTGCTTCATAAGAATTGCGAATTCCAGTATTGAAACTAATATAATCACGAAAATCCAAACTATTAACGTAATATTTAGTATCCAAATCCCTTGGAGATAAGCGTAATTCAATTGGCAAAGAACCCAAATGATACGACTCTTTATCTAAAGATTTTAAAGCCGCTTGATAATCATCATTACTATCAAATAATTCTAAATCTTGATTATCCAATAAACGAACTTTTTGAAACAGATTTCCATTGTATAGTACATAAGTATTCTTTTTCAAACGACGATACGAAACGTCCGACAATTCTTCAGTTTCCTGACCACTAGTTAAATCATTAAGTAATATTTTATCTGACTTAATTAGCAACTCTGACAATTGATCACTTTTATCCGAAGAATTACTAATCGAATATTGATAATAAGTATTTTGGAGCTGTTCTGGAATTCCTTTGGTAAAATCCAAAGTTTTCTCAACTCTCTTTTTAGTAACATTAGTCTTCTTTTGAGGATGGTGTTTCACTTGCGAACATCCCCCAATAAAAAATACTGCCAATATTACTACTAAACCCCATCCTTTTTTCATAGAATCCCCTCATATTAAGATAGCCTTTAGTCTAACATGAGGTATGGAGATTTTTTCCATAAATAATTATTTATATCAAAATCGAATAAAAATCCCACTAGAAATTATGTTCTAGTGGGATTTCTTAATTATTTTTCAACTTCAATAAATGATCTAGCAGGAACCCTCAAAACACGATATTCCATAGCATAGCGATTAGCTTTCAAACCTAAACCATTGATGAAATTGTTCTTATATTTAGCTTGTACAGTAATTACATAAGCATATTGATATTTAGAATCTAGTTTTCTAATCTTCTTCATTGGCCAGTCCAAATGGATGCCTGAAACCGTAAATGGCAAAGTAGCATCTGAAATGGTTGAATCACGACTAGAAACAGTATAAGTCGAATTGTTCAACCAATATTGATATACATCAGTACTGGAGTTAGATTGTTTTTTATCGATTTTTACATAGTATCCTTGACCGTCTTCAGTCGTTTGTACGATCATCGGATCATACTTGTACGAGACTGATACAGCTTCTTTATCAGTCAAATCAACTCTCGTAAATAAACTCGTATACAAGAGTCCACTGACCATTAAAATTATTACTACAATTTCTAGCAGATCTGTCAAAATCGTCTTCCAAGTAATTTTTCCCTTTTTAACAACTAAAATATTTAAATGACGATTTCTAATATTGAATACAACAAAAATTAAGAGCGCAATTACAATGATCCACGCTATAATTCCTACAAAATTCCAAGAATTCATAGTCTTCTCCCAACTAAAATTAATTGTCTTAAACACTTCATAACTTTATAATAGTCATTACGCTAATTTTACCACGAATCGAAAAAATAATTGAAATAGAGATGCAAAACGATACAAATTCTGTGGGCATACTAGTTTGCGCGTTTTTTGTAATGACAGTATAACCACGCTATATCGTGTATGCATCCGTTACAACGAGTACAATATATTGTGTTTATATTTTTTAATGATTATACTAAATGAGAATATGAGAGGAAGTAATACTATGAACAACGTAATCGTCTATAGCAAAAACAATTGCATGCAATGTCGCATGACTAAAAGATATTTAAAGGAACATAATGTACCTTTTGAAGAAAGAAATATCAATCAAAATCCACAATATCTTGATACTCTAAAACAACAAGGTTTCCAAAGTGTTCCTGTCGTTATGAATGAAGCAATGGACCCAATCGTCGGTTTCCGTCCAGACAGCTTAAAGGAACTAGTTGGATAAAATGAACCTAGCTTACTACTCTATCACTGGTCAAACTAAGCGTTTCGTTGACAAGTTGGGAATAGATGGATATGAAATAACCGATGCCGATCCGTTTTATAAAATGGATCGGTCATTTATTCTCATCGTGCCTTCTTATGACGACGACATGATGGATCCTGTGATTGATTTTCTTCAATATGAAGATAACGCTAAAAATTGCGTCGGCGTAGCTGGTGGAGGAAATCGCAACTTTAACACCCTCTATAACCACACAGCTAAAGACATCGCTGCCGCTTTGAATGTTCCTGTCGTCTTCGAGTTCGAATTCAATGGAACAACTAAAGATGTCGAAAATTTTAAGAAAGTAGTGAATAAAATTGGGATTAAATAACCTCGATGCAACCAAACTCAGTTATTTCAAATTGAATAACGAAATCAACATCCCCGTTGATGGCAAGATTCCTTTGAACAAGGACAAAGAAGCAATCCAAGCCTTCTTTAAAGAAAATGTTCAACCTAATACGAAAAAATTCGATACTTTCAAAGACCATATCGATTTCCTAATTGATGGTGATTACATCGAAAAGCCTGTCATTGATAAGTATCCTTTGTCATTTATCGAGGACCTTTACCACGACTTACTAGATCAACATTTCCAATTTCAATCATTTATGGCAGCATATAAGTTTTATAACCAATATGCTCTCAAAACAAATGATGGCGACCTCTATTTGGAAAATTACGAAATGAGGATTCTTTTTAATGCTCTTTTGTATGCTAATGGCGACCAAGATTTAGCTAAAGCCTTAGCCACGGAAATGATTGCCCAACGTTATCAACCTGCAACGCCTTCATTTTTGAATGCTGGTAGAAAACGTCGTGGTGAATACGTCTCTTGTTTCCTATTGCAAGTAACTGATGACATGAATAGTATCGGTCGAACAATCAACAGCGCCTTACAACTATCACGTATCGGTGGTGGAGTCGGAATTACTTTATCCAACTTACGTGAATCCGGTTCACCTATCAAAGGCGTTGAAAATTCATCTTCCGGTGTTTTGCCAGTCATGAAGTTACTCGAAGATAGTTTCAGTTACAGTAATCAACTAGGACAAAGACAAGGTGCCGGAGCCGTCTATTTGAACGTCTTCCATCCTGACATTATCGACTTTTTATCTGCTAAAAAAGAAAATGCCGACGAAAAGGTCCGTGTTAAGACTTTATCCCTTGGTGTGATCGTTCCTGATAAGTATTATGAATTAGTCCGCAATAATGCTGATATGTACTTATTTAGCCCTTATTCAGTTGAAAAGGTCTACGGTGTACCTTTCTCATACATCGACATCACTAAAGAATACGACAACTTAGTCAATGACGACCGTATTAAGAAGTACAAAATTCCTGCCCGTGAACTAGAGGATGAAATCAGTAAACTCCAACAAGAATCTGGTTATCCTTACGTCTTGAATATTGACACTGTCAATCGTGCCAACCCTATCGACGGTAAAGTTATCATGAGTAATCTTTGTACCGAAATTCAACAGGTTCAAGTTCCTTCTGAATTAAATGACGCCCAAGAATATTTGAAATTGGGTACTGATGTCAGTTGTAACCTCGGTTCAACTAATATTTTAAATATGATGGAAAGTCCCGATTTTGGTAAATCAATTCGTTCCATGACTCGAGCACTTACTTTTGTCAGTGATGCTTCAAATATTACTGCTGTTCCTCCTGTTGAGAACGGAAATAAACTCAGTCACGCTATTGGTTTAGGTGCCATGGGCTTGCATACTTTCTTAGCTTGCCATCACCTCGAATACGGTTCCCCAGAAGCAATTGAATTCATCAACGTTTACTTCATGTTGCTTAACTACTGGACTTTAGTTGAAAGTAACAACATTGCTAAAGAACGCCACGAAACTTTCGCTAATTTTGAAAAATCTAAATACGCTGACGGCTCATATTTCGACAAGTATTTAGCTAACAGCTATGCTCCAAAATTGGATACAGTTAAGGATCTCTTCAAGGATATCTTTATTCCATCAACAGCTGATTGGGCTGATTTGAAAGAAAAAGTTGCTAAAGATGGTCTTTACAATGCTTATCGAATGGCCGTTGCTCCAACTGGTTCTATTTCTTATATCAACAATACTAGTGCCAGCTTGCAGCCAGTTACTCGTCTAGTCGAAGAACGTCAAGAAAAGAAAAACGGTAAGTTATACTTTCCAGCTCCTTTCTTGAGTAATGACACGATCAAATACTACAAATCAGCTTACGATACTGATATGCGTGAAGTTATCGATACCTACGCTTCAGCTCAAGAACACATCGATCAAGGAATGAGTTTGACTTTATTCATGCGTTCAGAAATCCCTGCTGGTTTATACGACTGGAAAGGTGCTACTGAAACTAAGCAAACGACTCGTGATCTAAGTATTTTGCGTAACTATGCTTATTACAAGGGCATCAAGTCACTTTACTACGTCAGAACTTTCACTGAAAATAATGACGAAATCGGCAGTAACGAATGCGAAAGCTGCTCAATCTAGGAGGATATTTTTAATGGTTGATACATATTACAAGTCAATGAACTGGAATAAGCTTGAAGACCAAATCGACAAGGAAACTTGGGAAAAGTTAACTTCACAATTTTGGCTCGATACAAGAATTCCTCTTTCCAATGATTTAGACGATTGGCGCACCTTAAGCCCCGCAGAACAAACCGTTGTCGGTCACGTTTTTGGTGGTTTGACATTGCTAGACACTTTACAATCTCAAGACGGTATCCAAGCAATGTTAAAGGATGTTAGAACTCAAGCAGAAACTGCTGTCTTCAATAATATCGAATTCATGGAGTCTGTTCATGCCAAGAGTTATTCTTCTATCTTCAGTACTTTGAACAGTGCCGAAGAAATTGAAGAGATTTTTGACTGGACTGATCACAATGAATATTTGCAAAAGAAAGCTAAATTCATCAACGACATTTATCAAAATGGCGATCCACTACAAAAGAAAGTTGCTAGTGTTTTCTTAGAAAGTTTCCTATTTTACTCAGGTTTCTACACACCTCTGTACTATCTTGGCAATAACAAACTAGCTAACGTTGCCGAAATCATCAAGTTAATCATTCGTGATGAATCAGTTCACGGAACTTACATCGGTTATAAATTCCAACTTGGCTTCAACGAATTGAGCGATGATAAAAAAGCCGAAATGAAAGACTGGATGTACGATTTACTGTATACACTTTACGATAATGAAGAAAAGTATACTCGTGACCTCTATAAAGAAGTTGGCTGGGTTGATGAAGTAATGGTTTTCTTGCGTTATAACGCTAACAAAGCCTTGATGAACCTCGGTCAAGAGCCGCTCTTCCCTGATGGCAACGCTGAAGATGTCAATCCCATCGTTATGAACGGTATCTCAACTGGAACTAGCAATCACGATTTCTTCTCACAAGTTGGTAATGGTTATTTGATGGGTAAAGTTGAAGCTATGAAAGATTCTGATTACGATATCGGAAGAACTGGCGACAACAAAACACCTAACGGTAGTTCACTCTTTGACAAAGTTAAAAAATTAAAATAAAAAAACGTCACTCCTGCACTCACAGGAATGACGTTATTTTTTTACTCAGTAATATTCTTAAACATTTTCTTAGATAGAGTTTCCAAAGTATTCCACTCTTCATCGGTGAAACCACTCTTTTCAATCATAATCTTAGGAAGATCATTAACAGATTCACGTTTTTGAACTCCAGCATCTGTCAAATGAACATTAACTACTCGTTCGTCAGATTTACTACGTTCACGAATTACTAAATCTTCTTTTTCCAAACGCTTCAAAAGTGGCGTTAAAGTCCCAGAATCCAAGGACAACAACGCACCTAATTTCTTAACTGTTAATTCTTTATATTCATACAAAGCCACTAAAACTAAATATTGCGGATAAGTTAATCCATTTGCACTCAACCCATCATGATACAATTTCTGAATTGCACGTGATGTCACATATAAAGAAAAACACAAGTGATCATTCAGAGGGATTGGCCGACTTACGTTTATATCAGGCATAACCACGCCTCCTTATCATTAATTTATAATCCATATTCTATTCCTTTGAAAAGAAATTGTAAATAATTTGATTTGGTACAATTAAATTGTCTTCAAAAAGATATTTTATTGGAATATCAGTATATAATTATATTATTTCACAATATAACTGATATATTTTTATACTTTTATTTAATATATTTTATATCATAATATAATGACTATTTTATGCTAAAACAGCAACTATTATTCACAAACCTGTTACAATTTTCATGGATAATGACAAAATGTCTTTGATGTGAGGGTTTTATTATGAACAAATATAAAATTAAATCAAATACACTTTATATTTTTTTATTTATTATTTTTGAGGGACTATTAATACTTTTCACTTTGACTCAAACTGCTTTGGCCGCCACGGACGTTACTCCCACTAACAGTGTCGTCGATGCCGGTAACCAACAAAATTATACGGATGCCTTAGCAAAGACTCCCAAAGGTTTGCATTGGAGCGATAAAGATTTCATTAAGGCAAACTTTGAGGATAACTCGGCTGAAATCGTTAGTTCGACTAATCCTGCTACTTCAAATACCAGTGTTATCAAAATGACTAATAGTAATTATCAAGTTGGAGGTATTTGGAGTAATTTATCCGAAGATAACTTCTTCAATATTAACGAAAACCAAACCGCTTCTATGTGGCTTTATTTCGGTTCGTACAAAAATTCAAGTTATCCTGACAGTCTCTTCCCTGGTGACGGAATGGCTTTTGTCATGCACAATGATCCACGAGGAACAAATGCTCATTCAATCGGAAAAAACAAAGATGGTACAATCGTGCCCGGTAATGGTGAAACTTTAGGAGTTTGGGGAACAGATTGGGACTGGAATGAAACTAATCCTGCTAATATTGCTAAAAATGCTGTTCAAAACAGTTTAGCAATTGAATTTGATACCTTCGTCAACAAATTAACAACTTATAAAGATATTTCTGGTGAGGGTGTTTCCTTTGATGCCCAAGGAATTAATGGCCAACACATTGCTATCGGTTATCCTGGAAATCCATCTGATGGAACTTTCCCAATAAACACCTACTTCCACAACTCCATAAAAAAGCCTGCTGGCGATACTAGTGGTGGACCCGCAACTAAAAATTATTTTACTATGTTACATTTGGCTGCGACTGATGGTCTAAATTTAGTCGATAACAACTGGCATCATTTAACGATTCAATGGACTAAACCCGCCGCCAACAGTAATCTTGGAACTATTACTTACAAATATGATGACAAAAATACCGATGGAACACCAACTAATTCAGCTAAAACTGCTTCAACCGTTATCGATACTAACCAATTCAAAAGCACTGATGGCAAGCTATATTGGGGCTTTACAGGATCAACAGGTAAATATACTGAAAACAACTTACTAGTCTTCGAATCTTTGCCATCTTTCGTTGATGCACAGGCAACTGCCGATATTCATAATGACACCGAAAACACTGAGGTAAAAGCTGGTGGTCACGTTAATGCCAATGATGAAATTACTTACAATTATAATTTAAAATATATTGGTTGGACAAGAGAATGGGCCAACATCAAAACTAGAATGCAAATCCCTGAAAATATGACCTTTACTAGTGGTGAAATCACCTACGCTAATGGTGAAAAAGAAACCATCCCTAGCAGTGTATTCGCTGATACTACCGACCCTAATCACTTAAATTATCAATTACTCCAAACTTTAAATAAGGATAATCGTACTGCAACAGTTTCTCTTCATGGTAAAGCCGCTAAAACTACAACCAACACTTTGACTGTACCATCTGCTCACGCCCACTTTGATGGAGATAATTTAATCACTGATACTGATGCACCTTCATTTGTTATCGATCCTAAATCAATCACGCTTGAAAGTTCCACTCCATACATTATCAAAATCAAAAAGGGTGAAGATGCTCAAATCAAAGCCCATGTTAATTACTTAGGAACTAATGCTACTCCTGATTTAACCAAATTAACCGTTTATCAAAAAATTGGTAACCAAGATTACATCGCTCAAAAAGGACTTATCGACTCAGCTGGAGATTTCACTTTAAACATCCCCAATTCACAATTAAATGCTTCCTCTACACCAGTTTCATTTTATGTCAAAGATGATTCTGGAAATCTTGGTCAAACCAACACTTTGGAACGGACGATTCAATTTGGTGGGACAGTTTACTTTGGAGAAGTTTCTAGCAATGTAAAATTTCAAAATATCAATCTTGGTAACAAAAACAAGCTGATACCTAGAATTGATGATTGGAACGTTCGTGTTATCGATAGTCGTGAAAAAGGTTCAAGTTGGACTGTTCAAGCTACAGCTTCACAACTAACTAATATTGATACCAAAAAACCTTTTGACGGTAATTTGGTTTTTAAAGAAACGCCTGACAGTCATCCAATAAATTTAAGCAGCACCACAAATATTGCTCAACATACTAAATCTGATGATCTAACAGAAACTAATAATATTACCTTACCTTGGACTAATCAAAATGGAATTCTATTAGCTCTAAACAATAACGTTAGTCCTGCTGGTCAATATAACGGCGTTATAAGTTGGACTTTATTGGATTCTCTAGCAAATAAATAATCTTGATTTTATTCATAAATCACTTCAAAAAAATAAACCTCAGAGATTTTTCTCCAAGGTTTATTTTTTTAACTCCGATATCCCATAAACATAGCGAACATCAGAATAACTAAAACGATTGTAGTAATAATAACGTATAAATTGTCATGTTCTTTATAAAAGGCATAAATTGAAACGACTACCCGCAAAACTGGCGTCAATATCAATAAGAAAACACCCAACATAATCACAGCATATGATTTACCAGCCATGATGCCGGCAAAAATATCTGAAAATCTTCGTGGAAAGTCAACCATAGCTTTACCATTTTGCATAACGGTTGGATAACCAGAGCCATTCATAAAGTATAAGCCCATACCTATCAAAATAACGATAGCTGAAGCAATAACACCGATTCGCAAAATCTTACCGATAACTACTTCAACTTCTCGAGTCTCTTTATGTGTATCCATTAGATGTTCACCCCGAATCCTTTAAGAGCCATTTGCACTC
Source organism: Companilactobacillus formosensis (assembly GCF_005405305.1). Lineage (GTDB taxonomy): Bacteria > Bacillota > Bacilli > Lactobacillales > Lactobacillaceae > Companilactobacillus > Companilactobacillus formosensis. Next base: position 119,414 of record NZ_BJDU01000008.1, read on the forward strand.
CCATGTAGAGAATAATTGGAATAAAGATCATTCTGATTACTCTTGGTTTCAAAACTTGCATCAATCTAGCACCAATCGTAGCACCAGCTAAAACACCAATTGCCAAAGGTGCAGCAATATCTGGACGAATTGAGCCGTTAAAGAAATATACTGTAGCACTAGCAGCAGCCGTTACACCCATCATCAAATTACTAGTAGCACTTGATGGTTTTAAAGGCATCTTCATAATTGTATCCATAGCGATAACTTTGAAAGCACCACTACCAATACCTAATAATCCACTAGCTAAACCGGCAGCCCACATCATAATGAAACCACCAGGAACATTCTTCATTGAATAGTCGACCTGTTTTTGCTCCGACTTATCATAATAAGTACTTGCTAGTTTAAACTTATCAACAATTGGATCATGACCAGTGAAAACTTGTTCACCTTTTTTATCGAACAATTTTCGGATCATATTGTAAGTTGAGTACAATAAGAAAAATCCGAACAAAACATACAAGAAACTACTTGAAAATACTCCTACTAACAAAGCACCCATAATTGCTCCGACGGTAGTAGCAATTTCCAAAAACATCGCGACACGCAAATTAAGCATATCATCTTTCAAATAGGCAATAGTCGAGCCAGAACTTGTCGCAATAACTGAAATGATACTAGCACCGATGGCATATTTGATATCTAGACCCATCATAATAGTCAAAACCGGCGTAATGATCATTCCACCACCAATACCTAAAATTGCACCAAGAACTCCAGCCCCTACTCCCATTATTAAGAGTAGCAACATTGAATTCATTATTTTTCCTCTTTTTCTTCTTCCTTATTATTAAAATTCTCTACGGAAGTTTCATAGTTACTTTTCATTATATCCATTGCGTGTTTAATTTCAGCATTTTCAAGTAAATTTTCTGAAATTAAATCGATATGAAATTTTGAGGCATTTAAATAATCGCAAACAGTTGAAAGATAGATCTTAGTGTCTACTTCAGCATCATCATCGAAGAAATGAGTGACTTTCTTAGCATCATCGAATGGTAAATTGATAACACCTGTTTCTAGATAAAAATTGATTTCAAATTCAGCATCGGCCACATGAATCAAAACTTGTGAAAGTTTATTATCGGCAGCGTCCTTTTCCAGTTGTTCTTTAGCTTTATTCAAAGACCAAAGATCTTCTTGTAATAAATCATCCTTACTAATTTCTAAACTAGTTTGGTTAAATTTTCCTTCTTGAACATTCTCGATAAAATCAGTAATTTTTATTTTCATTTTCTTCTCCTAAAGATACTTTTTGAAAAACTTATCCACAACCTGTTGGTAATTTTTCGAATCAACGTAGTAGCTGCGAATGTGAACACCAAGGCTTTCATACGACATTTTTGGGAATTGTCCACATGTGGATAACTCATTTCTCATTTTGAAAGGCACCGTAAAATCATTTTTTCCATGCATGAACAATATCGGCAATTTATTTTTTTCTAATGCCTTGCGACAATCTGTCTGTCGATACGAAAAACCAGCTCTTAAGCGTGACATCAATGAAATACCAGCAATCAATAATTTACCTTTGATATGGTATCGTTTTTGACAGTGATAACTCAAAATATCTGCTGCACTAGTATAGCCAGAATCCTCGATTATTAGTTTAACATTTTTTGGTAGGTCATTGTCTGTTGTCAACATAACAGTTGCTGCTCCCATTGAGGCTCCAAACAAAACAATTTTATCATCCGGGCGTCTGTGCAAAACTTCTTGAATCCAATCCAGTAAATCCTGACTCTCTATATAACCAAAACCAAGATACTTACCTTCACTTTTACCAGCCGCTTGATCATCGATTTGTAAGACATTGCAGCCAAGTTTATCGAACAGTTGGGCATGAACATTCAACGAATTGTGATCAACACCAAAACCATGCACTAAAATAACCGTTGTCTGTGCATCATTATTGGTAAACCAACCGTATAATTTACTGCTATTGTAATGCGACTCTATTTGCCATTCATCTTTATTCTTTGCTAAAAATCTAGCCGTACTTTCTTCCAAACCTTCATCCATTTTAACCTTAGGAGCTTCTGAACCTAAAGCTTTAGAACCCCTTTGTTGAATATACAAAAAAAAGGCGTTCAGAATTAGAACGACTAGCAATAACAATATCAACAAAATAATTATCATGATATTACCTCACTTATCCTAATTCTTTCACACCTACCATTGCGATAGCAACAATAATCATCGAAATAGTGATACCAACGAACAATGTTGAAAAAGACATTGCTGTGATGATCAAACTACCTGCATAAGGTCCAATTGCTCTTCCTAATGAACCAAAAATACTGTAGAAACTTTGGAAAGTTCCACGATTTCGATTAGTTGACATCTTACTCAATAAAGCTGGAATAGTTGGGAAAACCATTGATTCACCAACAGTTAAAACTAACATACTAATGATGAAAGCTAAATATGTCTTGGCTCCTGGAAGTAACAAGAATGATAATCCCATAATGATTGTTCCTAAGAAAATTTGATATTTCAATAATTTGAAAATCTTTGAAACTACACGATTCATTACTGGTTGAATAATCAATAATGAAGCAGCATTTACTGTAAATACCAAACCATATTCACGAGTTGTATAACCTTGGTTTAGCATATAGGCTGACAGGTTACTATCCCATTGAGAATAACCTAGCCAAACGATAAAAATCGATGCACAAATCACAAAAATATTTAATCTGAAACGATTTACACCAATTTCAATTCTTGGATCCTTAACGTCACTACTTTCATAACGTTGAATATCATCGTCATCTTGTTCACGAACGTGATCTAAGACGTTAGCTTTTAATACCAATATAACGGCACTGATTACAAATAATAACATTGGAATGAAGAAAGTGAGAAAGATACTCCACTTAAAGATAAATCCAACCGCTGTTGAACCAATAGCAATTCCGATATTAGCAGCTAAATACATATTATTAAAAATCACTCGACTATTACCAGTCATTTGTTCCGCGATAAAGGCGGTATAAGCATTGACGGCCGTATAGACCAGTCCCATTCCAAATCCTAACGTGAACAACATAATCGCATATGTTGGCCACACATGATGTACTGACATACCTAATAACGATATAATTGATATTCCATAACCAATGTATAACGTTCCACGCTTGGAGAAACGATCAAACATAAATCCCCCCAAAGCATTTCCAATCATCATAAAAGCTGAATATACCATTAAAGCAAATCCTGCTGTTACTAATGATTCGTGTAGATTCTTGTGAATAAATATTGTATTCACTGGCAAAATAAATCCCATTACTAAATTGAATGTGATATTTAAAATTAATAGCCACAATCTTTGAGCGCGCATCCTTTTCACCTCTTCTATTTAATTTTTTCAATAAAAAAACCATGGCCAAAAAGATCAACCATGGTTTTAGTTGGTAGTACTCAGATGAGTAAATAGTTTGCTGTTCACATCAGCGCTCTATAGATATCCCTCACAATCCGGTGAGTAGTGCTTGATACCCTACCATCATAAGTGCCGTCCAAATTCGACGGCTCTCGACTCATCGCACAACCTGTATCATAATATATTCTGAAAATAGTTGCAACACTTTTCACTTAAAGATTTGGATTTTCAGTAACCTTTTCTTCGGTCCAAATCTTATATATCAAGTTCAACAAGCCACCCATTTGACCATCAACGCCATTATACATCCAACGATAGATGCAGGCATCCTTTTTCATTTCATCAGCTGGTGGGTTGGCACTATTAGCCGTTACAACGATATCAGCCTCTTTAGGATCACTGACGATCTTAGCATATGGCAATGATTGTAGAGTAACTGCCAAGTCTGAATATACTAAGAAGAATGATTCTAATTCCAAGTAAACTTTAACTTGAATGTTTTTGTTATAAAGTGAGAAGAAACGGTAAGCAATTGCATAAATAGCTTCTGAAATTTGTTTAGCTTTGCCATTTAATGATTGATACTTATCACGCAACATCAAGTGTTGGACGGTTGAATAAATCTTGCTTTCTAGACCTTCATCATTCAACTTGCTGATAGCATCTCCAAAGCCTGAATACAAATTCAAAATTTCAATGTAATTGTGATCTAGTGCTAGAACACCGATAATACATGTCGTCAAATTGTATTTATATCTCAAAAATTCACTGTGTGACATAGCCATATCAGATACAGTTTGTTCCACGTCGATTGGAATAAGTTCCAAGAAATCATCAATAAAGTTAGCAAATAGTGGATTATATCTAACTAATTGTTTCGAAACTGATTGTAAATAATCCTCTGAAACTTCAAAAGTTGCTGGAACACACATTAATAGAATATAAAAATCAGCTGATTGGAACATTTGCTCTTCGTAACTGACATCTTCCTTAATAGCACGCTTCAATTCTCTAACTTTTTTACTACCAGTATCCCCTTCAAGCATTGAACCGGCACTTTCAAAAATATTAGGGAAAGGATAATTGATGACATTCAAAGCGTCCATATTTTGAACGTGATTGCCCTCAATGATTCGATACAAGTGCGCCATAACGACATATGCATAAAACATCTTCGTAATGTGATTAGTTGGCTTAAGGCGATATTTATCCAAAGCAATATCAACAACTTTGAAAGCCGTTTTTTGTGTGAAGTCTTCAAATGGCCATACGTATCCCCTAGTAGCATTCCAGTACAATGCAGCGATAGCCAAACGAATTGATTCTTCATCACCTACGAAACGCATTGGTTCATAAGCAATTCTGACACCAAAACGTTTCAAATAGCCTCTCATAGGCTTTAAATGACGTAAAACGGTAGCCTTGCTACTTTCCAAGGTTTCATAGAAATGTTTAAAAGAAGTTTCCTTATTCTTAACAATAGCGTCCAAGAACAAATAGCCGTCAGAATTAGTTGTCAAAAATGCATGATAAGCATCTCTAGTGACATTAAACATCTCTTCCGTACTGTATTCGTCCTTATCTAGGATTCTCTTAAAATCTTCTTGAATTCCTAAAAAAGTATTGTAAACACTGCCGTAACTCTTATTCATTTGATAAGCAGCCTTACGTAAATTGATATCCTTAACTTGAATATCACGATTTCGATAAGTCCCAATCAAATCAGCACTAGCTAATTGATTAGTTCTGATCAATTTAATCTTGTTAAATAGTTGTATCTTTTCTATTTCTGATTTTGATAGAAATAAGTCAGTAAAGCTATCCAAGAACTCCACCCCCGTAGATGCGATTAATTCTATTATAATAAAAAACGCTCAAACATATTCTTCAATAATTATATTATAGTAAATTATTTCCTATATAAGTAACCTACCATATTTTATTACTTAAATAAATAGACAAGATATTTAGTAAAATATGAACATAATTTATTATCTATACCAATATGTTATTTTACGCTTTATTTATAATAAGTATAGTCTTTTGATGTTCCTTAATTCGAAAAAAAACAAATTTCATAAAAAAGAAACTGAATTTTTTAAGTTTATTTTCTATTTCATATAAAAAATTATATACAATTTTTCTTCATTATAATAGTAAATCGATCCAGGTTAATTTCATTTAAGGTTAGCTTAAAGCTATGAAAATCCATTATAGATTTTCATATTCTGAGGTGATCTCGCAGAGATCACCCTTTTTTTGTCTATTTTTTGTTACCGATATTTTATCTAAAATTATTTTATTTTCATAAAATATACTAATCTTTAGATACCTTATTTACATAAAATAAAATATGAAGACACAAAAAAAGGAATCAACTAATGTTGATCCCTTACGTTGCGTGGCAGCTCCCTATCCTCGCGGGTAGTTTCCCACCAACTACTTTCGGCGCGGAGAAGCTTAACTTCTGTGTTCGGCATGGGAACAGGTGTATCCTT
>NZ_BJDU01000009.1 GCF_005405305.1 Companilactobacillus formosensis
TCTTAATGCTCTCCATGATTGATTAGCGATGGCACGTGATAGTTTATGATTGCCGAGAAGATTTTTGGTTTTCAAATCTTCAATAACAATCAAATCATTATTCTCAACTAATTCACGAGTTATTTTATGGAGATAGTCTTTTCTTTGATTAGCTATCTTCTCACTATACTTAGCTACCATTAGTTTAGCTTTCATATAGTTTGAGTATTGTTCTAAAGGTTTTGGATCAATCAATCCAAATTTCTTTTTATACTGGATATCCTTTAGAGCTTGAGTACGTCTTCTTGCTAATCGTTTTTCCCAATAGTGTTTCTTTTTGGCAAGTTTCTTATCAAAACGGATAGTCTTATACTTACTTCCGTCTGAACAGATTACTAAATCAGAAACACCCATATCAAGACCGACAGACTTGTTTGTTTTTGGTAATTGAGCTATTTCTTCATCAACTGTAAGAATTGCATAGTACTTGTTAGTTGATGATTTACGAATAGTCACGTACTTGATGATACTAGGGATAACCTTCTTGTTCTTATACTTCATTACTCCAAGTTTAGGTAATTTGATATAAGAATCATCAATGATTTCAACATTGTTATTAACAAATTTAGATTGATAACTTTGTTTTGGATATTTCTTACTTTTGAATCGTGGGAATTTACGTTTTTTACTAAAGAATCCCTTATACGCTTCAAATAAGTCTTTATTAGAAACTTGAAGACTAGTGCTTTCAGCTTTCTTTAGCCAAACATGTTCTTTTTTGAAAGTTGTTAAAATGTAATTCAAATCAAATGCTTTCAAAGATTTCAAATCAGGATTATTTTCATGACGTTTGATCATCATGTCTAACATATTATTCCAAACGAAACGATTAGCGCCAAAGTTATATTCAATCAGTTCCTTCTGGTAACTATCGGGATAGATGCGTAATTTAATACCCTTTAAGACCATATGAACCTCCTCCCATGATTTGGTATCGTAATTATATCACACAAGGGGAACGTATGTTTGTGAAAACATCTAAAATCGCATAAATCATTGATTTATCACGGCAATAAATTACCGTGTTTTCTCAATTAGCGATTTTTATAAAAAAATCTATAGAAAATGTTAGACAGTTCACAAGGTAACATGCTAGTATCATATTATACTAATAATAACGATAAGAATTTAGTGAGGTGAAACTATGAAGTTATCAAAAAATTTAATGAAATTACTCTCATCTGATATTGAGCCCAAAATCAGTATTATTATGCCAATCTATCAGCAGACCCAGCAGGTAGAAGTGAATTTGATTACATACAAAAACCTCTTGAAAGAAGTAAAAAAAGAATTAAATCAATATCCACGTCGGGAGTGGATTAAAGCTGTTGAACAATTGGAGTCATTGATCCTTGATCGAAAATTATGGAATGAGACTAAGACTGCCTTACTGATTTTTGCCAATAATGAAGCGATAGAAATTTGTGAAGTGGAACATCAAGTGGCAGCTAAGTCGCATGTTGGAAGTACTTTCTTGATTCAAGACTTATTACTACCTGAAGAGCAGATTCATCGAGCTGATTTTTTGATTGATTTAAGTCGTGACCGAATTCGAATTTATGATGTTAGTAGTTTGGAAAGAGTTAAGTTAGAGGGGTTACATACTCATTTTTCCAATTATTATGATGATTTTGACGTTAAATCTAAAATCAATTTCCGTTCTGTAGGTGGAGCGACTTTTTATCACGGACATCATACTAAGTCCGAGCAGCAAGAAAAAGAACAGCTGATTTATTATCGTTACTTAGATCGAAAATTGAAAAATCTTCATTTAAAATATGGCTACGAATTTTTAATAACAGGTTTGCCAACGGCTTTGGATAATTTCTTGAATTTATATGCTAATCGAAAATATGTGAGTGGAATTATTCATGATTCAGTGGCTAATTTATCTCATTCAGAATTAAAAAAAAGAATATCCGAATATTATGCTTTTGAAAGAATAGCCAGAATTGAATCAATCAAGCAGAAGATTATCTCAGCTCATAAAGGGAATCAATTGTTGAATGATTTGAATATTATTGAATTTGCTCTTAATAATCGCGATGTTCAGACGTTAATTTCATTTAATGATGGTAAATCATATTCAATTGCTCACAATAAATTACTGATAAAATCTTTATTAAATAAGATTAATTGTCGAGTTATTTATACACCAAATTTTAATCGTTATTCTAGTATGAATGCCATTTTGTATTAAGTGGTAACTAATAGAGGCTTAAAATTCTTTTTAAAAAGGATTCTAAGCTTCTTTTTTTACGACTTGTAAATTTGTTTTTCTTAACAAACTTTTTAGGAAGGGGTTAAAATGAACTTGTAACGGAGAAGTAAAAAATCGGAGGTAGAGTACTATGAAAAATATTTTAATTATTGGTGCAACTAGCGCCATGGGTGAACTTGCTACTAAGTATTTTTTGAACAAAACTGATGATAATATTACTTTGATGGCACGTTATACGAATCTTTTGACGATTGATGAGAAAAGAGAACGTGTATATCAGGGAGACATTATTGATAAAGATGTTTTGGATGCTGCAATGAAAGGAATCGATGTAGTTTTGGTCTCATTGGATAGTAATGAAGAGCGTCTTATCCAAAAGATTATTGAGGCTATGGACAGAGCAAATGTTGAGCGTTTTCTATTTTTAACATCAATGGGTATTTGCAACGAGGTACCTATTTATGCCGGAGCATCTGGTAATTTAACTGAACGTTCGATTTTAGAACCATATCAACAAGTTATTTCTAGAATTGAAGACTCGGATTTAAATTATACGATTATTCGTCCTAGTTGGTTAGACGATGGATCAGATATTAAGAATTATCAAATTGATCATAATGGTAAACCATTCCAAGTTGATACAGTTTCACGCAATAGTGTAGCTGATCTAATTCTTCGTCTAGCTAGCAATGACCAGCTGGATGCTCGTGACAATATAGCTATCAGTCGTAAAATTTAAGAATAAATAAAAAGGCCTTGTGAGAACACAAATTCTCATAAGGTCTTTTGCTATTTTTGAGGTTCATTTTTTCTTAAAATTCTTGCGGGATTGCCGACAACAATAACATTGTCAGGGAATGAATGAGTAACAACTGATCCTGCACCAACGATAACGTTGTTTCCTAAAGTGACACCGGGCAAGATGCTAGCGCCACCTCCAACCCAAACATCATTTCCAATCGTAATTGGAGCGACTCTTTCGGCTTCGGTCCTTCTAACTGCTGGGTCCATGGGATGTTTAGGTGTGTAAAGACCAACTTTGGGTCCAAACTTAACATCATTACCGATAGTGATTTTTCCTTCGTCACAGAGCATTACATCGTGGTTAGCATAGAAATGGTTACCAATAGTAATGTTGACTCCGTAACTGAAGTAAAGCGTTGGTTCAGCGAAGAATCTGTCACCAACTGATTTCATTAGGCTCTTGATCTTTTCGTTGCGCTCGTCACTGTCAGCAATTAAATTGTATTTCATTAATTTAGTACGTACATCGTTGCGTAGATCGGATAAAGGTTTTGATTCTAAATAAAGTTCTCCATTTATCATCTGCTGATACGCAGGATCTTGTTCAATATCCATTTTTTTAAGCATCTCCCAAATAATTTATATACTAAGGATAGCATACTTGTGAAAATTTTAGAAAAATCTTTGAAAACGATAAATTTAGTTGAAAATGTGAAAAATAATTGTTTACTTAGGTTGAATTTTACTCAAAGCGGTACGATAGAAGTGTAAATAAATTTCGGAGGTAGATTAAATGACAAATGTTCTAATAATCGGTGCAACTGGCTTAGTTGGTCAAAAGGTCACCAAGTATTTTCTGGAAAAGACTGATGATTATTTAACTTTGATGGCTCGCAATACTAGTATTTTGTCTATTGATGAAAAGCGTGAACGTACCATTGAAGGGGATGTCATTGATGATAAACCTTTAATGGAAGCTTTGAAGGGTAATGAGGTTGTTTTTGTAGCTTTGGATAGCAATCTGGAGCAATCAACGCAACGAATTCTCGATGGAATGAAGAAACTTGGTATCAAGCGGATTCTTTTTGCCAGCTCAATGGGACTATACAACGATGTACCAGTCAGTGATGGTGCTTCGGGTAATTTGACTGAAGATGCTATTTTGAAGCATTATCAAGCTGCAGCACAGATGGTAGCTGATTCTGGATTGAACTATACGATAATTCGTCCAGGAAATTTTGATAATGGTCAAGATTTGAATTATGAAGTTACTGCTGACGGTGAAGAAAATAAGAGTCAGGATGTATCGATTGTCAGTGTGGCCGATTTCGTAGTGAAATTAGCTCAAGATGAAAAGCTAGGTTCTGAAGAAAGCTTAGGTATTAGTCGAAAAGAAGCATAATTTACTTGAGCTGAAGTCGACTTTAGGGATTAAGATAAAGGAAAATGATGCGAGGTAGTGTAATGGCAAAATTAATTATCTATTTTTCACTTTCTAATAATACTAAAAAGGCCGCTCAAAAAGTCCAGGAGATTACTGGGGCTGATATTTATCGTCTAGAAGCTAAAAATCCTTATCCAGAAGGATATTCCAAGTATTCTAAAGTTGGGATGAAAGAATTTGAAGATGACATTCATCCTGAGATCAAAGAAGAAATTCCAGATTTGAAAAAATATGACACGATTTATTTAGGGTATCCGACATGGAGTGGAAAAATTCCAATGATATTCCACACTTTGTTTGAACAGTATGATTTTTCGAATAAAAAAATCGTTCCTTTCACAACAACTGGTGGATCAAGTGCCAGTGAGTCTTTGCCTTCCGTAAAAAAAGTGGCAAAACAAGCTGTTGTGACAGATAATTTTAGATATCAGTTTAATGATGAAAAACTAAAGACATTTTTAAATGACAAATAAAAAGTTGAAGCCACTCGGATCGGGAATTATCCAAGCGGCTTCAACTTTTTGAGGTTTATATAACCAATTAACCATTTTTGTGTGTAATATGGGAGAACGATTAATTGATATTGAATAATGGATTCCATTGGCTACCCCCAGCGGAGATAACCAATGTTATCAACAGTGGTTGTAATTGATTATAATTAATATTTTTCTAATTTACAAGGGTAAACATTAAAAAAATACTAAGTAGATTAGTTTATAAATAATAAAGACTGTTATATCAACAATATTTATAATAAAATATTCAAATTCTAGATATTAAAATTTAATTGGTCAAATCAATTGCAAACTGTTGATATTTGATGACATACTATCATGACGAAAGGAATGGGTGATAAAATGCGTCATCGTAAAAGTAATAAAAAGCCATTGATCATCACATTGGTCTCAATATTAGTAATCTTAGTTTTATGCGTCATTTTCTTTTTCCCATTGAATAATGCAATCAGAAACATTACTGGTAATGACACGGCGAGTGATAAAGTAGTCAAATCAGAATTAGTAAAAAAAGTTAAATCAAAGAAAAATGGTAATGCGCAAAGAGATAAAAAAATTGATCGAGCAGCATCTATCTTGGGCAAGAAGAAAATGTCCGAGATTATGTCCGCTGCTAATAATCAGAATAAAACTGCCACTTTGATCGAAGATTCTTCTTCTTTATCTAAGGAGCAATCTCAAAAAGCAGCTGCAGAAATTTTTTCTAATGAAGATTACACTCCATTGAGAAAAGCAGTCAGTGATGGGAATTGGTATCAAGCTTATCAACAGTATCAAAAATTGTCCGATAATGGCGATTTAGGGCAGTTGCAACAAGATATTAGTCAATAAGAACAAAAAAAACGCGGGTTTTCGCCCACGTTTTTTTAAAATTCTTAAGAAAAATTGTTTTTAAGGTTTCTATAAGAATTTTTTGATATCCTTTTCATCGGAACTGTCATAGAAAAAAGCTTCGATGGGGATGTCATATTTCTCATGAATGAGTAAAATCTCTTTTTGGGTAAAACCTAAATCATCATTCTTTCGACGAATAGTTGATGTAGATTTTTCCAAGAGTTTGGCAATATCACTCTGTTTGATTTTTTTTAGAGTGAAAAAAGCCTTTAGATATTGATTGTTATACATAGTTATGTGTAATCTCCAACTCAAGCCTTTTTCCTTAATTTAGGAACAGTATTATGTTAAACTAAAAATACAAATTTTTCAAAAATATTTATTGAAAAATTTGTATTTTAGGTTAAAATATCATATATGAAAGGTATAGGTTGTATTTGACATATGATGACAATTGGAAGATATTTACGTACTAAGAGATTTTTTAAGGAATTAACTTTGCAACAGGTAGTCGATACTGTACGAGAGAACTATAATTTTTCAACATCAACTTCAGTTTTGAGTGCTATTGAAACTGATAAGAACAAAATTCTGGATGGCGAATTGTTATTTGTCTTAGCAGATTTATACGGTGCTGACTTAACAGAGTTAAGTGATTTGATCTTAAAGAATCTTAAAGCAAATAATAGAAGAAACTAAAAAAGTTAGACTTAAATTCGTATGGGGTAGTCTAAAACTTGATATAAAAATATAAATATCAAGTTATTAAAGATATATATAAAGGGAATCGGAACAGTTTTACATCAACCTTGATGTAGGACTGTTTTTTTACATTTTAGCAAGAGGAATGCTTTCACATTGACTCTAGAATCGACTACAATACATATGAGGGAAGTTTAAACATGTTATTGACATTACTAGTATTTAGACAAAATATCTTGAATGATTGGACGATGAGAAATGGAATTTTGCGTAGATACAAATAAAAATAATAGTTGGTATATCGGGACTAAAAATTACGATTCTAAAATGATCAATAAAATTGAAACAATTATGTTTCAAGGTAATGGTTATGTTGGTATGAGAGGCGTGACGGAAGAACCACAATTAAATGAAAAACGTGATATGTTCGTCTCCGGGACGTTTGATGCTTTTCCAAGTGAAGTAACAGAGCTTCCTAATTTGCCTGATCTGTTGAATATGGTCTTTCAAGTTGATGGCAAAACTTTAAATTTAAAAGATGGTCAAGTAAAGGGATATCATAAATACCTTGATATGAAGAATGGTGAATTGACACGTGAATTTACGTGGATTATCGATTATAAGCAAGTTAATTTTAAATTCACTCGCTTCGTTTCGATGGATAATTATCATTTGTTGGCATCGAAAGTAACTATTAGTGCTGATAAAGATATTGATTTAAAAATTAAATCAGGAATTGATGGTCAACAGTCAAACAGTGGCACGCAACATCTTATGGAAGGTAGTAAGAGATTTTATGAAGGTAAATTCATTCAATTAACTGAAAAATCACAACAATCTAAGATTGAATTTGTCTTTAATTCGATGCATAAATTGTTTGTGAACGAAGTTTTATTAAATGACAAGCCTTATATCAAAATGGGACGTCGGCAGATTTTTGAAAATTATGACGTTGATTTGGCAGCCGGACAAGTCTTTCAAATTGTGAAGTATAGTAACGTCTTCACGAGTATTGATCAAGACGTTAAAGATGACGATTTGGCAGAAACTTCAGTTAATTGTTTGAAGAAATCAAGTTGGGCTAATTACCATGAGTTATTACAAAAGTCGGCTCGAGCTTGGGATAAGAAAGTTTGGAAGAAGAGCTTTGTTGAAATCAAATCTAATGAAATTGAACCACAAGTAGCGATTAACTTTGCTCGTTATCAATTAGCTGCTAACACACCACATTCTCCAAATATGAATATTGGTGCTAAGGGGTTAACTGGTGAAGGTTATAAAGGTCATACATTTTGGGACACAGAAATTTTCATGTTGCCATATTTTATTTTTACAATGCCTAAGATTGCTAGAAATCTCTTAGAGTATCGTTATTTAGGACTAGAAGGTGCTCACAAGAAAGCAATTAGAAATGGTTACCGTGGTGCTGAATTTCCTTGGGAAGCTGCCTGTCCTAGTGATGGCGAAACAGCTCCACTCTGGGGTTCTGCTGATATTGTGACTGGTGAGCCGATGAAAGTTTGGTCTGGTTTTATTGAACAACATATTACTGGTGATGTCGTTTATGCAGTAATGGAATATCTGAATGCTACCAATGATCGTGACTTTGCTAAAAAGATGGGTTACGAGATTATTTTGGATGCGGCCAAGTTTTGGGTCAGCCGTTTGGAGTATGATCAAGATCACGAACGCTATGAAATAACTAACGTTATTGGACCTGATGAGTATAAAGAACATGCGGACAATAATGCTTACACTAATTACTTGGCCCATTGGTGTATTCAAAAGGCTATTCAAGTCGTTAATATTTTGAAAGAAGACCATCCAGATCTTTACGTGATTTTGGATAAGAAATTAGATTTAGTTGAAGCTTACAATGATTGGATTTCACGTGTAAATAAAATTTATTTGCCACAACCAAATAAACAAGGAGTAATTCCTCAAGATGACAAATATCTTTCTAAGAAAAAAATTGATGTAACCAAGTATCAAATAAATGATCAAATCAGCGAGATTTTTAAAGATTATAATTTGGATCAAGTTAATAATTTACAAGTTACTAAGCAAGCTGATGTGATGTTATTGATTAATCTATTCGATGATTATTTTGATAAAGATGTGAAATTGGCTAATTGGAATTACTATGAGCCAAAAACAACTCACGAATCTTCTTTGTCTATGCCGCCACATTCAATGATTGCTAATGAATTAGGACTAGATGACCAAGCTTACAAATTTTACAGATGGACTTGTGAGACGGACATGGGAGTTCATGTTGGTAAATCCGTTCAAGGGATGCACTTAGCATCATGTGGTGGAATTTGGAGCATGACCGTTCAAGGTTTCGGCGGTGTGAGGATTTCCAATGGTAAATTACGGATTGATCCACATCTTCCTAAAGCCTGGTCTAGTTTGAAGTATCGGATTTGTTGGCACGGTAGTATTGTCAAAGTTTCTATTACACATGATGAAATGGAAGTAGAAGTTGTGGGTGATGGGATTGAATTCGTCAACAATGGTCAAGAGTATCAAGTTCCGGATAATTCTAAAATCGAAGTTGATGATTTTGTGCCTGAGAAAGTTAAAAGATAGTGGTTGTGTTAATTGATGTCAGGTTAAAAAGGACGAACGTTTTCTAGGACCTCGCTCCCGACTAGGTAGTGATATCTATCTTTATATAAATTACTTCAGAAAATTAATAGAGGATATTATTAGAATTGTGGACTATTGCTGCATTCTAATGGTGTCCTTTTTGTTTTATATATGTAAAGAATAAAGAAATAGTGCCGGCAGCGTTCCAACCAATCACAGGGCTTTCGCGGATGACGGCAGTTTTCAAACAGAAACATTTTCATGAAATTATTTCTAATCAAAATATATTAAAATATAACTAACTGAAATTATGGAGGATGTTTGTATGACTAAAGTGGTAGTAATTACTGGAATTTCGTCAGGAATGGGACGGGCAGCAGCCATTTATTTTAAAAATCAAGGATTTGAGGTCTATGGTGGTGCACGACGTGTTGAACGTTTGGCTGATTTGTCAGAAATGGGAATTCATACCCAAAAGCTTGATGTAACTGATAAACTGTCGGTTCGAGGATTGGTTGATCACGTTGTTAAGCAGCAAGGTAGAATTGATGTTTTGATCAATAATGCTGGTTATGGTGAATTTGGACCAATTGAAGAAGTTCCCGTAGAGAATGCTAAGCGCCAATTTGATGTCAACTTGTTTGGAGCAGATCGTATTACTCAATTAGTATTGCCAGTCATGCGTCGTCAAAATTCCGGTCGAATCGTGAACATTTCGTCAGTCGGAGCCAATATTTACAGTGCCCTGGGTGGTTGGTACTATACGACTAAGGCTAGTTTAAATATGTGGAGTGACGTTTTAGATCAAGAAGTAAAGCCATTCGGGATTCGTTCAGTGATAGTTCAACCAGGGTTGACTAAGTCAGAGTGGAGTAAGATTGCCTTTGAAAATGCGCGTAAGAATTTATTAGAAGATTCTCCATATGAAAATTTATTGGATAAGACTGAAGGTCTATTCGACAAAATCAAAGGTACCCAAGCTACGGCTGAAGATTTGGCAAAAGTATTTTATCAGGCAGCGACCGATATTCATCCAAAACGTCGTTATTACCATTCAATTATTGATCACGGAATGGTTTTGACGGCTACAACTATGCCAAGAGTTTATCGCTTTGCCTTGAATAAATTGATGAAATAAAGATTAAAGACATTACCGGAATAACGGATAATACTGTGTTCTGGTAATGTTTTTTTATTATGGAAGATTTCATCAAAAAAAAGAAAATTCAAAATTTTTTTATTTTTTTTAAATAATTTTCAAAACCTTATCAAATAGGCGTTATTGAGCTCCAGCTTTCTTAGAAAAGATTAAATAGTCTAATTTTTCTCTAATTTTAAGGTTGAAAAAGAATTTATAAGGTGCTACTATCTTTTTCATAAATTAATTTTTTTCTAATAAAGGGAGACAGTATTATGACAGAGACAAAAAAAGTAGTTTTAGCATATTCCGGTGGATTGGACACATCAGTAGCCATTCCATGGTTGAAAAATAAAGGATACGACGTTATTGCATGTTGTATCAATGTTGGTGAAGGAAAAGATCTTGAGTTTATCAAGAACAAAGCGATTGACGCTGGTGCAGTTGATGCAATCGCCATTGATGCTTTAGATGAATTCGCTGACGATTACGCATTAGTAGCATTACAAGGACATACCCTCTATGAAGGTATTTATCCTCTTCTCTCTGCCTTATCCCGACCTCTTATTAGTAAAAAATTAGTAGAAATTGCCAAAGAAAATGATGCAGTTGCCATTGCCCATGGCTGTACCGGAAAAGGTAACGATCAAGTTCGTTTTGAAGTTGCCATCCACGCTTTGGCTCCAGAAATGACCGTGTTAGGACCTGTTCGTGATTGGCATTGGTCACGTGAGGAAGAAATCGAATATGCCAAGGAACACAACATTCCAATTCCGATTGATTTGGACTCACCATATTCTATCGATGCCAATATTTGGGGTCGTGCTAATGAATGTGGCGTTTTGGAAGATCCTTGGAACGAAGCACCAGAAGATGCTTTTGATATCACTAATCCAATTGAAAAAACACCTGACGAACCAACTAGTATTGAAATTGCCTTTGAACAAGGTGTTCCTGTTTCACTAGATGGTGAAAAGATGAAGTTCTCAGATATGATTCAAGAACTAAATGTGATTGCTGGTGAAAATGGTATCGGAAGAATCGACCATATCGAAAATCGTTTGGTTGGTATCAAGTCACGTGAAGTTTATGAAACACCTGCTGCTGCAGTCTTGTTGAAAGCTCACAAAGAACTTGAAGATTTGACACTAGAACGTGATTTAGCTCATTTTAAGCCATATATCGAAAAACAATTGAGCGACACAATTTATAACGGACTATGGTTCTCACCATTGATGGATTCATTGTTGGCCTTCTTGCATGAAAGTCAAAAGACCGTTAATGGAGTTATTAAGTTGAAGTTGTTCAAGGGTAATGTTTTGGTACAAGGACGTAAATCACCAAATTCCCTATATGACAAGGATTTGGCAACATACACTTCAGCTGATTCATTCGACCAAGAAGCTGCTCAAGGATTCATCAAACTATGGGGACTTCCAACACAAGTTTCTGCTCAAGTTAGCGAAAAAGCTGCTCAACAGAAGAACGAAGCTAGCCATACTGAGGTGAACCAATGAGTACCGAAAAGCTCTGGGGTGGAAGATTTTCACAACAAGCCGACAGTTGGGTAGATGAATTCGGTGCTTCAATCAGTTTTGATCAACAAATGGCTGATGAAGATATAACTGGATCTTTGGCTCACGTCAAAATGTTAGAAAAAACTGGAATTTTGAATCATGATGACGTTTCAAAAATAGTTGCTGGACTTGAGGATATTCAAACAGATTTGCATCAAGGAAAAATCCATTTCACAGTTGAAAACGAAGATATCCATATGAATATTGAAAGTATTTTAACTGATCGAATTGGACCTGTAGCTGGTAAATTGCATACGGGACGTTCAAGAAATGACCAAGTCGCAACTGATTTTCATTTGTACGTCAAGAATCGTTTGCCTAAGATTATTGAAGAAATCAAGACTATCCAAACGACTTTGGTTAAACTAGCGAATGAAAATGTCGAGACTATCATGCCTGGATATACTCACTTGCAACACGCTCAACCAATTTCTTATGGTCACTATTTGATGGCTTATTATTCAATGTTGAAACGTGATGTGGAAAGATTAGAATTTAATCAAAAACACACTGATATTTCACCATTAGGTGCCGCTGCTTTAGCCGGAACGACTTTTCCAATCGATCGTCAATTTACAGCTGATGAATTGGGATTTGGTGAAGTTTATGGTAATTCATTGGATGCAGTGTCTGATCGTGATTTTGCTTTAGAATTTTTGAGTAACGCTTCAATTTTGATGCTACATTTATCACGTTTTTGTGAAGAGTTGAGTATGTGGGTCAGTTATGAATTCAACTATTTGGAACTAAGCGACAAGTACACGACGGGAAGCTCTATCATGCCTCAAAAGAAGAATCCTGATATGGCAGAACTTATCCGTGGCAAGAGTGGTCGAGTGTTTGGACATTTGTTCGGATTACTTTCGACGATGAAGTCTTTACCTTTGGCTTATAACAAGGATCTTCAAGAAGATAAAGAAGGCGTTTTTGATACTGTCAAAACTATTCTGCCAGCTTTGAGAGTGTTCAACGGGATGCTTTCGACTGTTAAAGTTAAAAAAGATAACATGTACAAAGCTACTACGCACGACTTTTCAAATGCGACTGAATTGGCTGATTACTTGGCTACGAAGGGGATTCCTTTTAGACAAGCACATGGAATTGTTGGAGAATTAGTTTTGAAAGGTATCCAAAGTGGTCAAAACTTACAGGATATTTCGATGGCTGATTTTAAGAAAATTTCACCTTTGATTGAAGAAGACGTTTATGAAGTATTGAAACCAGAGGTTGCCGTGGAAAGAAGAAATTCTTATGGCGGTACTGGCTTTAAACAAGTTCGTGAACAAATTAAAAAAGCTCAAGAGGAATTAGATTTATAAAAATCAAAAGAATCCTACTATGAGTGTCGATTAAGGCATTCTAGTAGGATTTTTTTCGTTGATTGGTGTTTGCTATAAAAATATGTTTAGTGATTTATGCAGTGAAAGGATGTTCTCTTTAGAAGCAAAGACCCCCCGTTCTCAATTGAGAGATACTTGTTAATAATATCTTTGGTTATTGTCGCTTTGATTATTGATTCAGTTTACTATTCGTACCAAAGTAAATAAAATTTTGAAATTAGGATTATTTTGATCACTTTGTGTGGTTAAAGTGGTCCTATTTTTTTTGTTTAAGTAACTAAGAGGTAAAAAAGCAAAAGCACTATATAGTCCGGAATAGCAAAGAAAATTGGCTCAAATGTGAAATTTCTCTTGGCAATTTATTGCCTAGTGAAAGGTCGAGCTTGAAGACTTTGCCCGGGTCTGGGCTTAGCAAAGGCTCCAAGTCGTGCCCACATTGTTCCAGCCAAATTTTCTTTGCTATGGAGGACGGCATCCAATATTGACTAAAATTCTAAATCGGTTGTCTTCCACCCTCTATCTAAGATTTTCTTATTTTACCCTTACCAAATCATCAAGACCGCGCCACTACTGGGATGCTATAACTTATATATGCTTTAGAAACGGTAAGAAATGTAACAGAGGTGACTTTTTGGCTGAAGTAAAAACTAGAAAAAAGAAATATCTCCATGAAGTGGACCTGATGCGTGTTCTTTTCATTGGCGGGGTGTTGTTGAATCATACAACGACCGCCTTTAGAAATAATGTCGGCAGTGGGTCAGGTAGTGAATTGTTCTTAGAAGCTTCTCACTTGGCACTTCACTTTACCAGAATGGGTTTCATGTTTATGACAGGACTGGTTTTGGTACTAAATTATTACAATAAAGAACATCATTGGCTGAAGTTTTGGAAGAAACGTTATATCAGCGTTGGGATTCCTTATATTGGTTGGAATGCCATTATGATGTGGTTCACGACTATTACAGCTGGGGTTGCCTTGAATTGGCCTAATTACTTCCAGAATTTATTTGATGCAATTATTCATGGTAACAAATTTTACATGTACTACATTATTGTTACTTTCCAGTTGTATTTGATTTTTCCATTGTTGGTGTACATGTTTAAGAAATTTAAGAATCATCATTTGGCTGTTTTAACTGTTAGTGCCATCTTACAACTACTCTTAGTAATTGGAATTAAATATTGGTTGCCAGGAGTTGATCGTGACAGTTGGTGGTATTTATTTAGAGCCTATGGATTAAACATTTTAGTATATCAATTTTACTTTATTGCTGGCGCCTTCGTGGCCATTCACTATGATTAAGTAGATCGTTTTATCGAAAAAAATCACCGTATGATCGGCTGGTCAACTTTGGCTTTAGCAATTAGTACAGTCGCATTATTCTTTGGAAATATCAATATTTTGAAACTTAGTTTGAGTGCCAGTTTATCAATTCATCAACCATTAATTTTTATTTATGACACGTTTATGATTGCATTTGTCTTCTGGATTGGTCGTCAATATGCTCATGCTAGAAATCATGGTTTTCCAAATTGGTTAGAAAAAATTATTAAAAATATGTCAAAAGTTTCCTTTGGGATTTATTTAGTCCAAACAATTCCGGTAACAATGCTTTATGGAATATTGAATATGATCCATTTACCTTCAATCGTGACGTTGTTGTTATTGCCATTCGGTTACGTTTTCGTGTTAGGAGGATCATTCTTAAT
This sequence comes from Companilactobacillus formosensis, assembly GCF_005405305.1. GTDB lineage: Bacteria > Bacillota > Bacilli > Lactobacillales > Lactobacillaceae > Companilactobacillus > Companilactobacillus formosensis. Next base: position 14,857 of record NZ_BJDU01000009.1, read on the forward strand.
TTCTTGGTTCTGTTACAAGGTGCCACCATTTGGAATTTTGATTGGACGCCCACAACACATATTTAGTGCAAAAAAAGCTAAAGGAGTAGTTGAAAATGTCAAAAATAACGAATCAATTAAACAAGCAGTTAAGGAATAATATGAATCAAGAAATAATTAAGGATGAAAAACGAAATCGTTGGTATAAAGGCTTTGAAGTTGCTGATGATGTTCGGATGTTGCGAGAGGAATTTTTAGACTTACACATCGGATATGGTGACGTGGTTCTAGTTTGCTTGGCCAATACCGCAGCTTATCCCTTAATAACACAAGCGCTTTGGGAAGTTGGAGCCGTGATGCATCCAGTCGCTGCCACAACACCAGAAAAGGAATTGCAACAAGAATTAAAAGAACATGATTATGTGGCTTCTATCGTTGGACAAACATTAGTTGATGCGGCTTTAGATGATCGTGTGGCGATTGTTTCAGCTTTACATTTGCAAACTTATTCTTTATTACATATCATTCGCGACCGTAGTTTGATGGGGCACGATGCCAGAATCCCTGAAGAAGATGATTTGGCTTTGATTATGAATACTTCTGGAACTACTGGTAAGCCCAAACGTGTTGGCTTGACGCATAGAATCTTGTTAAATGGTGTCAAACATGATATTGAAAGCCACAAGATGACATCTGAAGATACTAGTTTGTTGGTTATGCCGATGTTTCATATCAATGCTCAAGCCGTAGTGATTTTGGCAACTAGATTATCTGGTGGCAAGTTAGTAATTGCTGAAAAATTCAGTGCATCTAAGTTTTGGAACCAAGTTAGAAATAATGATGTTACTTGGGTATCAGTCGTACCAACTATCGTCAATATTTTGTTAATCAATCAAAAAGCTAATGAAAGTTATAGTGATGATATTAGATTACGTTTTGTTAGATGTTCATCATTTGCTTTGCCACTCGATAAATTGACTGCCTTCCAAACTCGTTTCCATACGAGAATTTTGGAAGGATATGGGATGACGGAAACTGCTAGCCAATGTACGATCAATCCATTTGATGCACCAAAAGTTGGTTCAGCTGGAAAGCCATTTGAAACTGACTTAGGAATTATGGTTAATGACCAAATTACTAAACGTCCTAAACAAATCGGTGAAATTGTTGTCCGTGGTGACCATGTTATTAGTGATTACTTAGATCCACATCCGGACTCGTTCAAAGATGGTTGGTTCTTAACTGGTGATTTAGGATATTTGGACGAAGACGGCTACTTGTTCGTTAAAGGACGCAAAAAAGACATCATCAACCATGGTGGCGAAAAAGTTGCTCCCGCCCAAGTTGAAAATGTCTTGAGTCAATTGAGTTTTGTTAAAGAAGTTTCCGTTATTGGTACACCAGATACGCTATATGGTGAAGCAGTGACGGCAGTTGTGATCAGTAATGGCGAACAAGATGAAGAATTAGAACGTCAAAAAATCATTGCTCATGCTAAAGAAACTTTAGCTACTTATGAACAGCCGACGAGAATTTTCTTCGTGAAGGATTATCCACGTAATGCTACAGGTAAAGTTATTCGTTTGAAATTACGCCAACAAGTTATGTCAACGTTAGTTAGGAGTGCTGGATGAGTAAGAAAAAGAGAAATTTAAAAAAATTATTGATCAGTGTCGTCTTAGTCTTTTGGGCAGCGATTGCCATTTATGGTTTTAAACAGACTGATGCCGGGGCTGCTACTTCTGGATTAGAAACAGTGACGATTGGATATCAAAAAGGTGATCCGTTCGATATCGCCAAACAACGCGGTGAATTTTCTAAGAAGATGGAGAAGAAAGGCTATAAAGTAGTCTTTAAAGAATTCTCTGATGGAAATTCTCTAATGCAAGCGTTGAAAGCTGGTAGTGTCGACTATGCTAGAACCGGTGATACACCTCCAGTTTCAGCACTTTCAACTGGTACTAAACTGACTTATGTTGCTGCCAGTTCATCGAAGGCTAAAGGCTCTGGTATCTTGGTTAAGAAATCTTCAAGCATTTCTTCAATTGAAGATTTGAAAGGTAAGAAAGTTGCCTATACTAAAGGAACTAGTTCTCAATACATGTTGCTAGCAGCCTTGAAGAAAGCCGGTCTGAGTGCTGATGACATCACTTGGGTCAACATGGATCAATCTAGTGCTAGTGTAGCCTTTTCTAAAGGGAAGGTTGATGCCTGGGCAACTTGGGATCCATACACAGCTCAAGCGCAATTGACACAAAATGCTAAGTTAGTGACAAATGGTGTTGGAATTACCAACAATCGTGATTACATTTTAACAACGCAAAGTTATGCCAAGAAGAATACTGAAATTTCGAAGTGTTTGATTAAGTATCTACAAGAAGATATGACATGGGCTAACAACAATCACAGTGAGTTGATTACGATGATGAGTAAGTCGTTGAAAGTTTCCAAGTCGGTCGTTAAGAAGATGGTAGAACGTCGAACTTATGGAATCAGTACAATGAATAACACGTATGCTAAAGAAGAACAAAAGATTGCTGATTTATTTTATGAAGAAGGTTTGATTGAAAATAAAGTTACAGTTAGCGATTCTGGAGATTATAAGTAATAAATGAGACGGCCGCTTGGTCGTCTTTTTTTGCTATTAAATGTAACGATGATATAACGATAAAATTCACTTTACCAATCAAAAGCAACCGTCAACTTCTAGTTAAATTATCTCCGTCAAGATAAAATATTAAGTAATCAAAGGGGGATTTTTCGATGAAAATTGGTTTGCAACTACAACAACAGCGAATACGTCACAACATGTCACAAAATGATCTAGCCGAAAAACTAAATATTTCTCGACAATCGATTTCTAAATGGGAGAATGGTGGCAGTTTGCCTAGTTTTAATAATGTAGTGGCAATCAGTGATCTGTTTGATATTTCCTTAGATGAGTTGATTCGAGGAGATGAAGAATTGATGAATAAGTTTAAAGATGACGGAAAGATAAGATTAAATCATGTTGAAACTATTATTTTTGGCGGAATTGGCTTAGGAATTATTGGTTTATTTCTTTTAAAGCAATTTAATGTGACTAATAGTGCAATTAATATTGGGATGTCAATTTTAGAAATAGTTAGTCTGCTGGGTCTCTTAATGAATATTAAATGGAAGTATATTGATCGTAGTCTCAATAAAAGAGCAGTATTTTTTGGTATTATTTTGTTAGCACTATTCGTAATTGATTTTTTGATCAGTTTTTGGTTGGGATTTAAGGATTAATAGTAAAACTTCTAATGATAATTAAAGGATTTAATAAATATCGTTGTTCTGAATAAAAATGACACTGTGAATTAACACAATGTCATTTTTTAGTTGTTATCACTATCTGAAAAATCCAATATTGGTAAAGTCATTGCTGGAAAACCGCTGGCAGAAGTCATCATCGAAACCATTGGTCTTAAATATGACAATAAAATTGAAGCTCCATCTGTTTGTAACAATTGTAAGGCGTCACTATGAGGAAGAAGCTCAGAGACTTGAAAAAGCGTCATGATTCTAGCAGTAATCGTATAAGGAACATTGTCGTTCTCTTGATTGATGAAGATAGTTAAGTAAACAGGGATGTCGTCATTCCAGTCGATCTCTTCTTCACTAGGCATTTCTACTAAGGTACCAATGTCAGCGGAATCGAAGTCATTTTCAAAATCAAAATCGTCATTAACTTGGAAATCAAATTTTAGAACGGTAGGATTATCAAACTGTAAATACTTACTAGTCATATTCATAAGCTTTTTCTCCAGTCATTTCTTACAATACTAGCATGGTTCCTAATTATTAACATTAATTTAGGTACAATATTTAATCAAAAAAAATCCTGAAATATCTATTTTCGATGTAATAGATAATTTCAGGATTTTTTTGATTAAGCAGTCTGTTGTTGTACTTCGGGTTCTTCCAAGATTTCACCAAGAACTCGATCAGCGACGATACCAATTTGACCAGCGTTGCGATTCTTAGGGCAATCTTCTTCATATGTATTAGTTGAATCTTTCATGACGACGATACGATCAGCCATGCGTGCAGCTTCTTCGACATCGTGGGTAACTAAGATAGTCGTTAGATTTTGTTTCTTGCAAATATCTAAAATTAAATCCTGCATCTTGCGTCTTGTCAAAGCGTCCAAAGCTCCTAAAGGTTCATCCAATAATAAAATTTTAGGATGACTCATTAAAGCTCTAGCTAAGGCGACACGTTGTTTTTGACCACCAGATAATTGGTTAGGGAAGTGATCAGCATAGTCTCCCAGTTCAACTAAATCGAGTAATTCTTTGGCATGCGCTTTAGTATTTTTATCTTTTGAACCAAAGGATAAATTGTCTAAAACGGACATCCAGGGAAGTAATCTATCTTCTTGGAACATTACACGAATCAAAGATTTTGTATCGGTTGAATTGATTTGGACTGAACCGCTCGTAGGTTTTTCCAATCCAGCGATGAGGCGTAGCAAGGTACTCTTACCACCACCACTCATACCAACTAAGGCGATGAATTCACCTTGATTGATATCTAAATTTACATCGTGTAAAGCAGTTAAATTATTATAAGTTTTATTTACGTTTTTAATTGTAATCATTGAATTATTCATTAAGCATTGCTCCTTCCAGTATTTTGCCAATCTAATAAGAGACTTTCAAAACTTTTGGCAACTAAATCAGAAATTTTACCAAGTACGGCATAGACGACGATACATAAAATAACGGTTTCCATATCGACGAAGTCTTCCGCATTGTTGGCCATATATCCGATACCTGAACTAGCTGAGATAGTTTCAGCAACGATCAAAGTAGTCCACATTACACCTAAGGCATAACGAATACCAACGAGAATTTGTGGTAAAGCAGCTGGGAAAATAATTTTGAAAAACATTTGGCGTTTCGAAAGTTCGTATGATTCACCCATTTCAATCAAATCTGGATCGACTGAACGGATTCCATGGAAAGTATTGATATAGACAGGAAACATCGTTCCAATCGCAACTAGTGAAATCTTGGCTGATTCATTGATACCTAACCAAAGAATGATTAATGGAATCAAAGCCAAATGGGGGATATTACGAAACATTTGAATTGAAGAATCAAATAATAAGCGACAAGTGTTGGACATACCATTGATAAAGCCAAGAATAAAACCAACACCACCACCGATTAAGAGACCAACAGTAGCTCTATAAAGACTGATACTGAGATTTTTAGGTAGTTCTCCAGATTGCGTTAGTTTAATACCATCTTGAAGAACAGCTAGAGGTGAGGGTAAAACTGAACTTGATAACCAACCGAGTGTACTACTAACTTGCCAAAACAAAATTACGATAATAGGAATTAAGAAAGGCAAAATTTTATCGACTGGCAGATTGATTTTCTTACGTGTCGTCGTTAAAGTCACAGGTTTTTGCATCGGTTAGGCCTCCTTTTGTTGTTGAACCACTTCTTGAGCTAGAAGTGTACGTTGAATTTTTCCCGTCGCATTCTTAGGCAATTCAGTACTAAAAATGTACTTTGTGGGACGTTCAACAGGTAATAATTGCTCATTTGCTAATTCGTTCAACAACGCCAATTGGTGGCGATGATCATGACTGAGTTTCTTAGGGACAATAACGGCGGTGACAGTTTCACCATAAATTAAATCGGGAGTACCAACGACGGCTACTTCACGGATAAATTTCAAGTTGTGTAAGCAATCTTCGACGGCTAGTGGATTAACATTTTTACCACCGCGAATGATCATTTCTTTACTACGACCGGCGATGTGTAAGTAATCGTTATCGTCTAGTGAACCAAGGTCTCCGGTCAATAACCAACCATCGTGGAAAGCTTCGGGTTGAGGGTCCAAATAATGAGTAATGACGCTGTCGCCTTTGAGAGCAATTTGTCCGATTTTGTTCTTTCCGACTTCATGATAGTTATTATCGAAAATTTTGATTTGTGTACCAACTACTTTACCAACCGTTTTTTGAATTGGTTTTTCGAGTGGATTTTGGGCAATTTGACTAGCAGCTTCAGTCATACCATAACTTTCAATTAGTGGAATATCGAAGCGGTGCTTAAATTGTGCATGGATGCTTGGGAGGAGAGGGGCTGAAGCAGTCCGGAGAAATCGCAAGTTAGTGTGAGTTGGTTGTTCATCACGTTGCAATAAGATGGCGATGATGGCTGGCGTTAATGACACCCAAGTTACCTTTTCACTACTAACTTCCTTCCAGAAAAGATGAGCACTGAATTTGGGACGGAATAATAATTGTCCGTGAGATAAACGAGTAGCTAGATTAGAAATAACCATGGCATTGATATGAAACATTGGCATTAAGATAAAAGTGCTATCTTGATCCGTTAGTTTTTCACTATCGATGACGTTAAAAGCTCCGGCTAAAAGTTGCTTGTGAGTTAGACCAACTCGTTTAGGTTTGCCAGTAGTACCAGAAGTATGCATAATCAATGCGATTTGGTCATCTTCCGGTGTTTCTGCCAAATGAGCGATGTGTTTATTACGAACGAAGATTTGTACTTCTGATTCGTGTAAAGTTGTCAAACGAGGTTGGTTAGTAAAAATATCGTTTAAGAATTTTAATTCTTTAACATCTGAATCAAAAATAATAGCTGAATAATGATATTGATCTTCAAGTTCACTGATTTGAATTTCAGTAGCAGCAGGATTCAAGGTTTGAACGATACTACCAATTTCCCAAAGACTTTGAATAACTAATGAGTAAGTAACTGAATTTGTTAAGCTAACTAAAACGATATCGTTGTGGCCGATACCTTTATTTTTCCAATAATTTTTCCATACGTTTTTTTCTAAGTTAAGTTCACTGCCAGTGTACCAATGCTGATTTGCATCTTGCATTAAAGGACGAGTAGCGCCAGCAATTAATTGTTGTTGTAATCTTTCAGTAAGTTCTGACATAAGTAAGTCACCATGTCCTTTCGATTGAATAAACATAGTCTACAATCATTGAGGTGAGGTAACTACTTAGGTTTGGTAAGGGTTTAATAAGAATTTCTTAGAAAGATAGTGGTGTAGTGTAAAATACCGTCTTCCGCACAAGCCCTGTGATTGGCTGGAACGCTGCCGACGCAACTTGTAGCCTTTGCTAAGCCCAAGACCGGGCAAAGTCTTCAAGCTCGACCTTTCACTAGGCAATAAATTGCCAAGAGAAATTTCACTACTGAGCCAATTTTCTTTGCTATTCCGGACTAAATAGTGGTTTTATTTTTGATTTTAGGTAAATAAAAAGCATCTATCCAATCTGGATAGGTGCCGTTTTTGAATCTAGTCGTCCGAAAAATCCTTGTAATTTTTATTATTGGCAATAATTTAAGGACGGCGTCACAGTTATATATTTACTTATCTGCATCAAATTCAATTTTAAAAATAGAACCGCGTGGTTGGTTATCGAGAACTTTAATCAAACCGTTATTCAATTTAACTAATTGTGAAACGATTGATAATCCCAGACCACTTCCTTTGATTTCGGTCGAATGAGAAGTGTCGACTCGGTAAAATCTTTGGAAAATGAGTTGCTTTTGATCGTCAGGAATACCGATACCTTGGTCAGCTACTGATAAATCTACTTTTGAACCATTTTGTTTAAGTGACAATTTGATTGGAGTATTATCTGGCGAATACTTGTTAGCATTATCTAACAATGCTACTGTAACTTGTTTCAAAGCATCGACATTGCCCAAAATGTGTATGTTAGGTTGAATATCTAAGTTTAATTTTTGAGCAATTGTTTTTTTATATTGTTGACCGATACTGTTGGTGATTTCTGATAAGTCAATTTTTTCTAAAACTAATTCTGCTCGATCGGCTCGAGATAAGTGGAGTAAGTTTTCAATTAGATGTTGCATCCGCAAAGATTCTTCATCGATATAGCCTAAAGACTCGGGAATCACTTCGGGATGTTTGTCACCGTGGCGCTTAATCAAATTTAAATTACCGCGCACAGCTGCAATTGGTGTTCTCAATTCGTGCGAAGCGTTAGAAACAAAATCTCTTTCTCGTTGCAGGCGTTTGTTTTGGGTATCGAGCAATTCATTGAAGGCATCGCCCAATTCTTTGATTTCTTGAGGGCTAGTTGGGACTGTTAATTTAGGTTGATCGAAGTCTGGGTCCTTAGTCGTGCTGCGAGTTTCGTTGACTAAGTCAATTGTTGGCGCACTGAGTTTCTCCGCTAAACGTTGGGCCCACCATGTACCGAATCCTAGAGTGACGAAAACGATGATACTGATTAAAATCAATAACAAAATCAAACTGTTGATCAAACGAGATAGGCTAGTCCACAGTTGATAAGTCGTATCGTTGTCCTTTTTTTGATAGAACAAGAAGAATCCAAAATTTTGAACGTAGACGATGTGCTGCCCTGGAAAAATACTGAATTTATGTTGGTTGATGAATTTTTTAGAAGCTGAAGTCGTCATGATTTGTTGACCGGCTCGATCCGAAGCTGCTGTGATAGATGATTTCTTAGTTTTGACTCGAATAACCGTATTTTGTTTTGTGTGGCGATTGTTTTGATTGCTCCATTGAATGAAACCGGGAACGTCGTCAATATTAGAAAAGTACAAACTCATCATTTGACCACGTGCTTCATGGACAGTTTGCGAATATTGCTGTACGCCAACTACTACCAAAATCAAAGCGCTGATAGCTAATGTAATGATGATAACTAATTTACGAATTGCGTTGTTTATCAGTTCTTGATAGGTCAGAGACTTTTTCTTCGTCATTTGTTAACATCCTCAAGCGAATAACCAACACCACGAATTGTTTGAATCAACGGTTTATCGTTTTTGCCATCAACTTTGTTTCGTAAATATCCTACATATACATCGACCACATTTTGTTGACCAAGAAAATCTTCACCCCAAACGTTGTCGAGCAATTCGTCACGAGTAAATACTTTGCCGATATTTTGTAGGAAGAACAGCAATAAATCATATTCACGACGGGTTAATTGCACGTTTTCGTTGTTACGAGTGACTTGGTGTGATTTGGTATTTAAAGTTAAATCAGCGATTTGATAAGTTTGGTCAGGTTCAGACATATTTTGAGCACGACGTTTAATGACACGAACTCGAGCTAGTAATTCTTCAATTTCAAAAGGCTTAGTAATGTAGTCATCTGCACCATTATCTAATCCGGCAACTTTATCACCAACGTAATCTCTGGCCGTCATAACGATTACAGGAACTTGGTCGTGCTTTCTGATTCGACGTAAAACTTCCATACCGTCTAATTTTGGCAACATCCAATCCAATAAAATCAATAACAAATCATTTTGATGTTTTTCATAGAGATCTAAAGCTTCAATTCCGTCATTAGCGACGATGACATCAAAATCCTCAAATTGGAGTTCTTTACTAACATAACTGGAAAGACTGCGCTCATCTTCGACAATTAAAATTGTATTTTTCATTAATAAAATCTCCCAAACAATATTTTCTATAATTATAGTAGCAATTTTACCTTAATACTAACTAAACTTTCTAATGCGTAATAATTACTAATTATGTTACACTACAATACAATGGATTAGTTAGAAAAGGTGAGATAAGTGGATAAAGCAATTGAAGTTTTGAAAAAAAACCATTATAAAGTAACTAAACAGCGCAAAGATTTATTAGAATTTCTCAGTAAATTTACCGTTCAATACGTATCAATCAACGATATTGCTGACTATATGCGTTCCTTGTATCCTGGAGTAAGTAATAATACGATTTACCGTAATTTAAAAGAATTTGAAGAAATTGGTTTGGTTGAATCCCAAGAAAAAGATAAGACTTTAGTGAAATATCAATGTGATTTTGAGCATCGTCATCATCACCACTTCGTCTGTAAGAATTGTGGCAAAGTCACTGAATTAAAAGCTTGTCCAATCGAGTTTTTCACTGATCAATTACCAGGCTATACAGTCGAAGGACACGCTTTGGAAGTATACGGACTTTGTGCCGATTGTACAAAAAAATTGAAGGCTAAATAAAAGCATCTATTGGATAAAATAGTCCAACTGACTATTGTCTAATAGATGTTTTTAAATTCTATTGAAAAAATAAATCACTATCTAGTCCGGAATATAACATTAATCAACATGGAAAAAATGTTAAATAGTAAAATTTATCATTTACTTTTTAAAGACATTAGTTTAGGGTTAAATAGTAACTTTTATTGTTTAAGGAGAATTTCTTATGTTTTCTAAGGGAAAAAAATTTATTGGAATTATTTTAGGATTGATTTTTATTGTAGTTTTAGCGGGATGTACTAATAAGAAGACTAGTACTTCCTCAGACAAACTAAATATTGTCACAACGACTGATTTTTACGGTGAAGTTGCTAAGAAGATTGTCGGTAACAAGGGTAGCGTTACTTCAATTATTAGTAATCCTGCCGTTGATCCTCATGATTTTGAACCAACAACCAAAACGGCTCAAATTGTTAGTAAAGCTGATGTTACAGTTGCCAACGGTTTGGGATACGATTCATGGATGAATAAACTAGACAAGCAAGACGGAACATATATCAAAATTGGTGAGGATGTCATGAATAAAAAGACTGGCGATAATCCTCATATTTGGTACAATCCGCAGACGATGCCCAAATATGCACAATATTTGGCTAACGAATTATCTAAGCAACAACCTAAGAATAAAAAGTATTTTCAACAAAATGCTAAAAAGTACATAGCTTCGTTGAAACCTGTGAAAAATGAGTTAGCAAAACTTAAGACAGCTTCGCAAAAAGTAACTAATAAAGAAGTTTATGTCAGTGAACCAGTTTTTGATTATTCAATTAAGGCAACTGGGTTCAAAGTAGGTAACAAAGAGTTTGAAAAGGCTGTTGAAAATGGAACTGACCCAACACCTCAAACGATTAAAACTATGCAAGACAATATTAAAGCTAAAAAAATTGCTTTCTTTGTTTTAAATATTCAAACAGACAGCAAGCTAGTTAATAATTTGGTTGATTTAGCAAAGAAAAATGATATTCCGGTTCTAGAAGTTACGGAAACATTGCCAAAAGATAAGACTTACACTGAATGGATGTTATCGCAATATCAAGCAATGAATAAAATTTTACAAGGTGAAAAATAATTTTGATTGAAGCAAAAAATTTAACTAAGCGTTTTGGAAACCAATTAGTTTTTCAAAATGTTAATTTTAAAATAAATCAGGGCGATTTTTTAAGCCTAATCGGACCTAATGGATCTGGAAAAACCACTTTAGTCAAAATACTAATGGGGTTAGAGCCAAAAACTAGTGGCGAATTAAACTTCGATCACAAGCAGACAATCGGCTATGTTCCACAATTTCGAAACATCGATAACGATTATCCACTAAGTATCGAAGCTTTTATCCGACTTAATTTGAAATTTACGTTCAGTCCAACAAAACGTCATCAAAATGACCAATTGATTCAAGAAATTTTAGAGAAGACGGGATTGACTGATTTGAAAGATCGTCCTCTAGGATTAGCTTCTGGTGGTGAAAAGCAAAAAGCTTATTTGGCACAGGCATTGTTGAATGAGCCCAAAATCTTAATTCTTGATGAATCGACAGCTAGTTTAGATGTTGAGGTAAAAATGCAATTGATGGATTTAGTTGCCGAATTAAATAAAAAATATCAATTGACAGTTATTTTCATTACACATGATTATGAATTGACCAAAAAATATACGACTAAGGCACTTTTCTTCCAAAATAAAACTCTGAAGGAAATTCCTATTAGTCATATTTCAGAAAAAATGTTTGAGATGGAGGGATAAAATGTTTGAATATGAATTTATGCGTCAAGCCTTTATCGCCAGTACTTTCATTGCTATTACGGCTGGTATCGTTGGCGTCTTCGTGGTTTCCAGAAATATGTCCTTTCTCTCGCATACTTTGTCAGAAATTGGTTTTGCTGGAGCGTCATTTGGAATTTTGATTGGAATATCTCCTTTAGCAGGGATGATTCTTTTCACGATTATTAGTTCAATAGCAGTTGGTAGTCTAAGTTCAGAAAGTTCACGACGGGAAGCTTCGATTAGTGCTATTTCTTCATTATTTATTGGTTTAGGAATTCTTTTTCTATCATTATCTTCAGAATCGAGTAGTTATGCGACGAATATTTTATTTGGTAGTATCGTTGGTATTAGTGCCAAAGAAGTTCAACAGTTAGTAATTTTGGCAGTAGTAGTAATTGCCATTTTCATAATTTTTTACAAGCCATTGTCATTTGATTCCTTCGACCATATTGGCGCTCGTGCAGCTGGCTTGAAGACTCGTTTGTTATCGATCGCTTTCTTGGTAACTTTAGCTTTGAGTGTCAGTATCGGTGCCCAAATCGTTGGCTCATTGTTAGTCTTCGTGTTATTAACGTTGCCTGGTGCTACAGCTAAGTATTTGGTTCACACGATACCTAAGTTGTTGATGGTTTCAGTGGGATTATCATTGGCTGGTGTTTGGTTAGGCTTGTATCTTGCCTTTATTACCAATTGGCCAGTTACTTTCTTTATTTCTAGTTTTGAAGTTTTAGCTTACTTCTGTGGTTTGACTTATAAAAATTGGAAATTAAATCATTAATATTTAGACAGCAAGAGTTTGGGATATAACATCCGATTTTAAATAAAGCACGATAGAATTTTCTATCGTGTTTTTTGATGTGTCAATTTTGCTATATCAAATGAAGAATAGAAAGTTATAGCTAATTATTGTAAATTACGAAATTGCTTAGGAGTTTTGCCAATTCTTTTTTTAAAAATAGCGATGAAATGACTTGGTTGATTGAATCCCACTTTATTTGCAATATCAGTGATATTGGAGTCTGAATTTTGTAAAAGTATGATTGATTTTTGAAGTCGGTAATCAAGTAAGTATTCGTATGGAGTGATATTAAGTGTTGAATGAAAGCAACGTAAACATTCAGATTTACTAACGTGAGCACTATTAGCGATGGAAGTAATAGTTATTTTTTCCGCAAAATGGTGATGAATGTAATTTAAAAAAATATACATTCTCTCTTTGGTTAGATTATTATTGGGAATATCAGTTGGTAGATCAATGTTTTCTTGCATTAATAACCAAATATTGTGTAGATTTACTAAAACTCGGTAGGGATATAAATCAGAGTTTCTATCGTCAAGCGTGGTTAGTTTTTTCAACAATTTCAAAATTTTTCTATGCCAAGGAATACTAGGCAATAAATGGACAAAGTTAAAATTTTGATTGTTGATTAGTTTATTTACTGTAGTATTTGCAGGACTATTCAAATAAAAATTCAGAAATTTTTCGGGAAAGATGAAACTATGGTAATTAGATTGGGTCGTGGGTTCAATGAGATGAATTTGGTTTTTATTTAAAAATAATCCTTCATTTGAATTTAAAATGATGTTTTTGTTTTCTAATGTGGAAAAGGTAATAGGACCCTTGGAAATAAAAATGAATTGTAGATCCTCATGCCAATGCCAGGTTCGAAAGCCTGGGTTATGTGGAAAAGCCGCTATTCCTTTGACGTTCAAAACCAAATAAGGAAAAGAATTTTTTTGATATAAATTAATAGAATTGATGATATTTTCAGCCATTAGACAATTACCTTGAAGATATTGTGATATTTTTTGATGATTTAATGTGACTATAACATTGAATGATTGGATATGATAATGAGAAGAAAGGAACTTATTATGTTCAATTTTATTTTAATTTTAGTTTTTTTAGGCGGTATTTTCGGTGGCATGATTTCTTCAGTTGCGGGCGGAGCTTCAATAGTTTCTTATCCAATTTTATTGATCAGTGGAGTTCCACCAATTTTTGCTAACATAACTAATCATGGAGCATTGATTTTTGATTATTTGGGAGCAATTTCTTCATCTACTGAGGAATTAAAGGGACATTGGAAACAATCAATTTTCTATGCTATGAGTGCCACAGTTGGAGCAGTATTTGGTACATACTTATTATTGGCTTTTCCTTCAAAGGTATTCGAAAAAGTAGTACCCATTTTTTTAGTTTTATCAGGTATCCTTTTTTTAATTGGAAACAAGAAAAAAAACTCGACAAGGGTAATTCCTAAATTTTTGATTGTTGTCATCATGTTCATGATGGGATGTTATACAGGATATTTTGGTGGTGCTAATGGTGTCATTCTTTTAGCTGCACTGGATTATTTAACTAATGAAAATTTTTTAGTTAATAATGCGATTAAAAATGTAATTTGTGGGTTAGCTAATGTTGTTGCGTTTGTCATTTTTATCTTCAGATCGCAAGTTTATTGGTTACAAGGTATCTTTTTAGCAGCGGGAATGTTGATAGGTGGTTTTTTAGGTCCAAGGATATTACGTCATATATCGATTGTTAAATTACGCTGGGTCATTGCCATATTGGCCTTTATACAAGCAAATTATTTCTTTATTCAATCCTATTAAATGGTGAAAAAGGCTTGAAATCTCTTCCTTTGTTATTTCTAAAAATGTTTTTTGTTATAGTATAGAAGCAAATAAAGTCCAGAAATCATTACGATTTCTGGACCTTATTTTTATCGTCTAGAATTTTTGCCATCATTATTCAAATTAATTATTTATGTGTTCAGCTAATTGAATAATTCGTTGTTTGATGTCATCTCGTGAAGATCTAAAAGCAGTCGCAATTTCTTCATCACTGCCAGTTGCTAGGGCAGGGTCATTAATAGGCCAATGCAACCAACGAGCATTTTGAGGAATAATACATTTATCGCGAGCTTCACCACAAAGGGTAATTACTACTGTTGCTTGTTCAAGAAAATCAGAATCGATTAATTTTGAATACTGTTGCGAAATATCGATTCCATCTTCAGCCATAGTTTTAACAGCCCAGGGATTCAATCCATCGACTCTCACGCCAGCACTTTGAACATTCCAGTCAGGTAAATATTGTTTAGCGTATCCTTCAGCAATTTGACTACGACAAGCGTTGCCACTACACAAAAAATAAATACTCTTAGTCATTTTGCTTAATTCCTAACTTGATCTGACATTCAGGGCATAAACCATAAACTTCCATATGATTACCAGAAATCATATAACCGGAAATCTCGGCCGTTTTTTCTTCAAGGTTCTTTTCGGTATCGCTAAATCCAGGATACGTAACGTCTACAATCCGTCCACAATTTGTACAAATGGCGTGATAGTGGGGTGTGCCGAAGTAATCGTAATGGGTACTTCCATCTCCGTTTTGTAATTCGACGACTAAATGGTGGTCAACAAAAGTGTTCAGCGTATTATAAATTGTAGATGCTCCAATATTAGGTAAATCTTTACTGAGTCCATCGCGGATCGTTTCAACGGTAGGATGATTATGATGACTAACTAAGTATGCCAAAATAATGTGCCGCTGTGGAGTAACTCTGAGCTTATGATCTTTTAGGACTTGTAGTGTTTCTTCCATTACAGCATTACTAGCCATGAGCAATCTTCCTTTCTACCTTAGAATCATTTCAATGTAATTATATGACGAAATTAGAGAGAATACCAAAGAAAACTTCTAAAAACCTTGAAAACGTTTTAAGGAGGTATTTCGTTTACTTTTAAAAAGGTCTGCGTTATTATGTAGTCGTTAACAGATGAGAACCATTCCAATGTAACAAAAAATTAAGGAGTGAGCATCATGCCTAAAGCAAAGAAAAAACAAAGTTTAGCTGAAAAAATCAATGTCATGCGTGCCAGTGTTATGGGTGCCAATGATGGAATTATTTCAATTGCCGGTATTGTTATCGGTGTTGCTAGTGCTCAAAGTAATAATCATGCTATTTTTCTATCAGGTATTGCCGGAATGTTAGCCGGAACAGTTTCAATGGCAATGGGTGAATGGGTATCAGTTAGTACCCAAAGTGATTCTGAAAAAAGAGCGGTAGAAAAAGAATCCGCAGCGTTAGATGGACATTACGATGATGAATTTGATTTCATTCGCAATAAATATCAAGCTACTGGAATCTCTAATGAATTAGCCACTCAAGCTACTAAAGAAATGATGAGTGATGATCCACTCGATGTAGCTGTTCGTGAAAAATATGGCTTTAATCCGAAAGAAAAGACCAGTGCGATTGCTGCAGCGATGGCCTCAATGATTTCTTTCCCAACTGGTTCAATTTTGCCGCTGGTTTCTATTACAATGTTCCCTCAAAGTATTAAGATGATTGCAACTGTCATTGCAGTGATGATTGCTTTGGCAATTACCGGTTATACAGCTGCAGCTTTAGGTGGTGCCAACCGTGGTAAAGCCGTTTTGAGAAATATCGTTTCCGGATTATTGACGATGTTAGTAACTTATTTAATTGGATCTTTATTCGCACATTAAGGAGTGAGAAACGTTGAAATCAATGACAATGTCTAAACCCAAAAAACAAAAGAAAACTATGGCCGAACGTTCAAATACTCTTCGTGCTGGAGTTTTAGGTTCAAATGATGGTATTTTAACCGTTGTTGGTGTTTTGTTCTCAGTTGCTGTAGCGACAACTAACACCTTCACAATCTTTATTGCTGGACTATCAGATTTGCTCGCATGTGCTTTTTCAATGGCTTCTGGAGAATATGCTTCAGTTAGCTCTCAAAAGGATACCGAAAGAGCTGCAATTGAAAAAGAACGTGAACTAATCAAAACTAATTATCAAGATGAATTGGACGTTGTAGCTAAGTTCTACGTTGATCGTGGCGTCAAACAAGCTACTGCCGATAAGATTGCTAAAGAATTAATGGAACAAGATGCTTTAGGAACGGTTGTCCGTGTTAAATACGATTTGCAATTAGGTCATTATATGAATCCTTGGGATGCTGCCTTTTCATCACTAGTTTCAGCTGCATCTGGTGGGATTTTCCCATTAGTAGCGATGACTCTATTACCAAACGCTATTAAATGGCCAGGAACAATTTTAGCCGTTACTTTGTCAGTCGCTTTGACAGGATTCTTAAGTGCTAAATTAGGTGATGGTTTAGTTAAAACTGCTATTATTAGAAATGTAATTGTCGGTATTGTAACTATGGCAATTCACTATTCAGTTGGTTTAATGCTTTAATAAAAATAAAATATTTCAATATAAAAAATCTCATTAGAATGCAAATTTTCTAACATTTTAATGAGATTTTTTTAGTATTTATTGAATAGAAATTGAAACCAGTCACCGGATTTTCACAGACGATGGCAGTCTTAGAAGATTACTTAGTTTTTAACATCAAATCCAACGATTTTTGTAATTCCTCGAGTTGTTTTTCATCGGTACAATTAGAATTCTTACGGATATTTTGGGCAATAACTAACTTCATCGCTTTATCGACACTGGATTTAACGGCAGATAATTGCATTAAAACTTGATCGCAAGGTTTGTCATCATCCATCATTCTCAGTACGGCATCTAGCTGACCCCGAGAACGTTTTAAACGACTAGTTATTTTTTTGCTGGCAATTTCTTCGGGTGTTTGAGACATAATTTCCTCCCAAATGGTTTGTTTAGTTAATTATACCCATATGGGTAACGGGTCGCAAATAATTGCATTTTAAATCTTGAATATGTTGATAAAACAAAATAGTTGCACACTTTTACCCTAGGGGGTATATTGGGTACATAAGATATGAGAAGGAGATTGAATGATGGCAAATATCACTGAGTTATCAGATAAGACATTCAACGATGAGACAAGTAAGGGACTAGTTATTACAGATTTTAACGCCGACTGGTGTCCTCCATGTAAGATGATGAATCCAATTTTGGAGAAGTTATCTTCTAAAGATGAATTAGGCGATAAGATCAAGTTTACTTCTATGAACGTTGATCACAATCCTGATACACCTAATAACTTCGGAATTCAAGGTATCCCAACATTTATCATCAAGAAAGATGGTAACGTTGTAGGACGTATGGTTGGTTATCAACCAGAAGAGAAATTCCGCATGGCTTTAGAGAAGTATATGTAAAAAGCACAATATCCGATACTTTTTTGGTATCGGATATTTTTTTGCCCTCAAAAGGTGTTATATTTATCTGTGAAAACGGTCACAAAATTCTTCAGAAGGGATGATTGCACATGGCTACTTTACCCAGAACGTTGAAATATATCAGTTGGTTTGAAGGAGAAATCATTACTATCGATTTTGGCAGGTCGGTTGATTTTGACCCCAAGATTTATCCTGAATTGTCGCAATTAGGACGTTGGATTTCTTCAGATGATTCCTCCAAATATTACTTAGCATACAAGATGGATGGCAGTTTCCCAGATAAGACCATCAATCGAGTGTTGGGCGATTTGAATTTGAACGGATACGAGTTAGTTCACAGTGGCGTAACCTACGCATAATAGAAGAGCCGAAATGATCGGCTTTTTTATTTTTTACTGAAAGGTAACGAAGCGTTGATTCCAAATATTTTCAAAGAAAGAAATCGTATCTTCAGCAATCATGTAGTCATTATCAAAAGTAGTAGTCATATCGTGTCCCATTAAAATTTTGTAGCCAAGACCGTGCGCCATGACGATTGTGGCATTGCAACAATATTCAGTTTGAGCTCCGCAGAGTTCGATTGTATGAATATTGTGATTCATCAAGACTTTATTTAAATTAGTTTGGTAGAAGGCATTAGGGTGAAACTTTTCAACCACAATGTCTTCTTTTTGTTTGTCTAATTTACCCGATAGTTGCCACAATTCACTACCTCGAACAACATCTTGATCGTTATGCTGAATAAAAATGATAGGTAAGTTGGCTTGACGGTATAGAGAGATCCGGTCATTGATATTGCGAATCAGTCCATCGAAATTGTAACTGTATTGTAGAGCCTTTTGCATATCGATTACGATTAAAGCATCAGCCAATTCTGACATTTTAATCCCCCCTAAAACATTTTTATAGTTTGAGATTATCATTTTGATTCAATTTATGAAAGCGATATTTTTGAAAAATGTTCCTAAAATTTGATAACAAGTATTATTTGCTCTTATAATAGGAATCATAAAAAATATAGGATATAAAAAATGAAAAAATTAAAAATAATTTCAATAATTATAGGTGTACTTCTATTAGCAGCATTAGGTGCAGGGGGAGTGTTCATATATCATACGCAACAATCGCTTAATTCTTTGAATACTAATAAGAAAAGCGTTTCTAACAAAATAAATAATGGTAAACCATTTTCCATTTTACTTTTGGGAGCAGATACGGGAACTGATGGCCGTGTTGATCGTGGTAATTCGGATACCATGATGTTGTTGACTTTGAATCCTAAGACTGAAAAAACGGTTGCTTATTCCATTCCACGAGATGCTTTAGCTGAAATGGTTGGTGATAAAGAAAAGAATGTTCAAAAAATCAACGCTGCTTACAATATTGGCTTATCAAAAATGGCTAAAAGTACTGTCGGTAGTATGTTAGGGGTTCCAGTTGACTATCACGTGGCAATCAATATGGAAGCTTTGGAAAAAACAGTTGATTTTGTCGGCGGTGTGACTGTGACAAGTGATTTAAAGGTTTCCTTTGACGGGATTACGATTCCTAAAGGAACGCACCATTTAAATGGTAAAGAGGCTTTGACATACGCTAGAATGCGTTATCAAGATCCTCGTGGGGATTATGGTCGTCAAATCCGTCAACAACAAATTTTGAGAGCTGTAGTAAAGAAGCTTGAACAACCTAAGTATTTAACCAAATTACCTAAGTTGATTAAAGATTTGGGTAGTGATATCAGTACTGATTTGACTACTAGTCAGATAGATCAAATTATTTTGAAGTATCATAGCAGTGGTAAAACAATGGATTTCAATCAACTTCAAGGACGTAATGCTTGGATCAATGGTAGTTCTTATCAAATTTTACCAACAGACACGATGCAGCAAGCTTCAGATAAATTACGCGAAAACTTGGGCTTATCAACTCAGACTTTGAATAATACTGAAACGCAATTGAATGCTAAAAATAAGACTTTCTTCGAAAATGAAGATGATACTGATTACAATACTTTTGGATTAGACAAGACTTTCTATACTAATAATACGTATTAAAAAAGCGCACTTTCATGTGCGCTTTTTGTGTGGGCCTATAAAGTAATGTCAGCAGTTAGTTGACTAGTCTTATAAGGGAAACGGGATTCAGATATTTCAAAAGGTTGACCGTCTTCGAGGTAACTTAACTGGTTAATAACTAAAACGGGTTCTCCAAGTTTTTCTGCAATGCCAGTGTCAACGTCAATTTGACTGGCTTTGTCAGCGGAAATAATTCGGTGAGTTCCTTCGATCGTCAGGCCTTCTTTTTGCATGTGACCGTAGATTGATTTCTTGAGAATATCTTCAGTCAAAGTCGTGATAGCAGTCGGCATAATTGTATTTTCGTAAGCAAAGACGACTCCATTAACGTAACGCACCCGTCTAATTACATATACTGGTTCAGTTGGTTTGATGAGCAATTTATCGGCTTCATCTTCAGTTGGAATGCGAGCGGATAGTTCCAAAACCTTACTAGTTACAGATTTTCCGGCATTAGTCTTAGTAGCTCCGAAAGGTTTATCAATTGGAGAGACTTTTCCAAATTTGCTGTGATCATCAGCAACGTAATCTTTTCTGACAAAAGTTCCCGCACCACGTTTGGAGTAAATCATTCCTTCAACCATTAATAGTTGGAGCGCTTTGTGGACGGTGATACGAGTTGTATTAAAATTTTTAGCAATTTGATTTTGATCTGGTAAATTCTCTCCAGGTTCATATTTACCTGCCTGGATTGCTTTGCGTAAAGAATTAGCAACTTCTTTGTATTTGTAAGCCATAACATTATCTCCCTAATTGTTCATGGTTAAGTTTATCATGAAAAAGAATAAATTTCTTTTGAATATAAAAGTATATACTTATCACCTATTTGTTATTTACATTAACACTTTTTGTGATATGATGAAAGCGTATTCAATCAGAGAGGCGGAATGATTATGACTAACAAGTTACCAAAGAATTTTTTCTGGGGAAATTCTACGTCTAGTATGCAAACGGAAGGTGCATGGAATTTGGATGGTAAAGGCAAATCAGTTTATGATGTCAGACCAGCTACTGATAGTACTTCTGATTGGAAAGATGGTATTGATGAGTATCATCGCTTTGAGGAAGATTTTAATTTGATGGCTAGTCAAGGCATGAACTTTTATCGGTTTCAGATTTCTTGGAGCAGAGTTGACCCTGAAGGAGACGGCAACTTCAATGAAAAGGGAATCGAGTTTTATAACAGAATGATCGATGCACTTTTGAAACGTAACATTACACCGATGATTTGTTTATACCATTTCGACATGCCATTAGCCTTAGCTCAAAAATATAATGGCTTCTTATCGCGTCCAGTAGTGCAAGCATTCGTTAGATACGGAATTGAAATGGTGAAAAGATTTGGAGATCGAGTTAAATATTGGATTACTTTTAATGAACAAAATCTTTATCATACGAGCGAAGCCTTTAATATTTCTGGTTATTTAAAGGGTGATAAGACAATTGATGAGTTATATCAGATCAGTCACCATGTTATGTTAGCTCATGCTGGAGTGGCCAATTTTATTCACGAACACACTGATTGCCAAATTGGTGGGATGTTAGCTTACAGTGAAGTTTATCCAGCCACACCTAATCCTAAAGATGTTTTATATGCAAGAAAAATTGATGAATTTTTAAATCGTAATTTACTTGATGCCTTTATTTATGGTCGTTACTCACATGAGGTAATGACATATATCAAAAATCATAAGATTGAAATGGATTATCAATTAAACGATGACGAAGCTTTGATTCAAGTAAGTTCGGATTTCATTGCTTTTAGTTATTATCGTAGTGAAACGATTGATTCGACGAAGGTTCCACTCAACACTGTGCCTAATTTGTATTTAGATTATGGTAGTAAAGAGAATCCTTATTTAGAAACGTCAGAATACGGTTGGCAAATTGATCCAGCTGGTTTTAGAGATATTTTGGCAAAAGTTTATAACGAATACAGCGTACCAATGTTTCCAATTGAAAATGGTTTAGGTATGCGTGAAGAGTATACGGGTCAAGAGATTCAAGATGATAAACGAATAAATTATATGCGCGACCACATTCAAGCAATGAAGGATGCTATCTTTGAAGACGGTGTTGAAGTTCTTGGCTATTTAGGTTGGGGCTTGATCGATATTCCAAGTTCTAGTGGCAATGTGGACAAACGTTATGGAACGGTTTATGTCAATCGGACGAACCATGATTTGAAGGATATGGAACGGATTCTTAAGAAGAGTTATTGGTGGTTAAAACAAGTTATTGAATCTAATGGTCAGAATTTGGATGATTTGAATTTAGTAACTGAAAAAAATCAATACGCATAAATAATTCTTTTAGTTAAGTTAACGCTAGATGCCATTTCCCAGGACGAGTATCATAATAATATAAGAACAAAAAAATTATATTGGGGGATTATAAAATGACAGAGCTAGATCGGATCGAATCATCAGCATGTACATCCATAATGGTAGGTAAGAAGGCTTCGATGGATGGAGCTACTTATATTTCCAGAAACGAAGATCGCCTTAACGCTATTTATAGAAAGCGGATTATTGTCCAACCAGCAGTTTCAAATCGTCACGCAACTTATGTTTCACCATATAACAAAATGACAATGCCATATCCAGAAAGTGGCTATCGTTACACTTCAACACTAGATGCTGACCAAAGTGCTGGGCCTAATGAAGAGGATGGATTTAATGAAAAAAATGTTGGTCTTAGTGCAACTGAAAGTGTTTATGCCAACGAAAAAGTTTTAGCCTTTGATCCATATGTTAAAAATGGTTTGGCTGAAGATTCACTGGCAACTTTAGTTTTGCCATACATTGACTCAGCTCGTGATGGTGTTAAATACTTAGGTAAATTAGTTGCTGAATATGGTTCGGCTGAAGGTAACGGATTGCAATTCATTGATAAAGATGAAGTTTGGTATATGGAAATTGTTACAGGGCATCAATGGGTAGCGGTAAGAATTCCCGATGACTGCTATGCCGTAGCTGCTAACCAAGTTGCTATTCAAGATATCGACTTCAATGACCCAGATAACTACATGTGGGCTGACGGTATTCAAGAATTTGTTGAAGAACACGGACTAAACCCAGACTTTGACCGTTGGGACTTCAGACATATCTTTGGTACAAATACTGAACAAGACCACCATTACAACACACCACGTGTTTGGTTTGCTCAACGTTATTTGAATCCATCAGATGATACTCAAGATCCAGAATCACCAGAAATTCCTTTCATTAGAAAAGCTGAGAAGAAGATTGCTGTTGAAGATATTCAATATATTTTGAAATCACATTACAATGAAACAAAATACGATCCACTAGGAAATGGTACTGAACACGAAAGAAGAACATACCGTGCTATTTCATTATCACGTACAGCCAATTCCCACATTCTTCAAATGAGAGATTCCGACAAGAATGGTGCCGCTGGTGTTGAATGGACTGGATTCGGTGTACCAAGCTTTTGCCCACAAGTTCCATTCTTTACCAATGCCAATGATATTGACGAATCGTATAGTTATACACCAGAAAAGCTCGATATGAAGAGTGCTTACTGGATGTACGAAACATTGGCTATGGTCGTTGAAAGCCACTACAGTGAATTTACTGAACCTAATCTTGATTATCAAAAGAAATTATCAGAGTGGGCTAGAAGAAAGATTGCTGAAGTTGACAAGAAGGCTGTTACAATGTCAGGGGAAGCTTTGACAGACTATTTAACAGAGCAAAATCATGAAATCGTTAAACACTACAATGATGAAACAAAAGCTCATATTGCTGATTTGATTACTAAAGGTACAGAACTAAGCAAATTAACATTTAAGATGGATCCAAATCTTTAAAAAATACGAAAATAACGGTAAATACCTCCAAAAATTAGAGTGTATTTACCGTTATTTTGTTTAATAGATAAAAATATTAATGAATTTACCACCTAATAATTGTAAACTTTAATTAACGAAAAATAGGGGTAAATTATCATGAAAGACGTACGTTTTAAAAGTGTTTTCGATATTATCGGACCAGTTATGGTTGGACCAAGTAGTTCTCATACTGCTGGTGCCGCTCGAATAGGAAAAGTGGTCCATGATATTTTTGGCGAAAAGCCAGATAAGATTACGATCGACCTATATGAATCCTTTGCTAAAACTTACCGCGGTCATGGAACCGATGTGGCGATTGTCGGTGGTTTGTTAGGAATGGAACCAGATGATAGACGTTTGTCTGATTCTTTGAAAATTGCTTATGAATCGGGAATCAAGGTAGCCTTTGTGCCTAAGAGTGACAAAGTTGCCCATCCTAATACTGCCAAAATCACCCTCGTTAAAGGAGATCATGAATTGTCAGTTACTGGTGTATCTATCGGTGGTGGAAATATTCAAATTTCAGAAATCAACGGTTTCAAGATGTCTTTGAGTTTGGGTACGCCAACCTATATCACAGTTCATCAAGATGTAGCGGGGATGATTGCCAAAGTTACTAATGTCTTTTCTAATTTTGATATCAATATTGGAACGATGACCGTTACTCGAGCTTCTAAAGGTGAAAAAGCCATCATGATCATTGAAGTTGATGAACGTCGTGATCGTGAAGATATTCTGAAACAATTAAAGTCATTGCCACATGTCGATAATGCAACGTATTTTGAATAGGAGATAAAAAGATGTTTTATACAATTAAAGAATTGGTTGAAAAGAGCGCTAATTATGATTCCGTTGCTGACTTGATGGTTCAAACTGAGATGGAGAACACTAATCGTAGCAAGGAATTCATCCGCTCACAAATGGAACGTAATTTGGAAGTCATGGAACAGTCGATTCAAGAAGGTGTTGCTGGAGTTAAATCTGTTACTGGTTTGACTGGTGGGGATGCTAAATTGATGAACGAATACATCGAGAAAGGTGACTTTTTAAGTGGCGAACCGATTTTAGAAGCAGTTAGAAATGCAGTTGCCGTCAATGAGGTTAATGCCAAAATGGGTCTAATCTGTGCCACACCAACAGCTGGTAGTGCCGGGGTTTTAGCCGGAGTTTTGGTTGCGGTTAGAGATAGATTGAAAATGACTAGAGATCAACAAGTTGACTTCTTATTTACCGCTGGAGCTTTTGGATTAGTGATTGCTAATAATTCATCGATTGCTGGGGCTGAAGGTGGTTGCCAAGCAGAAGTTGGATCAGCCGCAGCGATGGCTTCAGCAGCCCTAGTTTGTGCTAAGGGTGGCAGTGCTCAACAAGCAGCTGAAGCAATTTCTATCACTTTGCAAAACATGATGGGATTAGTCTGTGATCCTGTGGCTGGACTAGTTGAAGTTCCTTGCGTTAAAAGAAATGCCCTTGGTTCTTCACAAGCAATGATTTCTGCAGATATGGCTTTAGCTGGCATCAAGAGTGTCATTCCAGTTGACGAAGTCGTTGAAGCAATGCACAAAGTTGGTCAACAAATGCCATCTATTTTTAAAGAAACAGCTGAAGGTGGCTTAGCTACTACACCAACTGCCTTAAAATTGAAAAAAGAGATTTTTGGTGATTAATCGAAAGGTGGATAAAAATGAAACAACATAAACATGCGGCCTGTACTTCAATTATGGTCGGTAAAAAAGCAGCCCAAGATGGTTCTAATTTTATAGCCAGAAATGAAGATAATTGTATTGCCAATTGGCCTAAGAGATTTTTTGTTCAACCAGCAGTAAAGAATCGTCATGAGACCTATGTTTCTCCATACAATAAATTGACCGTTGAATTACCCGAAAAAGCTTACCGTTATACGAGTTCACCTGATGCTAATCAAGATGAAGGTTGGTATGAAGAAGATGGGATCAATGAAAAAAATGTCGGAATGAGTGCAACTGAAAGTGTCTTTGCTAATGAATTGGTTTTAGCTTATGATCCTTTAGTTCCTGAAGGAGTAGCAGAAGATTCGATGACGACATTAGTTTTGCCATATATTGATTCTGCTCGCCAAGGGGTCGAATATTTAGGCAATTTAATTGAAAAATACGGTTCAGCTGAAGGCAACGGCGTACAATTCTTTGACCAAGATGAAATTTGGTATGTTGAATTGGCTACAGGTCATCATTGGGTAGCAATTAGAATTCCTGACGACAGTTATGCTGTGGCTGCCAATCAAATTGGAATTGAAGAAATCGATTTTAATGATCCTGATAATTTCATGTGGTCGAAAGGAATTCAAGAATTCGTTGCTGATAATAATTTGAACCCTGATTTTGAAGGTTTTAACTTCAGACATATTTTTGGAACCGATACGAAACAAGATCGTCATTACAACACGCCACGAGTTTGGTACGGTCAAAAAATGCTCAATCCATCAACCGAACAAGATCCAGAGTCTTCAGATTTACCATTTTTGAGAAAACCAGAAAAGAAGATTTCAGTAGAAGATATTCAGGCGGTTTTAGCATCGCATTATGATGAAACTGAATTTGATCCAATGAGTACGGGTAAAAATAGTAAAAAGTATCGTGCAATTTCCTTGTCCAGAACAGCAAACTCTCATATTCTACAATTGCCAAAGACATCGAAAACTAATGTTGGCGGTATCGAATGGAAGGCTCTGGGTATTCCAAGTTTCAGTCCTTACGTACCATTCTTCACTAATGCTAATGATATTGATGAAACATACAGCTACGTGCCTGAAAAATTAGATATGAAGAGTGCTTACTGGATGTATGAAACATTGGCCATGATAGTGGAAAGTCATTACACAGAGTTTGTAGAGCCTAATTTGGACTATCAAAAGAAATTATCACAATGGGCTAGAAGAAAAATTTCCGAGGTTGAAACAGCAGCATCTGCTAAATCAGGTGAAGAGTTGACTAGCTTTTTAACAGAGCAAAATCATTTGATAGCCGAGCATTTTAATGAAGCTACTAAAGAACATATTGCTGATTTGATTACTAAAGGGACTGAATTGAGTAAGTTGACATTTAAGATGGATCCAAATCTTTAATGTGTTAAGCTGCCGTCGTCCGTTCGGCACTGGAAAACGCTGGAACGCTGTGGCCACAACTTGGAGCCTTTGCTAAGACCAGAACCGGGCAAAGTCTTCAAGATTGGGCTTCCACTAAGCGATAAATCGCTAAGTGGAATTTCACGGCTGAGCATTTTCCAGTACCTCGCTCCCGGCTAGATTGTGGTTTCTAGCTTTATATAAATTATTTCAAGAAGTTAATAGAAGATATTATTAGAATTGCAGTATATTGCTGTGATTTTAGTAGTATCTTCTTTTTTTGTACTACAAGAAAATAGGATAGTTATTAAGAAAGTATGTGTCTAACTCTATCTATATAGAAACTGGAGTCTAGTCGGTAGCAAAAATCTTGTGGCGGCTCAATAGCCAAATTTCACTTGGCAATTTATTGCCTAGTGAAAGACCGAGTTTTGAGATTTTGCGTCTTTGGGTCCATGCAAAAGCTCAAAATCGCGTCGGCTATGTTCCAGCCAGCCACAGGATTTTTGCGGACGACGGCATATTTTTTCTAAAAAAATTTTGCATAACTTTTTAATATAACATAAATAAAACGCTTTCTCACTAAAAACTCGCTATATCATGAGCTTTTTTTGCCCAAAGTGACAAAATTCAGTCTATAATAGAAATTGGGAGTTCCCTGATTGGGAATCAAAAATCAATGAAAGGTAGCGAAGGCATGCAGGTATATAAAAATTCACAAGAATTGATAGACCAGATTAGAGAGAGTTATCACAAGTTCATTGATGAATACGAGGGTATAAGTGACGATGTAGCCGATGAGAGAATTGAGCAAGTGGACAAGACTCCACGTGAAATGCTCTCTTATCAACTTGGCTGGATCAACATGATTTTATCTTGGGAGAAAGCTGAAGCCAGTGGTGAAAATATCACGACACCAACTCCTGGATATAAATGGGATCAAATGCGTCAGTTATACCATGATTTTAATATCAAATACGGTTCAAACGGTTTGGAAAATGAGGAAGAGGAATTGAGTAGCGTGGTCGATGAATTAGTTTCATGGATCGAGAACATGTCTCATGACGAACTTTTCAAACCAGGAGAACGTAAATGGGCTACAACTAAAGCAATGTGGCCAGTTGCAAAGTGGATTAGAATCAACGCCGTTTCACCATTCAACAATTACAGCAGACAAGTGAGAAAGTGGAAGAACTTTAATTTAAGAAAAAAGAATCCTGTTAACTCATAAAAAAATAACCTTTTGATTGTCGTGAAAAACAGTCAAAAGGTTATTTTTATTTAGTTGGTAAACCAAAATCGATTAAGAAATAACCGATCGTACCAATGATCAATAGCATAGCGAAGTTAATGATCGTGAAGTACATGAGATATTTACCAGGATTTTTCTTGAAGAAAAATCTATATTGTTTAAAGGCCAATAGATTAGCTAGCGAACCAACAACAGTTCCTAAACCACCAATATTCGTACCTAAGAAAATAGCATGAACATATTTAGAGAATTTAGAAACTAAGATAGTAGTTGGAACATTACTAATAAATTGACTAGTTATAATCGATGTTAAGTATGTACTAGTTCTTGTTTGTAAAAATTGGTGCAGATTGTTAACAATTGCTGGTTCACGATTGATATTACCAACGGCAATAAAGAAACACATGAAAATCAAAACAATTGAATAATCAACGGATGCTAGAATATGCGGATTGATGAAGATTACTAATAGTAAAGCCGCAATCAATGATCCCCACATTGGGATAACGGAAAAAATTCCCAAAAATATTACTATTGTTACTGCTACTGTTAAAGATAAACTTGGAATATTTAACTCAACAGCGGGCAATTCGGTTAACTCAATCGGATCTTTTGGAAAAAAGCGAGTTGTTAGAAAAATTGCTATAAAAGTAATAATTGTTATTGGAGCTGACATGATAAAGAACTGTTTGATACCCAAATTAAAATGTGTCAGCAAGAATAAGTTATGAGTATTACCAAATGGTGTAAACATACTTCCTAAATTAGCAGCCATCGCAATAATAATGACTGGAAAAATTGGATTAACTTTTATATGCTTAGATAACTGGTAAAATAAAGGAACCAAAGTTAAAATTGTAACATCGTTTGTTAAGAACATAGCTCCAAAAAATGCTAGAGAAGCTAACATAAATATCATCTGTCGCGTCGTTTTGGCTTTATGTGTCATATACGCCGCGTAATATTTTAGAAAATCCAAATAATCATAGATTTGGATTATAATCATCATAGATAGTAGTGATGCAAGTGTCTTCCAATTGATGTCCATCATCTGTGGTGGACTGATGAAGATAGATGTTAAAATAGCTGCTGCCCCGGCTATCCACAACACTCTATCTGAAAATACACGTTTTAATACGGCCATTTACGTTTCCCCTACAAAAAAGAAGTACCTTATCTAGTATAAAGATAAAAGTACTGTTAAAAAAGATAATTATATAAAAAATACCAAATTAGTTTCAGATTGTTAGATTTTTGAAAATATTTTTATATAAAAAGCATTATGTATTATAACCTAACTATATTAAATATTAACATGAGGGAGAGGAATAAATGCAAATAATTTTATCGATTTTAATGTTTATCATTGGAATTGCCATAATGACAATATCTTTCAAAGCAAAAAAAGAACCGGTATATTACCTTACTCTGGCGATTGGGGTAGCAATTTTCTTTGCTGCAATTTTCGTTATCTTTCCAAAATAATTAATGCCAAACAAAATGGAAATTGTTATAATCGACCTATCAAATAGGGGGAGGGATTTCCATGATTTTGAAACGCACATCTCTTTTGGTCCTCGTCTCAATGATTGTTAGTGTGATTGAGATGACCGTTGATCCTGGATTTTTCTTTGGAAGGATTTCTTTAGCATTTTCAGGATTATTGATGCTTTTTTTAGCATTACTATTTGTAAGGAACTTATGGCGATTTAGTTCTAAAACCAAATAATAAAACCGCAAAAATGGGAGAGGTTAGTCTGTATTGACCAACTTCTCCCATTTTTTTGTCTAATTATCTAAACTAATATTCCCCGTCAGCAATCTTTTCTAGAGTTGTCTTGGAAGGAATAAAGAACAAATTACCAGTGATTGGCGTACTAAAATCAAGTAAACGATCACTCTTAGTAAACATATTCGTTAACATTCGATTAGTTACTGCAAAATCTTTTGAGTAGCCAATGAAGTAAGTTCCGGTGATGTCTTTGGCAGGGTCAGAGAAAGGTACATTCATTCTGACAATTTTGTGTTCAACTCCACCTTCTTCATCTTTTGAAGCTACATTATGTGCATTAGGCAATTTTTCGTCATCGGGCAATTCACGGTCAGAAAACTTGTGACGTCCAATAGCTTTTTCTTGATCTTCAGTTTTGAGACTCTTCCAAGCTTCCATATTGTGAATATACTTTTGAGCAAAGGCATATGAACCATTGTTAAACTCAGGGTCATCATCAATTAAAGTGTAGTCCATTGATTCGACACCAGCTGGATTTTCAGTTCCATCAATAAAGCCGATAATTGCTCGACCTTCAATGTATCTGAAACCATGAGTTTCGTCTTCAACTGAAGTAATAGGACGTAAAATACCCATGAATTGATCCATTAATTCGTAACAAACTGCCATTTTCTTAGAGCGGACGTGAATGAAAATATCGCCAGGTGTTGAAACGGCAGTGTATTTAGGACCTTTGATTTCTTTAAAATTCTCTAATTCTTTTGGCTTTGGAGCGTTGGGGAAAAGATAGTCCCAAGCATCTGATCCAAATCCCCAAGCAATGTGAGCTTGAGCTTCTGGGTCACGAATTCGCATACTATTAATAATTGAATTGGACATGTCAGAAAATTCTGCAATGGCATCCTTTTCGGCTTTCAAATCTTTGTGATTAAGCATCAAGGTTGTAAAAATAACACTTTCACCAGCGTCTTTATACACATCTTGAGCTTTTTTAATATCGACTGTCATGAACCTACCTCCGGAATATTTGTTTATACACACATACTTTATCATATCCTTACTAAAAGAGTTATATTTAAAAACCACAAAATAAAATTCTTGATAATGTCTTTAATTAAGAGAATAATTAATTTAATAATGGATTTTGATAATTCCCGAAAGGAAGTACAGATATATGTGTACAAGTCTTAGCTTAGGGGCTTTAGATGGCTCAAAATTTTTAGCTAGAACAATGGATTTTGCCTTTGAATTGAATGGCAGACCAACATTTTTACCTCAAGAATATAAATGGATTTCTTCTTATGATAAGAAAACTTATACAACCGATTATGCCATCATGGGAACTGGTGCTAAATATGGCAACAATTACATGGTAGCTGACGGTTTTAACGAATATGGCTTATCGGCTGCAGAATTATATTTTGCCAATGCTGCTAAATACGATACAGAACCAACTGACGGAGCAATCAACTTAGTTGCTGAAGAATTTATCCTTTGGGCTTTGGGTAACAACAAGTCAATTGAAGACTTGAAAGAAAATATTAAACAAGTTCACTTGATTGAATCAAATGCCGGTGTAATGGGTCAAAACCAACCCTTGCACTTCATTTTCAGTGATGCAACTGGCGCAACTTACGTCCTAGAACCACAAGGCAATGGTTTGGTACTTCAAGAAGATAAGGTTGGCGTAATGACTAACACACCTGATTACAATTGGCACAAGACTAATTTGGCTAATTACTTGGGTGCTCAAACAACTAACTTCGCTGCTAAAAAATTCGGTGACGAAGAAGTTATTCCTTTAGGTCAAAATGGTACTTTTAGATTACCTGGTGGTTACACTGCCGTTGACCGTTTTGTAAGAACTGCCTTCATTCGCAATGCTTCCGAAACACCTAAAGATAACAAACAAGCTGTCAATACGATTTTACATATGCTTGATAGTGTAACCATTCCTCGTGGGGTTAACATCAAGGACAACGGTGAATCCAGTTATACTCAATATCAAACAGTTTTGGATTTGACTAACAAGATCATGTACTTTGTTCCTTATGGCAATCGTAAAGTTTATGCTACTAAGATGACTGACGATTTGATTAAGAATCAAAAAGAACCAAAAGAGTTCGAAGTAGCACTTGATCAAGAATTTGAAGCATTAAATTAAAAAGAAGCATCTATTCAGATTTTATTTCTGAATAGATGCTATTTTTATTCCATAAAAGGATTATTTTTCAAAGTTGAAGTGTAAAAATTAATTTCATTTACAGCCTCATTCAATCGTTTAGCAAAGTGGTCGCTGTTCTTAACATCCAATAAAGTACCATCTTCAGCAAAATTGTCATCAGCGTTCCACAATAAGACCGGCGTTGGCAAAACAATCATTTTCAGCATTTGAAGTATTGGCACGATTGACTGAGCGGCCAACATACCGCCGTCACTGAAGTGTGAATAGGCAATTGTCAAAACAGGTTTGCGATTAACTTCTGGTCCCACTAAATCGAGGGCATTTTTCAAGGCTCCAGTAATAGCGTGGTCGTATTCCGGTGTCAAAATCAAATAGCCATCTTGCTGGTTCAATTTTTTAAGCCAATCACTTTCGACACTATTTAAATCGTGAATGTGGTCTTCCAAAGGAGTTTCCTCGTGATCATAGAGTGGCAAAGGATAGTCACTAAGTTTGATCCAATTGTATTCAACATCAGCATTACTCTGCACTGTATTTTGTAAATATTTAAAAATCTTACCACCAAGCGAATTGTGGCGCGTCGTTCCTAAAATGATTCCAATTTTTATTCCCATAATATATACCTCACATATACAAAGGTTATATCTTGAGACGGTAGTATTGCAAATGATTAATTTGAGTGTGGCCTTAGTAAACGTGGATTGGTGGTAAAAAAAGAATAAAATCACTATCTAGTCCGGAATAGCAAAGCAAATTGGCTCAAATGTGAAATTTCACTTGGCAATTTATTGCCTAGTGAAAGGCCGAGCTTGAAGACTTTGCCCGGTTCTGGTCTTAGCAAAGGCTCCAAGTCGTGCCCACATTGTTCCAGCCAAATTTGCTTTGCTATGGAGGACGGAATATTAATCAAGATTCATAAGAACTATAAATTAAGAACCAATATTTTTTTGGTATGTAAGTGCAATACGTTATAAGATATACTTAGAAAGAAAAATAATCACCATGTTTATAATTGGTGCGACCCAATTTATGAAATGAGGAAAAGTTATGGCTGATTTAGTTTATCAAAAAATTATTACATCGTTAAAAAAGGCAATTGATGCAGGTGAATTCTCAGATATGCGTTTACCTGACGAGAGATCTTTAGCCGAAAGTTACAAAGTTAGTCGAAGTTCAATCAAACGTGCTTTAGGATTGATGGCTGATCAAGGAATTATCTTTAAAAAACGAGGATCTGGAACTTTTGTTAACCCCTTGTATTTGAAGCAAGGTTCATCATTTAACTATAGTGGTAAAAACTTAGGTATCACTGATAGTTTCAATGTCAATGGTCAAAAACCCGGCGTAAAAGTTTTGCAATTTGATGTGGTTCATCCGGATAAAGATTTGCAAGATAACTTATTTTTGAAACCTAGTGAATTCGTCTATGCTTTCAAGCGCTTGCGGTCATTAGATGATGTGCCATTCATGATTGAAACGGGATATATTCCTATCAAGTTGGCACCGGAATTATCAGAGCAAATTGCTTCTGAATCTATCTTTAATTATGTAGAATCTGAGTTAGGCAAAGAAGTTAACAAGACTTATTTGAATATTTCGGCTGAACCTTCGGATGCTGAAGGCAAGGAGTTGTTGAATTTAGCTGATAATGAGCCTGTTGGCTTGATGGAAGGGATTTTCTTCTTAGACGATGGAACTCCCTTTGAATTCTCAACGATGAAACTACATTATAAATATTTCAAATACGATTCTTTCGTTGATTTAGCCAATAAGTAAGAGTTTACAAACATTGGAACGCACCAATTTTCAAAATGGTTGACTTTTGTTATAGTTCTCGCTATCATTACAATTGTAAATACATAAGGAGTGTGTGCTGGAATGACAGATTACTCATCAAAAGAATACTTAAATTTAATCGATAAATACTGGCGAGCAGCAAACTACGTTTCTGTTGGTCAATTATATTTAAAAGATAATCCATTATTAAGACGTGAATTAAAAGCTAGTGATGTCAAAGTTCACCCAATCGGACACTGGGGAACTATTGCTGGACAAAACTTTATTTATGCTCATTTGAATCGTGTAATTAACAAGTATGGTTTAAAGATGTTCTATATTGAAGGCCCTGGTCATGGTGGGCAAGTAATGGTTTCTAATTCTTACCTTGATGGTAGTTATACAGAAATCTATCCAGAAATTACTCAAGATACTAAGGGTATGCAAAAACTCTTTAAACAATTTTCATTCCCTGGTGGTGTAGCTTCTCATGCTGCTCCAGAAACACCAGGTTCAATGCATGAAGGTGGGGAATTAGGTTATTCTCTATCACACGGTGTCGGTGCTATCTTAGATAACCCTGATCAAATTGCTGCCGTAGTCATTGGTGATGGTGAATCTGAAACTGGTCCTTTGGCTGCTTCATGGTTCTCAAATACTTTCATTAATCCCGTTAATGATGGGGCTGTTTTACCAATCCTAAATCTAAACGGCTTTAAGATTTCTAACCCTACGATTTTGTCACGTAAGAGTGATGAAGATTTGACTAAGTACTTTGAAGGTATGGGTTGGGATCCAATGTTCGTTGAAGGCACAGATCCTCAAAAGATGCATCCTGAAATGGCTAAAGTTATGGATGAAGCTATTGAAAAAATTCAAGCTATTCAAACAGAAGCTAGAAAACACCCTGCATCAGAAGCTAAAATGCCTAAGTGGCCAGTAATTATTTTCCGTGCACCTAAGGGTTGGACTGGTCCTAAGACTTGGGATGGCGAACCAATCGAAGGCTCATTTAGAGCTCACCAAATTCCAATTCCTGTTGATCAAAATGATATGCAACACGCTGATAAATTAGTTGAATGGCTAGAATCTTATAAACCAGAAGAACTATTTGATGAAAATGGTAAATTGGATAGTGATATTGCTGCTATTATCCCTAAGGGACAAGCAAGAATGGCAATGAATCCTATTGTAAATGGTGGGGTTGATCCTAAACCATTGAAACTTCCAGATTATAAGAATTACGCTTTGAAATTTGACAAGCCAGGTACTAAGATTGCTCAAGATATGATTGAACTAGGTAAGTATCTCGGTGATGTTATTAAGAATAATGAAAAGAACTTCAGAATCTTTGGACCTGATGAAACAATGTCAAACCGTCTTTATGGCGCCTTTGATGCTTCACCTCGTCAATGGATGGAACCAGTTAAGGAACCAAATGATCAATTTGAAGCTCCAGTTGGTCGTATCATCGATTCACAACTTTCAGAACACCAAGCTGAAGGATTTAACGAAGGTTATACTTTAACAGGTCGTCATAGTATTTTCCCAAGTTACGAAGCTTTCTTGAGAGTTGTCGATTCAATGTTGACACAACACTTCAAGTGGTTGAGAAAAGCTAACGAATTGAGCTGGAGAAACAAGTATCCATCACTTAATGTGATTGCTACATCAACTGCTTTCCAACAAGATCACAATGGTTATACTCACCAAGATCCAGGTATCATTACTCACTTAGCTGAAAAGAAACCTGAATACATTCGTGAATACTTCCCAGCTGACACAAATTCGTTGCTTGCTGTTATGCCTAAGATTTTGGATGATCAAGAAAAGATCAACTTATTGGTAACTTCAAAACAACCTAGACTCCAATTCTATTCAATTGAAGAAGGTCAAGAATTAGCCGATAAAGGTCTTAAAGTAATCGATTGGGCATCAAACGATAATGGTGATCCAGATATCGTTATTGCTGCTGCTGGTACTGAACCAAACCTTGAATCATTGGCTGCTATCAGTATTTTGAGAAAAGCTAAACCAGAGCTCAAAATCAGATTCGTTAACGTTGTTGACTTGTTGAAACTGAGATCACCAAAGGTTGACCCTCGTGGTTTGACTGATGAACAATTCAATGAGATCTTTACCGTTGATAAACCAGTTCTATTCGCATTCCACGGCTTTGAAGACATCATCAAGGAAATCTTCTTTGACCGTGACAATCACAATCTATACGTTCATGGTTATCGTGAAAATGGTGATATTACAACTCCATTCGACATGCGTGTAGTTAATGAAATGGATCGTTTCCACTTGGCTGAAGTTGCTGCTGTTGCTGTTCAAGGTGACGCTGCAAGTGACTTTGCTGATGAAATGGAAGCTAAGGTCGATAAACACAACAAGTACATCCGTGAGTATGGTGATGATTTGCCAGAAGTTAATAACTGGACTTGGGATGTTTAGGATAGATAATCAAGTTTCTCGTTACTGACTAGACAGTGATTTCTATCTTTATATAAATTACTTCAGAAGTTAATAGAAGATATTATTAGAATTGCGGCATATTGCTGTAGTTCTAGTAGTATCTTTTTTTTGCAGACGACGGTATCCTTAGTCGAAATATATTAGAAAAATTAAAAATATAAATCGAATAATACTGTTCACAATCAATAAACAACTGTCCACAAAGACCGGCATATCAGTGTTTGTGACATAAATAAGTTTAAAAATAATTGTCTAAATTTAGTTTTAAGAATTCTAAGAAAAGATTTCAAAATAATTTGAACGATTTTCAAAAACATACTGCCAGTAGTAAGAAATCTTTAATTTATTTTAAGAGTGCCACTCGGTTTATTAGAAAGAAAATGACAGTTGTAAATAGTCGTCTAAACGCCGGTGTAAAGGGGTTGTCAAACCTTTTTTAGCATGGTATTGTCATCTATGGAAAAAAAGAAAAAGACACTAAGGGGTGGATGTTATGACAACAAGAAACGTAAAATTCATGAAAGTAGCACTAATGGCGGTGGTCGCAGTCTTATTGATGATGTTATTCGTTTTGCAAAGTCGATACACCATTCCAGCAGTTGCTCTAGCAGCGGTTGCATTGGCTGTCTACTCAGAAGATAGAATTTCAAAGAAACATACATTCAAATTTACTGA
Organism: Companilactobacillus formosensis; assembly: GCF_005405305.1. GTDB lineage: Bacteria > Bacillota > Bacilli > Lactobacillales > Lactobacillaceae > Companilactobacillus > Companilactobacillus formosensis. Next base: position 51,952 of record NZ_BJDU01000009.1, read on the forward strand.
TTAATCAATCCGTAATAAATTATATGCTGACAGATCTCAATTTGAGATCTGTTTTTTTGTAAAAAAAAGCCTGGACTCGCAATGAGCTCAAGCTTTTTTAGTCTGCGTAAGGCAATTTGTCATATTCAACGTCTTCGCGGTTTAGAAGAATAATATTTTCACCATTGGCTTTGCGACGGTCGATATCTTGTTCACCCCAGACACAAAGTTCTTCAAGAATTTTGTTGAGTGAGTGGCCGTATTCTGTCAGTGAATACTCTACCTTAGGGGGAACTTGACTGTAGACTTTACGAGCAACGATACCGTCATCTTCAAGTTCTCGTAATTGCTGCGTCAACATTTTTTGCGTGATATTAGGGATGGCGCGGCGTAATTGACCAGTCCGCATTTTGCCATGTTTTAAGTGACAGAGGATGATAGGCTTCCACTTGCCACCGATAATTCTCATAGTATTTTCAACCCCGATATTATAAATAGCTTGTTTCATGAAAGTTTTCCTCCGTTAAGTAAATGTTATTCTACCACCACCAATATTTCTTAGCAATTTTCTAAGTCTAAATCTTCGACCTTGACGTTATTTTCCATTTTGATTAATATGCCAATCAGTAAAATACCTACAACGAGCATGGCAACGCCCAACCAAGGAGTGTTGACTAATTGACTGTGAGCAACAGCTTGTCCACCAATTGTTGAGCCCAAAGTAATCCCAACGTTAAAAGCCGAAATATTTAAAGCTGAAGCTAAAGGAACTTCGTTGGGTGTATATTTTTCAGCTAATTGCACGATGTAAAGTTGTAATCCAGGTACGTTCATGAAAGCAAATAGTCCTAATAGCATTACTGCCAAAAGTCCTAAGAAATGAAGATTGATAAAGAATCTCGTTACGATTAAAGCAATACCTAATCCGACAAACATTTTGAGTAAAGCGGGTAAAGGACGTTTGTTGGCCCATTTACCACCCAAAGTATTACCAACTGCCACGGCTACTCCGTAAAAAATCAAAATGATGACGATAGCATTTTGTGACCAATTCATATTTTTATTCAAGATAGTTGTAAGGTAAGTGTAAACTGGGAAAGTTGCTCCATAACCTAAAGCTGTAATTAAAAGAATCAAAAGTAATTGTGGTTGCTTTAAAATTCTCCAGATACCTTTGACACTAGTAGGCTTAGGTAATGGTAATTCATTTGGTACAAGGACGATATTGGTGATCAAACCGACTAATCCTAAAGCTACTAAGAAGAAAAACGATAGACGCCAACCAAATGTATTTCCAATAAATGTCCCAATCGGAACACCAGTGATAGTAGCAACTGTTAATCCAGTAAACATAACAGCAATCGCTGAAGCACGCTTATTCGGTGCTACCACGTCAGCGGCAATCAAAGAGGCAATCGTCATAAAAATTCCGTGTGATAAGGCAGCAATGACACGCCCAACTAAAAGAATCGCAAAACTAGGAGCTAAAGCTGCCAAAGTATTACCGATGATAAAACTAATCATGATACCAATCAGCAATTTCTTACGATCCCAACGATTAGTTAGTAAAGCTAAAATTGGAGCACCAAACATAATTCCCGTTGCATAAATGGAAACAGTCAGACCTCCTTGTGCAAGAGAAATGCCAAAGGTTTTAGTGAGTAATGGCATAATCCCTACACTGATAAATTCTGTTGATCCAATGGCAAAAGCACTGATAGCTAGTGACAAAAGAATCCATGTAGATGATATTTTCTTGTTCATAATTTCTGACCCCTATAGTTAAAATTTGAGTATGTGTACCAGTATAGGGGGTTGAGACAAATAAACAATTACGCACTATAAAGTGCTGTAGGCACCAAAAAGTACCTAATGTATTCTTCTAGGGATGCCGTCGTCCGCAAAAAGGAAATATTACTAGATTTGTAGCAATATATTACAGTTCCAATGATATTTTCTATTAATTTTCTGAAATAACTTACATAAAAATAGAAACTACTATCCAGTCCGGAATAGCAAAGCAAATTGGCTCAAATGTGAAATTTCACTTGGCAATTTATTGCCTAGTGAAAGGTCGAGCTTGAAGACTTTGCCCGTACTTGGGCTTAGCAAAGGCTCCAAGTCGTGCCCACATTGTTCCAGCCAAATTTGCTTTGCTATGGAGGACGGAATCTTACACCAATTGAAATTAAAACGTTTTAATAAACTTATTGACATTCTAATTTTTAAATGTTTTACTATTCATTGTAAATTGAAAAGAGGAAATTTATTATGAAAATTAATAATCAACACTCACATTTGAATAATCAATTTGCCTTTAGCTTTTTCTTTAGATAGCGTTTGTATCCTTTGATTGGATACGGACGCGTACGTGTTCGTATCTATCGAATGGCTAAAGCTTTTAAGCATGTTTAAGAAGCCAGATAGATACAGGGTTGAATCTATCTGGAGAAAATATTTCGGGCCCGTGTATTGAAACCAGTTAGATTCTAATCTGAATCTAGCTGGTTTTTTTTATACTTCGGGAGGATTAAATAATGAAAAAATCAATTATCAGTTTATTAACAATTGCCATGGTGGCTTTAGTTTTAGTGGGATGTTCAAGTAATTCAGCATCAAGTAAGGAATTGAATGTCGGTATTTTACAAATTGTGCCACACGGTTCACTCGATGCCGCTAGAAAAGGTTTCAAACAAGAACTCAATCAAGAAATTAAAAAACACGATAAATCAATTAAAGTAAATTACAACTATCAAAATGCTCAAGGAGATCAATCTAATTTGAACTCAATGGCGCAACAATTAACACAAAAGAAAAACAACTTGATTTTAGGAATCGCAACGCCATCAGCTCAAGCACTTGCTAAGAAGACTAAGTCAACACCGATTGTAGTAACGGCGGTTACTAATTTACAAAGTGCCGGGTTGGTTAAATCAGATAAGAAACCTGATACTAATGTCACTGGAACTAAGGATCTTGGACCAGTTGATAAACAAGTGAAATTGTTGACGACTTTGACTAAGAACAATAAGCCAATCGGAGTTTTGTACAATTCATCAGAAGAAAATTCCGTACTTCAAATCAAGATGGTTAAAAAATACGCAAAGAATCACAATTTGAAATTAAATATCGTCAGTGTAACTAGCACCAACGATGTTGCCAGTGCCGTTTCTGGAATGGCTGACAAGGTATCCGGAATTTATCTACCAACTGATAATCTGATGGCTAGTTCTATGAAGACTATTGGTAAAAAGGCTCGTGAAGCTAAACTTCCAGTTGTAACGGGATCGATTGAAATGGCGGAAGATGGTGGAACTGCCACTTATGGAATCAACTACGAAGATCTTGGCAAACAGACAGCTAAGATGGCTTATAAAATTTTGATCGACAAAAAGAAACCTCAAGATATGCCTGTTGAAACTTCACATACTTTGAGACTCTACGTTAACAAAGCTTATGCTAAAGAAATTGGCTTAAATCCTGATCAAATTAAACAACCTTAGGAGGTAAACTTATGATTATTTCAAGTCTTGGACAAGGACTATTATGGGCACCCTTAGCAATCGGTGTTTTCATCACATTTAGAATCTTAGATATTCCTGATTTGACGACTGAAGGCAGTTTTCCTTTTGGGGCTGCAGTTGCAGTTAGTTTGATGTTAAAAGGTCAATCGGCTATTACGGCATCATTAGTAGGATTTCTAGCTGGCTGTTTAGCAGGATTGATTACAGGACTATTAGACACTAAATTACACATTCCTTCACTATTAGCAGGAATTTTAACAATGACAGGTTTGTATTCAGTCAACATGCACATTATGGGAAAATCAAATGTTCCATTACTAAATGAGAAAGTTTTGACAGAATATTTGCCAAGTTGGAACTTAGATATTCAAACGATTGTTTTAGGATTGATTGTTACCGGTCTAGTTGTGATTTTATTGTATTTGATGTTCAAAACTAGACTAGGCTTGTCGTTGATGGCAACTGGTAACAATAAAGAAATGTCGAGTGCCAATGGGATAAATACCGATGGAATGATAATTTTCGGTTACATGATCTCTAATGGCTTGATTGCCTTATCTGGTGCTTTAATTGCTCAGAGTAATGGCTACGCTGATATTGGAATGGGAATTGGTACGATCGTTATCGGTTTAGCTTCAGTTTTAGTAGGCGAAATCTTTTTACGTGGTCACAATATTTTAACTAGATTAATAGCAATGGTCGTTGGGGCAATTGTCTATCGGTTATTGCTAACTGTGGCGATGAGTTTAGGTTTCCCAGCCGATGATCTGAAAATTTTATCAGCTATTATTTTGGTAATCGTCATCTGTGTGCCAATCATTCAAAACAAAATTCAAACGAAGCGTCAATTGAAAAAATACTTACAACAAATGGAGGCAACGGACGATGAAAGTTCTACAAGTGCAACATCTACAAAAGGTATTCTTTCCCGGGACTGAAAATGAACGTCACGTGTTAAAAAATATTAATTTACAAGTGGACGAGGGCGACTTCATTGCCGTGATTGGTAACAATGGAGCTGGTAAATCAACATTATTAAATACGATTGCCGGAACTTTGTCAGCTGACAGCGGAGAGATTGATTTAGCAAGCCACGATGTTTCCAAAAAATCAGTCGCTTATCGGTCTCGTTGGATGTCACGTGTCTTTCAAGATCCTAAAATGGGAACTGCTGGAGATTTAACTGTTTTACAAAATCTAGTCTTAGCTCAAAGTCATACGAATACAGTCAATTTACACTGGTATCAGAAAAAGAATGATGTTGAAAAATATCAAGAACTTTTACAGACTTTGAATATGGGATTGGAGAATTTTTTAAACACTCAAGTAAAATATCTTTCCGGTGGTCAAAGACAAGCTTTGTCATTGTTGATGGCAACTTTGAGCCAACCAAAATTACTATTGTTGGACGAACATACGGCTGCACTTGATCCTAAGACTAGTCAAGAAGTTATGAAAATTACCGACGAAATGGTGCAGAGAAAACATTTAACGACAATGATGATTACGCATAAGATGTCCGATGCTTTAAAGTACGGTAATCGTTTGATCATGGTTCAAGATGGTCAGATTAAGTTGGATGTTAAAGGTATCGAAAAACAAAATCTAAATAAAGAACAATTATTAGAAGCTTTCGCCTAAACAAAAAAAGCTAGTTACTGAAGTAGAGATCAGTAACTAGCTTTTTGATTCTAATCCATTTATCAGGGGGGAAGGATGGATTTTTTCTGTTATGTTTTAGTGAGAATCATTAATTTATATATATGAAGATTATTTATAGGGGGGATAAGTTAAAGCTTTTTGATTTCCTTTAACTTACAAGTACATCATAACGAGTAAATGTGAAGAAAGTATGATGCTAATGTTTCAAAAATTGGAAGAATAAATTTATTCGAGGTAAATCTTCTTCAAACTATTGATTTCTGAGTCAGTTACCCCCAGTTCGTTTTTGATATACTTATCTATGTTACCGTATTCTTTGTCGATAGTTCTCATGGCTGTGGCTAAATAATTAGTATGAACGGTCATTAAGTCGTGGACTGAACTAAGTACATCAGGATCGGTGTAGCCTTTTTCCTTTAACATGGAAAGTAAATCCGTAACGTATTCTTTGTTGGCCTTGTTAGTCAATAAATAATCTGACTTGATAGTTTCAAATGGTACTCCTAAAGCTTGTAAGAAGAAAACAGCCCCCATGCCGGTTCTATCTTTACCAGCACTGCAATGGAAAATCAATGATTCATCTTTACCAGTATTTAGTAATAATTGATTAAAGAATTTACGATAAGCTGCCTTTGCTGAATCTCCTGTGATAATATCACGGTAAACGGCAATCATGTGGGCATAGCCATCAGTTGGATCACCGTCAATTTCAGGGATGTAGCCTTCACTTTGGACTTCGGAAGATTTTGTCTCATCTTCTTTAAATACTGGAGCCCAAACGTAACGAACGCCATCAGGACGTTTGTCAGGTTTTTTGTCAATTTCTTGTTTAGATCGGAAGTCAACATCGATCTTTAGACCGTAATCCTTGAGAAATTTCAAATCATTATCAGTCAAATCGGCTAAACCAGCAGATCTTAATATCTTGTGATATTTAACAGTTTTGCCATCACTAGTTTTATAGCCGCCAAGTTCACGGAAATTAACGCCTTTTTCAAGGTTTAAAACACGTTCATTATCGTTAGCCATCTTAATTACCTCTCAATATTTTTCTACGTACTATTATAACAAAAAGGAAGAGTTATCCTCATAATGAAGTTCATTATTGCGCCCGGAAAATACAATGATAATATTAGTTCCAAAAAAATTGGCCAAGCCATTTATAGTGGCATTTCTCGCGCTTTGCCAAGTGCTGAAATTGTGACCATGCCAGTAACTGACAGTAAATATGGAATGCCAGCATTAGTTAAGCATACTATTGGTGGCCAGTGGGTCAAACTGTCGCTTTTTGATGCCTTTTGGGAGGAAAAAACTGGCCGCTATTTAGTTACTAATATTGATAGTCAAGATACCGCGATTATCGATTCTGAACAAGTCGTAGGAGTAGATTTAGCAAAAAATAAAAGCCGAGATCAGTTGTTCCATGCTACAAGTTATGGTATGGGTGAATTGGTAGTCGATGCCGTTACGAGTGGATTAAAAAATATCGTGATTTGTTTGGGTAAGACAGCCATAGCTGATGGTGGCTTAGGAGCTCTACAAGCCTTAGGTGCTAAAATTTATGATGAAGCTGGGGATTTAGTTCCGGAAGGTGAAAATCCACTGATAAGCGCTCAGAGAATCGATTTAGAGGATGCTTTTGAATTATTAGGTAATCGGACTAAAATTACCGTATTGCTAAATTATTCCAGTTCTTATAAATTATGCGATAAAGTTGAATATCTCAACGAAGCTCAAGAAGGATTTCTAGAAGATAATTTAGTTTATATTAGCGAAAAGATAAATCAGAAGTATAATTTAGATATACACCCGATGCCACATTCTGATTCGATCAAGACATTGGCAGGGGCGTTTGCAATGATTAATGCACGTATTTTGCGATCATCATTTGAGTGGGTCAGTAAGGTTACAGGGATGGATTCTATCATTCGGACAGCAGACATTTTAATTACTGCTACTGATAAAATATCTGGTGATTCGATGAATGATGATATTTTATATCATTTAAGTCGAACAGCTGGAGATGAGAAAATTCCAACTTTTGTTTTGTGTAATAATTTTGTTGATAATTTTCAAAATTACGAGCAGATGTTCACAGGTATTTTTTCTACACAAATGACAGAGTATGATGATGAAATTACTATTTTTGAAAATTATGAATCAGTCGCAAATCAATTAACAAGAACACTTTTGGCATTAAAATGACACAATTTATTGAATAATATAATTGAATGCATTAATCTAAAAACAAAGGAATCTATTAAGTGCATTGGAGGATTAAATTATGGAACAAGATTATAAGAAGATTTTGGTTCCGGTAGATGGATCAAAAGAAGCTGAAATGGCTTTTAAAAAGGCCGTAAAAGTTGCACAAATGAATGGTGGACACCTAGATGTGTTAACTGTTCTGGACACCAAACAATTCATCGGATTACATGGTGGAATGCTTAACGGAGATGTGATTTACCAACTATCCGAAGATGCCCAAAAGTATCTTAACGAATTAAAAGATGGTGCTGTTAAGAATGGTTTCAACGAAGATGACATTGCTATTCACGTTCGTTTTGGGGAACCAAAGACAGTTATTTCTCAAGAATTCGTAGAAGAATATGAAAATGATTTGATTATGATTGGTTCAACAGGTATGAATGCTGTAACTAGATTGCTAGTTGGTTCAGTTTCTGAATACGTTACAAGAAATGCTAGAACTGACGTTATCATCGTTAGAACTGATACTAACAACGATAAGATTTAATTAGATTTATAAATTTAAGCTGGCAAATAGCCGGCTTTTTTGATGGAGAAGAAATATGCGATGCAACTGGGCTAATAGCTCTAAAGAAATGCAACAATACCACGATACTGAGTGGGGAAAACCTAATCACGATGAAACTTATTTTTTTGAGATGTTAACATTAGAAGGTGCTCAAGCTGGATTATCTTGGGCGACGATTATTAAGCGAAGAACGACATATCGTCTAGCTTATGATAATTTTGATATCGATAAAGTAGCTCACTATACAGACACTAAAAAATCAGAATTATTGCAAGATAAGGGGATTATTCGCAATCATCTTAAAGTCGATTCTTCTATTAATAATGCTCAAATAATTGAAAAAATGCATCAAAATGGAGAAAAATTTTCGGATTATATCTGGAATTTTGTTGATAATAAACCGATAATTAATCATTATAGTGATATGGATGAAATGCCAGCACAGACTGATTTGTCGCAAAGAATTAGCAAGGATTTGAAGAAACGTGGTTTTCGATTCGTTGGACCTACGATTGTTTATTCTTTTTTGCAAGCAGTTGGGGTTATTAACGACCACTTAGATTCCTGTGATTTTAAGTAAAAATTAGTATAATGGTATTGAAGACGGAGGATAATTTTTATGAATTCTGAAACTATTAGCACTTTGGCCGACTGGCTTTATACAAACAGAAAAAAAATTGAAGACAAATCAGAAAAATTTGATGCTCAAAAAGTTTACGATATTTTGGACTCACTAGAAGTTTTAAGAAAGCCTATCAAAGAATATTTTGATATGACTGAAGATGACTACTATCAAAACGAGTCTGACCATCGTTTAACATTGCAAAACCCTGATCAAAAGTTAAGTGAATTACATGATCGTGTACAAGTAAACCACGTTGACGGTTCACTTGAGGGACACGACATTAATTTTACGTACAATCATGAAGACCCATATGCAGAAAAAGAATATCAAGTTAAAACTGACATCAATTTGGTCAACTATTCTTTTACTGTTATTGGTGCTGTTTATGATAATACTATCGTCGCCGATGTAAGAAATTCTATTTCTAAAGATGCAATCCTATCAATTGGATTAGCAGCTCACGCTATTGAGGAATGGCAATAATGAAATTAATATCAGTCAATGACTTGTCATTGCAAATTGAGGGCTACTTTGCATTTAAGCATGTAGCTTTTTCTTTATCTCAAAATGAAGTAATTGGTATCAACGGCGATAATGGTAGTGGTAAAACGCAACTTTTAGAAGCAATTGTGAACAACAAAACACCGGATAGTGGAACGATCGACTATACACCGGGTGTTAGGATCGGTTATTTGCCCCAGGAAAATCCTCAGATAATTGAACAAAGTACCGGAAAATATTTGGAAGATATGAGACGTTTGTCCAAAAATTTGGCTGTTCGTAAAGATCAACTTCAAGGTATGATTACTTTCATGGGGCTGAGTCCTTATTTAAGTACGCCCGTTAATCAATTGTCACTCGGTTTAAAAAGACAGGTAGACTTTTTAGCTGCCGCAGCTGGACACCCCAATGTTTTAGTTTTAGATGAACCCTTCGCATTTCAAAGTGAAAAAACTATTCAAAAGATGCTAGATTTGATAATGGATTTAAAGAGTAATAATTCGGGCGTGATTTTGTCAGCTACACAGTTTGATAAAAAAATCGCCACAAATTTTGATCAACTTTACTTATTAGATGGTGATTTGAAGGTTCAAAATTCCAGAGAAGATACCGCGCTTAGTTTGTTGATTTTTCGAGTTAATCCTAATTCAAAGGCAATCACGCATGATATTGAGAACTTTTTAGTATCTAATCAAGACAATCAAATTGAACTAGAGGTTCCATTAAAATTACGGCAAGCAATTTTAGACAAGATGATTCAATTAAATTATCAATTTGAAGGGATGAAGGAAAATTGAAAGTAAGAATTCTTTTAAAAAGTTATTTACAGTTATATTTTCAAAACTTTTTGTATTTAACGATGTTATTTTCAATCATTGTCTTTGGATTGTTGGTCGATCATCTGTTAGAAATTGGTAATTTAAAAAAATTTAGTTTATTGTTAATAGCAATGTTTCTCCTGTCACTTTTTTCGACTATGAATCTTTACTACAATGACAGTCAACAGAACAAATACTTGAAACAAAAAATCAACAGTCATTGGGCTGATTGGTTGAGTCAATTGTTAGTTGCAGTCATAACAAATTTGTTTTCGAGTATTTTGATTTTTATCTTTAGTTTAATTTTAGATGGTAATATTTTCTTAGACTTTGTTGGAATCTTAAGTCTTTTCAGCGTTGGATTTTTAGGCAGTGGAATTGCTACTTTATTTCAAACTCAATGGTATAGTCATTCCACAGTTGGCCAAATTGGCGTGTTGATTTTTACTTATCTAGCGTTTTCCGGCAGTGTCGTTGGTATTTTGACTGCAGTGGAGTGGCTATTACCTCCTTTATCAAAAATAATAATAACTTTGCAAAATACTTCTTCAATAACGAGACTTTTGCCAGTGGCTGGGCAGACATTATTATATGCAGTAATTCTATTTTTTATAAGTGGATTAATTTATAAAAAAACTAGAAAAAGCATATAAAAGTATTGCAATGTTATAGTAAATTCTGTTTTAATACTTTGGATAAACAAGGAGGATTTTTATGAGTAACGTTTTTTTGCGCCAGGCGAAGCTTGATGATCTACCAAGAATCATTGATATTATTGACAGTGCTAAGAAGACCTTAAAAGACCGAGGCGTTGATCAATGGCAACAAGGTTATCCAAATAAAGAAATCCTTGAACAAGACATTCAAGAAGGCATCAGTTTTGTTTTGATATTAAATGGTCGTGTCGTAGGGAGTGCAGCTTTACAACAAGGCTATGATAAAAATTATCAAGATATGAATTCTGGTTCATGGGATGATGATTCCGATGTAACGTATTCAATTATTCACCGTATAGCTATTGAAGCAGATCACCAAGGAGAACATCTTAGTGCAGCTTTGATCCAACAATTAATGACAATGTCTTATTACTTAGGTTATCGTGATGTGAGAATCGATACTCATCCTGACAATTTAGTAATGCAACATATCATTACTAGTAATGGTTTTGAAGAAAAAGGCACGATTACGATGGACGAAGATAAAGGTGTCAGATTGGCATATCAAATTCTTTTGAAATAAGCGTAGAAAGATTATTTTTCATATATTTGATATATAATTAAGCCATAATTAACCATCGTTAAGATGGTTTTTTTAATATATTTTTCCAAGGTATTGGATATTAGGAGAATGCGAAATTGAAATTTAATAATGTTGCTAGAAGGGTGCTATCACCTAGACCTTCAGAATTTATTTCGACTCAAACTGAGAACTTTTTGAGAAGATTAAAACCAAGACCGTTCGTCGTTGATTATATTGAGGGCGTTTATAAAACCAATGTCTTACCAAACGTTAACGACGATACAGTGACAATTTCTGTTCTAACTGATACTCATGCCAAGGCCGTAGTCAGTGCTTCTTATTATGGAATCAATGGCATGAGGCATATAATTGAAGCAAATCAGGTCAGCAATGACGTTGGAGTAGATCTTAATGTCCATTTAGGTGACTTGATGGATGGTAGTGACAAGCCCGAAATCAGTCGTGGACTGTTGAAGTTTGCGGTTGAAAATTATCAAGCTAGTAAGCCACCATTTTTTATCGTTGAGGGTAATCATGATGAAAATGACAAATATGATGAACATCGCTTTTTCAAGTCAGCGTCATTTCACCGAGATGATTATGATTCATTAGTAACAAAGTACGATTTTGAACAATCTGAGATTCTACGTTTGAATCCCGTTTCTAGAGTGGGTTGGTTCGATAAAGGTGATGTACGAATCATCTTCATCGATACTAGTGATATTCCTTATATTCTTAGTAATGGTTCTAAGAAATATGACTTTAAGAAGGTTCGAGGGGTCAGAGAGCAACAATTAGAGGATTTGACCACCGTTTTGCAAAGAACTGTCGACAAACATGTAGTTGTGATGGGACATGCCAATATAGTTAGTCCTTCTGGACGCAGTGCTTTGAATTTTAACGGTGACCTAGTTCAACAGTTATTAGTCGCTTTTAATAATAAAGAGACTGGACAATTAAAAAATGAATTAACAGGAGATTTTGGAGTAAATATTCGCTATGATTTCTCTGCTACCGGCATTTCTAAGATAACAACATATATTTGTGGCCATATGCATTATGAAAAAAACTACAAAGTTTCTGAAATTAATCATATAATATTAAATTGTTCGGCCCTTATGGGAAAGAAACACGGACTAACAACTGACTATAACAAGAAATGGGACAGACGATATAATGAGATTTCTGAATTATCAGGGTATTTCATTAATATCGACCCGAACAAACTGCGCTTACAGATTTTTGGTTACGGAGCCGCAACAAGGTATGTAAGCTTTGAAATATAAGGGAGAATTATTTTATGTGTGGAATTGTCGGATTCGTTGATAAGAATATTGCAGACAAGAAGCCTGTCATCGAAGCTATGATGGAAACGATCAAGCATCGTGGTCCAAATAGTTCGGGTGAATTGGTTGAAGGTGATACAGCATTTGGTTTTCGCCGCTTGAGTATCATCGACATCAACAGTGGTATGCAACCTATCTATAACGAAGATAGATCTAAAGCCATTATTTTTAATGGTGAAATTTATAACTATAAAGATGTAAGAAAAGAATTAAAGAAAGCCGGACATATTTTCAGTACTGAAACTGATACTGAAGTTTTGCTACACGGTTTCGAAGAATGGGGCATTGAAGGCCTCTTGAAGAAAATTCGTGGTATGTTTGCTTTCGCTATTTACGATTTGAAGACTGGTGATATTACTGGTGCTAGAGATTTCTTTGGTATCAAACCACTGTACTATTACAATCGTGAAGGTACATTTATTTTTGGTTCAGAAATCAAGTCTTTCTTGAAAGAACCTAACTTTAAAAAAGAATTAAATAAAGCTGCTTTGAAACCATATTTAACTTTCCAATACTCAGCTCTACACGAAACATTCTTTAAGAACGTTTTCAGAATTCCTGAAGGTCATTACTTTACTTACAAGAACGGTAAGTTGAGTATCAAGAAATACTGGGATATGACATTCAAAGAGAATCATTTGTCATTTGAAGAAACAGTTAAGAGAATTGATAAAGCTATGCACGAATCAGTTGAAGAACATTCAATCAGTGATGTGCCAGTTGGTTCATTACTTTCCAGTGGTGTGGATTCAAGTTATGTTACAGCAATTTTGAAACCACAACACACTTATTCAATTGATTTTGATACAAGTACTTATGAAGAAGGTAGTGCTGCTAAACTTTTGGCTGACAAATTAGGCCTTGAAAATACTCGTGGTATCGTAACTAAGGAAGAAGCTATCAAATCTATTCCTTTGATCCAATACTACATGGATGAGCCAGATGCTAATCCTTCATGTGTGCCACTTTACTTCTTAACTAAATTAGCAAGTCGAGATGTCACGGTAATCCTATCTGGTGAAGGAGCCGATGAACTATTTGCCGGCTATGCCAATTATGGATTCCATTCACATTCTAAGGTCATTAGAGTCGTTGCTGAAGACTTGAAGAAGTTGCCTAAGGGTGTGAAATACAAGTTGGCTCATGGATTAAAGAAGATGCCAAACTTCCCAGGACGTTTGCACTTGTATGAATCAACAGCTAAAGCTGAAGAATTCTTTATTGGTCAAGCTAAGATCTTCACTGAAAAAGAAGCTGCTGATTTAGTTAAACCAGAATTTGAAAAATCACGCTCTGTTAAAGACATCGTTATGAGAAGCTACAACAAAGTTAGTGGCTACGATGATGAAGTTAAGAAGATGCAATATCTTGATCTTCACCAATTTATGTCAAACGATATCTTGTTGAAAGCTGATCGTATGAGTATGGCTAATTCAATGGAATTGCGTGTACCATTCCTAGATAAGGAAATGGCCAAAGTAGCTTCAGGCATTCCTACTAAGTATCTTTTGAACAGTAAAGATAGTAAGTATGCTTTGCGTGTTGCCGCTGAACGTGCTTTACCAGATGAATGGGCAAAACGTGAAAAACTAGGATTCCCAGTTCCAATTCGTGACTGGATCAAGACTAAAGAAGTTTATGAAGATTTCCGCAAGTTGTTCAGTGCTGATTTTGCTGGCGAATTCTTCGATCAAGATGCTATTTTGAAGATGCTTGATGGTTGTTATCGTGGTGAAAACGATGATCGTCGTAAGGTTTGGACAATTTATACATTCTTGATTTGGTACAAGGTTTACTTTATCGACAATGGTAAGAAGCCAGATGTTGATCCACAAGTTGTTGTACCTGAAGAAAAAGTCGAACAAAACGCTTAGACGTAAATTGCCGTCCTCCATAGCAAAGAAAATTTGGCTGGAACGATGTGGGCACGACTTGGAGCCTTTGCTAAGCCCAAGTGCGGGCAAAGTCTTCAAGCTCGACCTTTCACTAGGCAATAAATTGCCAAGAGAAATTTCACATCTGAGCCAATTTTCTTTGCTATTCCGGACTAGATGGTGATTTCTATCTTTATACTAAGTTACTTTAGAAAATTAATAGAAGATATTATTGAAATTGCGGTATATTGCTGCAAGTTTAGTAATATCTTCTTTTTTTGAATTGGTACTACAAAATAGAACTGTTATTAAAGAAGTATGCGTCTAATTCTATTTGAATAGAAATTGAAATCTAGTCGGGAGCAAGAGTCCTGTGATGGCTCAGCCGCCAGATTCTTGTTAGTGCTTTAGCACTTACAAGAAGGCCTAGTTTTGAGATTTTGCGTCTTTGGGTCCATGCAAAAGCTCGAAATAGTGCCGGCAGCGTTCCAGCCAATCACAGGGCTTTTGCGGACGACGGCAGTTCTATCAACGTCCATTCAATATTAAGAAATAATAAAAATATTACTAAAAATAATATAAAGTTTTAACAATTTGTTATAGTGTAATCGTTAATTTTAATTTGGAAGTGGTTTCAGGGGATTCCAAAATTAGAAAATGGGGGAGGAAATATGGATACTAGTCAAGTTAAAAATATGAGTCAAATGTTTTTGAATTGTCATTCGTTAAAGAAGTTAGATTTATCCAGTTTTAAAACTAAACAAGTCAAAGATATGTCCCAGATGTTCAGTGGCTGTCGCGACTTGAAAGAATTAAATATTTCCAGCTTTGATACTAGTCAAGTCACTGATATGCAGGGTATGTTCAGTGGTTGTGAAACTTTGGAAGAATTAGATTTGTCAAATTTCGATACGACTAAAGTCAAAGATATGACAGACATGTTCAAATCTTCGGATGAATTAAAATCAATTAAGTTTGGTGATAAATTCGTAGTTCCTAATCAACCACGAGATTTGAAAATGCCCGAAAAAACTTGGATCGACATAGGGACGGGAACTAGAGATAATCCTAAACCTACTGTTGACGGCATTAATTCCAGTGAACTTTTGAGTAAAGCAGATAAAGGTAGATGGATCGTTAAACCAGATGAGGAATATCATGGTCCAATGACTGTGAAAATCAACAATAATCTTGGCAGTGATGTGGTCGTTGAAGTTCCAGTTGATATCCAACCAGAATTTGTTGGCAGTACTTTTGAATTACCAGTTCCACAAAAGACCGGTTATAAGACTGCTAAAAAGACAGTACAAGTAATGGCCTTAAAAGATAAGCTTTCTAGTAAAGATGTTGTTACGTATACTCCGGTAAAAACTAAAGTTCAAACTCAGGGAATGGTCGAAGATTTTAACGAAGAAATAACGGTTTATCCAGATCTTGAACATGCTCAAATCTTTGATGACAATGAAGAATTGACGACTGATAAGAGTTTTATTGGCGGGAAAACTTGGTTGAGTAAAAAACTTTGGGTGATTGACGGTCAAAAATATTATCAAGCCGCTGATCACGAATGGATTAAGGCTACGGAAGTTTTTGAATGTGAAAAAGTTGACGCCACTCTAAAGACTAAAGACGTCGTTATTACTAATTTAGTTGATTGCCGTATGGATATGCTGACTAATCGTGGATTAGGTGCATTGAGTACTTGGAAAGCACAAAATATTGCTTATTTGAATCATCACAAGTATTATCAAATTAATGAGAATGAATTTGTCGATGCCGAAAAAGTTGATGTTGTTAGCCAATAATAATTCAAAATTGAATGGCACTTGTTTAGATATAGTCCGAAAACTATTTTCTGAGTAGGTGCCATTTTTCTGTAAATCATGTTAAGATAACGCATATATGACGGAGACAAAATAAGCTGATATTGGCGTTATGACGTTACTATAAAATAAATTTTTATGCCAAATATCGATATTAGTTTAAGATATCACAAAATCAATTTAAGGCTGTGGTTGAGCTATTTGTTCTCAATTATTTAAGAAAAGAATAAGCCTGAATAATTAAATGTATAAGCTTGTCTCGTTGTGATAAATTGATTATGGTATAATTTTGTTTGAAATGTGTGAAAAATTAAAAATAGAATTAATATAGTAAGAGGTTGATCCCTATCGAAACTGAATCAGGAAAAAAGTTCACGCCTATCTTATTAGGTAGTGATATGAATGTTTACGGAATGGCTCGTGCTTTCCATGAACTATATGGGGGCACTGTTAAGGCCTATGCCGATATCCAATTGGCACCTACAAGATATACAAAAATCTTAAGCTTAACTCTTCACCCAGGATTTTCTGAAGACCCTGTTTTTATCGAAAAAATGCGTGAGATTGCTAAAGAATACCAAGACCATGAAGAACCAGTTATTTTGATTGGTTGCGGGGATGGTTATGCAGAACTTATTAGCAAGCATAAAGAAGAATTATCTAAGACTTTTGTCTGCCCATATGTCGATTATGATTTATTGAAATCATTAAATAATAAAGAAAGTTTTTATCATGTTGCGGATGAGCATGGTTTGCCACATCCACTTACAAAAATCATCACTAAAGATATGTACGAAAACAAAAAGGACTTAGACGTACCTTTTGATTTCCCAGTGGCTTTGAAACCAGCTAACAGTGTTGAATGGTTAGATATCCATTTTGAAGGTCGTAAAAAGGCTTTCACAATTCACTCTCAAGATGAATATATGAGTATCGTAGGTAAGATTTATGATAATGGTTATAAATCTGACTTGATCCTTCAAGACTTTATTCCCGGTGATGATTCCAACATGCGTGTTTTGAATGCCTATGTTGACCAAGACCACCATGTGAAGATGATGTGTTTAGGACATCCAATTTTGGAAGATCCTACACCACAATCAATCGGTAACTATGTGGCTATCATTCCCGAATTTAATCAAGATGTTTATGATCGTGTACAGAAGTTCCTTGAAGATATCGAATTCACAGGTTATGCTAACTTCGATATGAAGTATGACTCTCGTGATAAGACTTTCAAGTTCTTTGAAATTAATTTACGTCAAGGTAGAAGTAGTTTCTTCGTTACTTTGAATGGTTACAATTTGGCTAAGTACGTTGTTGAAGATTATGTTGAAGGAACTTTGGAAAATGAACCAACAGTTTATGCCAACAAAAATAAAGCTCAACACAAATTATGGTTGGGTGTTCCAGTTAAAGTCTTCAATAAGTATGCTGCCAAAAACGACGCTACTAAGTATGCCGATGAATTGATCAAACAAGATCGTATCGGAACAACTGTTTTCTATGACAAAGATAAGTCATTCAAACGTTGGTTACTATTGACTTACATGTTCCACAACTATGTAAAGAGATTCGACAAGTACTTCCAAGAAAATAAAGGACGAGACTTTAAATAACTGGAGGAATTATAGATGGATGAATTAAGAGATTACAAAGTTGAAAGAGTAGACTATTCCAAAATTATGATTTGCGTGGATTCAGATGATTTTATTTCATCAAAGAATGCTTTTAACTATGCATGTACTATGGCAAGACACCACAGTTCAGAATTAGGAATCGTATCAGTGTTGGAAACAGGCGACCTAAACATCTTTCAATCTCTCGATCCAGATGTATTGAAAGATCGTCGTGAACAAATCAAGAAGTTATTAGCCGTATATGGCAAAAAAGCTCAAGAGTATGGAGTTAAAGATATTCACTTGATGGTAACTGAAGGAAATCCTGCAACTACTATCGTTGATGAAGTAATTCCAAGTTTTAAACCAGATTTAGTAATTGTCGGTGTTGAAGAAAAGAATCGTGGTCGTAATACTATTGGCTCTCAAGCTTCTAAAATCGTCAGCAACGCTAAGTGTTCGGTTAGTGTAATCAGATAGTTTTATAAAAATGAATAACAAATAGTGGACATATCAATCAGATAGTCCACTATTTTTGGATAAACATAATTTTTTTAATAGAATCTAAAGAGTGATATAGTAGTTTCTAAAATTAAAAGTTCTTTTTAAACCTTGACTTGTGTAATATTCCGTCCTCCATAGCAAAGAAAATTTGGCTGGAACGCTGTGGGCACGACTTGGAGCCTTTGCTAAGACCAAAACCGGGCAAAGTCTTCAAGCTCGACCTTTCACTAGGCAATAAATTGCCAAGAGAAATTTCACAGCTGAGCCAATTTTCTTTGCTATTCCGGACTAGATGGTGGTTTTATTTTTTGTTTCTCAATTGCTTGAAATAAAACACTTCACTTACGACGGCAGTGTAATACTAGTCAATCTTAAGAGAGAATCAAAAATAATGGCGGTGAATTGTATTGTTAATGAGTAAAGTTATCGGTGGCGCAGGGGATATGATTGATGCTAAACCAGCCGATTATAAAGATAATTTGTACTTGGCTGTCAATGGTGCTTGGCAAGAAAATGCTAAGATTCCAGCCGATAAGTCACGTACAGGTGGATTTATGGACCTTGATGAGGGTGTTGAAAAGTCATTAATGAAAGACTTCCATGAATTTGCAAATAATGAAAATGAAATTCCTGATGAATTGATGTTGCAAGCGGTGAAATTGTATCGTTTGGCTAACAACGTTGATCATTTGAGTAAGTTCCACCAACAACCAATTCTAAAAGATATGCAACGAATCAATGATTTAGAGAGTTTGGCTGATATTAGTAAAGATATCGCTTCACTTTCTAAAGATGGTTTTCCATTGCCAATCGATATCGGTGTTGAAGCTGATATGAAGGACACATCTAAGAATGTTGTTTATGTGGCTGGTGCTGGTTTGATTTTGCCCGATAAGACTTATTACGATGAGGGTAATGAATCCGGAAAAGCCTTGTTGGCTAAGTATGGTGAAGTCGCTGGACGTTTGCTTTCAATGATTGGCTACAAGCTAGAAGATGCTAAAGAAATCGTTGAAAAGGCGTTAGCTTTTGATAAGTCATTAGTTCCAATCGTAAAGAGTTCTGAAGAATGGGCTGATTATACTAAAGTATACAATCCAATGGACTTCGATGAATTCGTTAAGAAATCGGATAAATTGGACTTGAAGAGTTTAATAGTTGACCAAATCAATGACACACCAAAGAAAGTTATCATTGAAGAACCTAGATATTTGGACAATTTGAACAAATTAGTCAATGACGATACTTTTGAAAATATCAAGGCTTGGATGATGGTTAAATTCTTAACTAAGAATGCTTCAATTCTTGATGAGGAATTCCGTCAAACAATCGGTGAATACAACTTGGCTTTGAGTGGTGCCAAGGAACTTCAAAATAGAACTAAGTATGCTTACAACTTTGCTGCTGGTATTTTCTCACAAGTTGTTGGTACTTACTATGGTAAGAAATACTTCGGTGAAAAGGCCAAAGAAGATGTTCGTAGTATGGTTGAAAAGATGATTTCAATTTACGAACAACGTCTTTCAGAAAATACTTGGTTGAGTGAAGATACTAAGAAAAAAGCTATTGTTAAATTAGATAAGATTGTCATCAAGGTTGGTTTCCCTGACAAGATTGATGACCTTTACAGTAAATTTGAAATCAATGAAAATGATTCATTGTACGATAACGTTTCTCGAATTAGAAAAATTGTCGCTCAAGATGCTTTGGATCAATATCACAAACCAGTCGACCGTACTAAATGGTTGATGCCAGGACACATGGTTAACGCTTGTTACGATCCATCAAGAAATGACATCACTTTCCCAGCTGCAATTTTACAAGCACCATTTTACAGTTTGGACCAAACAAGTAGTGAAAACTTCGGTGGAATCGGTGCCGTTATCGCCCATGAAATTTCTCATGCCTTTGATAACAATGGTGCTCAATTCGATGAATACGGTAATATGAACAACTGGTGGACTGAAGACGATTACGCTAAGTTTAAGGAATTGACTAAGAAGATGATTGAAGAATTCGATGGCATTCCTTACGCTGGTAGTAAAGTTAACGGAACTCTAGTTGTTAGTGAAAACGTAGCCGATGTTGGAGGACTTCGTTGTGCCCTTGAAGCTGCTAAAAAAGAAAGCGACTTTGACGTGAAGAAATTCTTCATTAACTGGGCTCGTGTCTGGAGAAACAAGTCAACTAAGCAACTAACAGAAATGTTCTTATCAATTGACGTTCATTCACCAGCACCACTTCGTGCTAACGTAATGGCACAAAATATGGATGAATTCTACGATGCCTTCGATGTAACTGATCAAGATGGTATGTGGTTAGATCCTGATAAACGTGTAAATATTTGGTAGAAATAATTTAAAAGCAAACTTCTGAAAAGGGAGTTTGCTTTTTTTATGAATTAATTTATATGTTTTTACCTTAATGATGTATTCGTTTTCCTTTATAATATTACTATCGAGGAAAGGTGAGGATAATGGCATATATTGAAGTCAGGAACGAATCAAAGCGATATCAAATGGGAGAGACAACTATTTATGCGAATAATAAGCTCTCTTTTGATGTTGAACAAGGAAAACTGACAGTTATTCTGGGACCTAGTGGTGCTGGTAAATCAACTGTTTTAAATATTTTAGGTGGAATGGATACACCAAGTGAAGGTCAAGTCGTTATTGATGGAACAGATATTGCCCAATTCTCCGAACGAGAGCTGACAACTTATCGTCGTAATGATGTTGGTTTTATTTTCCAGTTTTATAATTTAATACCTAATTTAACTACTAAAGAAAACGTAGAACTAGCTTCGGCTATCGTCAAAGATGCTTTGGATGCCACAGATACCTTAAAAGCAGTTGGTTTGGGAGATCGAATCGATAATTTCCCATCACAATTATCTGGTGGGGAACAGCAACGTGTGGCTATTGCTAGAGCTTTGGCTAAAAATCCTAAATTATTGCTCTGTGACGAGCCAACCGGAGCCCTAGATTATCAAACAGGTAAACAAGTTTTAACATTATTACAAAATGCCAGTTATTTGGATAATAAAACTGTCATCGTCATCACGCACAATTCGGCTTTGGCAAAGATGGCTGACCGAGTCATTCGAATTCACGATGCTAAAGTTCAATCAATTGAAGATAATCCTAATCCTATGCCTGTCAAAGACATTGAATGGTAGGTGATGATTAAATGAAACCATTATCTAAAAATATGATTCAAGACATTAAACATTCAAAGGGACGTTTTATTGCCATCATTTTAATTATTATGCTGGGAGTTTTGATTTTTGTCGGTGTTAAAGCTGCTGGTCCTAGTTTGAATGATTCTCTGAATAAGACGGTTGCGGATAAGAATTTATCGGATATCCAAGTTTTATCGACTACCGGTTTTAACCAGACGGATGTTGATTTGGCTAAAAAGGTTCCCGGAGCTCAGGTTGAAGCAACTAAATTTAAATATGTCATTGGTGGAAAAAGCAAGGTGGCTGTGGCTTTGTATGGCTATGACGAAAATGCTAAACAAAACCAATTGATTATGCGTAGTGGTCGTCTGCCTAGAAATAATGACGAAATTGTTCTAGATAAAAATGCTAAAAACAAATATGACTATAAACTAGGACAAACATTTAAATTTGCTAGTAGTGCTGGTTTAAAGAAACGGTCGTATAAAATCGTTGGTTTCGCTGATTCGCCACAATACATTGATAATCAATCACGTGGTTCAACGAATATTGCAGATGGGCAAGTGCAGTTATTCGCTTATGTACCCAAGAATCAATTAAATATGGCTGTTGGAACAGTCTTGAACTTGCATTTTAATTCATTGAAGGATAAAAATACTTTTAGTAAATCCTATAAAAAAGCCGTTAATAAAAAATTAAAGGTATTAAAACATGAGTTTAATGGTCGTGCCAGTCAAAGAACAAATGAGGTTGCAAACGATTATTTGAAGCAAATCAATAGTCAAAAACAACAAATAGAACCTTTAAAGGCTGCTGATCCTCAAACTTACAGTGAACAATTGGCTAAGTTAAATTCTGCTCGAGCCAAGGTATTGAAGCAATCTAAGACTTCATATACTTGGCAAACACGTGAAGATTTATCCGGATTTTCTGCTTATGGAGAAAGTTCTGATCGAATCGCTGCTATCGCTAATGTTTTCCCAGTTTTCTTCTTCCTAATTGCGGCGTTAATAACTTTTACCACGATTACTAGAATGGTCGAAGAAGCTCGTAGTGAAATTGGTACTTTTAAAGCACTTGGTTATACTAAATGGGAAATTTCACGTAATTATTATTACTATGCGATTTCGGCTGGTTTAATTGGGGCTATTTTAGGATCAATCATTGGTAATGAGACTCTGCCACGAATCGTTTTAGCCTTATATAAGCAATACATTGCCTTAGATTGGGTCGTTGATTTACAGTGGTGGGTCATTTTAATTGCGACAATCTTTTCATTGTTGGCGACTTTAGGTGCTGCAATCATTGTTATTAAAAAAGAGCTTGTTGCAGGCCCGGCTGCGTTGATGCGTCCTAAGAGTCCTAAGTCAGCTAAGAAGATTTTGTTGGAGAGAATTAAGCCACTTTGGAATCATTTGAGTTTTAATAGTAAAGTCAGTTATCGTAATTTATTTAGATTTAAGTCGAGAATGTTTATGACGATTATTGGAATTGCTGGTGGGACAGCTTTGATTTTGACTGGATTTGGGATTCAGAATTCTATTTCAGCCAGCGGCAATCGGCAATATTCGGAGATATTTGATTATCAAGCGGTCGTAAAATTGAATGACAATAGTAATTTAAGTAAAGTAAGAAAAATTTTGAATCAAAATGATCAGTATATAAGTAGTACCATTATTAATTCAACGACGGCCAAACTGAAGGCTAACAATCAACAAGTCAATGATGTTAACGTTTATACACCTAAATCAGTCAGTGATTTTGATAAGTACGTTCATCTAGGAACTAATTTGCAGAAACATCAAGTGGTACTTTCGAAAAAAACAGCTCAATTATTAGATGTTAAAAAGGGAGATACAATCCATCTCAATGTAACGAATGGCAAGAAGGTTACGGTCAAAGTAAAAGCTATCACGCAAAACTTTATTGGGCATTTTATTTATCTCAGTCCCGATATGTATCAAACGACCTTTGGCAAACAAGCATCCGATAATACTTTGCTGTTGCACTTGAAATCTCAGACTAAGAGCCAGCGTAAAAATTTGGCTAATAAATTGTTAAATTCAGGTGAAGTCATGGGAACAAGCTATACGCATGATGTCTTGAGTACTGTTTCAAAAATGTCATCATCGTTGAAGCCAATTATTTTGATTTTCGTTCTCTTGTCAGGAATTCTTTCATTTGTTGTCTTGTACAATTTGACTAACATAAATGTTTCCGAAAGAATTAGAGAGTTGTCGACAATCAAGGTCTTAGGCTTTTATAATAATGAAGTGACAATGTACATCGTGCGTGAAAATATCATTTTAACTATTGTCGGAATCATTGTTGGCTATGGCGTTGGTAACTTACTGACAGCTTATATTTTGAATCAAGCAGCTACAGAACAAGTTATCTTCCCATTGACCATCAGTTGGTTTGGCTATTTGGTTGCAACGTTATTGATGATTGTCTTTACAGCAATTGTCATGTTGGTAACGCATAAGAAACTACAACACATCGATATGATTGGTGCATTGAAATCTAATGAATGATTGAGGGTATTAGAATGAGTTTAGAAAATGATAAAGTCTTAGTTATCGGTGGTACTTCTGGTTTTGGTAAAGAAGTTGCCATCAAAGCTCAACATAAAAAAGCTGAAGTGTATGTTATTGGACGTGATCAAGCTCGAGTTAATGAAGTTAGATATGATGATGATATCCAAGGTAGTTCATTAGATGCACAAGATCCTAAACAACTTACTCGTTTTTTTGAAAAGTACGGTTCCTTTGATCACATAGTTTCCATGTTAGGTGGAGCTATGGGTGGTGGCTTCTTGGACAGTTCAATGGATGAAATTCGTAAGGCAATTGAAGATAAATTCTTTGCTAACTTACAATTAGTTCAAATTGCTAGTAAAAATCTGCGTAAGAATGGTTCCATTATTTTAACTTCTGGATCTGGTGGTCACCCTTACGATGCTTCCGGCGCTATCATCGGAAATCAAGCTATCAATACGATGGTAGAAGGTGTAGCGGTCGAATTGGCACCTAACAATCGTATCAACGCTGTATCGCCAACTTGGACTCCAACTGGTTTGTGGCGTGATATGAATTCTAAACAATTAGCTAAGCAAGAAGATAATGTAGCAGAAAATGTTCCATTGGGTAGAGTAGCCAAAATTGATGAGGTCGCATCTGCTTTTATTTACTTGATGGAAAATGACTTTATCACTGGTCAAGTTCTAAAAGTCGATGGCGGCGTTGATTTATAGTTAATGTGTTATACTTAAAGCCAACTTTAAGTGGAGGATGATAAAATGCCAGTAAAAATTGATAAAAAATACCGTATTGGTGATTTTTCTGAGATAGTCGGCTTAAACAGCCCCACGTTACGCTATTACGAAAAAGAAGGACTGATTAGACCACATCGAAATGAAAGTGGCATACGTTATTACACGGAACAAGACGTTCATTGGGTCAATTTTTTATTGCATCTCAAAAGTACTGGGATGTCGATTGATCAATTAAAGCGTTATGTTCGATTGCGTGCTCAAGGTGATTCAACAATCAATCAACGAATTGAATTATTAGAAGAAGTTCGCCGTAATTTTGAGGTTGAATATCAAAAACTTCTGGATGGTTGGACGATTTTGAATGATAAGTTGGATTGGTACAAGGGCAAAGAGGGCGGTCATATTGAAGATAGTGAAAGCTTTTCTGAGTATTTGAAGAATTTGAATCACGGGTATTTGGAAGATAGATAGTTTTTAAGTTACCGTCGTCCGTTTGACAGCATTCCAGCCAATCACAGGGCTTGTGTGAAAGACGTCAATTAACACTAACCAACTTTTAGTAAGAATCAATAAATTACTTAAAAAATTAATAGAGGATGTTATTAGAATTGTGGTATATTGCCGTGATCTTAGTGACATCCTCTTTTATTTTGTCGGAATAAAATAATTTGAATCTATCCCTTGACTTAAAGTTGACTTTAAGTTGTTTAATAAAACTATCAACTTAATAAACGGAGGAATAAAAATGGCAAAAAAACAAACAGCCGGTCGTGACAATTTGGGAGAATTTGCTCCTCAATTTGCGGCTTTAAACGATGATGTACTATTTGGTGAAGTTTGGAGTAAAGAAAATGAACTTTCTGCTCATGATCGTTCAATGATTACTATCGCCAGCATCATTTCAGCAGGAAATATTGAACAATTAGATGCTCATCTAAAGATTGGTAAGAAGAACGGTATTACTAAAGATGAAATTGTAGCAGAAATCACACATCTATCATTTTATGCAGGTTGGCCTAAGGCTTGGAGTGCTTTCAACCGTGCAAAAGAAATTTGGAAGGAAGATTAATTATGGCTAAAAATGAAGAATTAAAAAATGGTGGAGTTTTCCCCATCGGAGATAAGAACGTCGATTATGCTAAATATTTTATTGGACAAAGTTATTTAGATAGTTTAGTAAAACCTGAAGATAACATTGATTTTGGAATCAGCAATGTTACTTTTGAACCAGGTTGTCGCAATGACTGGCACATTCACCACAATGGTTTCCAAATCCTTTTGGTTACAGGTGGCGAAGGCTGGTATCAAGAATGGGGCAAAGATGCTCAACTATTGAAACAAGGTGACGTTGTCGTTATCAAAGAAGGCGTTAAACATTGGCATGGCGCAACTAAAGATAGTTGGTTCAGTCACGTTGCTATTACTAAAGGAAATTCTGAATGGCTTGAAAAAGTTACTGATGAAGAATACGACAAGCTATAAAATGAAATCGGTATCAATTTATCATTTAACCTACGAAACAAATGTAATATCATTGAAGTAGGGGTGATTTGAATGGATCAAGATTATAAAACAATCCTGAAAAGATTCAAAGATGAGGTAACGAGTGAAAATCCACTTTCGAAGGCAGAACAAGAATTGACGATTATCAGTGCTTTAACCGTTCTGCAAGATAATGATGATTTGAAGGAGCATTTTTCAATTGCGTTGAATACAGTATCCGTTGATTTAATTCGTGAAGTAGTTTATCAATTAAGTCCAGCTATTGGTTCAAGTAAGGTTAAAAATGCGCTGAAGATATTAAATACTGTTACGAAAAAAGATGGACAACATTTTTCAATTCCAAAAGATACTTATACTGCTGGATTAGAGTTCCAAAAGCCACTTTATGGTAATGAAATCAAAGATTTAATGGCTGATTTGCCTGCTAATGCCGGTAAATTATTGCCAGAATGGCTCACAAAAAATTTCTTTGGCGATTACTATACTAGAGGTGTTTTGCCAGTCAAAGATCGTGAAAGATATTTGTTGGCAGCTCTGATTACGATGAACGTCGATTTTCAGATCAAAGCACATGCTTTAGGTAGTCTAAAAGCTGGTAATAGTGAAGCTGAATTAATTTGGACAGCTTTAACATTGTTGCCTTATATCGGTTTTCCATTAGTAATTAATTCAGTTCAAAAGATTCATCAAGCAAATGAATAATGTAAATTAGACTGTGAAAGCAGTCTATTTTTTTACACTTTTTTTACATTAAATAGATTATATATACACATCCCCACTGCATACTATAGTCAATGACATATGTGGAGGGGAATATCGATGTCGACAATTTTGACAAATGTTTCTAAGTCTTATGATTCGGATAAAACAGTTTTAAATGATGTAACTGCTGAAATCCAAACAGGGGAATTTTTCGTAATCGTTGGTCCATCAGGTTGCGGTAAAAGTACTTTATTGCGAATGATAGCAGGATTAACTTCTATCAGTGAAGGTGAAATTCATATCGATGGTCAATTAGTTAATGATTTACCACCAAAAGATCGTAATTTAACAATGGTTTTCCAAAGTTATGCGCTTTTCCCATTTTTAAGTGTTTGGGATAATGTGGCTTTTGGATTGAAAGCTCGTAAAAATACCTCACAATCAGAAATTGAAGAACGAGTTAATGAAGCCTTAAAGATGGTTAACTTAGAGGAATTAAAGGATCGCAAGCCGCGTGAATTATCAGGTGGTCAAAGACAACGTGTTGCTTTGGCCCGTGCTGTTGCTAGTGATGCCAAAATCTGTCTAATGGATGAACCTCTTTCTAACTTGGATGCGCAACTAAGAATTAAAATGCGCCAAGAAATTTATGCACTTCAAAGAAAACTTGGTTTGACTTTGATCTATGTTACTCACGATCAAGTAGAAGCGATGACTATGGCTGATCACATCATGGTGTTGCACGATTCTCAAGTTCAACAAATTGGAACACCAACTGAGATTTACAAACATCCAGCTAATGAATTTGTAGCTAGTTTCTTTGGGGTACCACCAATCAACTTATTGCCAGCAGTTAAAATCAATAATCAAAATATCAAAGTTAATGATGACTTTGAAATGTCTATCAATCAACAAGTTCCGGAAAGTGATTTTCAAGTTGGAATTAGACCAAATGAAATGATGCTCGAAAAAGTTGATGAATTGACAGCTAATGCCACAGTTAAGAGTGTTGAATTCTTAGGTGATGAAAAAATTGTTTATGCAAAAATGGCACATAACAACGTTGAAATTGCGGCAGTTGTTGCTAGTGATGCTGAGTTCAAGGCTTATGATATGATTCTAGTTTCAGCCACAGCCAAAGTACTGTTGTTTAATCACGAAGGTGTCAACATTACGCAAATGGAGGCCGTAGTCAATGCTTAAGACTTCTACGACTGACGTTGTTCCAGAAAAAAATGTTCAAGCAAAGCAACGTCACGGTTTTCGTTTAAATGCTAAAGATAAATATTTTGCTTCAATTTTTTTAGGTCCATCAATTTTGATCTTAGGACTATTCGTTTTCTACCCAATGTTTAAAACCCTCTACATCAGTATGTTTTTAACTAATACTTTAGGTAAAACGACAGTGTACGTCGGTTTTCAAAATTACGCTAAATTAATTACTTCGCCAGATTTCGTTTCTAGTATGTGGGTCACCTTTGTCTATGTTTTAGCAGTAACAGTTTTGACGATTGCTTTAGGATTATTGTTAGCCAATTTAGCTAGTCAAAAGTTACCTGGTATCGGTATTTTCAGAACGCTTTATTCAGTAACAATGGGTGTTTCTGTAGCCGTAGCTGCTATTTTTTGGCTATTCATCTTTAATCCTTCAACTGGATTCTTTGCTCTATTGAGTAATTGGTTGAATTTGCCAGTGGTCAATTGGTTGACTAGTCCTACTAATGCCATGTGGGCAGTTATTATCACGACAGTTTGGATGCATTTAGGATTTACTTTCTTGATTTTGTTGGGAGCTATTGAATCAGTTCCTAGTACTTTGTACGAAGCAGCTGATGTTGAAGGAGCATCGCCCAGATATCAATTTTTCCACATTACTATTCCTATGATTTCACCAACATTGTTCTTTGTTTCCACAATTACGATCATTGATGCGTTCAAGAGTTTTGGTTTGATTGATTTGATTACTAAAGGTGGTCCTACTAATGCCACTAATATGTTAGTTTATCGAATTTACAAAGACGCCTTTTACAGTGGGAATTATGCTAAATCTAGTGCGGAAGCAATTATTTTGACAGTTATCATTGCTTTCTTCACCTTATTGCAATTCAAATTTTTAGAGAAAAAGGTGAACTACTAATGACACAAATTGATGAAAGAGCAGCTTTGAAAAAGTTTTTTAACTATTTATTGTTAATCGTTTTAGCAGTAATAATTTTGGCACCATTTTTCATTGGAATTTGGACTAGTTTCTTGCCAACAATGGATATTGCCAAAGGAAATCTCTTCAGTACGAATATTTCATTTGATAATTATGTAGCAGCTTTTACTAAGACACCAATCTTACGTTATTTATTGAATACGTTAGTAATTTCAACAATTACGATGATTGCACAATTGATCTTTTGTTCCATGAGTGCCTATGCTTTCGTCTTTTTGAAATTCAAATATCGTAAGACTATCTTTACATTGTTTCTAATTACGATGATGCTACCATTTGAAGCTGAAATCATTCCTAATTTTGCGACAGTTAAGCAAATGGGCTTGTTGGATAATTATGCAGTTTTGATCGTGCCATTTTTAACTTCTGCATTTGGAACTTTCATGCTTCGTCAATCGTTCATGCAAACACCAATTGAATTGAAGGAAGCTTCTGATATTGAAGGTTTAAACCATTTTCAATTTTATTGGAACATCGTTTTGCCTTATAACAAGATCAGCATGATAACTCTAGGGGCATACAGTTTCTTAGGCTCATGGAATCAATACCTCTGGCCAATGTTGACAACATTTAGTAATAATTCTCGAATGATTCAAAATGGTTTGAAACAACTGCAATCTGAGGAGACTTTCAATGATTGGGGTATGATTCAAGCTAGTGCAGCAATTATTGTTATTCCAACTATTATCGTCTTATTTATTGGTCAACATTACTTCAAATCAGGGATGAATGAGGGGGCAGTTAAATAATGTCTAAGTATAAGAAATTAGTTATGCCATTGATTGCTGTCTTAGGGATTTTATTAGTTGCAGTTTTTGGACACAGTCTTTCTGTTAAGTCAGCTGATAATCATGATCGAATTCCAATTGTTTTTTGGCATGAAATGGGTGGACCTTCAGAAGATGCTTTGGAAAAAGTAGTTGATGGGTTTAATAAATCACAAACCAAGTACAAGGTTATTCCTAAGTATCAAGGTACTTACGATGAAGCAATCCAAAAGATTTTACAAACACATAATACGAGCACTTCACCAGCAGTCTTCCAAGCTTTTGACATTTCGACTGCTCAAATGCTTCACAGTGGTTATACAACGCCAGTACAAAATTTTATTGACGAAGATAATTACGATGTAAGCAAGATTTCTTCAGTGGCTCGTGCCTTTTATGCTAATAAAGGTAAGCAACAAGCTATGCCATTTAATACTTCACAGCCAGTTTTGTATTACAATGCTAGTTTGCTGAAGAAATACAATATCACACCACCACCAGTTTCACCTTCATACAGTGATATCACTAGAGTTGCCAAAGAATTGTATGAAAAGTCTCATCACAAAGTTAAAGGTATGACCGTTCAAGTTTATGGTTGGTTCTTGGAACAAGCTTTAGCTAATGCCAACGCTCAGTTAGCTAACAATAATGATGGACATACTGGTAATCCAACTAAGGTTTCTATCAATAATCCTGATACTGTAGAATTTTTGGAATGGATCAGAGAAAACATCAAATCTGGTGATTTCATCGACTACGGTTCAGGTGCCAGTGCTGGTGCTAATCAAACTGCCGGTTTCTTGTCTGACAAGGTTGGAATCTTCATTCAATCATCTGCAAGTATCGGTCAATTAACTAAGAATAATAAAAATGAACTAGGAATCACATACTTCCCACATCCCGATAACAAAAAAGCTAATGGTGTAGCTATCGGTGGGGCAGCACTTTGGATTTCTAACGATAAGCCAAAAGATGTTCAACGTGGAGCTTTTGAATTCATCAAATATACTTTGAAACCAGAAGTTCAAGCACAATGGCAAAAATCTACTGGATATTTAGCTTTGAATAAAGACTCACAAAAGACATCTATCCTAGAAGATCTTTACGCTAAAAATCCTGAATCAAAAGTACCAGGTCAACAATTAGCTACTGCCAAAGCTAATTATTCAAACTCTGGTATTTTGATGGAAGGAATGCAACTAACACGTCAACTCGAAGAAATAGCTATGGAAACAGTCTACAATGGTGGCGACATCAAGAAGGCTTTGGATACTGCTGATAAGAATATCAACGATAACTTAACACAGTTGAACCGAGCTAACGGATACGAATAAAAAAGAACCTTGTCAGAAAGTTACATACATTCTGATAAGGTTCTTTGTGCTATTTAGAGTTTCTATGTAAATTAAATAAATTAGGTGGTAATGCCTGTAAGAAAGTAATTCCTAAAATCAATAAGGCTCCCATCAATTCTGCAAAACTAACTTTTGTATTGAGTACAGTTACTGCCAAGACAGTTGCAGTCAAAGGTTCAAAAGCACTCAACATGCCGGTAGTGGCAGGAGTTAAGTAATTAAGACTTTGCAAGTAGAATAAATAAGAAAACATCGTACCACCAGTGACGATGAAGATGATACAAATAATGGCGGTCCAATTTAATTCGGGAACGTGGGTTAAATCAGCAAATGGTGCAAAGACAATTCCTCCAAGTAGCATCGACCAACCGGTAACGATCCGTGCATCAAAACGTTTCAATAATTCACGTGGTAATAAGGTGTATGAAGCTTGACTGATACCAGCTCCAACACCCCATAGAACTGCAGCCGGTGATAACATCAGTTGGTTGATGTGTCCATGTGTTACTAACAAAAATGTTCCCAAAAGTGCCAAGACGATTGAAATTAAATCGATTCTTCGTGGCATTTGCAGCTTTCGCAGTGAAATATAAATAATAATGAATAATGGCCCTAAGAATTGTAAAACTGTGGCTGTTGGTGCGTTGCCGTATTTGATTGCCATGAAATAAGTATATTGAGCTGGCAACATTCCTAATAGTCCGAAAGCTAGTAGTTGGAAAATGTAGCGTGGTTTTTTCAAAATAGCAAATAGCTCTTTGGAATCAATGAAATAACACCAAATAACTAACATCAATCCAGCAAAGAGCAAGCGAATACCGACGATCCACTGTGTGGGGATGCTTTCTTGAGTGAATAAATATTGCGCGATACTGCCAGAAAATCCCCATAGGACTGGTCCCGCAATCGCATAGAAGAAACCTTTTTGCTTATCAGTCATAATAATCCCCCTTTCACATAGATTTCATGCTAACACACTAAAAATTAATTCCAAGATGTCCAGTAAAAAAATACTAGTTCCTGTATAATTTTAGTTATTAAAGTAGGGAAAGGGGATTTGGAATGTTAAAAATTAAAGATATTCGAAAGAATTTCGGCGATTTAAAGGCCTTAGACGATGTTTCGTTTGATGTTGATGACGGTCATATTTTGGGCTTGATTGGACAAAATGGTGCCGGTAAATCGACCACATTTCACAGTATTTTGAACTTTTTGCATTATCAGGGGACTATCACTTGGAATGATCAACCAATTACTGAAGATGTTTTCAATCAAATTGGTTATTTGCCTGAAGAGCGTAGTTTGATGCCTAAATTAACTGTCGAACAACAGATTATTTATTTAGCTCGTTTGAAGGGGAAAACAGCTAAAGAAATTCGTCCACAAATAGATGTTTGGTTACAAAAGTTTGCAGTCAAGGGAACTAAAAAAGATAAGATCAAAGACTTATCCAAAGGTAATCAACAGAAGGTACAACTTATCTGTACTTTGATCCACCATCCTAAGTTGATTATTTTGGATGAACCATTCAGCGGACTCGATCCAGTTAACTCTGACCTCTTAAAAAAAGCTATCTTTGAAGCCAAAGACCAGGGAGCAGCAATAATCTTCTCCAGCCACGATATGGAAAACGTTGAAGAACTTTGTGACAGTCTAGTGATGCTTCGAAATGGTCAAGTAGTCTTGAAGGGAACCGTTCGCCAAGTTCGACAGGAATTCGGTCGTACGAGAATTTTTGTCACAACTGATTGGACTAAAGAACAACTCGAACAATTGCCACACGTTGTCAAAGTTGAACCGCAAGAAGAAAAGCGTTTTGTTTTAAGATTAGACGATGAAACAGCTGGTAAGGAAATCTTCAATGAATTAACTCACGGTCAATATATCGAAGAATTCAGTCAACAACCACCAACTTTGAACGAAATATTCCGTTTGAAAGCAGGTGCTAAAGATGAATAAATTATGGATTGTCACTCTAGAAACTTTTTGGAGACAAGTTAAGTCTTGGAGTTTTTTGACTTTGATCTTGGGACCATTTATTATGTTCGCCATTACTATCGGAGCTGGATATTTAGGTTACCAAAGTGGTGGCACGAGTTCAGAAATTGCTGTTATCAGTAATCAACCACAACTTCGCCAAAATTTCATCAAAGAAAACAAAGATGACGTCATGAAAAAAGTCACTGATGTCAAAACTGCCAAGAAAAAAATGAACAGTGACAGTTTAGCTGGATATTTGCTTTTAGATGTTGATAATCAAAAAATCAGTGCCAAATATGTCGGGACGAGTTCACTAAGTTCATCTTTGAAAACTAAAGTGAATAGTTATTTGGCCAAAACTCAGCAACAATTAAATTTATCTAATGCGCAACTTTCACCAGCACAAATTAAGGCCTTGGCTCAACAACCAAGTTTTAAAGAAACCGTCCAAAAGAAGACTGGAACGGCCAATATGGCAAAAACTATCTCGTTTTGGATCACAATCGTTATGGTTTATATGATCTTGAATACTTATACAAGCATCACAGCTCAAGAAATTGCTTCC
The DNA here is from genome assembly GCF_005405305.1 of Companilactobacillus formosensis. Lineage (GTDB taxonomy): Bacteria > Bacillota > Bacilli > Lactobacillales > Lactobacillaceae > Companilactobacillus > Companilactobacillus formosensis. The sequence goes on from NZ_BJDU01000009.1 coordinate 85,787, forward strand.
GAAAAAGGTACGAAGATTATGGAGATTATTTTCTCCAGTACGACCGCTGTGAAGTATTTCTTAGGTAAAGTTTTCGGTGTCTTGTTAGTCATTCTGCTACAAATTTTAATTTATCTATTCGGAGGTTGGGGTGCTTATATCTTTGCCCAAAATTCGGATTTGACTAAAGATATCGTTGCTCAAAATCAATCACTGATTACTTCTGTTTTGAAAAACCTCTTGAGTATCAATTTAGTGTACTTACTCTTAGGAGTAGTTATCTTTACAATTTTAGCTGCCTTCTCAGGTGCTTTAGTTGCTAAAGTTGAGGATGCGGCTAAGGCTGCTCAACCAGTAATCATGTTGAATTTGTTAGCATTTTTCGTAACTTTCCCATTCCAAAACAATCTCGACTCAATTGTCGTAAAAATCCTATCCTACGTACCATTTTTCTCTTCATACTTCATGCCACTGCGAATCATCAACAACGATGCTGCCGGTATAGAAATTATTATTTCACTAGTAGTTCTAGTAGCAAGTTGTATCTTGTTAGCTTGGTATATTGGTAAAATTTATCAAGGTTTGATGTTACAAACTGATGATTCTAGTTTCTGGAAGAGATTCACACGTGGACTTTCTTATAGTAAATAACCAAAAAGGCAACCTACTAATTTAAAATAGTAGATTGCCTTTATTTATTATCTAAAAGAATAATGCGTAAGTTTTAACCGCAACGATAGCACCTAAGATTGGAGCTACGACTGGTACCCAACTGTACTTCCATTGGGAAGAACCCTTAGGATTTAAAGGTAATAGAGCATGCAAGATACGAGGACCTAAGTCACGAGCTGGATTCAAAGCAGGACCTGTTGGGCCACCGAATGAAACAACCAAACACATAACCAAGAATCCAAGACCGATAAAGTCGGCACGTGGATCAATGTGGTCTGAAGTCAATGCTACAGCACCGAAGACCAAAATGAATGTTCCAATAAATTCGTTGATAAAACCGTTCAAACGACTATTTTCAGCGTCGATTGTTGAGAAAGTTCCAAGAATACTTTCAACGTTTTCTGTTTTGTTATAGTAAGGTTTGTAGGCTGCAACGATTAACATTTGACCAAAGATTGCACCTAAGAATTGAGCGATAAGGTAAGGACCAACTTCTGCCCATGGGAATTGACCATTGATAGCCAAGCCCAAAGTCATGGCTGGATTGATTTGACCACCTGAGATGGGACCGAACATCATAGCTGGTACCATAACACCGATACCGTAACCGAATCCGATTAAAATCCACCCACCGTGGAATCCTTTCGTTCCTTTTAATTCAACGTTGGCAACTGAACCATTACCGAGGGCAACCATGATAGCTGTTCCGATAAATTCAGCGATACAACGTACTAACAACGTATAATGCATAATTAATACTACCCCTAAATTTAATTGATTTGGCTTATCAAGATTTTTGAAATTTAGTAAAACACGAATATTAAAATCCACTCAAAAATGGGTTAAATCATATAAATTCGTAATAATTTGTCTTTTATGAGTGAATCTAGTTCAATTTTCACATAAAAAAATTGCTCCAACAACACGGGGCAATAATTACTAACATAAACTTCAAAATAAATCAAATGGTAAGCAACATTTAACATTGTATCATACATTCCGAATATTTTTGGTTATTTTCAGAAAAATCAAATAGTTTTTGCTCTATAATAGAAATAATTCTAAAAGCGAGGTAGGAATATGAAAGTTCTCAGTTTAGTTAATTTAACAAAGAAACAAACGGAAAAAATTCAATCAATTTCTGGTGTAGACTTAAAAGTTATTTCTCCTAAAAAAGTTACTGCGCAAGATCTTGATGGAGTAGAAGTACTTTATGATTGGTCCAATACTTTGAAAGACGCTGTTTTAAAGAGTGATACCTTGAATTGGATTCAAGTTGTCCGTGCTGGCGTCGACGCTTTACCTTTGCGCGAATTGAATGAGAAGGGTGTTATTTTAACTAACGGTTCTGGTGCTAATGCCATTAACATTGCTGAACAAACTTTGGCTTACATGTTGATGTTCGTTCGTCGCATGAATTACACTGCACGACGCCAAGACGCTAGAGAATGGAAGCACGAAGAAGGTTATGATGAAGTTTACAATAAGACTGTCATGATCGTTGGCGTGGGTCACATTGGTAAAATGGTCGCTCAATACGCTAAGGCTTTAGGAATGAAGACAATTGGTGTTAGAAGAAGCGATAAACCAGTTGCCAATATTGACGAAATGATTTCAATGGAAGATATGAAAAAGCGTATCAATGAAGTTCACTTCGTAGTCAATGCTTTGCCTGGAACAAATGATACCGTAGGACTATTCAATCAAGAAATTTTCCAACTTATGTCCAAGAAAGCTTACTATATTAATGTTGGTCGTGGTAAGACTACTAATATGGATGATTTAGTTGCTGCTCTTCAAAATGGAGAAATTGCCGGAGCCGGTCTTGATGTTACGACACCTGAACCTCTTCCAAGCACTAGTCCACTTTGGGATATGGAAAATGTCATTATTACGCCTCATGATGCCGGTGATAGTGTTCATTATGGCGAACGTGCCTTCAAGATTTTCAAACGCAATTTGAAATCATACGTGGAAAATGGTGAAGTGGTTGAAAACGTCGTTAACTATTCAACTGGATATTAGTTGTACCCGCTTACAATAGAAAAGCGGTTTGAGAAACTCGGTGGATGTATTAAAATGTTACTAGATATACGAAAGGAAAAATGATGTTATCTAGTGACTATTTTATAGGATTCATGTTGGTTTTCTTGTTTTGGCTTTTACTATTACTTTTGGAAATAATTTTAAACATGAGAAACACGATAATAGAATTATCCTTCTTTTCTGATGAAAAATTGAATACTTTAGATAAAAAACTCAATCAACGTTTTGGTATTAAGTTTCAGGGACCATTTGAAATATTGGAATTTTTGATAGTCGGATATATCGTCTATTCGATTTTGACTGACTTGAGGTTTCAAGGATTTCAATTAGATGCTGTTTCATTTAATCAGATTGTGTTGTTTTCCGTAATCGTTTTGGCGGTGATAGTTGGCGATGTGATTTTGATTGCCAAAGATTTACATATTTATAAGTTCATCAAGCGTTCGATGGCTTTATCTAAAAAAAATAATTAAAAAAACTGGCTGATATTCATGATTAATCTCATGGAATTATCGGTCAGTTTTTTGTGGTTTTATTGTCTAATTTGTCCATCACCTTGGACTAAATATTTAGTAGTTGTTAATTCGTTAGCGCCCATAGGACCTCTAGCGTGAAGCTTTTGAGTACTGATACCAATTTCAGCTCCGAAACCGAATTGTTGGCCATCAGTAAATCTAGTTGAAGCGTTGGTATAAACGACTGCAGCATCGATTTGTTTCATAAATTTGCGACTAGCAGTGTAGTTTTCCGTGATGATTGATTCACTGTGCTTAGTGTTGTACTTGTTGATATGCTTGATAGCATCGTCAATAGAATCAACTACTTTAATAGCAATGATGTAGTCATCGTATTCAGTACCCCAATCTTCTTCAGTAGCAGGGATGATGTCTGGTTCAATGGCTTTAGCTAGGACATCGCCACGGACTTCAACGTTATTGGCACGTAAGGCATCATAAAGGTCTGGCAAAAATTCATTAGCGATATCTTTGTGCAAAATAACTTTTTCAGCCGCATTGCAGACAGAAGGGCGTTGAACTTTGGCATTGATGATAATTTTGAGAGCTTTATCTAAGTCAGCGTCTTTATCGACGTAAATGTGACAGTTACCAGCACCAGTTTCAATGATAGGAACTTTAGCCTTGTTGACAACCATCTTGATAAATTTACCACTACCGCGAGGAATCAAAACGTCAATGTAGTCAGTCAATTCCATCATTTTTTGAGCTGTCTCATGGCTAATGTCATCTATTAATTGCACGGCATTAGGATTAATATCAGAATCCTTCAAAGCTTGACGCAAAACTTCGGACAAGATGATATTAGAATTGATAGCCTCTTTACCACCACGCAAGATTACCGCGTTACCAGCTTTAAAACATAATCCGGCAGCATCGACGGTTACGTTAGGACGAGCTTCATAAATCATTCCGATAACACCTAGAGGAACTCGTTCTTGAGTAATGTCCAAACCGGTTGCAGTTTGCCAACCACGGTCGATTTTACCGATTGGATCTTCGAGGTCCATTACTTGGCGCAAACCGTCAGACATATCATTGATTCGATCAGGAGTTAATAAAAGACGATCGATCATAGCTTTTTTGATACCATTTTTCTTGGCATTTTCAACGTCTTCTTTATTAGCTTCGATAATTTTTTCTGTATTAACTACTAGAGCGTTGGCCATATTCAAAAGGGCAGTATTCTTTTTCTTAGTACCTAATTGTCCTAATTCAAAAGCAGCACTCTGAGCATTTTGACCCATTTGTTCAAGGTTCGTCATAAAATCACTCCTAAAACGCTTTTTTGATTTATCTTTAAGTATATCATTGTACAAAAAAATAGTGGACGGCTGCATCCACTATTTACGTCTAAGTATTAATTTAATTTGTTGATTATGTTGCCGTCAACGTAGTAATAAAAATACTCCAAAAATACGTGGCTGTCAACATAAATTATTTTTGGTTGAGATTTTTGATAATGTGCTCAATCATTTCAATAAATAAACGTTGTTCTTCATCACTCATATCAGCAGTGGCATTTTGTTCAGCCTCTTGCCAAACTTCTTCGACTTGTTTAGCTAAAGAAGTTCCCTTAGGGGTCAAACTAACTAGGGTGATACGTTTATCTTTCGTAGATTTTTCAGTTCGAACCAAGCCGCTTTTTAGCATTCGACTGATGGACTTGGCAATAGTTGAATGATCCACACAAAGAGCAACTACTAGTTGATTTTGAGCAATACGGTCTTCTTTTAATAATTCCAATAAAATTAAATCCTGTCCCGGATAGAGACCGAGTGGACGCATTTTTTTAGTGACTAAATTTTTGTAGCAATTGATCAAGCTGATAATGGCTTTTTCAATTGGAAAGTTTGTTTCCATATATTTCTCCTTTTAGTCACTGATTTTTGAGAACAAAGTACCAACAGGGTCGCCCGATAAAATATTAAAAATGATATTGGGATCTTTACCATTTGTGAGGACCATTTCTTGGTTGTGTTTCAAAATGAGTTCAGCGGCTTTGAGTTTCGTCGTCATGCCACCAGTTCCAAATTTTGTTCCGTGACCACCGGCTGCAGCGATAATTGCTGGACTGATTGTTTGGATGCTAGAAACTAATTTAGCATCAGGAACTTTGAGCGGATTAGCTGAGTAAAAGCCATCGATATCGGATAGCATGATTAGCAGATCAGCATCAACTAAATTAGCTACGATAGCTGAAAGTTGGTCGTTGTCGCCAAATTTAGTATGGTGATCAAGTTCTGAGACTGTTACTGTATCATTTTCATTGACGATAGGGATAGTATTTTCCATCGACAATAATTCTTGGAAACTATTCATCACGTTGGTGTGACTTTCGGGATAGTCGATAATATCGCGAGTGATCAGCATTTGGGCTACGGACATGCCGTATTCGTGGAAAGCTTCGTTGTAAATTTGCATCAATTCAGCTTGACCGACAGCGGCTACAGCTTGTTGCTTAGAAATTTTAACTGGACGCTTGTCGATGTCTAAAACTCCCATTCCCACACCAATAGCACCGGAAGAAACTAAGACGACATCTTTGCCATCTTTTTTCAAAGTACTCAAAACGTGAGCTAGTTCTTTAATGACTTTTAAATTGATTTTGCTGTTTTGACGAATCAAAGTGCTAGTACCAATTTTAACAACGATTCGATCAGCAATGATGTGACGCTTATTTTGCATTTATAATTCCCTCATAAAAAAAGATTTTGACCTAATAATTATTTTCCAATACTATTAAGATAGAACAAGAGCGAGAATAAGAAAAGGGTGTATTTCATGTACAAAATATTAATTATGCTTCATGATGGCGACGATTATATTCGAATGAACAAGGTTTACATAGAAAGTATGCCCGTTGCTGGCCAATATATCATCCATTCTGACGGTTTACCATACTACGTTGAAGAAGTTACGACCTTCGTTGGTTATGTCAGCAGTAAGGGTGCTATTGCCATTGTAGTAGTACATCCAGCTGATAAAGATGCCGAAGTAAATAAATTGTACGGTGTCGATATTGCAAGAGATTTGGATGATCCTGAATATAATAAAAAGGATTAAGGATAGAGAAATTTATAGTTTAATTGGTGTTTTGATGCCGTCGTCCGTTCGGCACTGGAAAATGCTGGAACGCTGCTGACTAGATAGTGATTTCTATCTTTATATAAATTACTTCAAAAATTAATAGAAGATATTATTAGAATTGCAGTATATTGCTGTATTTCTAGTGATATCTTCTTTTTTTATAAAAAATATGGATGTTATTCAAAAAGTATGTGTCTAATTCTATCCAAATAGAAGATGGACTCTAGTCGGTAGCGAAAATCCTGTGGCGGCTCAATAGCCAAATTTCTCTTGGCAATTTATTGCCTAGTGAAAGACCGAGTTTTGAGATTTTGCGTCTTTGGGGCCATGCAAAAGCTCAAAATCGCGTCGGCTATGTTCCAGCCAGCCACAGGATTTTCGCGGACGACGGCATATTTAGTAATACACTAATAATGTTTAAACATGTGAAAACGCTAACCCAAAATCGGTAAATTTAATTTAATGTATTTGAAGACAAATTACCCCCAAAAGCATATATCATGAACGTTGGTAGGATAGATAGAGATGGACAAAACAATTAACCCCCCTTTAGTTGTTTTGTCCCTTTTTTTCTCACAGCAAAAAAAATAAAGGCCTACCACTAGCCTTTACTTTTGCGAGAATTTTTTAAATCAGAGCCTACCACAAACCCTGATTTCTAAGCAGTTGAGAAGGAGTACTACTTTTCAAAAAGGATAACAATGAAAATATTGTTAGGTTAATACATCTCGCCTATATAACCAATTTAATTATAAGTCGAATATAAAAACTTTTCTACATCTAAGAAAAAATATTTTGAACAAAATAGCAATATTTTAAAAGTATAGTCCATTTCCATATAATATATTGTTGCATTTGTGAAATCGCGTGACACTGTTTAGTCATCATGTCATAATTTAATTATCAACAATTAGAGAAAAAATACTGACGGTATATAGAAAATTCAAATTGCTATAAGTATTTTATATAAAGTTGAAAACAAATCGTCTGTGCCTGGGTGCATAATGAATGACGATGAATGAGAATAAAAAAAATAATCGCATATTAAGATATTCCAATAGAAGGGTGGTAACATATTGAAACAAGTCAAAGTTTCCAACGTTGAACGCGATAACTTTATCCGTTCCGTTGAAGAATCAGTTGGATCCTTCAATTTGGGCTCTGAGAGGTCGCTAATCAAATTGGTGTTTAAGCATTTGAAGTTGCTAGAATATAACGATAACTTGGAAACCGAATTGATCAACTTCCGCCGAGAGTTAATCGAATATGACATCAATACAGGTCACCGCAACAATCGTGACGTTGAAGAGTTATTATTTAAAATAAAAAATAGAAATTTACCATATATCTAATATATAATGTAGGAATTTAATTTATTCCTGCATTTTTTTTATATTCATGATGATAATATTATAAATGAGGTGGTAGCGTGGTAAAAATAAATCAATTTTTAATACAAGATGTTCCTATTTTAGAAGTCGAACTAAAAGAAAACTTTCACAAGCCGTTGCCATTAGTTATTTTTTATCATGGTTGGCGGTCTAGTAAGGAGTTAGTTTTGACCCAAGCTCGTAAATTAGCAAAAAAAAATATCCGTGTCGTCTTACCTGATGCTCTTAATCATGGGCAAAGACATACGGATATTTCTTCAATTCCATCAATGACCTTTTGGAACAGTATTCAAGGTAATATTGCGGAATTTTCGTTGATTCGTGATTTTTATAACAATAAGAAGTTGATCAAAGATCAAAAAATTGGCGTTGGTGGATATTCAATGGGTGGTATGACAACTGGGGCTTTAATGACAGCTCATCCTGAAATCAGTGCCGCGTCTATCATTATGGGAACACCGAATTTATCAGCTTATGCCAAACTAGTTCGTGAGGATGCTAAAGCAAGAAACATCTATGTACCAAAGGACTTTGATTTATTGACAAGTTGGATCAGATACTATGATTTGAATCTTCAGCCGGAAAAGATCAATAATCGACCTTTGCTATTTTGGCATGGGACCGACGATAAAAGGATTCCTTATCAACAATCACGAAAGTTCTTTGAAAAGATCCATCCAGAAAGTTATGGCCAACAGACAGCTTTCATTACAGGCTACAAAGCCGGTCATCTAGTTGAACCACGTTTGATGGATAAAATTGCTAATTTTTTTGAGTATTACTTGGAATAGCTTTATATAAAATAAATAAGTTAATTAAACCAATAATGAATAAAATAATAAAAGCATGTTGTGTTCCAATGGCAGTCGAAACTTTGGTTGATAGAGAGTGGTTGCTTTGACTTAATGCAATAATGGCAGAAACAATCGATGTACCAGTAGCTCCAGCAAATTGTTGAAGAGTATTGAAAATGGCATTACCATCAGCTTGATTTTTGTCGGGAAGAAGATTTAGACCGTCGGTCATGATATTTCCGGAAGACATTCCCATACCGCACATATAAAGGATATAAACCCAAACAATTACAGTAGTGCTTAAATTACGACTCAACAGGGTAAATACTAATAGTGAAATATCGGCAAAAGTAACACCAAACAAAATTGGTAAACGAGCTCCAAATTTATCTAGAATTTTACCGCCTAATGGGGCAAAAATGGCACCGACTACTCCGGCAGGTAAAACAGCTATTCCGGCAATCGTAGCACTTTGACTATTTACCAATTGAATATAGTTAGGCAAAATAAAAGCAAAGCCTAATGATAAGACTTGGAATAAGAAAAAGCTCAAAACGTGACCAGAAAATTTGAGGTTTTTCAAAATAGAAATGTTGATTAGAGGATGATCGATTTTTCTAGAACGAGTGACGAAACCAATCAATCCCAAAATACCAATGATAAATGATAGGGCGATTAGAAGATTGAAATTGCTCATATTACTAAAACCGTAAATTAAACCAGCAAAAGTAAAAATTAAATAGATTAAACTTAGTAAGTCGAATGCAGTTTTTTGTATCTGACTTTTTTGTTTGATATTTTTGATACCTAAGAAAAAAGAAATTATTAAGATAGGTACTAAGATTACGAAAATATAGCGCCAACCGAGACCACTGATTACTAAACCGCCAAAAGTAGGACCAACAGCTGGAGCCACGGCAGTAATTAAGGTACCGATTCCCATCATTAAGCCGATTTTAGAAGTAGGGACATTTTCCAAAATGATATTGAACATTAAGGGCAAGGCAATTCCTGTACCCAAACCTTGAATCGTACGTCCAAGTAACAGAATAGAAAATGTTGGTGCTATTGCATCGATTACTAAACCAAGAATGAATAATAAATTGGCGCATAGAAATAATGATTTAGTTTTGAAATTTTTCTTCAGAAATGATGATAAAGGGACAATAATGGCAACGACTAATAAATAAATGGTCGTCATCCATTGAACAGTTGAAGTTGTGACGTCAAATTCTTTCATCAAAGTAGGAAAGGAGATATTCATTGAAGTTTCTACGATAACTCCACAAAATGACATTAAACCAGTGGCAATGACTGCCAAAATTACTTTAAAAGGTATTTTTTCTTCTCTCATAAATAATTAAACCTCCAAGGCATAATAGTGTAGTATTTTTTCGAATTGCTTTATTTCTGCTGCAGAGAAATTTGCCTCAAGAGTTTCTTGTTGCTTTTCCATATAGTTATTGATGTCTTTTTCGAGCGCATGGGCTTTGTCAGTTAGGAAAACTGATCTTTGACGAGCATCTTTTTTAGAAGGTTGACGATAAATCAAATCCTTTTTTTCCATCCGCTGTAATAAAACAGTTGTGGTCGAACGTTGAATAAAGAATTCAGTCTCGATGTCACGTTGAAAGATTTCTTTATCACCGTTGCGACTCAAATAATCAATAACTGACATTTGCATCCAAGTCATATCGTAGTTTTTGGCAAAATTATCAAAATTCTTAGTGATATGATTGGTAGCAATCTTCAGCAACATATTGGTATATTTTTTTGACATGTGCTTTCCTTTCTGTAATTCGTTAGATGACTAACGAATATATGCTACTGCAATTCTTCAAAATGTGCAATTTGATTTAACAAAAAATAACTGTTGGAATATCATTACACTAATAAAAAGGAGTGATTCGATGGATGTAAGAGATAGATTTATTGCTGAACACAAGGATAATTTTGAAAAAATATTGAAGAAATTGATTGCTTTGAAAAGTATCAGTGCAACTGGAGAAGGAATTGACGAAACAGTTCAGTTTTTGCGTAATTTGTTAACGAAACTATTAGGTGCAGAGGTCGAAATCGTTCCCACAGCTGGCAATCCAGTTATTTTGGCTAATATTTCTGGTAAAGAAAATAAGGATGTCTTGTTTTACGGTCACTATGACGTCATGACACCAGGAGATTCGATTTATTGGGATTCAGATCCTTTTGATTTAAGCAAACGAGATGGTCATTTTTATGCTCGTGGAGTTGGTGACAATAAAGGACAGTTGTTGGCTCAAATTTTAGGGATGTACACTTATTTACAAATCCATCACGAATTTCCTTTCAATATCACGCTGTTTATCGAAGGCGAGGAGGAACAAGGCAGCATCAACCTAGAACCAACAGTCAAAAAAATTGCTACGACTAAATTGAAACAAGTCGATCAAGTCTTTGTCATGGATGGAGCGTTCAATGCTGATGGCACTCACGTATTGAGATTGGGTAATCGTGGCGTGTTCGCTTTCGAGTTATCAACGACAACTGGCAGTCACGATAATCACTCGGGAAACTTGGGTAATATTATGGATAATCCATTCGTGCAGTTGTTGAAATATTTGGATAAGATTTACGATATTAAAACTGGAATCGTTAAATTACCGCATTTTTACGAAGGTGTGGAGAAACCAACTGAACAAGAGAAAAATTGGATTCAACAATTGCCATACGATAAAGAGTTGATCTTGCAACAATCTGGGATTAAGCACCTAAACTTCGACAAAGAAACTTACTATGAAAAATTAATGTTTGAGCCCACCTTCAATTTCTTCAGCGTCAAATCAGGCTACATGGAAAAAGGAGTCAAAACTATCATTCCGCATCAAGCTAGTTTAAAGGTCGATTGTCGACTAGTTGGAAAACAATCGATTGCTGCTATTAAGCAAGATTTGGAAGAAGTTTTTGTTAAAGAAATTAAAACTGGTGATATACAACTCAAATATTTAGGAAACATCCCACCAGAACATACAGAAGCTGATCCAAAAGAAATCGAAAAAATTCAACAAGCGATCGTCAAAGCAACCGGCAAAGCTTATATCGAACCAGTGATGCCCGGTGGCGTTCCTAATTACGTTTGGAAAGATAATTTACACGTCCCAGTTTTTACAATTCCATATGCCAATTACGATGAGCACAATCACGATTTCAATGAGAATTTAACTGAAAAAGCCTTTTATGATGGAATTAGGATTAGTTATGAATTATTAGGATTGGGATAGAATTAGACACATGCTTTTTGAATAACTACTCTATTCCTTTGTAGCATTATTTAAAAAAAGAAGATACTACTAAAACTACAGCAATATACTGCAATTCTAATAATATCTTCTATTAATTTTCTGAAGTTACTTATATAAAGATAGAAATCACCATCTAGTCCGGAATAGCAAAGAAAATTGGCTCAAATGTGAAATTTCTCTTGGCAATTTATTGCCTAGTGAAAGGCCGAGCTTGAAGACTTTGCCCGGTTTTGGTCTTAGCAAAGGCTCCAAGTCGTGCCCACATTGTTCCAGCCAAATTTTCTTTGCTATGGAGGACGGAAATAAACATCTATATAACTTTATACTCCAAATCAGCCAACCGATTACGAAGTATTTTCCCATTTGTAGCACGTGGAAACTCGTCAATTTGGCGATATTCCATCGGAACTTGATAATTTAACAGATTATGTTTGCCAAAGTCAGCGAGATTGGCACTAGTTAAAAACGCATTGTCACGCAAAGTTAGGTAGGCGATAGGGACATTTTTCCCGGCACGTGACTTAGTGCCAACGACACAAATATCCTTAATGCCATTAACGCTGCGAAAGACATTTTCCACCTCTTCAGGGTAGACGATTTTGTCTGCAATGTAGATAAGATCAGCTTGACGTCCTTTGAGATACAAGAAGTTGTCCTCGTCTAAATATCCAACATCACCGGTCTTGAAAAAGCCATCTTTAGTAAAACGGGACTGAAACAGTTCATCTTTGTTTAAATAACCTAACGCCACTGTCGGAGATTTAACTTCAATACAACCGACATTATCTTGATTAATATTGGTAATGCGAATTTGCGTTGTGAAGAAGGGTTGACCGCAAGAACCAGATTTGATTTCTGCATCATTGAAATTTAGAGCTGAAATATTTGCAGTCGTTTCTGTCATACCATATGTTTGTAAGACAGGAATATCCAACATGTTGCAACGAAGGACTGTCCAACTGTCAATCAGACCAGTTCCCAAAAATACGCAACGAAAATGGTCGTTGTATCTTTCACCTCGAGGTAGTCCGTTGAGTAATTCTCGTAATAGTGGTGGTGTCAGAGAAATAATCGTGGCACGTTCATTGATTAAGATTTTGTTGATCAAATCAATATCGAAACCGTCGATTAAATAAACACTAATGCCGTAAATCAACGATCGCATGATAATTGAGAAACCCGGAATATTGAAGGTTGGTAACGACAAGACCCAAATATCCTGTTTATTGATGCCTAGGTTCAGACTGGTTCCCATAGCGGAGTAAAAATAATTGCCATAGGTCAACATTACACCAGTGTCATTTCTATCAGCACTTGGTGTATAGAATACCGAAGCAATTTCTTCAGTGGGGTATTCTGAAACAGGTTGATAATCCAAATTGCCATTCATGCTCAAAACCTCTGACATAAAAATTTTATCCCAGTCAACTTTTACGATTTCGTCAGTGTGTGCTGAATCGCTGATCAAGATGGTTTTGGGTTGGCAATCATTGACTTGATATTGCAATGTTTCTAACGGTAATTCGGTATCAAGGAATATTGTTCGTGCCCCTAGTTGTTGAAGTGCTAAAATGGCAACGTAGCCATTAAAGCAATTATCGGAAAATAAAGCTACGGGGTCATTTTTCCGAATACCGCTAGTATATAATTTGCCGGCAAAAGCTTGGACAGTTGAATTAAGTTCGCCAAAAGTGAAATCTGCGTGTTCTAAAATTAAAGCAATTTTATCAGGATCAAGTTTGGCACGTTTAACTAACCAATTTTCCAAAATATGACCTCTTTTCCTTTAAAAATTTGATACGCTTATATATGATTTGATTGTAAAACATAAAAACAATAAAAATTAACTAATTTCTGAAAAAAATTGAGGTATAAAATGAGTTTGCTAAATGATTTAGGTATAGAGGTAGTCGAACAAGGTAGACACAAAGTGGTTTTACAGCTGGATTTGACCGAAGAACACTTACAAATGGAAAATAATAAGACGGGTGTGATCAATGCCATGCTGTCTGAAACTGCTGCTAGCATTGGAGCAAACTTGAATGTTGAAGATGGCAGTTCTGCTGCTGTCTTGAGTGTGTCCTTACATAATTTAAACACACTTAAACTGGGAAAACTCGTTGTGGAAGCGATTTCTGTTCGAGTAGGCGAAAATGTTCAAACTTGGCAAGCTACGACTCATTACGATCAGAGTGCCATCAGTAACAGTTTGAGTACAATAACATTAAAAAAAATCCAGATCTAATTGTGATAGATTCTGGAGTTAATAATTTCAAAAAAGGCTAAGACAATTAAGCTGACGCCAAATAATTGATATATAAAAATAATAGTTTTCGAAGGGTTCAGAATAAACACGATTCCTGCAATCATCAATAGGGCTGAATAAAAATAGTCCAAGTAGGGTGTTATCTGAACTCTTTTTGTCATTTCATGCGAATCCCGAAATTGGTTGATGCCGTTGACTAATAGAATAATTCCTAAAACCGGCGGTACCAATGGTACGAAATAGCGGGCAAACAATAAGACGCCTAAAGCTAAAAACAACGCTCCAACGCCCAAACCGATAGCAATATTATTTTCACCCGTAGTTTTGCGGATACTCAAACCATCAATAATAGAAAGAATTCCATAAATAGCAATGTAGCTAGAAACGATGTAAATAATAATATTGAAACTTTTAATTGGTGCAATGACGATCAAAATTCCCGCCACCAACAAAAAAATAAACCGTAACCAACGATAAAGTTGGAACTGTCTAACCATTTTTATACTCCCCCTAAAAAACTCTCTAAATACATGATACCAGAAAAGTTTTAAAATAGAGTTGTTCATAGAAATATGTTTCACAAGCTTATTGATAAATTTATAAACAGACTAATCTGACGGCAATGAGCATTTTACTTTAATTGTGAAACCAATGTGGTAATTTAGAGTTAATAGATATTAGGAGGAACTTATAATGAGTGTTCGTGCATCTGATAAAATGGTTGATGTTTTAGCAAAGTGGGGTGTCGATAACATCTATGGTTTACCCGGGGATTCTGTTGATACAACCATTGATGCTTTATATCGAGCCCAAGATAAAATTAAATTCACACATGTTTTGCATGAAGAGGTCGCTGCCTTGTCCGCTGCCGCTCATGCTAAATTAACTGGAAAACTCGGAGTCTGTCTTTCTATCGGTGGCCCTGGGGCAATTCACCTACTAAATGGACTTTACGATGCCAAAATGGATCACGCTCCAGTTTTAGCAATTTTGGGTCAAGTTCAATCTAAATTACTCAATACTGATTTCTTTCAAGAAGTCGATACGCACGTTTTGTTCGATGATGTGGCTGTCTACAACAAAATCATCATGGATCCACAATCATTACCAAGAATTATGGATGAAGCTATCAGAACCGCTATCGCCAAAAAAGGTGTCGCTGTATTAACGATTCCTGATGACATCCCTGATCACATGATTAAAGACAATTTCACACCTAATGTCGATAATTTCCAAATGGAAAATTACAAAGTCGACGATACTCAAATCAAAAAAGCTCTCGAAATGATTAAGATTCACTCCAATCCTATCGTTTTAGCTGGTGTCGGAATTAAAGATGCTAAGAAAGAAACGAAAGAATTTATCGAAAAATATAAGATCCCAATTATTTTAACCATGCCGGCCAAGGGATTAGTGGATGATGACTATCCTTATAACTTGGGACAATTAGGTAAGTTAGGAACTAAGCCAGCCTTTGAAATGATGCAAAAAGCTGATCTCGTTATCATGTTGGGAACTGATTATCCTTACGCACCTTATTTGAATAAGAAGGTCGATGCCATCCAAATCGATACTAATGCGGACAGATTGGGCAAACGTCGTCACGTCAATATCGCTATTCAAGCTGATGCTAAAGAAGCTATTAGTCGTTTGAATGAATTAGGCGAACCAGTCAAAGAACGTCCATTTTTGGATGAAGCTGTTGCCAAAATCGGTCAATGGAACAGTTGGATGCACGATGTTTATACGAAGAAGCACACTGGTGTCTTGCCATCATTGATGTTCCACAACCTCAGTAAGAATGCTCCTAGCGATACGATTTGGTCAATTGATGTCGGAACTTCAACTGCTTTTGGGGCTCGATTCCTAACTGCCAAGTCTAGTCAAAAGTACACAATTTCAGCATGGTTAGGTACGATGGGATGTGCTTTACCAGGTGCAATTGCTGCTAAAAATGACTTCCCAGACCGTCCCGTTTATGCAGTAGCCGGCGATGGTGCCACAGCCATGGTCATGCAAGACTTCGCTACTGCAGTCAGATATAATTTGCCAATGTTGTATATCGTTTTGAATAACAAATTGTTAGCCTTCATCGAATACGAACAACAATCTGCCGGTCAACAAAATTACGGAATCAGTTTGCCAGAAATTGATTTTGCCAAAGTCGCAGAAGCTTGTGGCGGAATTGGTGAAAGAATCACAACTGATGAAGAATTTGCAGACGCAATTAAGAAGTATCGTCGTCCTGACAAGCCAGTTTTATTGGATGTAGCCGTAACAGACGAAGCCCCACTTCCTGGTAAGATCATGATGGATGAAGCTCATGGTTATGCTAAATTTGGCTTGGGACACGTGATTGATAAGAAGAGTTTGCCAGAATTGCCACCAATGAAAGAAATTTTGCGCTCATTCTTGTAGGATAATGTTGGTATACTTCAATCTAAAAGAAAAAATTAAATATGAATAATAATATACGAATCAATACGTAGTTTTTGAACGTAAGTATTGATTCGTTTTTTTGGCTCGCATTTTAATGATGGGAATATTCCAGCAATTAACTTAATTGAAATATATTTATTACGGTATTTCTGCTGTAAATTTGCAGCGTAAATGCTATTATATATTAAAATTGATTAAGAGGAGGTTAATGACATGTCTGAAGTAAAACCACTTTCATCTTTGAGAAACTATACAAAAATATTTAATGAGTTAAAACCAGGACATCCCATTATTTTCACAAAAAATGGAAATGAGGTAGGAACTTTGATTGATTCAAAAGAATGGAATAAGCTGCAATCTGAAATGAGATTGGTAAAAGAATTAACTCGTGAAGACAATTCCTTTGATGGCATCTCATTAAAAGAATTCAGAAAGAATCACAATCGTAATGTATAAGGTTAAGATATCCAAGGGATATGAATTTGACTATATGATGTTAGAACAGAATTTAAGAGTTAATGGATATAGTGAAAAATACATTAATAGTTTATTAGAGAGAATGGATCATCAAATTGATTTATTAGAAGAAAATCCAAATATGGGAATAAAGCTGGAAAAGTATACATGGTTTGAAAATAATTTTAGATTTCTTGTATGTGAGGATTACCTACAGTTTTATAGTGTTTATGAAAATAACGAAGAAGTACATGTTCTCAGAATAGTAAATGGAAGAACAGATTATTTGGCAAATTTGGAATTAATTTAAAATATAGAATCAAAAAATCCAACCGAGAAATTAGTCTTGGTTGGATTTTTTGATATTATAAGGAATTTTGATATTTCTTTTTCAAATCAATTCCAAAGATTCCTGCAACCATAGTAAGGATTGCTATTCCCATCAGCTGGATTTTACTATTATTTTCATTACCAGCTTGAGGTAGTAATTCTGATTTTGTATTTTGAAGAGAACTTGTACTTTGCTCAGAGATTTTATTCATTGTGTATCCTTGAAGGGTGCTTCTATTTGATTGCACTGGATTGATTTGATAAATTGGCGAATCATTTTGTTTAGTTAGGCTGTTACTTTGATTGTCCGTATCTTTAGATTCTGAAGGATTTTCGTTTACAATAGGTTCATTTGGGGAAACAACTGGTTTTTCTTCATTATCTTCTGGTGTTGTTTCGGGATCAGTGTCCTTTTCCTCATCGTTGTTGTCATCAGTATTATCGGATTCAACTTCAGTCGTTGGATGAGTATTGTTATCGTCCTTATCAGGGGTTTTATTGTCATCCTTATTAGGATCAACTTCTGGTTCTTCGGGTTCTGGGGCATTGACGATATGGAAAGTTACTTTTCTAGTTCCCCAGACATTACTCTTATCACCTGTACCAACTATTGCTATTCCGCTGTCATTTATTGGATCATTTTCTAGGACCTTTAAAGGAAAGATAAGTGTATGTAATCCGTCGGGAATGGGGATTCCACCAGCAGCAACTGAATTATCAATATAAATATGGGTTACTTGTGAAAGGTCCAGGCCTCCCCCAAATTTAGCCCAACTAGATAAAGTTCTCATATCATAACTAAGATCACTTGATAATCCTGTACCATATTGTACAACGGTATCTTCTGGTAACCCGGCATTTTTCAATAATACTGCTTCATCATATTTATCAGGATCTAATACGATGTGAGTTGTTGAAGAATCATTTTCGTAGTATCTAGGTAATAGAAGAGAAGGTTTAGTATCTTCTCCATTAGTTCCCTCATTATTTTCAACAGTAAAAATAATTTCATATTGATTGTTAGGATTGTCAATGATATCAGCTCCAGCATCGATATTTGCATTTGTTGGTGTTGAATCAGTACCATTTTCGTTAGTTACTTGAACTTTAGCAGTAGTGTATACAGAGAATCTAGTATTATTTACATTATTGTATGAGGAGACACCTGAATCTGGATAGTCATTGATAATAGGTGCACCTTCTTTTGATGATGATTCACCTTTGTCTAATTCAGTTGTAGCATCTGCATCTTTATCAGAATCAACAGGATTTTGAGTTTCTGATTCATTATCTTCAGCATCGCCAGAAGTCACCTTTATCTGAATCAAGATTGTCCTCAGTAGAAGTTTTAGGCGTTTCAGTTTCAACTTCTGTATTTTCGTTTGAAGATTGCTCTTGTGGAGCGGGGTCTATTGAAGTATCAGCTTTAACATTAGTGATTTGAGCAAATTGAGCTCCTAAGGTTGATACACAAACGGCGGTGACTAATAATTTATGATTTATCTTTGATATAACTTTTGCTATATTTTTCAAAATGAAACCCCCTGAGCATAAAATTTATATTTAATCAATAATTTTATGTTATCACTTACAATATTTTTTCTGATTCAGATTTTATAAGATTTTCTATTAGATTGTGAATGATGTAGCTAATGGTGTGAACTACATTAGCACTAAAGTACCAAGCTTCTAGGAACATTCCACACTTGCCAACTAGTATTTCAACCAGTCGGTAGGGTCTAGAACTATTTTACTAAGGCTTGTTCCAAGCCATTATTTAATATATTTTTTCTACCATTAGTCAATAGAAAACTAGAGTAAACTAAATAATAATATACAAATCAATACGTATTTTTAAAAAATAGGTGGTGATTTGTTTTTTTTCTTCATTTTGGCTATCAATTTATAATGTAGCAAAAAAAGTAAGGAAAAAGTATGGTAGCATTTCAACCCCTGAAATTGATTGGGGAGAAGATATTGAAATGGAGGATTTTGATTAATGAAATATCTTCAAGGAGATATCTTTTATTTTAATTTAAATCCTAGCAAAGGTACTGAAATACAGAAGAAGCGACCATATCTTATTATTAGTAATAATAATTATAATCATGTCTTTAATACTGTTATTGTTGTACCAATTAGTTCATCTAAAAAATATTTTCAAAAAAGGTATGTCGAATCACCATTATTCGTCGATATAAAGAAGGACCTAGTTAACGGAACTATTTTGTTGCAACATATTAGATCTGTTGATCCAAAAAACCGAATAGAAGGAGAGAGATTAGCTTCCCTGTCAGGAACAGAAATTAATAGACTTAGTGAAATTATTAAAGAATTTCTATAGATTATATTAAAGAGAATGGCTTCTGTACTGTAGAATAAAAAAATCCAGCTAAGAAATTAATCTTGGCTGGATTTTTTATTTACAATAATACGTAATTTATAAACATAAAAGGCGATTATCTAAGTTAAAAAACATTGTGGTAGCAAAAAAATGCTATCTGATGATACAATTAGAAAAAATCAGAAAGGGATTTTAACTATGCTGATAGACTTTACAATGAAGAATTTTAAATCTTTTAAAGATGAGACAACTCTATCATTAGAAACCGGTGAGCGACTTAGTAAGTTCAGAGAAAGTAATACTATTTCCATAGGAAAAATTTCCTTACTAAAGAATTTACTTATCTTTGGGCCGAATGGATCTGGGAAATCAAATCTTTTAGATGGTCTCAAATTGATGCAAACTATGGTTACACAACCACCGCAAACAGTTAACGAAAAATTAATCGCAAATAATTTTAAATTAGATGATAAATCGCAGAAGAAAGATGTCTTTTTTGAAGTAATTTTTAAAAGGGGAGTAAATATATACAAATACTCCTTTGCGTTTAATAAAACTAAAATCACACGAGAAACGTTGGCGGTTCTTAATAAAAATAATTGGAAAATATATTTTTCACGAGAAAATCAAAAATTTGATGTTAAAATAGCTAATTTTTCTGACGTTGAAAATAGAACCAATGAGAATAGATTATTTATCTTTGATGCTCAGCTCAATAATGATAAATATGCAATCGATGTTTTTAAGTGGTTTTCTGAAGATTTGGTTTTTGTTGGGGATTTTACAGAGAGTGATCATATTAGCCAAATGGCAGAAATATTGAAGACTCCTAAATTAAATAATCAATTTTTGAAGTTTCTTCATTTTGCCGACTTTAATATAAATGGTTTGGAAGTTATTGAAGAGCCACTGTCATATTTTTACTTTCTTGATGCGATTGAAAAACCAAAAACTAGAACTAAACAGGTTAATCGTATTTATACTAAACATAAAATTTATGATAATAATGGTGATGTAATTGGAACAAAGAAATTTCGATTAGAAGAGGAATCCCGTGGAACTCAAAAAATCTTTATGATAGCTTTGGCTTTTTTGAATGCCGAGTTAAATAATAATGGAAAAACTATCTTGTTTGATGAATTTGATGATTCACTTCATTTGGAGTTGTCTCAAGCAATGGTCAAAATTTTTAATTCCCAGGCTAATCAAAATCAATTCATTATTACTACTCATGAATTACAACTTCTAGATTCGGATGTCAGAGTTGATCAAATATACTTAGTTCAAAAAGACTTTCAAGGAAAGAGTAATTTAATTTCAATTTTTGATTTCAAAGATACTAAAAATACTACTCGCAGTGGAATTAGTTATATGAAACGCTACATTCAAGGAAGATTTGGGGCAACTCCGATTATTGACTCTGATGAGATGTTGGAGGCTTTGACCCAGATACAATCCGATTGTGGAGAAATTCAAGATGGCGAAGTCAAGAAAGGCAAGGCTTTTTAGAAGAACTAGCAAGAATTTACCTGAGCAGAAAATAATTGGAATATTTTGTGAAGGAGCATCAGAATTACAGTATTTTAAAATGCTTCAGAGAAAATATGGAAAATCCAATGTTGGTGCCCATAAACTGAATATAAAACAATTAAAAGGGAAAAAGGGCATTTCAATAATTACGGCGGCAACAGCACAGAGATATTCTATTCCAGATTTAGATGATGTATACGTAGTATTTGATTGTGATGATCTAACTAAGAATGATATCCAGCAGAGTATGTCGATGGCAAGGAAGAAAAATATACAAATTATTTTTTCAAATATAAATTTTGAGATATGGATTCTCATGCATTTTGAACCAGTAAGTAGAATTTTTACCAAAAAAGAATTAAACAGAAAACTTGCTGATAGTAAGCACTTTAATTTGGGAAGAAATACATATGATCATTTCAAGGGTAGTGAATACGGCCCATTTTTGGAGGATAAAGTAAAAATTGCTGTTGCAAATGGAAAAAATCTATATAGAAGTAATAATGATATGGTCAATAGCCAACCGTATACTAATGTTCAGGAATTTATAAAACCCATATTTGGTAGAGAAGACTAAAAAAATCCAACCGAGAAATTAATCTTGGTTGGATTTTTTGATGACTTTCTAAAGCGGACTGAATTCCTTAATCACATACTTGGTTGGGAATTCTTTTTTATTATCTAAATGTTTTTGATATTTGGTCTTGTGCTCGATTTCGTTATAAGCATCTTCCAATTGCGACATCGTGTACTTTTGAGTTAATTCGTCGATTGATATTCCGTAAAATTTTGACAAGTAATCTAACAATTCATTATCCTCTGTAATCATCATTACTGCCTCCGCCATCATAGTAGTGCCTAAATTAATTATTAGCAACTTCTTATAAATTAAAAATTTTTTAATAAATAATAATGTTTCATAATCCCTATAACCACAGTAATCGCACATCTTTCCTTGATTCTGTAAGAGAAAACTTTAATAAAAATCTTGCAAGTATATTAAAAAACAATTAAAATAGCAATATTTCAACCAATAAAAATTAATAGGGGGTGTCATTATGACAACGCAAAAAGTAGATCATGATCACGAGGTGGACCATCGATTGATTGTGCAAGAGAATAAGTACTACGCCAAATCTTCACGAATCAATTATTATGACCTCGTCATCGAATCCGCACACGATGCAACTTTAGTCGATGCAGATGGAAATGAGTATATCGACTTGTTGGCAAGTGCTTCAGCCATTAACGTTGGTCATACGAATGAAAAAGTCGTGCAAGCAATTCAAGAGCAGGCCGAGAAACTGATTCATTACACACCTGCCTATTTTCATCACCGTCCTGGACAACAATTAGCTGAACGTCTAGCTAAATTAGTTCCTGGAGCTGAGAAACAAGTGGCTTTTTCCAATTCTGGTTCCGAAGCCAATGACGCTATCATCAAATTTGCCAGAGCTTACACGGGTCGTCCTTATATTGTTTCCTTCATGGATTCATATCATGGATCAACTTATGGCTCGATGACACTTTCTGGAGTTAGTTTGAATATGGCTCGCAAGATGGGTCCATTACTTCCCGGAGTAGTACACGTACCGTATCCAGACTTGTATCGACGATATGAGAATGAGACGGAACATGACGTAGCTTTGAGATATTTCGATGAATTCAAGCAGCCTTTTGAAAGCTTCCTACCAGCTGATGAAGTAGCCTGTGTCTTGATTGAACCAATTCAAGGCGATGGTGGGATTAGAAAAGCCCCCGAAGAATTCATGCAGCTAGTTTATGATTTTTGTCACCAAAACGGAATTTTGTTTGCCGTCGATGAGATTAATCAAGGAATGGGTCGCACGGGTAAAATGTGGAGCTACCAACAATTTAAGGATATCGAACCCGACTTGATGTCCGTAGGTAAGTCACTAGCTTCAGGGATGCCTTTGAGTGCCACGATTGGGAAAAAGGAAATCATGCAGAGTCTTGATTCACCAGCACATGTCTTTACTACCGCTGGAAACCCAATCTGTTGTGCCGCTTCAATGGCAACCTTGGACGTCTTGGAAGAAGAACAGTTGATGGACAGATCCAACGTCGAAGGGGCATACGCCGAAGAGAGATTTTTGGAAATGCAAAAGCACTATCCAGAAATTGGCGATGTACGAATGTATGGTTTAGATGGAGGAATCGAATTAGTTAAGGACCGTCAGACAAAGACTCCTGATCCTGATTTTGCCAACAAAGTTATTTATTATGCATTTCAACACGGAGTTGTTATGATTACGCTGAAAGGTAATATTTTGAGATTTCAACCACCTTTGGTCATCACTCACGACGAGTTGGATAAGGCGTTGAATGTGTTGGATGATGCATTTGCGGCCGCAGAAAATAATCAAGTAATTATTCCAAGTAACGAAAAAATTGGTTGGTAATCAAGAGGAGTGTATTTTTTATGAGTGATTTTTTTAAACGTTTAACCTTAAAAGAAGATCCGAGTATTTATGAGGATAAAGATTCACATTTAGTTCGAGTTTTAACAGTTAAGGATTTCTTGGCTTTGGGTGTCGGGACAATCGTTTCAACATCAATCTTTACTTTGCCAGGGGTCGTTGCCGCACAACATACCGGACCATCAGTGGTCTTTTCATTTATCGCCGCTGCTATCGTTGCCGGATTGGTCGCCTTTGCTTATGCGGAGATGGCTGCCGCAATGCCGTTTGCCGGATCTGCGTATTCGTGGATCAATGTTATGTTCGGTGAGTTCTTCGGTTGGGTCGCTGGTTGGGCCCTGTTGGCTGAATACTTTATCGCTTTAGCCTTCGTTGGTTCGGGGTTGTCCGCCAACTTCCGGGGGCTGTTGGAACCATTAGGAATCCACTTCCCGAATGCGATTGCCAATACCTTTGGTAATAACGGTGGAATTGTTGATATCGTTGCCGTCGTCGTTATTGCCGCAGTCGCATGGTTGATTTCTCGTGGTGCTGGTGGTGCCGCTAAAGTTGAAAATGTTTTAGTTGTCTTAAAAGTCTTAGCTGTTTTAACATTTATCATCGTTGGTTTAACTGCCATTCATGTGGAAAATTATTTCCCATTCATACCCAAATATCGCTTGAACGCTGACGGAACTGCCTTTGGTGGTTGGCAAGGAATCTACGCCGGTGTTTCGATGATCTTCCTATCATATATCGGATTTGATTCAATCGCCGCAAACTCTGCCGAAGCTAAAAATCCTGGTAAGACAATGCCACGAGGAATCTTAGGATCATTATTGATTGCCGTTGTTTTGTTCGTTGCTGTTGCTTTAGTTCTAGTTGGAATGTTCAAGTACTCTGATTACGCTAATAACGCTGAACCTGTTGGTTGGGCCTTAAGACATGCCGGTCATCCAATCGTTGCCAGTGTTATCCAAGCCGTTGCTGTTATCGGGATGTTTACCGCTTTGATTGGAATGATGTTAGCTGGTTCAAGACTAGTTTACTCATTCGGACGTGATGGAATGTTACCAAGTTGGTTAGGTAAGTTAAACGACAAAAACCTTCCTAATCACGCACTATTAGTTCTATCAGTCGTTGGTATCTTAATCGGTGCCTTTTGTCCATTCGCTTTCTTGGCTCAATTGATCTCAGCCGGAACGTTGATTGCGTTCATGTTCGTATCATTGGGAATTTATCCATTGAGAAAACGTGAAGGAAAAGACATCGCCATGCCAGACTTCAAAGTGCCATTTTATCCAGTGCTACCAGCTCTAGGATTTATTGGTTCACTAGTAATTTTCTGGGGACTAGATATTCAAGCTAAACTCTACGCTGGAATCTGGTTCGCTATCGGATTAGTTATCTACTTTGCTTATGGGATGCACCATTCAACTCTAGGCAAGAAGCATGATGCTGAAAAAAATAAATAAGACAAAATAAAAGATACAATAAATTTCTGAATTCAGAAATTTATTGTATCTTTATTTTTAGATAAATAAGCGCAAACAAAAAACCGCCAATTTCCACAAGGCGGTTTTAAGCGCGTCGTCAGTTAGGTCTTGTAAGGAGAAAACTGTCGACTAAGGAGTAAGAACTCCCGGAATAATTTTATACAAGAACTATTGTAGCATGGATATGGACATATGAAAACTCAAAAATCAATTGAATTTGTTGTACATTTTGTATAAAAGGTACAATTTATTTATAAAAGTAAGTTGTATCAACTCTTATTAGTATAAAAATTATGCCAATTAAATAAATAGTAAAAAAATATGGGCAATTAGTGTGTCACTTTTTCGAATTAGCACTATAATGAACTTGTAACTAAGGAGGTTGTTGAAATATGGCAGAAGTAGATCCATCAAAGATGGCTGATGCAGCCATTGCAAAAGAACCAGAAGTATTGAACCTAAAGATGAGTGAGGCTTTCGACTGGAGCGATGATAAGACAGTTGTTCGTGACGCAATCTGGGATTATTTCATGGAGAACAACAATCACGACACTGTTAAGACCGAAGAAGCGGAGAAACCATTCCTTGATATGAAGGATGCTGACGTCCGTGACTGGGTCGAGAAAAACCTTAAAAAATAATAAGTCTTTAATTTTCCTCTAGATTCTGAGATAAGAAATCTAGAGGATTTTTTTGTGCATTTTTTTAGAGAAATTCGATATATAACATGAATATAAAATAAGGGAGATTCTATTAAAAATCTTCCTTATTTTTTGTGCGCTTCATCGTAAACAATCGTCACCACATCATCAACAGCATTGAAGATGAAATCCATCACACGCTTCTTAAATTCCTTGCTGGAAACAAAATTAGTTATTTGTTTGGAAGTAAATTTAGTAAAAATTCTCGTTAAGCGATTATTATTGATTTTCCCCATTATCTCATCCTCTTTTTCATCGTTTTGTAGATTTTTTTAAGAAATCGATTGTCGGTAATATGCTCTAGATGATCATATGCTAAATAGTGCAATTGACGTTTGGACAAAGTGGGATGTGCAGTGATCTGCTCCTTCAAATAAACGTATAATTCTTGTGGCTTGAGATCGGTGTTCTTCGTGAATTCATTCATTCTTTCATCAACAATTGCTTGAATTCCTTCATGAATAGCGCCGTAAAATAAACCATTTAATAAAACCTTGCGATGCATGCTAGCTTCGTGTTCAACGTGTAATTTCAAATTGAGTTTCGTTTCGTCATTGAAATCATCGATTTTTTTAGTTATTTGATGTAATTCTTTTTCCACAGTCATATCCCACACCCCTTATCAAATTAATTATAAGATGTTATTTCCGGAAGTCCAAAGGAAAATTATGTGGACAAAACAAAAAAGTCTCCTATATATAGGAGACTTCATAAATATCAGGGAGGGTGGTTATATTAGTTTGTTTATTAAATTTCTCATTATAGTAAATGTAAGTATTCTTGTTTACCAATTACTATAATAAACACTAAATGTGAAGAAATTGTGAAATATAAAAATATAAATATAACAAATCCTGATTATTGTGTAACTGATGTTGCAAATTCTGGTTCGCTAGTTACGTCTTTTTGTTGGCCAGCATCGTTTAATTGCATATTAGTACTTTGTGTCCATTCGTTGTTAGAAACTTGATAGAAAGTATGACCGTACTTGTTTTGTACCATCTGGTTGACTTTCCAAGAAGAGCCATCTTGCAATTGACGACTAGAGAAAGAATCCATCGAAGTATCATAAACATCGGCCGGACCATTAACAACAGTTCCGATGACTTGTTGATTATCAGTATTTTGATTTTGAGTAGCAGAACTAATCGAAACATCACTGACAGCAACGTATTCGTCAGTCGCAATTTGGACGTAAGAAATTCCATTGATCATAATAGTCGTACCAGTATTCCAAGTGCTACCAGCTGGCAAAGTTACACCAGTTTTTACGCCTTGACTGTTAATAACAGCACTGTTCCATTTAGCAGTCGCAATTTGTCCACTAGTAGTAAATGGGGCAGCTGTCTGCGTTGGTGCTTGAGCTTGAGTTTGAGAAACGTTTAGACTACTTGCAGCAATCCATTCATTAGTGGCAACTTGATAATAAAGTACGCCATTCAAATATTTAGTGCTGCCCAATTTCCAGGAACTATTGTTAGGCAAGAAAGTACTAGTAATAGCTTGTCCTTGGTCATCAACTAAAACACCGCTACCGTTGACAGTTCCCACAAGATCAACTTGATCAGGGACTGATGCCTTTACGGTTTGAGGTGACAAATTAGACAGGACACTTGGAGCGATTAACAAAGCTAACGCCGAACCAATTAAAGCTGTGTTCTTTTTCATCGTTTAACCTCCTACATTTATTTTGCGGTTCATAGTAAAACTATAATGCAATTCGATTTTTTACAACCTATTTTAAAAACAGTTAAGATAAACGTTACTAATTCTTTAGAAATTAATTTAGATAATTTGAGAAATCAGAAGAATATCCGAGAATCGAAAATTTGTGATAAGTCTTTAAATCACGGTCGGAGAGTTTGATGATGACAGAATTAGTGATGGTGTTTTCTTGATGGAAACGTGGTTTGATCTTATAAATAATTCCATAAACAGACGGTTTCTTCATCTTATAGACTTCTAGAGAAACTGTTTGGTAAGTGGACCAGTCAAACGGGCCGTCCTTTTTATCAATCGCTAATTTGACCATTTTCGTAAATTGTTGTTTTTGATAATCATTTAATTTATGCGTATCTTTATTTTGCAAAGTGATCTGCGTTCCTGAAGAGTAACAATAAGGAGCAGAGTGGGCGTTACGATACATTTGAGGGATGAGAAAGGCTAGTGCCAAAATAATCACACAACCAATCAAAACCGCACGATGCTTGTATTTCTGTAGTTTTGTTGTCATTAGTCCCTCCTTAAAAAAATCTAACCTAAGTATTATAACGTGGATTTCTAAAATGACTTAAAAAAATTCGTAAATCATATTTTGAATACAGGAAAAAACAGTAAAAATGGAAGTATACTTCCATTTTTAAATGACACCAAAAAACCATGACCTCAAAATAGAAGTCATGGTTTTTAAATATCTAATTATCTAACCTTAGCATCTGAAGGTTGAATAGTAGTACGTCCATCAGCATGGGCATTCTTGATAGCACGGATGATATCATTGTCACTCCAAGCACCAACAGTCTTAACACCTTGGTCAGTCAATTGTTGTCTAGCATTAGCGATATCTTGATCAGTGATTTCCTTACCACCAACTTCACGCTTTTCAACATCGAAGTCACCCTTAGCAGCAGGATTGTTGCTTTGGTCGTCATCAGATGATGAAGTAGTTGTATCTGTATTAGCAGTTGAATCATCACTACTATTATTAGTATCAGTTGTAGTGTCGTCAGTCTTAGTTGTTGTTTCAGGAACTGAGTCTAACAAAGTCTTAGCTTGAGTATAAAGGTCTGAATAATACTTACCCTTGATACCTTTAGCCTTAGTAACTTGTTCTAGTAATGATTTAGCTTGGTCGCCGTTACCAGCCTTGATCATAGCCTTAGCATTCTTGATATCTAATTTGTAGTTATTACGGTTCTTTTGAATCTTAATAACTTGTTTCTTGAGTTTCTTAGCATAAGAAGTCATCTTCTTGTTGCCACTGTCTTGGTCGATGACCTTGTTCAAAACCTTCTTAGCATCAGAAAACTTGCGTTGGTTCATCAAGCTCTTAGCTTTAACTAGATTATTAGCTTGTTTTTCAGAAGCTTTAGCTTTGTCAGTCTTCTTTAATTTAGTCGCAGCCTCAAAGTGATCAGATGCCTTAGCATACTTGCCATTGTCAACTGCAGAATTCCCCTTAGTCATTTCCGTCTTGTATTTACTGTCATTGTTATTAGTACTGTTTGATGACGATGATGAAGAATTACCACAACCAGCTAGGACTAGTGCAAATCCAGTCGTAAGTAGTAATAATGCTTTTTTCATTTTAATTCCTCCATATAAGTAACTGGGCAAATTATACCATGTTCCAAAAAAATGCAAAATTAATTTCCGTTTTGGATACTTCCAATCGTTACTATATGTGTAAGTTACTTAAGCCGGCAAAAAGTTCTTACAAATAATAATAAGAAGAAGGTACTCAAAATGAGCTGGAAAAGAACATCAATCAAAATCATCATGGCAAACAAAGACTATCCTAATGGAATCAAGTTTTTCACTTATAACAACATCATCGAAGAACCCACTAGAGAACAAATCAAGATGTTTGCCGAAGGTTTGCAACTATTGTCAAACGGGGACGCCTATCTAGGATCAGAAGTAATCAAGCATGACGAACTAAGCGCCGACTAAACGCATCTAAATAAGAAGGGAAGAAACTAATATGAAGAAACTACAATTAAGATTCA
This sequence comes from Companilactobacillus formosensis, assembly GCF_005405305.1. GTDB lineage: Bacteria > Bacillota > Bacilli > Lactobacillales > Lactobacillaceae > Companilactobacillus > Companilactobacillus formosensis. The sequence continues at coordinate 115,262 of NZ_BJDU01000009.1, forward strand.
AAACATCTGACGGTAAGAAACGTAATTTGGTATTAAATTATGTCAAAGCTGGACTTGATGAAAACACTGTCCGCCAAGCAATGGACAAAATCAGTGCCAGTAAGCTTTTTGAAAAGGATACTGTCGAACTTTACAAAGAAGTTCTTGATGCCAAGTATATTGACCGCACTGAAACCAAAGTATTCTAAAATTATTCAGTATTTAGACATAATTATTAAACTTTTTAAGGGATAAACCTTGAGCCTACGACTTAATTCGATTAGAATAAGAGTAGGCTCTTTTGATTCAACTGAACGTCGTACAAGGACATTTATTTAGCAATTTTGATAATTAATGTTACAGTTTTGTGATATTTAATACAAGAATGTTACAAAAATGAACACTTTATGATTTCGAGTTGATTCTAAAGCCTGAGTTTCATATAATGGTTGTCAGTGGGATAGCCCCACGACAATTAAAAAATAATAAATTCTTGTAGTCCAGGGGAGGATTAACATTGAAAAAATCTATTAAATACGCAGGAATCGCTGCTGCTACACTTCTAGCTGTTGCTCCAGTTGCTGCTCCTGTTGTTTCAAGTACAGAAACTACAGTTCAAGCTGCAGATACAAACACAAATGAATCACTTATGAATGCATATGCTGGTCAATTCACAAATTCAACACTTTCACAAGCTCAACAAGATGCCCTAGTAAAAGTTGGTAACTTTGGTAAGATGAGTCTTGCAGACTTCAACACTGGTTACTTACAATTTGCACCAAAGACTTTGAATGATAACCAAGCTACATATAAAGCATTGACAGACGCTAATGCTACAGCAACTGTTTCTGCTGTTACTTCAAATGGCACAAAGGTATCAAGTGCCACTGAATTGGATAACTATTTGACAGACTCAACAACAAAAGCTGTTAAAATTACAGTACAATTCAATTACACTGATCAAGATGGCGTTGCAGCCACACCAATTAATGAAACATTTACAGTTACAAAGGCTTCAGTTGATACAACTGCTGATTTGACATCAGCTGCTGTTACTTATGATAAGACTGCCAATGTTACTTATGGTACATCAGCAGCAGATTATAAGTTGGTTGCTTCAGCTGACTTATCTGTTAAGGATAACAATGGTGATGAATTAGTAGACGCAACTGATGGAATTACACCATCAATTAGTCAACAATTCTATACATCATATAATGATGCATACAATCAAACAAATCCCGTTGAAGTAAGTACATTTAACAAAGAAAATACTACATATTACCAAGTAATTACAGGTACTTTTGCTAAGGATTCAGCATTTGCTACATTGTTAACAAATCATGCAACAACACCTGCTAACTATGGTTTGACAGTTAATGGTACAACACCAACAGGTTCATACACAGATCCAACAAGTTTCCAAACAGCTAGTTTGGATTCAACTGGTGCTGTAACAACTGATAAAAATAAAATTGTTAACAAGAGATTTACTCTTATTCGTCAAATCAATGTTGGTTCAGAAGAAGCTGCTGACTGGACAACAGAAGATGTTGATGGCGTAGTTACAACAAAGAGTGACTCAGCATATTACACATTGAAGAATGATGACAACGACACAGTTTCAAACCGTGCATTGGCTAAGAACACTGCTTGGAAGACAAACGCTGTTCGTACAAATTCAAACGGTGACAAACAATATCGTGTTGCTACTGGTGAATGGATTGACGCTAATGACGTAACATTCTCAGATGGTTCAAGCTCATCAGAAGGTGCTTACACTGACGTACAAGCTTTGAATGGTAAAGTTACACTTGATGGTCCTTCATCATTTATCTACATGCTATACAATGACAACGGTGAAACAGTTTCAAACCGTGCATTAGCTGGTGATTCAGCATGGTACACAGATAAGAAGGCAACTAACGCTGCTGGAGTTACTGTATATCACGTTGCTACTGGCGAATGGGTACAAGCAGGTAGTGGTGTAAACTACGTTGCTTACTAGTCATTAGTTAGTAAAAATTTAAAAAGACTCGCTTAGGCGGGCCTTTTTTTTTGGAGGTTTTTAAGGGTCTAAGTCAAATCATGTTGGTAAGACCTTTTACTAAGAATCATGCCTTAATTGGTATGGTTCTTTTTCTTTACGCTCTTATAAGTTGAATACGCAT
>NZ_BJDU01000010.1 GCF_005405305.1 Companilactobacillus formosensis
TTATCTTATCGAAGATGCAAGAACAAGTCAAGCACTTTTTTAAAATAATTTTTGACGTCTTGGATAAGCTGTAAGGCTTGAATCCGTTGACGCCGTTGCATCTGTCGTGACAACAGGTAATATATTACCGTTAATAATAAGTCGTTGCAAGTACTTTTTATTATTTTTTTCAATTTCTTTTGAAAAACTGACTAATTGAATAGTTTCTTCCTATTAATTATCAAATAAAAAAACTTTTAAAAAAACTACAACATGACTTTATTGATTAATACTATATCACGATTTCAAACAAATGAAACCCCTTTTATACAAAAAGACAACCACCAGTTTATACCAGTGATTGTCTTTTAATTAAAAGAAACTCTTACTTACAACAATAGCGAAGATCAATAAAATAACTGAAGAAGATAAGGCTGCTAATACAGCATTCTTTCCACTACTGATAAAGGCCTTGAAGTTCACGCTCATCCCCAAAGCTGCCATTGCCATCCCTAATACTATATAAGCTAATTTAACTAGGGCATTTAAAACACCAGTTGGCATAGGAATGAATGTTCCAATTACACTAGCCAACAAAAATCCTGCCATGAACCAAGGAATGGGCAACTTACCTTTACTACCATCTACTACAGGTTCTTGTCTTTGATACCAAATACCGATAACTAGAGCAGCAGGTGCCAATAATAAAACTCGTGATAGCTTAGTAATGATTGCGGCACTCAAACTGACTGAACCACCGGCGCCACCTGTAGCAATCGCATGAGCAATTTCATGAAGTGATCCACCAGCCATTACTCCAAACTGCGTTGGTGACATGTGTAGTAAAGGTTTAATAGCAATTTCTATCAAGGTAAAGACCGTTCCTAATATTGCTACTATCGCTACAGCTAATACTTCATCATTGTGCTTAGCTTCTTCTTCCTCTTTTGAAACTTTGATTTGGGGTGAAATACCCATGATTGCAGCTGCCCCACAAATCCCTGTTCCACTTGCTGTCAAAATTGCCAAACGTTTGCTGACTCCAAATTTTCGGGCAACATTATAAGTCAAAAAGATTACTCCACTGACAATAAACATCGCAAACAAAATCGTTTTGACCCCTGCATGAGCTAAATCAATCAAATTCAATTTGAATCCTAATAAAATAATTCCTAAACGTAAAAATTTATTGGAAATAAAACCAATACCCACTTTAGATTTCTGAACTAGTGGCTGACTAACTTGAAACATCATCCCTAGAATCAAGGAAATAACTAAAGCACCGATAATTGTCAAATATGGCAACCCACCTAACAGAGTTCCCACGATTGAACAAAGAAGTGTTATCCCAAATGCATATAGGAAACTTCTCTCAAAAAATTTTGCATACATACTAATTCCTCCGTGATTAAGATGATAATATAGAATCATCATAAGTAAAAATTAGTATTTCTTTGATATACATAAATTCAGCTTATAAGGAGAACAATCATGCTAGATCGACGCTATCAAACACTCATCACTTTGGCTAAATATCAGTCATTCACCAAAACTGCCCAAAAGCTCTACATCACTCAACCAGCAGTATCCCAACAAATCGCCTCATTGGAAGAAGAATTAGATTTTGCTCTAGTCATCAGAGATCATGGCAAAATCCATCTAACTCCTGCTGGCGAGAAATTGGCACAGTTTGCTACTCAAATCGAATTCGAAGGGACCAAAGTAATTGATAGTCTACGTAATAACGTGGAACATCTAAAAATGGGTTGCACTTTATCACTCAGTTCCACCATCTTACCTAAATTTGTTCAACAACTATCTACTAGGACTAATATCGTCACAACGAAAATTAACAATACCCAACATATCTTGCAAAATATTCGTGATGGCAAAGTCGACTTTGGCTTAATCGAAGGTAATTTCAATAAGAAAGAATTCGATGCCTTCCTATTGCAAAAAGAACATTTCATTGGTGTTGGTCATATTAAATATCGGTGTGATTCAATTGAAGATTTATTTAACCAACCATTATTACTGCGAGAAAAGGGTTCTGGTAGTCGAGAAATATTTGAAAACTGGTTAGCAACCCAAAACTACAATATTAATGATTTTAAAAATACCATCGAAATCGCTAGCCCTTCTGCCATCATTGAATACCTCAAACAAAATGATGGAATTAGTTTTATGTACGAGTCTCTAGTAATAAATGAATTAAAATCCGAACAATTAAAAAAACTAGATCTAACAGGATTCCACGTGGAACATCCCATCAATCTAGTTTTTCTCAAAAATTCTTATTTCAAAAATATTTATCAAGAAATTGCTGAATCAGTTTAGTCAGAGATTTCAACACTTTCCATCACGATATCATCGTTAGGTTTGTCATTACTGTTGCGTTTAGCGCGGGCAATATCACGAACAACGTCCATACCGTCGATAACTTGACCAAATACAGTGTGGCGATGATCCAACCATGGAGTTCCACCATTCTTGTATGCAGCGATGATTTCTTCTGGATAACCAGCTGAAGCCATTTCCTTAATCATGCGTTTTGGCATATTTTGGTTAGAAACGATGAAGAATTGACTACCATTAGTGTTAGGACCAGCGTTAGCCATTGATAGAGCACCATCTAAATTGAATAATTGATCAGTGAATTCATCTTCAAAACTATCGCCGTAGATACTTTCGCCACCCATACCAGTTCCAGTTGGGTCTCCTCCTTGAATCATGAAATCAGGAATAACACGATGGAAGATAACCCCGTTGTAGTAGCCTTTCTTAGCTAGTTCAATGAAGTTCTTTACAGTCTTAGGTACTAACTCATCGAAAAGTTGAATTTTGATTGCTCCGTGATTAGTATTAATTGTTGCGACACTACCAGTAGCATTGGCTAAATCTAATTGTGGATATGACATTTTAAAGTTCCCTTCTATATATAAGTAAATTTACTTTACCACATTTAACCAATAAGCCAAATCAAAGGAGATTTTAATTACTTTTGATAAACTGAAAGAAACACCTTTGGAGGTCATTATGCCTAAGAAAGATATCACCCAAATGTATTTCAACGATATTTACCCGCTATACGTCAAAAAAGTAGCGAGAAAAAATCATACTCAAAAAGAAGTAGATCAAATCATCACTTGGCTAACTGGATATACCCAAAACTCTTTAGAATCCATCCTTCAAGATAAAATCACTTTTGAAGATTTTTTCAATCAAGCACCTAACTTTAATGACCAAGCAAAGCTCATCACTGGCACTATTTGTGGCGTCAAAGTCGAAAATATTACAGATCCACTCGTTCAGAAAATTCGCTATTTGGACAAACTAATTGACGAGCTTGCTCACAACAAAAAAATGGATAAAATTTTGCGCCATTAATTTCGTTTGAAACGCCGGATTAGATAAGTTACTCCACCAATCAAACCAGCCAATAAGAATAAATAGCCAATCGGTACTAAGAAAAATGGTTCCTGCAAATAACCATTTTTATCAACAGTGCTACCAATCAATACAAATAATAGGAAACTAATAACACCTGCGATTATCATTGCTAAACTGAAATACAAATTCCACTTAGTTTTCTTCATCTCACTACCATCCTTCACTAATTTATCAGTCATCGTAGGATCGCCTAATATCAAATTATCCAACGAAATGTTAAAAATTTGGGCAATCAAAACTACCATTTCTAAATCAGGCAAATTGCGGTTGTTTTCCCAACTAGAAATAGTTTGCCGAGAAACATTCAACTTCTGGGCAATTTGTTCTTGAGTTAATTTTCGACTAGTTCGTAATTTCTTTATCTGTGCTCCAAAGTCCATGAATTCAACTCCTTTAACCTCAGTTATACATAATCTCTGTCAAAAACTAAAGCTAGAGTTACAAGCATCCTTGGTTTAACGGGATTTATAAAACATATTTCCATATAGTACAGAATACTACAAATTACGTTTTCTATATGTTATGTTATATACTCATTCCAATTGAGGAGATTTTAATTTGGTTACAGAAAACATTCAAGATTACACATTAGGACAAAATGAACCTACTTTAGATATTACCGTGACTGGAAATAGCGAACTTGACTATTCCCACGACGACTTAAAAATCGCCGCTGCCATTAAATTGATTGAATCATGCGACAACCTAAACTTTACTTTAATGACTGGCGAACACGAGCTATACAAAAAGCTATCCGATAAACTATACGTAGCAACAGAAGACTTCGTTCCTAAAAGTTATTTACAATAATAAATTCAAGTCAGAGAAGACCGTTTCTCTGGCTTTTTCTTTTGTGATAATATTATTTGAGTAATTATCCAGAAAGGAATAAATAATTTGTCATTTAATCTCAACACCTTAATCAAAAAACTCTTTCTCAAAGTCGATTGGGAATCAGTTTTACAGCACGTTGCCTCAGTTGCTTTCCAATTAATACTATTAACTATCGTCTTACTCTTAATCAATTGGGTCGGTAAAAAAATTATTCGTCACATTTTCAAAACTGGACTTAGAGGCACTAAGCGCCAAATTTCACCTAAAAAACTTGATACCGTTTATACATTAGCTCTCAACATTTTTAAATATACGTTGATGTTCTTTTGGATCTACGCCATACTTTCAGCCATAGGAATCCCTGTTGGTACATTGATTGCTGGAGCCGGAATCTTCAGTTTGGCAATTGGTCTTGGAGCTCAAGGTTTCGTTTCCGATATGGTCAACGGTTTCTTCATTTTATTGGAGCAACAAATCAGTGTCGGCGATTTAATTCAAGTCAACAATATCGAGGGAGAAGTTACTTACGTCGGCATTAGAACAACTCAAGTCAAAAGTTTCGACGGAACTTTAAACTACATCCCTAACCGTAACATCACTATTGTCAGCAATCTATCGCGTAATAATATGCGAGCTTTAATGGAAATTCCCGTTTCCAGTGACTCTCCTTTTGAAAAAATTACGCAAGTTATTGACGATGTTAATGACAATTTAAATTTAAAAGAACTTCAAATTACCCAAAAGCCCTATATTTTTGGTTTTTCCAATTTAAACGACGGTACCTTATCAATTCAAGTCGCCTGTTATACCACTCCTGGTGCTCAATACAATGCCAGAAATGTATTATTAAAGAAGTATTTGAATGCATTAAAAGATGCTGGGATTAATCTACCTAAGTAGTTAGCTTAGTTGGTTTCCTACATTATAAAAGTTATAATTAATCTATTAGAGATTATAAAAAGGAGCTAATTAATAATGGAAAAACGCATTAAAGGTTCTTGTACTTCGATTTTAGTTGGTAAAAAAGCTTCAATTGACGGTTCAACTCTTATTTCAAGAAATGATGACGGTCATGAAGCCTTAGATCCACAACGTTTCGTAGTCGTAAAACCAGAAGATCAACCTAGAGATTACACTTCAGTTATCAGCAAGGTAAACGTTAAATTACCTGATGATCCACAACGCTATACTTCAATTCCTAATTCAATTTTGACAAACGGAATTTGGCCAGCCGCCGGTATCAACAGTTCAAACGTTGCTATGTCAGCTACTGAAACTATTACTACTAATTCACGTGTTCAAGGACTCGATCCCTTCGTTGAAAATGGCCTAGGTGAAGAAGACTTAGTTACTGTTGTTCTTCCTTACGTCAAAAGTGCTCGCGAAGGTGTTAAACGTCTAGGTTCACTACTAGAAGAATACGGAACTTATGAACCAAACGGTATTTCATTTGCCGATAATGAAGAAGTTTGGTGGTTAGAAACTATCGGTGGACACCACTGGGCAGCCGTTCGTATTCCTGATGATGCTTACGTTGTAGCTCCAAACCGTATGAATATTGACCAATTTGACTTTGATTCAGATGACACACTTTGTTCAAGCGATTTGAAAGACTTGATTGACAACAACAACCTCAATCCAGACTTTGAAAACTACAACTTAAGACATATCTTTGGTAGTGCTTCTATTAAAGATACTGTTTACAACAACCCCCGTACTTGGTATGGTCAAAAATTCTTCAGTCCTGACGATACAGCTGATGATCCAATGGAACAAGATCTACCATTCATCTGCCACGCCAATCGCAAGATTTCTGTTGAAGATGTGAAATTCGTTTTGAGTTCTCACTTCGAAAATACTAAATACGATGTCTACGGTAGTGGCTCTGAAAGTGACAAGAAACTCTTTAGACCTATTGGTATCAACAGAAACCACAATGTTCACATTCTTCAAATCAGAAACAATGTTCCAAAAGAAATTGCCGGTATCCACTGGTTAGCTTATGGTGCTAATACTTTCAACACAGTTGTTCCATTCTATGCCAACGTTAATGACACACCTGCCCAATACAAAAACGCTACCGGTAAATTCGATTTGAATAACATGTACTGGTTGAGTTGTACAACTGCCCTACTTGGTGACACAGATTACGACTTCTACGTTGATATGAGAAATGATTATGAACTAGACGCTATGAGTGCTTACCGTAAAATTCAAAACGATACCGACGCCGATATTTCTGGACAAAAAGATATTGAAAAATACCTCGAAAATGCCAATAAGAAATTAGCTGACGTAGCCTTTGAAAAACAAAATAAATTGCTCGGAGACATGGTAACAACAGGTTCCAACAATATGAAACTTCGTTACAATTTAAATGATTAATCACTAAAAGTCGATAATTTTTTTATCGGCTTTTTTTTGCAATTTTATCGAACATACGTTCTAGTTTAATGATATACTTTAGCTAAATCTTAATTACGGGAAATTTTACGATACAATAAACTCAAATGGAGGGTTGATTATGAAACTATTACACACTGCTGACTGGCATATTGGACGAACTTTAAACGGTTATTCCCTACTAGATGAACAAGAGGAAACTTTCAAACAAATCCTAGATATTGCTAAACAAGAACACGTTGATGGCATCGTTATTGCCGGAGATATTTACGACCGAGCCATTCCTAGTCCTGAGGCCGTTACTGCCTTAGATGAAATGTTCCGTAAGATCAATTTGGAAAGTCATTTACCGATTTATGCTATTTCTGGTAATCACGACAGCGCCAAACGTCTCAATTATGGTCGTGCCTGGATGAAACAATCTGATTTTTATCTTAATACGCTTTTAGAAGAAGCTTTTAAACCAATTGAAACTTCACAAGCACAAATATTCTTATTGCCATTCTTCGATCCAATGGATGCTAGAGCTTATTACTCTCATCAAGGTATGCCTGACGAACAAGCTCAAGAGATCAAAACCATTTCCCAAGCAATGAATTTAGTTGTCGCTGATATGAAAAAGAACTTTGATCCTAATAAAAAACACTTACTAGTAACCCATTTTGCTGTAACACCTAATCAAGATACCGAACTAGAACTAACCAGTGAAACTAATTCTAAAGTCGGTGGCTTAGCAACTTTAACTAGCGACGAATTCAGTGATTTTGATTACGTCATGCTGGGACATATTCATACCCGCTTCGCTTCTCCGACTGATAATATTCGTTATTCCGGCAGTCCCGTCAAATTCAACGTCAAAGAAGCTCGTATCAAGAACAAAGGTAAAGGTGTCGATATTGTAACGATTGACGACAACGGTATTAGTCGTGAATTCAAACCTTTAACACCTAAAACTGACTTAATTGTTCTAGAAGAAGATTGGGATACCCTCTGTGATGAGAAATTTTATAGCCAACAACCACTTGATTCAGCCTGGTTCGCTATCACAATTAAAAACTTTGACCCTAGTGAGCACATTCATACCAACATCCGAGCCAAATTACAAAAACACTATAAAACTATCGTCGAACTAGACTACCAAATTAAAGCAAATGACAATCAGCTTCAAACTATCAATACCAATATCAATGATCTCAGTCCCGAAGAGACCGTTGACCAATTTTTCAAAACTATCACTGGCAAAAATTTATCCAACCAACAAAAAACACTAGTTGAAAATATTTTCAACGAAGTAGAAAGAGCGCAAAAATGAAACCAATATATTTAGATATCAATTTCTTTGGACCACATGAACATTCAACTATTGATTTTAGAAAACTAGATGAATCACCAATCTTTCTAATCGGTGGTGACACTGGGGCTGGTAAATCTACTATTTTTGATGCCATGACCTTTGCCCTCTTTGGTAGTACAACTAGTGATCGTGATGCTAAAGAAATGCGCAGTCAATTTGCTGAAGGCACCGATACGACCAAAGTAATCTTCTACTTCGAGCAAAATGGCAAAATATTCAAAGTTGAACGGACACCTGAACAATTTTTAGATAAGAAAAAAGGGACCGGCTTTACTAAAAAAGCTCCCACTGCTAATTTGTCGATTGTTGACGAAGTTAATGGCGTCGAAGTTGAAAGTATCGCAACTAAACCAGTTGATGTCGGTACATCAATTCGTGAAATTCTCAATTTGTCTGCCGATCAATTTAAGAAAATCATTCTTTTGCCACAAAATGATTTTTCAGAGTTTTTGAAGTCAAATACTGCTGATAAAGAAAAAATCCTTAAAAAAATTTTCGGAACTCAATTATTCACTGATTTTACAATCAAACTAAAAGATCATTATGATCAAGCTACTTCCAAAGCTCAAAACTTTAAAAACAAAATTCAAAGCCAACTGTCTGCTTCCATTTGGAATGACGAGGAAAAAGCCAAACTTAAAGAAATCGATAACGATCAACTGAATGACACATTAGAAAAATTTGTTGCTAATCGTCAAATTACTTTAGATGAAGCCCAAAAGACTGAACGGGCTAAACTTGTAGCCAAGAAGAAGACCGATGCTACCTATCAAACAGCTTTAGATATTAGTAAAAAATTTGATCAATTAAACGAATATCAGTCACAGTACCAAGACCACATTACAAACCAAGCTGACAATATCAGCCAAAAGCAAGCACACATTTCTGAATTACAATGGGCACGACCTCTTCAAGAAACGGTCCGTGATTTAGAGCGCCTCGAAAAAGATCAAACAGATATTTTGAATAATGAAAAAGATCTCGAACAGAAGTCACAACTTTCTCATAAGAATTTAGCTGCTGCTCAAGCTAAAACTACCGAGCTAACTAATCAACAAGCAGATTTTGATGAAAAGAATAAACAAGCTCAAAAATTAACTGTTCTGATTACTAAAGTTCAAGAAATTGAAACCATTAAAAAGTCTCTCTCCCAGTTACAACCTCGCCTTGAAAAAGTCACTCAGACCGTTCAGACAAAATCCCAAGAATTAATGACTATTAATGATTCAATTCAAGCTAAGAATGAAGAATTGTCTAAATATCAAGACTTTCCCAATCAAAAAGACAAATTGGTTCAAGAAAAATCCGATTTTATTGATCAATTCTCACCTCTTGAGACCGACCGTCAAAATGCTGCCGATGCTGTAGCTAAAACGCAAAATAAACTCAAGAAATTACATGCTGACTTAGATGAAAAAACTAAGTTATTTGAAGATGCCAAAAAAGACTATCAAGAGAAAATCAAAACTAGACAATCACTAATGATTGCTCAACTTCGTCAAGAATTAGTAGATGGCGAAGCTTGCGCTGTCTGTGGTTCGACTGAACATCCCTATGCCAAAAAGGCTGCTGTAGCTGATGAAAAAGAACTTCGCAAATCAATGGATGCCGTCGACAACTCTCAAAAAGTCTTTGCAGCCAAAGAAACAGATTTAAAGAACATCCAACAAACAATTCAAGAAGTTTCAGATGAGTTTGACCAACAACAACGAAAGGCTGTCTCTACTCAAATTGCCTTATCAACTCACTACACTCAAGCAGTTACTGGCGCCTCAGTTGAATTGCCACAACAGTTTGATTTAACAACTATCAAAGACGTCTTCCAGAAAAATATCGATCAACTAAATAAAAAAATTCAAGCTTCACAAAAACTAACTCAAGAAATCAAAGCTTTAGAAACAAAATTAAATAACCAACAGGAATTATTAAACCAAGATAAGTCGGAATTGGATAAATTGACAGCTGAAATTCAAACTCGTAAAAATGACTTACAAGCAAAATCGTCCGAACTTGAAGACTCAACCGCTACAAGTCAGCAATTGATCAGTCAAAAGAATGAATTAGTATCAGCGTATGAGAAATTCCAAAAAGACTTAAAAGCTGCTCAAGATGCAGTTCACAGAAATGAAATCAGCTATAGTAACAATCAAACTAAATTGACTGATACTCGGACACAATTAGATAAATTAACAACCAATTTAAGAAATCTCTCCGATAAATTGCAACAATCACTTAACGCAGATGATGCTAAAACTAACGATCGTAATTTATTGGATAGATGGATTTTAGAAATCTCTCAAAATCAACTAAATAAATTACAAAATGACGTCACCAGCTATCAAAAAGAAAAGGAAATTTTAACTGACAACATCACCAAGGTAAAAACACAACTAAAGAATCAAACAAAACCTGATATTGTCACTTTAAAGCAAGCTAAAGATGATGCTGAACAAAATCATTTAAATGCCGCTAAACAAACTAATTCATATGACCATGACTTAAAAGAAGCTACCCAAAACTTCGAACAAGTACAAAAGATTCTTCAAGCTCAAGGTAACTTCACCAAGGAATTAGCCGCTGTCACTAGCCTTTATAATATTGTCACTGGTAAGGATGGCAATGAGAATAAATTAAAGCTAGAAACTTACGTCGTTCAAAACTATTTATTGAAGATTTTGAATTACGCCAACAGCAAATTCTTAAGTATCCTTTCTAATGACCGTTATTATTTCCAACTATCGACTGAAAGCACTAATAAGCAACGGGATCACGGTTTGGATATCAACATTTATGATCGTCAAACTAACGCCACTCGTTCTTCCGACACACTTTCTGGTGGTGAAACTTTCATCGCCGCCTTATCAATTGCTCTATCATTGAGTGAGGTCGTCCAATCATCAGCTAACGGAGTCCAAATCGATGCGTTATTTATTGACGAAGGCTTTGGTTCATTGGATGAAGAAACACTTAACGAAGCAATGAAAGCTTTAACTGAAATCGGTCAAAATCGCATGGTCGGTGTCATCAGTCACATTGAATCTATGAAACAAAGTATCGGCCAACAACTATTAGTTCAAAAAGTTGGTAATGGTAAAAGTACAATCAAAATTATTACTAAGTAAAATAAAAAACATCCCCAAATTGAGGATGTTTTTCTTATCTATAATGGATTTACGCCGATAAAACGTTTTTCAAGTACTTTCAAAATAGCATTGGCCGTATCGAGTGAAGTATATAGTGGCACGGCATTCAAGACTGCATTTTGACGAATGATATAACCGTCTGAATGATGACTTCTACTTTCACCCAAAGTATTGATCAATAATTGAATCTTGTTATGACTCAAATAGTAAACAATATCTTCATCTGCCTGTCCCACTTCAGGAACAACTTTAGCTTCAACACCATGTTCATTGAAGTACTTAGCTGTACCTTTAGTAGCCAAAATTTGGAAGCCAACTTCATGGAAACGATGCGCCAAACTGCAAGCTTCAGCTTTGTCATTATCATTAACTGTTATCAAGACATTGCCAGCATCTTTGATGTGTTGGTTAGTAGCTTCAAAGGCTTTGTACAAAGCTTCAGTATAATCTTTACCTGAACCCATGACTTCACCAGTTGATTTCATCTCAGGTCCCAAAGCACTATCAACATCGTTTAATTTATTGAAGGAGAATGTTGGTGCTTTGACGTGAATCAAACGAGATTCTGGTGCCAAGCCTGGTTCTAACCCAAGCGTAGCAAAGTTGGCTCCTAAGATTAATTTTGAAGCAATTCTAGCCATTTGAATTCCTGTGACTTTGCTCAAATATGGCACTGTCCGACTGGCTCTTGGATTAACTTCAATAACGTAAGCTTGGTTTTCATGAATAACAAATTGAACATTCATGATACCAATACATTTGAGTTCTTTTGCCAAAAGTTTCGCGTATTTAACGATTTGGTTTTGAACTTCTTCAGGAATATTTTGTGGAGGATAAACAGCCATAGAATCCCCTGAGTGAACTCCAGATCTTTCGATATGTTCGATGATACCTGGCAATAGAACATTTTCACCATCACTCAAGGCATCAATTTCACATTCACGACCAGTCAAGTAAGTATCGATCAAAACTGGATGGTCGTTTGAAACGTGAACTGCTTCGTGCATGTATTTGTCGAGTTCTTCGTCAGATCTGACAATTTCCATCGCACGACCACCTAGAACATAACTAGGACGAATCAAGACTGGATAACCAATCTTATGGGCAACTTCAACCGCACCTTCTTGAGAGGTAGCCGTGCCACCAGCTGGTTGAGGGATATTTAATTTTTTGATAATTTGATCAAACAAATCACGATCTTCAGCACGATTGATATCTTCAACTTGCGTACCCAAAATCTTGATACCATTTTCCTTCAATGGTTCAGCCAAGTTGACTGAAGTTTGCCCACCGAATTGAACGATAGCGCCGACTGGTTGTTCCAAATCACAAACATTCAAAACATCTTCCAATGTCAAAGGTTCAAAGTATAGTTTGTCGGCAACTGAATAATCAGTTGAAACAGTTTCCGGGTTATTATTGATAACGATAGCTTTGTAACCCATTTGTTGAACCGCTCTGACACAGTGAACTGTTGAATAATCAAATTCGATACCTTGGCCGATACGAATAGGACCAGAGCCTAGAATCAAGACGGATTTTTCTGAAGCTTTTTGTGATTCATTTTCAGTCTCATACGTGCTATAGAAATAAGGAGCTTGAGCTTCAAATTCACCAGCACAAGTATCAACCATCTTGTAAGTTGGCAAAATTTCACTTTGCTTTCTGAAGTGACGAATAATATCTTCATCCAAGCCATTCAAGCGAGCAATTGTCTTATCAGAATAGCCGAGTTGCTTAGCCTCTAGAATGATATCTTTGTCCAAAGTTCCGTTAGTCAAAACTTTTTCGTAATTGATGATATTCTTCAATTTGGCCAAGAAAAACGGATTGATAGCTGTTAGTTGATTAATTGTTTCATAGGAAACATCTCGTCTCAACAATTCAGCGATGTAGAATAAACGGTCATCTGTTGGCGTTTGAACGTATTTTTCCAACTCTTCTAAAGGTTTGTCGGCAAGTGAATCCATAATTAAATCATGTTGGTCAATTTCTAGAGAACGAACGGCTTTTTGGAAAGCTTCTTCGATATTTCTACCAAGAGCCATTACTTCACCAGTTGCCTTCATTTGGGTACCGATAGTTCTGTCAGCTTTAGAGAATTTATCAAAAGGCCAACGAGGGATCTTGCAGACAACATAATCTAATGCTGGTTCGAATTGGGCAAAAGTCTTACCAGTGATTGGATTGATAATTTCATCCAAAGTCAAGCCAACGGCAATCTTAGCCGCAATTTTAGCAATCGGATAACCAGTAGCTTTAGAAGCTAAGGCTGAAGAACGGCTGACACGAGGATTTACTTCAATGATGAAATAATTACTTGTTTTAGTATCGATAGCGAGTTGAACATTACAACCACCTTCGATTTTTAGTGCACGAATAATTTTTAGAGAAACATCACGCAATTTTTGAACTTCGTCATCAGTCAAAGTTTGAATTGGTGAAATAACAATCGAATCTCCAGTGTGAATACCGACTGGATCAATGTTTTCCATGTGACAAACAGCCAAAGCATTGTCGGCACTATCACGCATTACTTCAAACTCAATTTCTTTAAAACCGGCGATACTTTGTTCAATCAAAACTTCAGTTGATGGTGAAGCTTTCAAACCACGACCAACGATTTCTTCTAGTTCGTCATAGTTGTGAGCTACCCCACCACCAGTTCCACCCATGGTAAAAGCGGGACGGATAATGACCGGAAAGCCGATTCCATCGACGAATTTTTTAGCTTCACGATAGTTGTGAGTCGATTTAGAAGCAGGTACTGGCTCATGAAGTTTATTCATTAATTCTTTGAACTCTTCACGATCTTCAGCTTCATTGATAGTGTCAAGCTTAGTTCCAATAATTTCAATTCCCAATTGGTTCAAAATACCTGATTCTTGTAATTGAACCGCCATGTTCAAGCCCGTTTGGCCACCTAATGTTGGGATGATGGCATCAGGATGTTCTTTGACCAATACTTTTTCAACAAATTCCAAAGTAATTGGTTCGATGTAAACTTTGTCCGCAATGTGTTTGTCAGTCATGATTGTAGCTGGATTGGAATTAATCAAAACAGTTTCATAACCTTCTTCTTTCAAAGCTAGACAAGCTTGTGTTCCTGAGTAGTCAAATTCGGCAGCCTGACCAATAATAATTGGACCGGAACCGATAATCATAATTTTTTTAAGGTCTGTTCTTTTTGGCATTTAATTCCCCTCCAGCTATTTGTTAATTGCATTCCAGAATTTGTTAAATAAGAAATCAGCATCATGTGGACCTGGTTTAGCATCGGGGTGGAATTGCACAGAAAAAGCATTGTATTTAGTGTGCTCTACTCCTTCAACTGTTTGGTCGTTTAATTCTACTTGTGTAACTTTCAAATCAGTATCTTCAACTGATTCAGCGTCAACGGCATAACCGTGATTTTGTGAAGTGAAGTAGATACGACCAGTTTCTAAGTCCTTAACTGGATGGTTAAATCCACGGTGACCAAATTTCATCTTGAAAGTCTTAGCACCGTTAGCTAGGCACAATAATTGATGACCCATGCAGATTCCAAAGACTGGATAAAGTTTTTCCAATTCCACAATAGTTGGCAAAACATCCATATGTCTAGTTGGATCTCCAGGTCCGTTACTTAACAAAATTCCATCTGGTTTGAGATTTTCGATTTCTTCTAGTGAAGTGTTGCCTGGTACGATAGTGATTTTCAAACAACGCTTCTTTAGTTCGGAAATGATACTTTCTTTATATCCGAAATCTAGTACAACGACGTGTTTGCCGCTGCCTGCAAATTCTGCTGGTGTAGGGGTGATACTCTTTTCTAACTGTGAATCGTCTAATTTCCAAGTACTGATTTGGTCAATAAGTCCTGAGTCTAAATCGTCAACAATAGCTGCTTTTAGTGAGCCAGCTTTTCTAATCTTTAAGGTAATTGCACGTGTATCAACTCGTCGGATACCGGGGACATTCTCTTGCTTTAGGAATTCATCGATAGTCATTTCGCTTTGGTAATTTCCTGTGACATCGGTTATTTCTCGGGCTAGTACGCCCTTTATAGTAGGCTTTTTGGATTCATTAAATTTCTTGGCGACACCATAATTACCGATCATTGGTGCACAAAAGTTAATAATTTGTCCATTGTAGGATTGATCAGTAATTGCTTCTTGATATCCGCTCATCCCTGTTGTAAAAACAAGTTCGCCGATTGTTTCTGTGTCGCTTCCAAAAGCCGTACCTTCAAAGTATGTTCCATCTTCAAAAACTAGGTATCTTTTCATATTTGTCCTCCGAATTGATAAAAATTTGGTACATAAAAAGGGATGCTGATAAGCATCCCTAAAGTTAGTCCTAGACGATTGATTAGACTGAACTTTTGGGACCTCTCTGGATCCAATTAAAAATTCAAATTTAAAGACTTTTCACCAGTACGAATTGCTCAGAGAATCCTCTCTGTGGTTCTTTCGCCTTCAAGATCTCACAGGGTCCCATTAAAAGTTATTGTTCCCATGATACAAACATCTTCGTGAATCGTCAATAGTTTTATTAAAATAATTCTAATTTAAATCATAGTTTTATTAGATATTTTTAAATATATTAAACACAAAGCAATAAAAAAACTTCCTCTGCCAGCAGACAAAGAAAGTTTAGTTTGAGAAAGTTCCCCTCCTAATTGTTACTTTCTAAGCCTCTCTGGACTTAATTAAAAGTTGTTGTAATTATAATACAAATCACTTGTTGATTAGTCAATAGCCATTAACGCTTAAATATGTGCTCACGGTGGTATTGTAAATAATTTTTATTAGGAGAATATTCTCTATTCATATGTATTTTTCTATTTTTATATTTATTTAGTGTTTTATTGAGCTCTGGGTCGTCTGAACTTATGTCGGATAAGATTATGTGTCCTTGATTAGAAAACGTGAAATAGCCTTGTGTAAAAGCTTTTGAGAGTATTTTTGTTAAGCAGATGCCATTACGATAATCTAGACGAGTGGTTTTATTTTCTTCCCATGGGATTATTCTAGTGGCAACTAGTTCATCCTCATCAGAGGCTCCAGTTAGAGCTGATTTATAATGATAATTAAATTTTACTTGGTCGGAGAAATATTTATCTGCGGCTCTGCGAGTTGGGACTCCTTTGGCGGTATCTTCAATTGTATACAATTCGTGCCTTTGAGCTTGGTAACATTTGACCGACAATGATTCTTCAGCACTAGACAAATTGTCAAACTCTGGAGACAAATTGTTTTGTCGATCCAATAAACCAAGGAAATCTTCTTTAGTTATTTGGGTAATACCGTTCATGTTGAAGAAGTTAGACCACTTACCTTTGAACTTGCGGAATTCCCAGTCGAAGGTTCGTAAGTTTTGTTTCATTAGACGATGAGAGAACAGATAGGGATTCTTCACTTCAAGTAGGCTATTGCCTGTTGTTGGGTCTACTTGGACTATATCCCCTAGTTGAGCCGCACCATATAGATAGAATTCGTTACCCCATTCGGATGCACTGCCAGATCTGCGATAGATTATCAGGTCTCCGGTGTGGAGTTGTTTGTTGGTTTGATTTTGGTAGCTGTAGTATTTGAAGTCTACGTCATTGTGGTTGGGACTGGAGCTGGAGTCTATTATGAAGTAATTGGTTTTGGGATTGGTTGTTTGAGATTGAGATTTGTACATTAATTATCTTCTCCCGTCTTTTAATTATCACTTATATTTTATACTTTGAATTCGGCACATACCTACATTTGATATACTAGATCTATTGAAATAACGATTAATAGGAGTGGTCATATGAGTAAAATTCAAGTTGTAGGAGCAATCATTATTAAAGATCACAAATTACTTGCTGCTCAACGTGCATCCAATCGAGTTCTTGGAGGATATTGGGAATTTCCTGGTGGAAAAATTGAACCCACAGAAACACCAGAAGTTGCAATGTCGCGTGAACTCCGAGAAGAGTTTGGAGCAAAAGCAACTGTATTCGAAAAGTTTTCTATTGATGGAATTGCAGAATTAGAATTTGGAGAAGTAATACTTCATTGTTATTACGTTAGATTAGACAGTAATATTTCTAAGACTATTGCACACGATGAATTACGCTGGGTTACTCCGAATGAAGCTCTCACATTAGATTGGGCTCCCAGCGATGTTTCCGTAATTAAGGCCCTAGCAAAGACTGGATTTAATTATGAATACTGATTATGAAAAAAATATAAAAAAAGGGATAGATTTTGGTTTTATTGATAATTCAATCGAATCACTAGATCGTTATCAGCCCTCACTTGTAACTAACCATAATGGAACTGTACTTGATACATTGGAAGAAGAATTACGTAGTACCAAATCATTTACCATTGCAGTAGCATTTGTCACATCTGATGGCTTATTAGATTTAAAAAGTACCTTAGCCGATATCGCATCTCATGGTATACGAGGCAGATTAATCACATCAACCTATTTAAAATTTAATAACCCAAATATGTTCGAA
The DNA here is from genome assembly GCF_005405305.1 of Companilactobacillus formosensis. Classification (GTDB taxonomy): domain Bacteria; phylum Bacillota; class Bacilli; order Lactobacillales; family Lactobacillaceae; genus Companilactobacillus; species Companilactobacillus formosensis. The sequence continues at coordinate 17,642 of NZ_BJDU01000010.1, forward strand.
GATCTGTCTTACATTCCTAATCTAGATGTTAGAGTTTTACATCAAGAAGGATTCCATACAAAAGCTTACTATTTTAATCATGGTAATTATGAAAGTATTTTAGTTGGAAGCGCCAATTTAACTCAAAATGCTCTGAAGAAAAACTTTGAATGGAATCTAAGAGTAACTTCTACTGAACGTGGAGATATTGTTCAAAGTGTCAAAAGAGAATTGGACGACCTTTGGCAAAAGGCGACGCCTCTAACTAACTCTTGGATAGAAAAATATCGTCAAAATTGGGAACCACCAGCTCTTTCAGTATCAGAGCCCTCTCAAAAAGAGCAAGCACCTGGAACAATTTCACCTAATGAAATGCAAAATAACGCCTTAATGTCGTTAAAAGATTTAAGAGAAAAAGAACATGCTAAAAAAGCTCTAGTGGTCGCAGCGACAGGAACAGGAAAAACGTATTTAGCGGCCTTTGATGTTAGAAACGTCAAACCTAAAAGAGTCTTATTTGTTGTACACCGCGCACAAATTCTGGAACAAGCAAAAGAAAGTTTCCAAAAAATCTTGGGCGGTCCCGATAAAGATTACGGCATACTTAGTGGAAGTAAAAAGCAAATTGATGCTCGTTATCTTTTTGCTACAGTAAACATGGCTTCTGACGAAAACGTTTGTAAGCAATTGGATTCAAAGAGATTTGATTACATAATTATTGATGAAGCTCATCGTGTCAGCGAGAATCAAGCCGGCGAAAAACAAACAATGTATCAAAAATTAATGAATTTTTATGAGCCAAAATTTATGCTCGGCATGACCGCCACACCAGAACGTACCGATGGTACAAATGTCTATGCATATTTTGACTACCATCTGGCCTATGAAATTTCTCTTTTGGACGCCTTAGACCATAATTTTCTTACACCATTCCACTACATTGGCGTAACAGACTACGAAATAGATGGCCATATTATAGATGACAAAACTAGTTTAAAATATTTAGTTTCTGATGAAAGAGTTAATTATATTGTAGATAAAACTAAGTACTATGGCCCACGTGGAGAAAATGTTCATGGTCTAATCTTTGTTAGTCGTATAGAAGAAGGCCGTGATTTAGTAACCAAATTAAAATTGCGAGGTATAAATGCCCAATTCGTCTCAGCTGTGGATTCAATCGACACTAGAGAAAAGGCCGTTCGAAAACTAATCAAGGGTGAACTCCAATATATCGTAACTATCGATATCTTTAATGAAGGTGTTGATATTCCTTGCCTAAATCAAATTGTTATGATGCGCCCTACTAAGTCCAGTATTATATTTTTGCAACAACTTGGACGAGGATTACGTAAATTCCCTGGTAAAACATCAGTTACCGTATTAGATTTCATTGGAAATTATGATGAAAATTATATGATCCCGATGGCTTTTGACCAATCAAACACCAGTAATAAGGAAAAAATACGAAAACAAATTATTAGTCCTAGTATTTCTGGAGTCTCTACCATTCACTTTGAGGAAGTAGCTCGTAATAGAGTACTCAAAGCTGTCTCAAAAGCTTCATTAGAAAGTATGAAAAGATTCCGAGATGCCTACAATAATCTAAAAGATAAGATCGGTCTTCGACCACCTATGTTTATGGATTTTGCCAAATTAGGAACCATCACTGTTTCTGATATAGTACATAAATTTAATACTATATATGATATGCAATTAAAATTTGAAAAAGGATCTTCTCAATCATTAAACGAAAAGCAATACGCATTTTTAGATTTTATTTCCAGAGAAATAACTGTTTCAAAGCGTCCAGTTGAAGCTTGGATTTTAAAACAATTATCAATAAAAAAGGTTCTAACCGATACTGAAATCTTATCCGGGCTTCAAGCTGCAAATATCTTTTACGATAATGATTCTTTAAAAAACGTCGCTTCCATACTAAACCTAAGTTATTTCATGGATAGGAATCGTCAAAAATATGGTGACACGCCTTTAATCAATCATTATGACAACAACTGGGAACTAACCTCTGAATTCAAATCGGCTTTAAATTCAAAAGAATTCAAAAAATATTTTGAAGATGCTATCAATGTAAACTTATTAAAACTTCAAAATCATCCATTAGCTTTCAGCAATCGTTTTATTATTGGCGAAAAATACTATCGTACTGATGTTATTAAATTACTAAATTGGCAAAAAGAACAAAACGGTCAAAATGTTGGCGGTTATATTATGAGATCTGATTCCAAGTTTTTACCTGTTTTTATAGCATTAGAGAAAACTGAGAATTTTCAAAATAAAATGGCCTATGAAGATGCATTCTTAGATCGTTCAACAATGAGATGGTTTTCAAAGAGTGGTCGTTCAACTACTAGTAAAACCGAAAGTAAAATTATTAGTAATAAAGACTTTGGAATGATTCAATTATTCGTTAAAAAATCCGATGATGACAAGCGTGAAGGTAAAGATTTTTATTACTTGGGATCTGCACGTGTTATAAATGCTGAAGATAAAATTGCTAGAAATTCGGACGATAAAAAAACGAAATTAATTGATTTTACTCTTCGACTCCAACGAGAAGTTGATTTAAGTTTATATCGTGCTTTGACGGAAAGCTGACAACAACCCATAAATTATAGGCTCCCTTAATTAGGAGTCTATTTTTATACAGTAAATCTCTCCCCATTGCTACATCTGCTATACTTATCCCAAAATCAATCACAATTAGGAGCTCACTAATGAATACCAACCAAGAAATCAACAAAGGTGTAAACTTTGGCTTTATCGACAATTCAATCCAATCACTATCTCGCTATCAACCAGCTCTAGTGACCAACCAAAATGGCACAGTTCTCGACACGATTGAAGATGAACTGCGTAATGCCACAACATTTACGATTGCAGTTGCCTTTGTTACTTCTGGTGGTCTACTAGATCTAAAGAGTACCCTAGCTGACCTTGCAACTCACGGTGTTCACGGGAAACTTATTACTTCAACTTACCTTGGTTTCAACAATCCTCAAGTCTTTGAAGATTTACTCCAAATTCCCAATCTCGATGTCAAAGTTTTAGATCAAGATGGATTTCACACTAAGGCTTATTATTTCAATCACGACGACTACGAAAGTCTAGTAATTGGAAGTGCCAACTTAACTCAAAACGCTTTGAAAAATAATTTTGAATGGAATCTACGCATCACTTCAACTGAACGCGGTGAAATTGTTCGTAATGCTAAATCTGAACTGGAGAAACTTTGGCAACAGGCTACTCCACTAACTCAAGCATGGATTGATGAATACAAAGAGGATTGGCAACCAAATTACTCATCGTTTTCTCGAAAGAAAAAAATTAATAAATCTGGCAAAATCATTCCCAATCAGATGCAAAAGCCAGCTTTAGAAGCTTTGAAACACCTTCGAGATGCTCAACATGCCAAAAAAGGCCTAGTCGTTGCGGCCACTGGAACTGGAAAAACTTACTTAGCAGCTTTTGATGTCCAACAATTTCAACCTAAACGACTATTATTTGTCGTCCATCGAGAACAAATTTTGCGCAAAGCAATGTCTAGTTTTCGAGAGATTTTAGGTGGTTCTGACAGTGATTACGGCATTCTCAGCGGCAGTCAAAAAAATCTCAATGCTCGCTATCTTTTTGCCACCGTCAATATGGTTTCCAAAAAATCAATCCGTGAACAGCTTGGTGCCAAAGCCTTTGACTACATAATCATCGACGAAGCTCATCGAGTTGGTCAAAATAATCACGGTGAAAAAGAAACTATGTACCAGCGTTTGATGAATTTTTACAAACCACAATTCATGTTGGGAATGACTGCCACTCCTGAACGAACTGATGGGACGAATGTCTACGAATATTTTGATTACAATTTGGCCTATGAAATATCTTTGCTAGATTCATTGGATCATAATTTGTTGACGCCTTTTCACTACATTGGTGTCACTGACTATGAAAAAAATGGCGAAGTAATCGACGACAAGACTAGTCTCAAGTATCTCGTATCCGACGAACGGGTTAATCATCTAATTGAAAAAACTAACTATTATGGTCCCAGAAAAGACTCTGTCCACGGTTTAATTTTTGTCAGTCGTATTGCTGAGGGACATGAATTGACCATCAAACTGACTAATAAAGGTATCAATGCTCAATTTGTTTCCGCCGAAGATACTGTCGAAGCACGCGAAAAAGCAGTTCACCGACTAACTAAAGGTGAACTGCAATATATCATCACGGTTGATATTTTTAATGAGGGTGTCGACATTCCAATTCTCAATCAAATTGTCATGATGCGTCCTACCAAATCTAGCATCATCTTCCTTCAACAATTAGGTCGTGGTTTGCGTAAATTTGCCCACAAAGAATACGTTACTATTTTAGACTTCATCGGTAATTACGACGAAAATTATATGATCCCGATGGCCTTTGACCGTTCACACACTAATAATAAAGAAAAAATCCGTAAACAAATTATCAGCCCCAGTATCTCCGGTGTTTCAACGATTCACTTTGAAGAAGTTGCTCGACAAAAAATTCTTGCTTCTGTTTCTAAAGCTCGCTTGAACGACATGAAACGATTCAAAACTGCTTATCAAAATCTCAAGGAAAAAATCGGCTTACGTCAACCCATGCTCTTGGATTTTGCCAAAATGGGTAACATCGAAGTTCCTGATATAATTGATAAATTCGTCACTCTCTACGATATGCAAAACAAATTTGAAGATGATTTTTCAAACGTCCTCACTGAAAAACAATATGCCTTTTTAAAATTCATCTCCGCAGAAATCACCGTTTCCAAACGCCCTGTTGAAGCTTGGATTTTGAAACAATTATTAGACAAACCAGTTTTAAATGATGAAGAAATTTTATCAGGCTTAAAAGTCCAAAATATTTTTTGCGATAAAGAAACTTTGGATAACGTGGCATCAGTTTTGTGCTTCAATTATTTCTCAAAAGTAAAACGAAAGAAATACGGTCAAATGATTTTGATCGACCGCACTAACAACAAGTGGACTTTCACTTCAGAATTACAACAACTGCTGCAATCACTAATTTTTAAAAGTTATTTTGAAGATGCCCTTGATGCAAATCTCTGGAATGTATCGCAAAACCCAGAAATTTACCAAAATAGATTCACTATCGGAGAAAAATACTACCGTCCGGATATTATTAAGATGCTGAATTGGACAAAGGAACCCAACTACATAAATATCGGTGGCTATGCTCTAAGAGATGATGAACGTTTCCTCCCTGTCTTTATCTCTTTGAAGAAAAATAAAAAAATTCAAAATAAGCTAGTCTATGACAACACTTTTCTCGACCGTTCAACAATTCCCCTATTTTCTAAAAGTGGGCGTACAACTTCTAGTGCAGTAGAAAGTAAATTATTAAAAAATAAAGATTTCAGCATGATTCAACTATTCATCAGAAAATCTAACGACGACCGCATAGATGGCAAGGACTTCTACTATCTTGGATCCGCAAAAACACTCAGTGCTAAAGATATCACCGAAGAAAATATCGACGGCAAGCCAACCAAGTTAGTTGAATTTATCTTGCGATTAGAACACGAAGTCGACCTAGGCTTATACAGATTTTTAACTGAGGACTAAATCGGCAATTTTTCTCATAGCATCGTTGAATTCTTTTTCCGTGACATAAGCAAACGAAATTCGTAACGAACGATTGTGGCGAAAGTCATAAATATCACCAGGATTCAAAAGTATCCCTTTATCCAAGGCTCTCTCAAACAAATCATCAGCTTCTACATCAGGATTAAAAGTCAGCCAAATATAAAAACCGCCAACTGGCACGTCCCATGTAGCAATATCCTTAAAATATTTTTCCAAAGTTTCCAAGGCATTATCACGACGTTTCTTCAAAGTAATCTTCAAATCAGCCAAGTATTGATCATACATACCACTTTCCAAAAACTCCGCAAACACTAGTTGCGACAAAGAACTTGCTCCATAGTCCATTTGCATTTTGGCATCTCCTAGTCGCTTGATAACTGCCTCTGGAGCAATTACCCAACCAATTCTCAGTCCCGGTGCCAAAGCTTTCGAAGCACTGCCTAAATACATCACCATACCATTTCCATCGATTGCCTTGAGTGGACGTGGTGCTTTTTTAAAACACAATTCTTGATAGACTCCATCTTCTATGATTGGCAGTCTATTTTTTATGCAAAAATTCATCAGTTCTTGACGACGAACATCACTCATTGTAATGCCAGTAGGATTTTGATTAGTCGGAATCGTATAAAGAATTGCCGGCTGGTTTTCTTTTAAAAATTTCTCCATTTTCCAATATTCCAAGCCTTCATGATCCATAGAAATGCCGTTTAATTTCAACCCAGTCGACTGAAACATCTGTATTGATTTCAGATAAGTCGGCGCCTCAGTAAAAACAGTGCTGCCTTCTTCCAACATGCACGACGAAATCAGTTGCAAACCTTGCAGTGCACCTGAAGTTATCAAGATATTATCTACTGATGCTTTTACTCCAATTTTTCTCATGTGTTCAACTATCGCCAAACGCAAATTCATCATTCCTAAAGGTTCAGCGTATCCTAAAGAAGTAACCTCGATACTCAATTTTTGCATAATTTTTGACCACATTTTTTGCGGGAATAATCGTGGATCTAATTCACCAGTTCCCAAACGAATGATATCTGGTGAAAATTCCAATTGATTTATCTGCTGCAGCCGACGGTCACTTTCTTTTAAATATCCGGCTGAAATAAATTTTTTCCAACTTGGTTTGGTTGGCAACATCACCGACCAGGTATTACTGACAATCCTCGTTCCCGCACCGTGTTGGCCAGAAATAATTCCATAAGACGTCAGTTCATCGATAGCTGTTGAAATGGTGCTACGATTGACTTTGAACATCAATGCTAAAGCCCGTTGTGACGGCAATCTTGAGTTGATAGGCCAAGCTCCACTAGCGACTTGATCACAGACGTATTGCACGATTTGGCGGTAAACCGGAATTTTAACTTTTTTATCAGGTTGCCAAGTAATTTGTAGTGGTATATTTTTTTGCATGATTAACTCCTTTTGGTTGGGTAAAGTTAATCAATTTGGATGGTTACTTTACTCTCTAACACTTATATAATCGTTAATGTCGGTAAAAATCAATACAATTTGGTTGGTAAAGGGGGACTAATCATGAACTTTTTCTTACAGGGATTAACTATGGGGATTGCTTACGATGCGCCAATCGGTTTAGCAAATTTATTCGTCATCAATTCTGCTCTGACTCAGACGCGCAAAAAGTCACTATTGACGGCAATTATCATCATCATTTTTGATGTAAGTCTAGCCTTTGCCTGTTTCTTTGGTATCGGTGCTATCATGAAAAAATTCGAATGGCTACAATTGATTATCTTGTTGGTCGGCAGTTTGATCGTAATTTATATGGGAATAAATCTCCTACGCTCGCAAACGACTGATATCAGTGCCGAAGCTACAACTGAAATGACACTTTTCAAAACCATTTCTTCAGCTTTTGTAGTCATTTGGTTCAACCCACAAGCAATTATCGACGGTTCAATGATGCTGGGAGCTTTTCAAGTGACTTTGCCTAGCTACAGCCACCCTATTTTTATCACCGGAGTGGGAATTGCTTCTGCTCTCTGGTTCATTTTATTGAGCATTATTGTTTCTAAATTTAAAGATAAATTCAACGCTAAAGTATTGAGAATTATCAATCTAATCTGTGGAATAATCATTATTCTTTACGGTGGTAAACTATTTTGGAATTTTATTACTTTGTTAATAGCGTAAAAATAGCCTCAAGTTCTCAACTGAACTTGGGGTTTTACTTATTCTTTGAGCTTTTCAATCATTAATTATCCTCTAATAATTCATGCCAAAATTAATAAAAATCAAATTTACTTGTTTACATTTTCAAAAAAGATGCTAATATTAGTGTCACAAGATAAAAAACGACAAGAAAGAGGAGTAGAATCTTCCACACTAACAGTGAGTTGGGAATGGTGAGAACCCAATTAGTAAATGGATTTTTCGAATAACACTTTCTTAATGTTTCTGGCTAAAATGAGCAATCAAAGTAAGTACAGACGTTAACCGGTACGTTACCATCGGTGGAACATGTTAGTGTTCTTATTGAGCTGGTCTATTTTATATAGGCAACTTGGGTGGTACCGCGAAGTCTTTCGTCCCAGTTATTATTAATTTAATAACTGCGATGAAAGACTTTTTTATTTTGCAAAGAATAAGGTTGACCAATCGGCCACTAATTGGAGGAAAACTATATGAACTTAATTATACCTAAGGATTATGATCCAAAATTATCTGTTAAAGAAACACAAAAAGCTATTCAATACATCCGTGAAACATTCCAAGATGAATTTGGTAAAGAATTGAATTTGTCACGTCTCTCAGCACCTATGATGGTTGAAAAAGGTACTGGTTTGAATGATAACCTTAATGGTGTGGAATCTCCTGTTTCCTTCACTATGAAAGGTCTACCTGGCGAAACTATCGAAATCGTCCACTCTTTGGCTAAATGGAAACGTCTAGCTTTGAAACGTTATGGCTTTGGTATGCACGAAGGTATCTACACAAACATGAACGCTATCAGAAAAGATGAAGATCTCGATAACATCCACTCAATCTACGTTGACCAATGGGACTGGGAAAAAATCATCGCCAAAGATGAACGTAACACTGCGGCTTTGAAGCACACTGTTCGTCAAATTTTCAAAGTTATCAAGCATATGGAACACGAAGTTTGGTACAAATTCCCTAAGGCTGTTCACCACTTGCCTGACGAAATTCACTTCGTAACAACTCAAGAACTAGAAGATAGATGGCCTGACAAGACACCTAAGGAACGTGAAGATGCTATTTGTAAAGAACTCGGTTGTGTCTTCTTAATGCAAATCGGTGGACCTATGAAGAGTGGTAAACGCCATGACGGTCGTGCCCCTGACTACGATGACTGGAAACTAAATGGTGATATTTTATTCTGGTATGAACCTTTACAACACGCCCTAGAAATCTCAAGTATGGGTATCCGTGTCAGTGAAGAATCAATGAGAGAACAATTAAAGATTGCTCATGCTGAAGACCGTGAAAAACTTCCATTCCACCAAATGTTATTAAACGGCGAACTACCATACACAATCGGTGGTGGTATCGGACAATCTCGTCTATGTATGTTACTTCTTGGCAAAGCTCACGTTGGTGAAGTCCAAGCTGCTGTTTGGCCAGAAGACTTACGTCAAAAATGTGAAGAAAACGACATTCACTTGCTATAAAACAAAAAGTCACTGATTAATTTCAGCGGCTTTTTTTAGTTGATATCAAATAATTTTTTCATAGCTTCAAAGTTATCGGGATACTTGTTGGAACCAAAAATTTCTTTACTCTTACCGTTATCAAAAGAGACCTTTAAACTCCATTGAGTACCGTCCAAAATCTCATTATCACTATATTCGTCTTGCCAATCTTCCAAATGTAAATCAGCGATTCTTTTTTGTAATGATTTGATTTGTTCTTCACTCAAATCATTTTTTACAGCCGAACCCGAACGTTCAGAATCCAGAATTCCTTTACTATATTTAAACGTTTTATTCAGCAGATCTATTTCACCAAACTCTGGCACGCCAAAAAATCCGCCTTCTTCAAAGAATAATTTAGTGATTCGCATAGTCTCACCTCTGGCTAATTTTTCTTCATTATATCAGCGCTAGCTTAATTTAAAAATAAACAGCTCTTCTCAATAAAGACTTAGCTTCGGTTAAGTATTCCGCCCTCCATAGCAAAGCAAAACAGTTGATAACATCCCACAAAAGGGGGACTAACTATTATCCCCTAACTTCCTTTAAATAGTCGCTAATTTCGTCGTACTCACCCAACTTCATAACCTTGTGAATATTTTCTTTCGTGATAGCTGAGTCGTTGGAAGAAAATTCATAGAAGTAATCAGTTAATAAATTAAATTTGGCAACTAATTCTTCATCCTCCAAGTTAGTTCTCTCACGTAAGGCTTGCATGATAACTTGAGCCCATTGATCATAATTCTTAAAAATGAAAACTGGTTTGGCACTGATTGAGAAGTCCAAAATTCGATCAATAATCAATGATGCAGCGTATTTAGCCGATTTCAAATCTACATAGCTTTTATCAGCTTTCAAAGTGGCGTCTTGATAGGCCAACAAATGCAAATCGCAAATCTTCAAATTGTCAAAATAAGTTTCATCTGCTTCATTTTTCAAAAAATCATAATATTTAACTTTTGAATCTTGGTGCAATAAGTAAAAGTAATATGAATCTAAATAATAATGTTCACTTTTGCCTGCTTTCAAATTACGCAATTCTTGTCCCAAAATATTGGTGTCCGTCGAGATAACCTCTTGAGAATAATTATTTACTTCCGGCTTCATCAGGCACAAAAATAAATTAGCCGTCTGTGGATTGCCAATAACTTGACTTGGATTGATATCTGTTTTACTAAAATCCAAAACTTCTTTATCCGCATCTAAAATTTTTTCATCTGTTTTAACCCATGGGTTGATATTTACTTTTAATCCCATAATTCCCTCCTATTTAATCCGAAATCGCCGTGCTGTACGAAAATCATCAGGCAGTCCATCCACCACGTCCCCAACTCGACAATAATCAAACAAATTATTTTGATATGAACCATTTTTATCATAAATACTAGTCACGACGAATTGATTGTCATGATTTCTACTAATTCCAATGATAAATTCAATATCTGTTAAAATAATTTGTTTCATCGTAGCTTGTTTCAAAAGTTCCAATTCCTTTGGTTCTAAAAAGAAGAAGGATGTATTTTTAACAATAATTCGATGTAATTCTGAATCATTTTCTTCCAAAGGAACTAGTAAAACTTTGCTATGCGGTTTGCCGTCTCGATCATTTTCGACTTTCATTGCGACCTCCTTTATTTCTTCAACAACCATATTTTATAAAACGGGTGTGACATATTATGTCGTTTTGCAATTTTAAAGACGAAAAATGACAATTTTTCCAACAAAAAAATTGTCATTAATATTTTTATTCAATTTTTTCAAAATATAATTGTTCAGAAAGATAATTTTCTTTGAACTAAGCATTTCAAACTACAACCTAGAACAAGTGAAATCGACTGAAAAGTAACTGAATTCAGCAGTTTCTTAATTTTACGAGAAATGTTATCCTATTGTACAATTGTTATAATAGTTAAAATAGAGGTGGATTATATGCAAACAATAGACAAAGTAAAATCCGCTGGTTTGGCTAAATTCACATCCCTAGTATATTTATATACTGGTTTGGGAATTGCCTTTTGGATGATCAGCGCACAAGCCATTGCTAATAACCAAGCATTCTCAATGGCAATATTCCAAGGAATGGCACAACATCGAATTATTTCCATGATTTTGATGATTGGTATTCCAATTGCTTTCATTAGCTTATGCGGACATTTCGCAACGAGATCATACTTCCTAACTTTTCTTAGTTACTTAGCTTTCTTGTTCACATTGTCCTTTATAGGAGTTCCAATTTTCTACATTTACTCAGCTAGAAGTATTGTTCAAATGTTATCTCTTACTTCAGTCGTCTTTATCGTTTCAGCTGCTATCGGTTTCTTTACTAAAAAGGACCTGATGAAGTGGAACCGCACTTTGATGATTGGAATTATCTCAATTATCGCAATTGAAGCTATTAACTTATTGATTTTCAGAAGTACTCCATTGATGATGTTAGTCAGTGCAGCTATCGTTATTCTCTTCTTGTTCTACATTGCTTTTGATTCTCAAAACATCAAACGTATTTATCAAAACAATTCAACTTCAAATAGTCTCGGTGCAATTGCCTTACTTGCCTCAGTTACTTTGGTGCTTGACTTCATCAACGTCTTCTTGAGCTTGTTACAACTATTTGGGGATAATAACTAGATAAAAAATCGGACATTAAATTGTTCGATTTTTTTTATTTCTCATTGAAAACCCTTTACAAATAACCTATGATTATCTTGTCCTTTAATAGGGAATTAAATATTTAGGAGGGAAATAATATGAGATTATCAAAAACTGCTTCAATTGTTGCAGCTTTAGCTCTAGGGGTTACAGGAGCCTTGACCTTTTCTCAAAGTACTGCTGATGCAGCTTCGGTTGTGACAGTCACTGCACCTAGATATGCCAGACTTTATACATCTACTGGCCAATTAGTTCAAAATCGGGCATTAGCTTACAATACACCTTGGAAAGTTGGCAAAATCATCCAAATAGATGGTGAACCTTACTACCAGGTAGCAACAAATGAATATCTCAAAGCTAGTGATGGGTCTTTGAATTATAATGCAAATCAAGTTTTGCATGGAAAAGTTGTTGGCAATGCATCAATTTACAATGACCAAACTCATTCTATCGAATCACGAATTTTGCCTAATGGTTCTGAATGGACTATTGGTAAAACAGTCCGCAATTCAAATGGCGACATCTACGCTCAAGTCTCATCACACGAATATATCAATGCAAATCAAGTTCTATTCGATGCTCCACCACAAAATACCATTGAAATTTCTGATTTTGGTCAAATTGATCCTAATGCAAATCAGAATAATAACACAAACACTGATTCGTCAGTACCAAGTACCCAAGCAGTTCAACAAGCCTTCTTGACATCTATTAATAATGAAAGAGCTTCAAAGGGAATTGCTCCCTTGACCATGGATAATTCTCTTAATCAAACCGCAATGACTCGTGCCCAAGAAATAGATTCTGTCTTTGCCCACGTTAGACCTAATGGTTCTCCTTGTTGGTCAGCTTTTCCTGGTGGGAGTAGTAATATGGAAGAAAATATTGCTGCCAGTTCTACTTACCTCTTCGGCAATTCAGCCACAAAGTTTGCCGACAACATTATGAAATCATTCAGGGCAGAAAACTTCACACCTAGTCATTACACAAATGTCATGTCAACTGACGTAACTAAAGTTGGTATTGGTGTTTACTATGATGCTAACAAACAATGGATGTACGTTGCTGAAGATTTTGCTAGCTAATAATTAGATTCTTATCATAGTTTGGTTATATAAAAATGCAGAGAAATTCCATTTTCAATGCATTAGTTGTATGTAAGTTTATTTTTTGAATTAAACAAAATAAATAATAGAACTAGGATCTAATCTGGAGCACAAGCCCTGTGATGGCTCAGCCGCCAAATTATTCTTAGCAACTTGTTGCTTAGAATAAGACCAATCTTGAAGACTTTGCCCGAACTTGGTCTTAGCAAAGGCTCCAAGTTGCGTCGGCAGCGTTCCAGCCAATCACAGGGCTTGTGCGGAAGACGGCAATTAACACTAACCAATTTTTAGTAAGAACCAATAATTATTGACGAAACGTATCTTTTGATTTAACAAAAATAAGGTAGTATTATATGTAATCTACAAAAAGACTCGAAAACATTTAGCCCTCAGCTATGATTTCGAGTCTTTTTGCTTTTTATTATTTAAATTGTGTCGGATAAAACCCAGTTCATTTTTCCAGAGTAATTTCCGATAACATTTTGTCCAGTAGTTTTTAACATGATTCCTTCAGAGTCATTCCAATTTTGCCCTACATTAGTAACTTCACGTCCGCTACCTTGCTTGTAACCTGTAGCAATCGGTACATTATCATTGTTGAAAAGATTGATTATCACGCCACTGGAACTTTTGAAAATAATATTACCCTTAAACGATGTATCTCCATTTGATAAGCCTTCATTAGAAGCTGATAACTTCCAAGGCGATGTTGTTCCATCTTTTCGACTATCTTCAACCAAAATATTCCAAGTACCCTTTCGAGGAATCAACATTGATGGTGTAGCTTGGTTAATACTTCCAAAGGAATAATCATCTACACTCAAAGCTAATCCACCGGTCTTCGTTATTACGACTGTTGAAGTTGTGGAGACATTACCTTTTTTGTCCATGACGTGAACTTTTAAAGTATTAGTTGGTTGCGTCAATTTATTGTACGGAATATCAAAATTCAATTTTCCACTAGTTGTATTCGCAACATTGGTACTATCAGCCAAAGTGAATTTATTCAATGAATCGTCATTTAACGTAGCATAAACTGTAACATCAGAATTATTTACTGTTGTTTGATCTGCATAAGATACAACACCAGTTATATTGGCATTTTTACCAACACCGACTGAAATGTTGCTTTGATCCAAATTTAGATTGATTGGCTTACTTTTTTGAATAACGAATTCTGGAGTATCTGTATCTTGAATTAAATTAGGGCTATTAAAGTTGGCATGAGCTGAAGCCACTAATGTATTGGCATACACCGTGTTAGCTACCCCATAAAGCGTAATTGTTGCATTTTTATTAGTATCATTTAATCCTTGACCAAGAGTGTGCGTAACAACTTGAGTAGTACTATTTTCTTTTGTCGTTATTTCACTAGCATAGATTGGTTCGCTTTTATCATCAGTCGCATTATTGTAAGTCACATAACCGATAATTCCATTTGAGAAAGTCACATTCGATGGCAAGTCAATTTTGGCGACATTCTCGGTCCAATCCTCACTACCACTCTTATAGCTTAAATTATAGTTAAAAGCTAAATCATCACCGGAATTAATTGTATTATCAGTACTATCATCTTTAATAGTTTTATTTTGCGTTTGGTCGACAATATTTGAAGAAACTTCACCCTCAATTTCAGAAGGGATAGATTCAAAAGCAATCAAATTAGCTTCATAGGCATCCCCGTTACTAGAGACGAATCCCCAACGCAATTTTCCACCGATTTTATTCAAAGCATCGTGTCCACCAAATTCAGTCGCTTGAACTGCAGAAGTAGTCGCCACTAAGGGATTAGCTCCTTTAGAACCATCAAGATTTTTATCATTAAATTTATAAGTAATAGTGAAATCATTAGGATGCCAGGTCAAAGTCAAATGATGCCATTTTCCATCGTGCAATTCGATGTAATTAATGCCTTGATGCAACATGGAGAAATAATTTTCCTTAAAAATCAGTCCAGAAGTATTTCTTATATACGTATTTGAACTACCAGGATAACCATAAGCAATGTGTTGACCTGAAATATTATAATCAAAGTCATCATAGGAACTCTTTGAAGAATTTGAGTTAGTATCAAATTCCAAAGCCCAACTTTTTTGGATGGCAGTATTGGCTATCTGAAGTGGATCAGTTACTGAAGTATCATTATCAATCCCCCAAACACCCATACTTTCACCTCTACCTATTTCAGTTCCCTTATGAGCAAAAGCTTTTATTC
This sequence comes from Companilactobacillus formosensis, assembly GCF_005405305.1. Taxonomy (GTDB): domain Bacteria; phylum Bacillota; class Bacilli; order Lactobacillales; family Lactobacillaceae; genus Companilactobacillus; species Companilactobacillus formosensis. Next base: position 32,910 of record NZ_BJDU01000010.1, read on the forward strand.
TATCGTCAGAATTCTGTAAAACAAAGGCCATCCCATCACCAAAACCGTCACTACTATTTTTGTGAGTCTTGGGTCCAAAATACATCCATAAAGATAGGGTCTGTTGTTTAGTTATATCAACATAGTTTCCACCTTCGACATTAGACCAGATGGCTCCTGCTTGATTCTTATAGGTATTCACTCTAATAGCACGAAATGGATCATAAGAAGCAGCCGTAGGTCGTCCCATAGCAGTTTCTAAGATGGCATAATTTTTTGTTCCATTATATCCACTTAAATCCCCTGGCGTAAATTGTGTCGAATCTAATCCTAAATTATTCGGCGCATCATTTAATCCTTCCATTGATTCATTCAAAGCATCCGTTTGTGAAGTTGCAAAAGAAGTCATTGGACTATCTAAAATAATTATTAAATTAAAAAATATTGCTAAAAAAGTTAAAAATAATAATTGTTTTTTCCCACTCATAGCAACCCCCATAAAGTACGTTATATTAATCACAATATCTGATTAACATAAATTTTATACCCATTAATAATAATTACAAGCAATAAATAAAATATCATTTTTAAAATAATAATTTATGATTTAATGAAAAAGTTCCCACAATTGAATGTGAGAACTTTTTATTTTAATCCTTCATAAATATGATCAATATTCCACTTCATCATCGAATAATAAGTATCCCCATCACTGCCTTCTTTAGCTAAAGAATCAGTAAATAATTTAGAATAAATCTCCAAACCAGACTCCTTCGATACTTTTTCCATTGATTTAGGTGAAACAGAAGACTCAACAAACAAGTTTTTGACGGCAGATTTTCTAATTTTACCCAAAACTCGTTGCATTTGTTCCGGCGTTCCTTGCGATTCAGTATTGATTTCCCAAATATAGGCCGGTGTCACGTGATAAGCCTTACCGAAATACTTGAACGCACCTTCTGAAGTTACTAATAAACGTTGTTTTTCAGGGATTTCTAAGTACTTTGATTGTGCTTGATGATGCAATTTTTCTAACTTAGCAATGTATTTATCAGCGTTTGCTTGATAGTAGCTGGCATTTTTCTTATCTTTTTCCTTCAAAACTTTCGTAATAACTTGAACATATTTGACCCCGTTGGCTAAATCTAACCAGGCATGCGGATCTTCTTCATCCACGTTAGTTGTCAAATGTTCCGGTGTCACTTCGCTACTAGCTGAGAAAACATCTTCATTGAATTTCTTATGTGAAGTCTCGACTAATTTATTGAACCAGCCATTCCCACCAGTTTCTAAATTCAACCCATTGTGGAAAATCACATTAGCTTCAGTTGCGGCTGAAACATCACTTGGTTGTGGCTCATACTCGTGCGGATCAGTTCCACGTTTGACGATACTGTACAATTCGATTCGGTCGCCACCAACGTTTCTGACCATATCTTCCAAAATCGAATTAGTTGTCACGACTTGTAGTTTATCACCAGCAGTTAAATCAGCGGAATGATTATCACGACTATTTAAGAAAAAGTAAACTCCACTGATCATGGCAATCACAGCGACTAAAGTTATCCAAATTCTCTTCATCGAGCCACACTCCTTTTCAATTTAAAGAAGTTTTGTTTTGGTGAAAAGATAAACGATAAAGCAAACAAACTAGCTGCCACAATAACGATTGCCGGACCAGATGCCCAGTTGAAAGTGTAACTAAAGTACAGACCAGTTATCGCTGAAATTATTCCTATGACTGCCGATAAAACTAACATAATGTTTAACTTGTCAGTCCATAAAAAGGCGGTTGCGGCTGGCGTAATCAACATCGCCACTACCAAAATAATTCCGACTGTTTGCAAAGCGGAGACAGTAACCAAAGTTAACACCAACATTAAAGCATAGTGGATAACTTGGACTTTCAAGCCGTACGTTCTAGCGTAAGTTTCATCAAATGACGTCACCAACAATTCTTTATAGAACACGACAACAAATAAGATAACTAATCCTAATACAACTGCTGTAGTCATAATGTCACTGTCACTAACTGCCAAGATATTTCCAAACAAAATATGATGCAAATTAGTGGAGCTTTCGGCCATTGAAATCAAAATAAATCCTAAAGCATAAAAAGCACTAAAGACGACCCCTATTGACGTATCAGTTTTGATTTTACTTCGTGAGGCAACAAAACCAATCAATAAAGCTGCTAGAACACCAAAGACTGATGCTCCTAATAAAATATTGATACCTAACATGTAAGCCACGGCAACTCCGGGTAAAACCGCATGCGAAATGGCATCCCCCATCAAGGACATCCCACGTAAAATAATGAAACTACCGATTATCCCTGACATAATTCCGACCATAACTGCTGTTAATAAAGCACTTTGCAGAAAGTCGTATTTGGTTAAAGCATTAAAAAATTCTACTATTGATGCCATCACTGCACACCTTCCTTTTCCGCAAACAAGACTGAAGAAAGATCTGCACTAAAAGCTCGTTCGATATTTTTTGGATTATAAACTTCATTAGTAGGTCCAAAGTCCACGATACCGTGATTCAAAATCACCAAATCATCAAAATAATCATGAACTTTATTCAAATCGTGGTGAATGACGATAATTGTCTTACCAGCATCTCGCCACTGTTTCAAAATTCTCATAATAGCTGTTTCACTCTGCAAGTCGATTCCGACAAAGGGTTCATCTAAAATGATAATTTCTGCTTGTTGGACGATTGCTCGAGCTACGAAAACTCGCTGCAATTGCCCACCAGATAAATTTCCAATTTGACGTTTAGCAAATTCCGTCAGTGAAACTTGTGCCAAAGCATCCTGTGAAAGTTTCTTCTCAGCTTTGCCTGGATTTTTAAACAAGCCTAATTTTCCATAAGTTCCAGTAAGGACGACATCAAAGACATCGATTGGAAAAGTTAAATCTAAATCCTTTCTTTGTTCAACGTAAGCAACTTGCTTTTGAACTGATTTCATTGTCTGACCATCATAGTCAATATGACCACTTTTGGTTTTGATCAGATTTAAAATTGCCTTAATGAGTGTAGATTTCCCTGCACCGTTCGGTCCAATGATTCCAGTGATCTTACCTGCGTTAAAGTTAACGGCAACATCAGAAAATACTGGTGTGTCATCGTAAGCGACAGTGAGGTTCTTAACAGTTAACATAAAGAGCCTCCATTCTTAGGCGGATTACCCGCTCTATCCAAAGAGTAACATATACCTTATGGTGTTTCAAGAAAATTATTAGGTTTACTTAACTTGAATTTTAAATATAGTTTAACTAAATATGCCGTCGTCCGCAAAAACCCTGTGATTGGCTGGAACGCTGCCGACGCAACTTGAAGCCTTTGCTAAGCCCAAGTTCGGGCAAAGTCTTCAAGATTGGTCTTATTCTAAGCAACAAGTTGCTAAGAATAATTTGGTGGCTGAGCCATCACAGGGCTTTTGCTCCCGACTAGATTTCAATTTTTATTTAGATAGAGTTAAACATATACTTCTTAAATAACAGTTCTATTTCTTTACATAAAAAAAGAAAATACTACTAAAACCACAGCAATATACTGCAATTCCAATAATATCTTCTATTAATTTTCTGAAGTAATTTATATAAAGATAGAAACCACTATCTAGTCGGGAGTGAGGTCCTGGAAAATGCTCAGCCGTGAAAGGCCGAACGGACGACGGCAGCTTAATACAAGTTAAGCTAAAAAGCTAATCTACAAAAGATTATTTATTTTCAGCAATTGCCTTATTAACAGCATCCTTTTCGCTTTCAACTAATTGAACCTTAGTTTCAACAATCTTAATATCCATCTTGATTTCACGTGTCAAACCTGGTGTATTAACTTTTGGTTCGAAAAAATCTTTAAATTCAGCCAAACGTTCTGGTGTATGGAAGATCATTGAAGTAACTGTGATGTAAGTTGAGAATTCCATATCTCCACCGACAGTCTTTTCTAGCCAGTTCCAGTCATTTCTGATCCAGTCCCAAGCATCTTGTTGTGCGTATTCGTTAGCCAAAGTTCCACGATACCATGCACGTAAGTCTTGTGGCTTGATAACATCGGCATTTTCAAATTGTTTAACGAGCTTTTGAATCAAGTTAGCATCTGGTGTGCTTGTGATAGCTACTGCCAAATCAGCTTTGTAACTAGGGTCACTTGATTTAACATAATCATTCAACAAATTATCAAACAATTCTGCACTACCATAATTCTTAACTTCATTTCTCAAAACTAGCAAACGAATGTCAGCTGATAAGGCACCTAAATTATCTTTATTATTAGTAAAGATTTCATGAGCTTGAGCTACGGCATCTTTATTCTTAGCATACAAAGCAGCATTTAGAACATAAGGACGAGTCAATTGATCATCATTTGATTCATCTTTCTTTGGTTCCCAGCCTAGACGAGCAACTTGGTTAACACTCAATTTGTTAAAGAAGGCTTTCAAGTTTTCTTCGGCTTCTGAACCTGGTGTGACGAACTTCTTCAAGTTGTTAGCTGTACGATACAAAGCGGCGTTAACAACATTTGACTTGCTATCAGAAACTTTTGTCAATAATGGCACGATTGAAGCATAAGAAATTTGATGTGCATCAGCCAACAATTGTAAGTCTTGGATGATACCAAGTTGTGAAATAGCATCAATTGAATCAATGTTTTCCAAAATGTCGCTTAACAAAGTATCGTCATATTTAACGATAAAGTGTGAGTTGTTACCGACATTTAGGCGGAATGGAACTCCAGCATCTTTATGCAATGTTTCGTAATCACCAATTGTAATTGTTTGGTCAGCCATAATCTTAGGAGCAGCACCGTAGTTACTGTTCAAAGGAATTTGCCATAGACGTCCTTCATCTTTACCGGCACCGATGAAGAATTGTTGTTGTGACAATTGAATCTTACCGTCAACGACACTAGCTGAAACCACTGGATAACCCGGTTGTTGGAGCCATGAGTGCATGATCTTACCAACATCGATACCAGAAGCATCACCTAAAGCATTCCAAAGGTCATCCCCTTGAGCATTACTATATTTGTGAGCCTCAAAGTACTTCTTCAAACCAGCACGTAAGTTGTCGTCACCTAACAATGAACGTACCATAACTAGCATACGAGCACCTTTGGCATAAACGATAGCTGAGTCAAACAAGGCATCGATTTCAGCTGGATTATTAACTTGAACGTGAACTGATTGAACACCGTCAGTCGCATCACGTTGTAAAGCAGCTGGAACATCGGATGTTTGGAACAATTCCCAGACATTCCACTCAGGTTCGATAGCATCAACAGCAACGTATTCCATCATGTTGGCAAAACTTTCATTTAACCATAAGTCGTCCCACCACTTCATAGTTACCAAGTCACCAAACCATTGGTGAGCTAATTCGTGTGTAATAACAGTAGCGACTAATTGCTTAGTATCGAGTGAAGTATTATCAGGATCGACCATCAAGTAAGCTTCACGATAAGTTACTAGTCCCCAGTTTTCCATTGCACCAGCTGAGAAATCAGGAAGTGCCAATTGCCATGAATGTGGTAGTGGATAAGGTGTTTGATAGAAGTCTTCGTAAAATTCGATGGCACGTTTAGCAATGCTCAAAGCAAAATCTAGTTCGTTAGCTTTGTGAGCCTTAGTTGCGAAAACGCCGACTTCAACGCCACTCTTAGTCTTAGTAACTTTACTTTGAAGGTCACCAAAGGCAAAAGCAATTAAGTAAGTTGACATCTTAACAGTTGTGTCAAAGTAGTGAATGCCATTTTCAGTTCTAATTTCAGGCATGTTAGCCAAAATTGTTTCGCCAGGTTTTTCATCGAACTTGATAGCCATGTCAAATTTAGCCTTAGCTTCAGGTTCATCGACACATGGGAAGGCTTGACGAGCAAAAGTTGTTTCAAATTGTGTACCAATAATTTGTTTCTTTTCGCCGTTTACTTCGTAATATGAAGGATAAATACCCATCATTGAGTCAGTAAGTTTGGCATTGTATGCGATAGTTAAAGTTGTTTCACCAGCTTGTGGTAAGTCGATATTGATAGCATCGTTGTCATCATCAGTTGTGAATGGAACATCTTTACCATCAGCTTGAACAGATTCAATATTCAAATACTTTTGGTGGATAGAAATTGATGGCACCTTAGCTTCACCATCAATAACAGTCTTACCAGAAAATTGTTTTGTGCCACGGTTGATATCGATAAAGACATCGTAGCGGCTAGGTTGAAATTTATCATAAAAACGTGTTATTTCAGTCATAAGTTCCCCTTTAATCTTTTTTTAATACACTTCTAATTAATTATAATCTTTAGTTTAGAGTAGTTTCAACAAATTTGAAATGATTTGAATCAAAATAGTACTATACTGCACTGCCGTCTTCCGCTCGGCCCTGGAAAACGCTGGAACGCTGTGGCCCCCAATTGAAATTTATTTAAGGGTATCATAATTTTTTAGACACAAAAACTTGCTCTAATCATTCAATTCTTTAACCAAGTTATACCAAGTTTCACCGGCATGTTCTGAATCGGCTATTCCGAGATTCTTGAAACCATTCTTCAAGTAAAATGGTAGATTTTTTTCCAAACTAGTTAAAGAGATACTTTCTCGTTGAGCTTTTCTGGCATTATCTTCCATTGCCTTCAACAACTTGCTGCCAATACTGTGTACTCTGAATTTAGGATCAACGGCGATGGTAAAGATAATTTGATTGCCACCGGTTGGCAAATTTTTCGGCGTGTTCTCGTACATCCAGTCTTCCACGAATTTTTCTTTGACGGCCGGTCCTACGACAAAACCCGCTACTTGTCCATCGATACGAGCTACCAAAAAAGTATCCTGTAATTTTTTAATCCGATCTTGATATTGTTCTTTGGTTCCTGCCTCTTCAGATGTAAAACCTAAGTTCTCAATTCTAACAATTTCTGGTAAATCTTTTAATGTTGCTTCAGTAATTTCCATGTGTAACCTCAATTTAAATGATTAATATTTTGATTAGTTTATACTATCATAATCATAGAGTTAAAAGAGGAGTGTTGATATTATGGAAACTGAAAAAATGATTAGTTCTCGTAAAGCTGTTCGTCAATATAGTGGTCAAATTACCGATGAGCAACTCCACAAAATTTTACTAGCTGGTAACGCCGGACCCGTTGGTATGGGTGAATATGATAATTATCGTTTGACAGTTATTCAAAAACCCGAAATTCTTAACAAAATGAGCGGAATTTACGATGCTCCAACTGTTATCGTCGTTTCAGCTAAGAATCCCGATACTATGGAAGATCTTTCTGCCGGTGCTATCGTTCACAACATGGAATTGGCCGCTGAAGACCAAGGATTAGGCGCCAATTACAATATGGCTAGTGTTGGTTCAATTCCTAGTGGCGTTGTTCCTGATGGTTTTAAAGCAGTCTTTGCTTTAACTATTGGTCAAACTTCTGAGAAATTTGTTCCACGTGAAATACCTATGGATAGAATTAAGACTAATATCGTTAAATAGAAAAAAGTGAGTAGATTAATCAGTCTACTCACTTTTTTCATTTTTCATTTCTTTTAAAAATTCTTCTGCCAACCGTGATAAAGTTCGCGATTTCTTCCAGATCAGGACAGTCTTAATCGAATCTAAGTAATTCAAACTTTTAAAAACTAGCTCCCCACTCTGATATTCAGGTTTATTAAATGTAATAGCACATCCCATCCCAGACATAACCATGGCTCGCATATTGTAATTCATATCATAAGTACCCGTAATTTCATAATCACGAACGTATTCGTCTAAATAAGACATCAATTGTGAATGAACGTCAATTTGTCTTGGTATTAATAAATTCATTCCTTTTAAATCAGCTGCCACAAAACTTTCTTTACCAAAATTATCTTCTGATCTAGGCATCACAATCCCAATTTTGTTATCAATTGGCAATGATAATTTGTTATAACGGTCTAAAGAATCATTTGTGTAAACGACCCCGAAGTCCAAAATTCCTGCATCGAGATTTTTAAAAATTTGATCCGCATCTTGGGTTTCAAAGTTAATGTTGATATTTTCGCCCTTTTTGATCAGCTCATTAAAAGTTCTTGTCAACATAGCATTAGCTTCACCTTCACCGGCCGCAACATATAAATCTCCTGACAAAACTTTTTTATTCAAAATAGCAGAAGTAGTCGATTCAACCAGACTATTAATTTCTTTAGCTCGTTCTAATAAGAAATAGCCGTCATCAGTCAAAGAAATTTCTCGTGGTCCTCTTTCAAAAAGTATTGTCCCTAATTCTATTTCTAAATCCTTAATTTGCCGTGACAAAGTTGACTGCGAAATGTGTAATTTTTCCGCCGCTGAAGTGATACTTTTATCGTTTACGATCTCGATAAAATACCGTAATACCCGTAATTCCATCTTACCCATCCTTTTTAGTCATGGTTACCATTGCAATATAACTGTTTTACATCACAACTTTTAGCATCTATATTATAAACATAAATTGATTCACAGGAGGAATTTAAAATATGGATTTATCAAATAAAGTCGTTGTAATTATGGGTGCTTCATCAGGTATCGGAGCTGCTACAAGTAGATTATTAGCTAAAGACAACGCTAAATTAGTTATTGCTGCTCGTCGTTTAAATCGTCTAGAAGAAATTCAAAAAGATTTTCCAGGGAAGATTGATGCTTATAAGGCTGATGTCACAAAATTCGAAGACGTTAAAAACGTTATTGATAAAACGGTTGAAAAGTATGGTCGTATCGATGTTCTTTACAATAATGCTGGTATCATGCCAACTGCTCCTTTAATTGAAGGTCGCCGTGATGAATGGCAAAATATGCTTCAAATCAACATCATGGGTGTACTAAATGGTATTGCTGCTGCTTTACCTTACATGGCTAAAGCTAAGAGTGGTCACATCATTACAACTGATTCAGTTGCTGGACACGTCGTTGGACCAGATTCAGCCGTATATAGTGGTACAAAATTTGCTGTTCGTGCCATTATGGACGGTCTTAGACAAGAACAAGCAGAAAACAATATTAAAACAACAATCGTTTCCCCAGGTAGTACTGGTACTGAACTATTCAATTCAATTAATGATTCTAATCAAAAGAAATTTGCTGAAGATTTCTTTGAAAACGTCGATGGATTACAACCAGAACAAATTGCTTCAGCTGTTGAATTCGCCATTGGCACAAAAGATAACATGTCAGTCAGTGAAGTAATCGTTCGTCCAACTAGACAATCTCTATAATAAGAAGGAAAAAATATGAAAACTCTACTAGTCTATTACTCAAAAACAGGTATCGTTGATAAAATGGCGCAACTTATTGCCAAAAAATTGAACAACGTTGATTTATATAGAATTCAAACTGTTCGTCAATATGCAGCAGGCATGTACGATGCATGGGATCAAGCCCAAGTTGAAATTGCAGACAATAACATGCCAGAATTATCCGGAAAATTACCGGACCTTTCTAAATATGACAATGTAATCATTGGTGGTCCCGTTTGGGGATTCAATCCATCTAACCCTATCTTGTCATACATCAGACAAAATGACTTCTCAAACAACAACATTGCTGCTTTTTGGACTTACTACGATCATGATGAAAAATACACTAGTGCCTTACATCGGGAAATACCTACTTTTGACCCCCAAAATGGACTAGCTTTGAGTATGTCATTAATGGATAATGATAAATTGTTAAATCAAAATATCGACAAATGGATCAAAAAAATTAATTTCTAATCTAAAAAATCAACTAATCATCATTGGTTAGTTGATTTTTTCATTTCTAAATTATTGTTCCTGTAATCTTAGCTAATTGCTCTAAATAATCAGCTTGTAGTTTTTCATCATCAGCTCGTTTATCATAATGACTTGGTTTTTGATGATGGAAGTATCCACCATTCAGACTTAAATCATCAGAAGTAGCCAATTTTACTTGAGTCATATAGCCTGCCGTTAAGTCATCAGTTGCCATTTGACCACCCATTTTTGTCGGTACCCAACCGGGATCAACTGCTGTCGAAATCATTTCTGGATAACGTTTGGCCAAAGCTTTTACTAGCAACACGATTTGTAACTTAGACGATGAATAATCTGTCGTCTTAGCCAAATTATTAATATCTAATTTTGCTCCAACGTGCATTCCTGACGAAACATAAATATTGCGTTTAGGTTTATTGATTAAAGCTGTTAGTAAATATGGTGCCACGTCATTTACTTTAAAAGTCAGTTCACGATCAGAAGTATAAACTCCTGCATTGTAAATAACCGTATCGAATTTTCCTAACGCATTTACTTGTTTAGCAATACCTTCGACTTCTGATTGACTGCCTAAATCACCAATGACGATATTCTTAACGTTTAATTTTTGACGAACATCTGCGGCTCGTTGGTCATTTCTAGCATGTAGAACTACTTCATTTCCATCTGCCAATAATTTTTTAGCGGCTAAGAAACCCAATCCATCGGTCGAACCAGTAATAAATATTTTTGCCATTTTACTCACCTCTTCTAATATCAAATATAATATTTTTTGTTAGTTGCGTAAAATAGTTATATCGGATGATTATCCATGACTAAAAGTAATAATCAAAAATTTCCCTTTGATTTAAAAAAATTCTAGTGATATTCTTTTAAAGTATTTACTGCGTATAATTGTTCAGCGTAAAGCACACAAAAGTGTCTTTGCGCTTTTTTTTGTGCAAAGACAAAGAAAGAGGTTTAATATTTTGGATTTTTACATGAAGCTTCCACGGAATAAAAGAGAATTTACATTGTTTATTGCAATCGTTTCAGTTCTCTCGGTCAATATCATTGCTCCACTCATTACTTGCTTTGAAGTAGGATTTAGTTTTCACACTTGGGGGCAAACTTTACAAGTTCTACCCTTTATTTGGCTAGTAGTAGTCGCATTTGTTTTAATTACCAATGCACCGGCATCGAAAGTAACTAATCAAATACTCGCTAAAGAAGACAGCTTCAATGCTCATATGATTATTAATTGCTTAGTAAATGTTCTAATGATGTCAGTCTTCTTGACCGTCATTGGAAGTTGGATCGGTACCAGACACATTTCTTGGCTACCAATTACCCAATTCTTTTACAAATGGCCTAGAAACTTCGCTATTTCATTTTTTGTTGAAGCAGTTCTAGCACAACCTTTTGCTCGTTTTATTTTGTTAAAGAAACATCAACTGGAAGAAAAGTGAAAAACCAACTTGACCTAAAGTCGACTTCAAGTAATAAGCTAAAGTCATTAAGAAAAATGGGGGAAATTATGAAAAAGCCATATATTATTTGTCACATGATGACTTCAGTTGATGGTCGTATCGATTGCAATATGACTGAGCACTTACAAGGTCAAAGTCAACTACCACCGACTAAAGTCAGTGGCTTGCGAACTTCACTAAATAGCTCATCACTACTTAATTACTAGTCTCAACTTATTCAGATAAAGCATTGCATCATAATGTCTCATGCCGTAAAGCAATCGGAATCATAACGTCTTATGCGCTAATTACCAGAACTTAGGACGTGAGTTGCCAAACGCCCGCACTTATTACTTATATATTGGACTATCTTCAGTTAATGGTTTAGTTAATTCAATCAAACCCTTAGCTAAGATATTTTTAGAAGCATTCCAATCTCTAATATGATGAGTACCACAATTAGGACATGTCCATTCTCTATCCTTGAGAGTTAGTTTACGAGTATTATTCGTACCCATTCTAAAGCCACATTCACTACATTGTTGGGTCGTATAGGCTGGGGAAATTTCAACAAAGGTACGGCCGTACATCGGAGCTTTATATTCCAACATACCTATGAATGTTCTCCAACCAACGTCTGAGATGGACATGGCTAAAGCATGATTTTTTAACATATTTTTACCCTTCAAATTCTCTCCAACTACCAAATCGTGGTTTTTGATAAGTGTAGTTGAGAGATTATGAAGGAAGTCTTTACGTTGATTTCTTACCTTAGCGTGAAGTTTAGCTACTAGTTTTCTTTGCTTCTGATAGTTTTTAGATTTCCAAAGTTTTCTTCCTTCTGATTTAGCCCGTCTAGCTCTTCGAGATAACTTACGTTGTTCTTTGGCTAATCTACCTTTGATAGAGCGGTAAAATTTAGGATTATCAATGGTATTGCCGTTACTATCAGTTAGAAAATTTTCAGTATTTAAATCATAACCAACCTGAGAGTTTGTTTTAGGTAATTGTTTTTTAAATGGTTCATCACTTTTTAATAGGAAAGAAACAAACCATTCTCCAGTTGGTAAGTGCTTAATGGAAACAGTAGCTATTCTTACTAATTGGTTAATAGGTAACTGTCTTGATAGTTTAACTTTGATACGACCAACTTTAGGTAATCTAATATGTTTGTTATCTAAAAATTTAATTGATCCGTTATATAAAGATGGCATACCACCATTTTTCTTAACCGTGATCGAATTGTAATGATTAGATGTTCTATATCCTTGATTGGGATTAGATTTACGTTTGAAGTTTGGTGCTCCAGAGTTATGTACTTTATGGAATAGATTCCAAGCTGATTTATAACTAACTAGAGCATTATTGATCATATCGCTATCAATGTCTTTATCACCTAACCATGGATACTTATCTTTAGTAATCCGAGATAATCCTGTTGGTCGAACCGTACTAGGTTTAAGTAGCTTACCGTTTTTATTGTGCCTCCAGTATTTTTTTGGAATGGGATACAGTTTATCTAACTTATTTTTAAAAATAGGTGAGTCAGTCCAACTGTTGGCAACTAACTTGTTGTAAACAAAGCGAGAAGCATTGATATTCTTCCAGAATATTTCTTCCTGTCTTCTACTAGGATACATTCTCATTTTTAAGCCCATCATATATTCCATTTCATTCTTCATCGTTTCACCTCCCTCGTATCTTTATAGACTCATTGTATACGAACGTGTGTTCAAAATCCCGTAATAAGGGTGAAATATAAGAAGTTCGATATCAAAAACTAATATATTAATAAAAAAAGAGGGCTTACCTCCCACGAATAAATTCGTGGGTATCACGCCCGGCTTAATGAATATTACGACACTTTGAAAGCTACTAAAGCTCCAACTACTATCAGTGGTCGTGTAACTGCTGAATTAGAATTAGCCCAATCTGGTAAATTCGAGTCTAAGATTAACGAAGCTTTAGGCAAAGAATCCTTCTCTAAAAAAGTAGCTGCCGATAATTACAATATCGTTATGGATACAAAAGGAACTTTACTTTGGGAAAACGATTCACAATAGAGTCATCCCCATCTCATTATCACGAGTGAAAAAGTCACAAAAGATTATTTAGAATATCTTGATTCTAAAAACATCTCATGGATTTCTACTGGTGAGAAACATATTGATTTAGCACGTGCTGTTGAAATCTTATCTACTGAATTCAACGTCGAAAGACTAGCTATCGTTGGTGGTGGAAAAATCGACGGTGGTTTCTTGGATGCTGGTTTGATCGATGAAATTAGTATTTTAATGGGACCGGGCGTTGATGGTCGAACTAATGCACCTTCTGTTTTTGATGGACGTGCAAACGATAGTCATCCATTATCTTTAAAATTACAAAGTGTTCAAAGTTATGATGACGGTGCTATTTGGATTCGTTATCAAGTTCAAAAATAATACAAAAAAATTACCGCTGCTTAATTGTCAGCGGTAATTTTTTTGTATGCTAGTTTTATCCATAACATCCTTGTATATTTAAATTAAACTTCTTCTTCAACGATTTCTTCTGCTTCAGCTTTCTTAGCAGCAACACTTTGCATCTTACCCAAAACTCCACGAGCAATAGGTCCAACGATGATCAATTGCAATGGTAAAGCAACAATCAAGTTAAAGATCCAAGTGTGACCATAAGTAGCTAATACGTGGCCATTTGATAATTCACCTTCAACGGTAATACCGAAGAATGACATCAATGTTACCATTCCTAGAACCATCAAAACTGAGATTGTAATACCGATTAAAACGGTATTTTTCTTCATATAATCATTAATAATGTATTTGAAAGCCAATCCTTTAGCAATTGGTCCAACAATCAATAAATCTAAGATAATCGCAACGATCAAACCTAGTGGATAACCTTTTAAAATTTCCATAACTAGTCCACTACTTAATCCCTGTGCCATTGCGACGTTGTAACCTGTCATTACTAACACCATCAATCCGGCCATAATGGCTGTGAATACAACTTCTTCTTTTAAATTACGTGGCATATATTTCCCACACTCCTATTTTTTTATCAGCGAATATAAATATACCACGTTAAAAATTTCTTCATAAGTTACAATTTGATTACAATTTCAAAAAATCGCTTGCATTTTTAAATGAAAACGTACTCATTCTAATTAGATTGACAAAAGGCCTTTTCCAACTCAAACTAGGTATAAATAGAAGAAACGTAGGTACAAAAATGGACAAACAAACTAAGTTCGTTAAATTATCAAATATCGGCTTGGATAACTTGGAATTATATAAAAAGGTAGAAACTGGTTATTTGGATAATGTGTGTTATTTATATACTAACAAAAACAGTCGCAGCGCCTTTGTTGCCATGAACTCAACTCAAAAAGTTTTGGATTTTTACAAATTCTACACTTCAATGGATAAAGACGACATCATCGACAAGATCAAAGCTATTTTTAGTAATGACGAAGCAACTGATTTCAAAAAGGAATTCGAAAATACTAAAGAATTCACTTTGACAGATAACGTTGTGGTTGAATTGCCATTTGATAATGGTGTGTTCAAAATATAAAAAAAGCTCAGTTAGAAATTTCAATCTAACTGAGCTTATTTTTTATTTTAATTTTCCAACTTCATTTAATTTAGCTAAAACAGAATGCTTATGTGGTGCGTGATTAATTACTTCCGAGAGATCCTGACCGGCAACATTTCCGTGGTGTTCTCCACCTTGCCAAGGATCAACATCAGTAACATCATAGATAATCCCATCAATTGCAACATAGGCAGGTCGACCTTCCTTTCCATCAAACTTCTTTAATTCGTCTAACGTCATTTGCTTATCTGGCACATCTACAACCTCACTTTCCTTCTATTTACATCCTTATTATTACACGTTCCTATACAGGCTACATGCAATATGCTCACTCAAATTCAGACTGTGAAACGTGCTCTGGGTAGAAGGCTTCTACTTGATTACGTTTTTCTAATAAATTCCAATATGTTTGAGCTACTTTGTCTGGGGCCATCTGATCTGACGAACCGATGATTCCTTGAATAGTTACTAAACCAACAAAAATATCATCTTGAGCCACTTCTTTGTGCAAAGTATAAGCATAACTTCTCAAAGCAGCCTTAGTTAAAGACAACGTTGAAGCTTTATCGGACGGACGAATGGCTGCTCCACCACCAGTAAAAATAATCGAACGTGGTAAATTTGGATTAGTGCTCTCAATAAAGGATTTAGCCGCATTGATAGCACTCAAAACGTTAGTTTCAAAAATATCCCCAATCAAACCGACGGTACTAGACAATGCATTATCCAAATGTTTATTACCAACATTGAAAACTAAATTATTGATTTTCCCATCTTGCATAATTAATTGTTGGATCATTTTATCTGTGCCCGCAAAGTCATTGACGTCACAAGCATAGTTAGCGGCCGCAATATGTTCTTTACGTAATTCTTTAGTAGCAGTATCTAGCTTATTTTGGTCACGTGATACTAAGACTATTTTTTGACCGTGCTGTCCGTATGATTTTGCAACTTCCAAACCGACACCACTATCTGCACCGATTACTATTGTTGTCATAATATTGCCCCCTCAAGCCAATTATAAACACAAAAAAGACCCATCAATTGATGAATCTTCTTATTTATTACGATAATCTTTAACATTAGAAAATCTTTTCAGTTCATCCAAATTATTTTCATCTTCTAGATGTTTAGTATACTCTTCTGCTAAATTCGGAATAACTTCATTCGTATCTTTTACAAAGTGAATAGTTTCTGTACCTGCATCAACTGCAGTTTTATAATACCATTCTTTAAATTTCAAATAACTCATCGTATCTTGTAAATCGGTTATTTGTTGTTGAAGATCTTTTCTATGTTCTTCTAAAAGATTATATCGTTGCGTTAAAGTGCTATCGCCTTGTAATCTAAACTTAATAAATTTAGAAATATCAGCCACCGACACGCCAGCATTTTTTAAACAAATTATTGTTCTCATTAAATGAATATCATTATCAGTGAATTCTCTTCTACCAATTTCATTTCTCTTCACAAACGGCAATATACCAGATTTATCATAGTAACGAATAGTGTCAATCGTTACACCTAATATTTTAGAAACTTGACCAATGCTATAAGTCATTTTTACTAACCTCATTAATCATCTGTTGATACAGAAAGATTGCGTCGACTCTTTATTTCATCGACTATACTCTCTAAATTACTAATACCACCCTCAAAAGCAAATTGTCCCAATGGTAAATGTTTAGGTAATTCTTTTCCGCTTATAACTTGATTATAAATCACTTGGGCAATTTTTTGTGGATTTCCGGGTGGCTGATGTAACAGAATCAGGAACACTACTAATGTCATCAGAGAATTTTTGATAGTCACTAATTGTTGGTTTGACCTTCTTAGAAGAACGGCCAGACCAATTAGTTCTAGCTCCACTAGGTTCAACATTCATTACTTGAATGCCAAGATCACTGACTTCTTGACGAAGAGTATCAGAATATCCTTCGACGGCATATTTAGTAGCACTGTAAAAACCCATTGTAGGTAATGTCGTTAATGCCAGGGCTGAAGATAGGTTAACAATAATTCCATCTTTTTGCTTTCTCATGATAGGTAAAACTGCATTAGTCATATTTGCTAATCCAAAAACATTAACATCAAACATATAATGAACTTGTTGCATATCACTTTCTTCAATGGTAGAGAAATATCCTAAACCAGCGTTATTAACTAGGACATCAATTTTTCCGAAACGGTCATATGCACTCTTAACAATATCTTTAACCTTAGGTGTATCAGTTACATCCAAAATCACTTTAAGAATTTTACTATCATTGTATTTATCTAAATAATCTAAATCTGACATCTTTCTGGCAGTTGCGATTAAATTATTATCAACATTAGCGGCCACTATTTGTGCCAATTCTTTACCAAATCCACTTGAAGTTCCTGTTATTAACCATGTTTTTGTCATATTAATTTACTCCTTATTATTTTTTAGAAATATTGATCAAACCAACTAGCCACTTTTGGTGACCGTTCAACATTGGATTAGGATCCTGTTTTGCTAAATCTTTAGCGGGTTTCCCAATTTGTGATTCTTGAGTAATTATTCTAATTCGACCATCATCTAACTTTTCAATCAAAAAAGCATGATAAACATCGAATTGAGTATCTTCATCACCATTTTGCCAACCGTGCCATGCCAATCTAGCGGTTTTTCCATCAACTGGTTTGACTAATTCCATTACTTGAGCATCAATTGGAAATCCAAAAGTGTCAAAATGAAATTTTTCGGCAAATTTTAATAAAGAACTAGATTTATCACTTAAAACGATATTTGTGGCATTGTCGTAATAAGTTTCCCATTTAGACGTATCAACTAAATTACTCCAAACTGTGTCGATGTCGACTTGATTACTGATAACTTCATTTGAGACGAAGTTATCTGTCGTTCCTGGTAAATATTCTGTAGACCAATTAATTGATTTCATATTAATTTTCTCCTTAAATGTTTGTTTGATTTTCTATCACTAATTTTCCAACCATATGGTGTCCACCAACAATCTCATGTGCTTTTTTTATTGTTTCCGCATTGAGTGGTGCCTTAATAGATTTACCTTTTGTAGAATGAATTTTATTCTCTGATATAAGTTCACCCAGTAAACTCAATAGTTCACCTTGACTTTGAATACGGTAATTATATTTACTCTTGGTAAACATCAATTCCCAATCAAAGCTCAATGATTTCTGTTGTAATTTTCTAACATCGACTGGTGTATTAGTTCCCGTAATATTGACCAAATGTCCAAATGGGCGAACTAATTCCACTGTTTCGTCAAAATATCGTCCTGTATCGAATAAATTAATACTGTTGTCGATTGTTAAACCTAAATCATTAATCTGTTGCACTAAGTCTTTATGGTAATCGATTTGATAGTCGACATGGTTCTTCTTTAACCATGGATAATTTTTAGGGCTACTAGTTGCTACTACTTTTAAACCAATCAAATGCGCTAATTGGGTCAAAATTGAGCCAACTCCACCAGCACCGTTGATTACTAAAATGGTTTCATTATTATTCTTAGCTGGATTTTGAGAGTAATTTAATTTTTCAAATAAAATTTCCGCTGCGGTCAACCAAGTTAATGGCATTGCGGCTAAATCACTAAAATTATTATTAGGAGCTAAAGCTACGAGATTTTCATCAACTAACTGTTCATCCGCATAACTCCCAGCTCTTTGTGTCGTTCCAGAATAAAAAACTAAATCGTCTTTATGAAATTTATTTACTTTAGATCCGACTTCAATAACCACGCCTGCTGCATCAAATCCTAGAACTCTAGAATTAGCAGTGTGGGGATTCTTTTTTATATCAACTGGATTGATTGAAATTGCTTTAACTTTTACCAAAATATCTGAGCCAGTTGGATGTAGTTCTCCCATCGGTTTATCAGAAAAACTACCATCGTCGTTAATTATTACTGAATTCATATGATTATTCCTTTCCATCAAAGAATAAACATACTTTATATCCTGGAGTCGGCTCCAGCACAAGCATTTAATTTATTTTTTTGCAAAAAAAAAGATGCTCTCGCATCTTTAAAAACATTAATTATCCTTGACCATTCATAAATGCTGGGTAAAGTGTCATCCCACCATCAATGAATAAAGTTGTACCTGTAACATAACTTGATTCATCAGAAGCCAACCATGCAGCACCGGCAGCTACTTCTTCAGGTTTACCGATTCGATTCATTGGAACCATAGAAACAGTTTGGTCATATTGTTCTTTGTCGGCAAATTTCTTAGCATTGATTGGTGTATTAATAGCACCAGGTCCAATAGCATTGACACGAATACCATCTTTAGCATATTCCATTGCAATTGTCTTAGTGAATAATTTTACTCCACCCTTAGCAGCTGCGTATCCAGCAAATGTTGGCCATGGAATTTGTTCATGGACTGATGACATGTTGATAATATTACCTTTCTTATTATTATTTTTGAAATAAGCTAAGGCAGTTTTAGAACCTAAGAAGACACCAGTTTGATCAATAGCTATCATCTTATTCCAATCATCAAGTGATAATTCATGGGTAGCTGATTTGATTTCCATACCAGCATTGTTGACCCAAACGTCCAAATCACCGAAATTATCTAAAGCAGCTTGAAGTAATTCTTGATTACCTTTTTCAGTTGAAACATCGGCTTGAACGATAACGGCTTTACCGCCATTTTTTTCTACAACTGCAGCAGCTTCTTGAGCACCTTTTTCATCGCTATGATAATTGATCACAACTGACATATGTTCTTTACCGAATCTTTCAGAAATGGCTGTTCCAATTCCTTTTGAACCACCAGTGATTACCGCAATTTTTTTATTCAAATCTTTATACATAATTGATTCCTCCAAAATTTAAAATAATGTAGTAACAACGGCCCCGACAACAGTCAATACTAAACCAAAAATCGTTAATTGTAATTCATGTCGACTTTTCTTTTCATGCAAGAAAACCATACCACCAATAGTAGAAATAACTACTGATAGTTGTGAAACGACAAAAGCTGAATTAACACCGTTGTCACGAACTGACAAGATATAAGCAACCGAAGCAATTGAAAAGATGAATCCTGCTAGTAAACTTTGCCAACTAGACTTTTCTTTCAATATTTTTGGCTGACGAATAAATATTATATAGAGTAGTACTACTACTACCATCCCCACTGATTCTGGGAAAAAGATAGCTAAACCAGAAGATATCATAGCTTTAGGAATGGAGTTATAAACTAGAAAACCTACTGTTGTTAAAATTAACATCACTAAAGTTCTAGTTTGCTTGTTTGTTGAAGAACTCTTTTGATCTTTTTTAGCCGTCATGAAAACGCCAATAATCAAAAGAATAATTCCTAAAAAGCCAAAAATTTTAGCGTTAGTTGACACCCATTCTCCAAAAAGAAAAACTCCTATTAAAGACGTTCCAATCAATTGGAGCCCTGTTGAAATTGGCATTGTTTGCGACACACCGATTTCTCTATACGCATTATACTGTCCTAATTGACCGACAATCCAAAATCCCCCTGCCAAGGCTGCTAATAGAAAGGTCCCAATGGAAATACTTGGCTTCATTATTAATAGAACAACTATACTGACAATCAATGTCCCAACGGCTGTTCCAAATATCTGATTAATAGGTTTCCCATTTATTTTTGATACAGCCAAGGGCAAAATTCCCCAGGCCAGAGCTGGTAATAACATTAAAATGATACTCATATCTTATTCACTTCCGTAATTTTCATACCTCTCAAACAACATAAGTAAGTGTACAGCTGTTGTTTCATGAAAAAAATTACTAGATAAGCATGATAGTATACTTCAAATGTATACTGTTAAAACAAAAAAACGACACCTTTCCGATGTCATTTTTCTCAGTTATGCCCATTTATTTAAAATCAATTGACCAATTTCTTGATAATGTGTTTCCAAAACGAAATGTCCACCATCTAGCAAATGAACTTCCGCATTCTTATCATCCTTTGTAAAAGCTTGAGCTCCTTGATAAACAAAGCTAGGATCATTTTTACCCCAAGCAGCAATGATTTCCGGTTGATAATCACGAACGTATTTTTGATATTTAGGATAATTAGCGACGTTACTTTGATAATCAAAAATTAAATCTGACTGTCTCTCTGCATAATCAGGTGATTCAGTATAGTGAATATCTAACGTGTAGCCATCTGGAGAGACAGTACCCGCTTTTTCGCCACCAGTGTATTGACCGATAATCGTCTCCGGCTTAAAAGCTGATTTATAATTTTCACGTAATTCCTTAGTAGGATTAGCCCAATAACTCTTGCGACCTTCCCACTTTGAACCAAGACCTTCTTGATAAATATTGCCATTTTGACTAACGATACCAAGAATTCTATCCGGATATTTTACAGCTAAGTTAAAACCAATTGGTGCTCCGTAGTCGAAAACATACATATAGAATTTATCAATTTTCATCGCATCTAAGAAACCATCAACGTAATTCGTTAGATTGGCAAATGTGTACTCGAATTCTGTGTGAACTGGTGCATCTGATTGACCGAAACCGATGAAATCTGGAGCGATGACGTGGAAATCATTTTCTAAGATTGGCATTAAATTTCTAAACAAATGACTAGCTGTAGGAAAACCATGTAATAGTAGAAATGTTGGTTTATTCTTGTCGCCACTTTCGCGATAAAAGATGTTCAATCTATTTACTTTAACTGTTGAGAATTTCATATTTACTGACCTCGTTTTTGTTTTAATTAACTTACAAGTTCAGTATATGGTCGTTTGGATATATAATAAACTATGATAATGAGAATTTTGATATATCAAAAACAGATATCAGGAGTAAATTATGAATACTAACACTTTAGAAATGTTTATTACGATTGCCCAAACAGGCAGTATTTCCAGTGCTGCTGAAAAATTAGGCTACGCTCAATCTAATATTTCAACTAAGCTTCGCCAATTAGAAGCTGATTTGAATACACAATTATTTTATCGAAACAACCGTGGTATCACCTTAACTGATACCGGCAAGGAATTCTACACCCGAGCCATCAAGATTATCAGCTTGACTAATGATGCAATCGATCAATTAAAACATCCCGAAAACATTCAAGGAAATCTTAAAATTGGCACTCTTCAGACTGCTGCTTCAACTTTTTTGCCAACAATACTTTCAAAATTTCACCGACAAAATCCGCAAGTTGAATTATCGATTGCTACGGGGACAACTTTGTCAAGTGCCCAAAAAGTCCTCAATTATGAGTTGGATGGTGCAATTATTGGTGGCAAAGTTAGTGAAACTGACCTTACCGTTATCCCTTTAATGGACGAACAATTATCATTAGTCGCTCCCAGTAGTGATATTGATATCGACAATGCACCTCTGTTAGTTTTTCCAGTTGGTTGTGCCTACCGTAAAACTCTGGAAAGTTATCTCGATTCCAAGCAAATCATGATTCATCATCCAATTGAATTTAATTATCTCAACGCCATCGTTGCCAGTGTCAGTGCTGGTTTGGGCATTAGTTTACTACCTACAAAGGTGGTTCAATCTTATTTAGATCAAGGAACCATCAAAGAAATTCCACTACCCAAGGATTTTTCAACATTGCCGGTCTCCTTCATTTATCGAAAAGACCATATCATGACCCAATCATTTCAAGAATTTACCAAAATCCTTTAGCTATCTCAAATTCAGATAACAAGTTTCGCAACCTAATATTTCTCAAACGGATAATCAGCTGTTATAGTTAAGAAAAAACAAGGGAGAACACGTTATGCCATTAATGAGAGTCGATATGTTTAGAGGACGTACTAAAGAACAAATCAAAGAAATTTTAGATATCAGTTATCAAATCGCTTCCAGAGAGTTTCATCTATTACCTAAAGATAGATACCAAATCGTAACCCAACATGATCCTGAAGAAATGATTATTGAAGATGTTGGTTTAGGATTTACTCGAACGAAAGATTTCTTGATGTTTAGTTTAACTTCCAGCCCTAGAAAATTAGCTGACAAAGAAAATTTTTATCGTGAATTAGTTAAAGAACTACATGAAAAAACTGGCATTTCACCAGAAGACATAATGATAAATATCACGCCTAATACTAAAGAAGACTGGAGTTTTGGTAATGGTGAAGCACAATTTATTAACGGAAAATTAAATTAGAATCATCAAAAAAGCCATATCGAAATTGATATGGCTTTTTCTTTACTTCTAATAAACTGGTCGAGACATGCCGTTTGTTGCAGGATCAGAAATACCTATACTTTCACGTTCATATAATTTTGGATCTTCAATTATTGCTGTAATTACACTAGCAACACTTTCTCTTGATCCAGAGGTGCCCAACCAAGCATCATGTTGACGTGTTATTTGATAATTATTATTTTGGTGATCATTTAAATATGGCAATCTTAACGTCGTATAATCCAGTGAAGATTTTTCAAATAATTGATCTTCTTGTCGAGCCAAGTCTAATCCATACCAATTTTCTAATTCAGACATCACATTCTGACTAAATTCTGCTGGCAATTCATTATACAACCCCAAAATATTCGTTGCGATAACTCGAGGTACATTATTTGCTTTCATTGCTCTAATAACATTTTGACTAATTCTATTTTCGGTTGAACGATCAACCATTGCAATATAAACAATATTTTGTCCTTCCATCGCAGAACTGATTTGTTGATAATCATTAGCATCACCCTCGACTAAAGTTATTTGTGGGTTATTCACTAAATTATTTAGACGTTGACTATTTCTAAGGAATAAGGTCAAATGAATGTCTGACAAGTTCAACAGAAGCTGCTTTTCAACTAATTGAGCAATTCGACCGTTAGCACCAATAATTAAAATATTTTTCATTCTACTACCTCTTTAATTTAATAAGCTGTTTCATTCATTGATTCTGGCCAATTTTTGATTGAGTGATGCTTATCAAATTTTCTCAGAGATTCTATTTCTTCATCAGTCATCTTGAATGAGAAACTGTCAAAATTACTCTTAATATGTTCCATATTTGTTGATTTAGGAATAGTGATAATCCCTTGTTGTGTCAAAAATCTTAACAAGACCTGTGCCGAGCTGACGTGATACTTATTTGCCAAATCTTTGATTTCTGGTAAATTCATCATTTCTCCACCAAAATTTTCACCCAATGGAGCCCATGATTCATGTTTTATCCCATTTTCTTTTAAGAATGGATGCATTTTTTGTTGTTGCCAGTAAAGATGAGTTTCGATTTGGTCCACGGCAGGAACAACGTCAGTATTCTTCATTAATACTTCAAGTTGTTTAATATTAAAATTGCTAACACCAATTGCACGAGTTTTTCCTTCTTTTAGGGCTTGCTCAAGCGCTTTATAAGTTTCAATATCATCCCCGTTAGGCCAATGAATAATAATCAAGTCTAAGTAATCACTGTTTAATCTCTTCAACGATTCATCAATACCTTGAAGCGTTGCCTGATAACCTTTAGTTTGAGTCTTTGAAGTTATGAAGACATCAGATCTTTTTAATCCACTGCTTGAAACAGCCTCTCCGACTCCAGATTCATTTTGATAAACTTGAGCCGTATCAATACTGCGGTAACCAACTTTTAAAGCATCTGCTACTACTTGAGCAGTTTGAGTTGGTGGAGTTTGAAATGTTCCATATCCTAAAATGGGCATTTTAACATCGTTATTTAAAGTTATATATTCCATAGTTTTCCCTCTTAGTATAAAAGTTGATATTCATTGCGGTCACGATACATTTTCCAGTATTCTTTGGCAATTAAACTAGGGTCATTCTTAGAATCCCCTTTTTGAATAGCGCCATTAACAATAACACTTCCAACAAAGATTCCTCTTGGTTTTAATTCTTCATGCAAAACAATATTCATGGCATTCAAAGCTGCTTTATCAATGCACAAAGCCTTTAAATTCATAATTGGTTCAAAAGTCTTGGCAAAACCACCACCAGTAAAAATTATGGCACCTTTTTTATCAGCAAATTCTTGTGTAGAAACTACCTGAGCGGCATGCCAAGCACTAGCTGCATCGATTTGATAACGTTTCATCAAGAATTCACTGTCAACTTTTTGATCACCATCTGGTGTAGTGATTCCAATGTTATAAACCAAAGCATCCGGCGTACCCCATTTTTTAATGACATCATTGATTGCTTCTGTCAAAGTCTCTGGGTAAAGTGCATCACCAGTATGAGTATAAGTTTCGATTCCTTGGCTTTGGAATTCTTGAGCATATTGATCTAAATGCTTTTGGCTGCGTGAAATTAAGGCGATTCTAAAGTCATGTTGTGCAAATTCTTTGGCAACAGAATTGCCTAATCCTTCACCAGCACCAATTAAGATTAAAGTTTTGGTCATTTATAATTCCCCTTTTCCATGAACGAGCTACGAGATTAATTATAATTTTTCAATAATTGTTTAAGAATAGCCAGAAAGGCTATAATGTATTTACCAAAAGTAAATGCGAAAGGAAATCTACTATTAATGATCAGTCGCCAAATGGAAGTCTTTATGCAAGTTGTCGAGAGCAAAAGTTTCAATCAAGCCGCCAAAGAATTATTGATTACCCCAGCTTCAGTCATGAAACATATGAACAACCTAGAAAATGAACTAGACGTAACTTTATTTAATCGCAATAGCCAAGGCATAACTTTGACTTCTGCGGGGGAATCTTTTTATAAAGATAGTAAGAAAATTGTCGACTTTGCTCAAGAAGCGGTCACTAGAGCTCAAAATATTGAAAAAGATGAAGGTATCAATATTAGAATCGGTTCCTCTTTGTTAGATTCAAGTTCTGTCTTCACTAAATTATGGCAACCATACCAAATTAAATATCCACAATATAAATTCGATATTGTTCCTTTTGAAGACAATCATAAAAAAATTCTCTCAGTCTTTTCTAAATTGGGAGAGAAAATTGATATTATCGTAGGCTCTTTCAATTCCAATAATATGCGACAACATGCTTCATTCTTACCTTTAGGAAACTATAAATTTTGTATTGCGGTTCCTAAATCCCATCCTTTAGCTAATAAAAAAATGTTATCCCTGAACGATTTACATAATGAGACTTTAACGATGGTCAAATATGGTGATTCACCAGTCATTGATAATTTTCACGATATGTTAAACCAACAGCATCCTGAAATTGAAGTTAAAGGAACTGAATATTATTACGATATTAATACTTTTAATAAATGCGAGCAGACTGGAACTTTGTTATTGACCTTAGACGGTTGGGAAAACGTTCATCCCGGATTAATCACTATTCCTTTGAATCAAAATTATAAAATTTCTTACGGCATCATTTATGCTAAACATCCCTCAGAAAAGGTAAAAAAATTCATTAAAATAGTAGAGAATGAAGATTCTCTTAATTGCAAAAAATAAGCCACTGATCAATGCAGCGACTTATTTTTTTATTTTTAAACTATTTGCCTGATTTTTAGCCACTACGAAGAAATCTTCAGTTTTTTCGTGTGATCTAATACCCTAAACTATTAATTAGGTTTCTACATATCCAGCAACAAAGAACATCAAAAAATCCTACTAGATTAATTTCTAGCAGGATTTTTAATTACTTCAATTTAGCCAAACTGGAACCAAAGATTTGTTCAATTGTAACTGGATCACGGTGGTCGAAGAATTGACTTTCATTTTTGTCCAAGCTACTCATAACTTTCATATCGTCAGCGCTCAATTCAAAATCAAAGACATCGATGTTTTCTTTAATTCTATCTTCGTGAACTGACTTAGGAATAACTACGATACCACGTTGCAAGAGCCATCTAAGAATTACTTGACCATTAGTCTTATTATATTTCTTAGCAATTTTAGCAATCGTTTCGTTAGTAAAAATATCATGTTTTCCTTCAGCGAATGGTGCCCAAGCTTCAACACGAATGTCTTCTCGATTGGCAAAATCTACTTCTGAAGGTTGTTGATACCAAGGGTTAACTTCAATTTGATTAACGACAGGTTTGATGTTAGTTGTTAGTTCCAAATCCTTCAATTGATCGGCATAGAAGTTTGAAACTCCGATAGCACGAATCTTACCTTCTTTTTGGGCCTCTTCCAAAGCTCTCCAAGCACCGACAGTATCGCCGTATGGTTGGTGTAATAAATACATATCAAGGTAATCTAAGCCGAGATTTTTCAAAGAAGTATCGATACCTTTTTTGGCACGATCATAAGTGAAGTCCGAAACCCACAACTTTGAAGTGATGAATAAATCTTCACGACTAACGCCAGATTCTTTGATCGCTTCACCAACGGCAGTTTCATTTTGATAAGCCGCGGCTGTGTCGATTAAACGATAACCATTTTTAATAGCTGTTAAGACTGCTTGTTTACATTGTTCTAAATCGGTTATTTGGAAAACTCCAAAACCTAATTGGGGCATTTCCATTCCATTATTTAATTTAACGTTTTGCATTTTACTACCTCTTCTTTTATCTGATGACTACATTTTATAATCATGGTTATCATTTGAAAATTACTTGTTTGATATGCTACCATACGTTCAATGTATACTAAGAGGTGCAAAATGATAGATAATTACTTATTAGAAGAACTCGTTGCATTTAAAAAATACGGTACTCTAGCTGCTACAGCTCAACATTTATTGGTTACTCAACCAACGGTTACTCGAGGAATGCAAAAATTAGAAGATGAATTTGGCGTGCAAATCTTTGATCGCCAACCCAACCGAATTACCTTGACCAAAACTGGCGAACTGGCTGCTAAGGAAGCTCAAAAAGTCATTGATCAAAACAATCAATTGATTGAAACAGTTAAGAAATATGACTACAACCACAAAAATATCAAAGTTGGTTCGGTTGCCCCAGGTCCTTTGATTTTATTAGAAAAAATCAAGTCATCCAAACTAGCTGATGCCCATCTTGTCTTGGATCACAAATTAATGGAAACTGAAGATGTTTCTGGAAAACTTTTGAATCACGACTACTCATTCATTTTGACTAATCAAGAACTCATGACTGACAAAATCGAATCATTATACATTGGAACTGAACGTTTATCTGTCAATCTCAATCAATTCACACTATTAGCCAATAAAAAATCAGTTTCATTTAATGATTTGAAAGGCTTAAGTTTCATCGTCTTATCAGATATTGGTGTTTGGAAAAAAGTTGCCGAAGGTAAAATCCCTGATGCTAAATTCCTTTATCAAGAACAACGTGAAGCTTTTTCGGAAATTACTAAGTATTCTGATTTTCCTTACTTCACAACTAATATTTCTAAAATTAATCCTGATGACAATTTCTCCGATCACGACCAAATCAACGTTCCTATTAGCGATGAAGCCAGTAGGATGGATTTTTACGCTGCTTATTTAAAAACTAACCAAAAACAAATAGCACCCATTCTTAAAACAATGTCTGCTTCTTGGAGTAAGTACCTCAATTAGTCTTTTGAAATCGTGACATTAACATCGTTCCCCATATTCTTTACGACGTCTTTATAATTGTCTGAATCAAAAGATCCGATAATATGAATTCCTTCATAATAATCTTCTGTACCGTAGTAAAAGACGATTCGTTGTTGTGGTGACCAATAGCCAATGGCACCTTTAGTTCCTTCGTGACCTTTGGGCATCCCTTTAGTTGTTAAGGAATGATTCAAGTCGGCAACTTTTTCTGGCATATCCATGAAATCTCTAAACTTTAAATTTGTTGGCAATTCCTTGGCAAAAGCTTTTGCAGCACTAGAGTTATTCAAATGTGCTTTTAACTTGGTTCCATTAATATTGACTGTTATTTTGGTCCGTTCGTTTTTTTCTGAAGTTGTTACTTGGCTGACACGATCGTTTGAAGTGCTAGTTTGCGAAGTTTGTTTTTTCTGTCCACAACCAACTAGAAATACTAACACCATTGTAAAAATTATTAATTTCGAAATTTTTTTCATTAAAATAAACCACCTACATTTTAGATTAGATTTATTTTAAGCGGAAGCGACTTCCATGTTAAATACTTATATTCTATTATTAACTATAATATTTTATTATGAATATAAAAAGTATTTATCAGATACTCCAAAAAATCTTCCCAACCTGATGGAAGTATCAACGGTTATTTGTCTCTGGTCATGAAGGATGTCTTGTATTCTAGAAGTTGGTACATTAATATTCTTGGCCAGTGCATATGCAGAAAGATTCAAAGGATTCATGAATTCCTCCTTCAGGATTTCACTAATTTTAGGTGTTGTAATTTTATCCATAATATTCTCCTTAATGATTAGCCGGAGGAACTCTAAGATCATTAATATTAGCTGCATTATCTATCATAATCAATTTACGTAAAGCAATCTTCTGAATTGATTTTTGAAATTTCTTTGAAAAACATTGATAATATACCATTCTCGTTTCCTTATCAGCGAAAGTTTTTATCATACACGCAATTCGTTACATTCAAATCATTTGTATTGTTTTTTATATTAATACAATATTTCTATTTCACGATTTCATCATACAGAACATACGTTCTGCAAACAAGTAAAAAAATAAGAGCTCCCAGACGTAAAAATCTGAGAGCTCTCTTCTTATCTATTATTAATCATTAGCATGGACATCAAAAGCATTCAACAACATATCTTCAACACCAGGTGCATCAGGATTGTGCATGCCTTTACCATTACGGTCTAAGGTTCTAATTGCATCCATTTCATCTGAAGTTAATTCAAAGTCAAAGATATCTTTGTTAGATTTAATTCTTGCTTCGTGAACTGACTTAGGAAAGACAATTACACCTTCTTGATGTTCGAAACGTAAGATGATTTGTCCAACGTCTTTACCATATTTCTTAGCTAAATCATTCAACAATGGTTCACTGAACAATTCCTTACTACCTTGACCAAGTGGACCCCAAGCTTCTAGAGTCACGTGTGCTTTAGCCATAATTTGACGTAGTTCTTTTTGTTGGAAATATGGGTCAAATTCGACTTGGTTAACACTAGGCATTGTCGCAAACTTAGGAACAAATTCATTCCAAATCTTAGGGGTCATGTTAGAAACACCGATTGAACGAATCTTGCCAGCCTTTTTAGCCTCTTCCATAGCCTTCCAAGCTTCGTCAACTTTGCCATATGGTTAGTGAATCAAGTATAAATCAATATAGTCTAAACCTAATTTTTTAAGTGAAAGATCAATTGCTTTTTTAGCATCTTCATAGGCATAATCTTGGAGCCACATTTTTGAAGTTACCCAAATTTGATCACGAGGGATGCCGCTGTCTTTGATAGCCTTGCCGACTTCTTGTTCATTGAAGTATGCGACCGCTGTATCAATGTGACGATAGCCGAGTTTCAAAGCATCACTTACTGCCTTATAAGTGCTTCCGTCTGCAGGAATTTGGAAAACTCCGAAACCAAATGATGGAATTTCTGTGCCGTCATTTAACTTGAATGTAGGAATGTTTGTCATATAATTACCTCTTCTTGTTTATTCGTTGTGACTAGTATAAGACGTAATTCATGATTAAAAAATTACTAAAATGGCATGGTAGTATACGTTTAGTGTATGCTTATTTTTTTGTAAAAAGATTTAAAATTTGATCTGCCAACATTTGATTAATAACTCTCTCATCCGCTTTAAATTGAACCAGAGCTTTTACAATAGTTTCTTCTTTTACCATTCCAGAATCAAAGGAATCAGCAATCATTTGCCAAGTTTCTATCGACCAATTTTTCGGTATTTCTAAAGTTCTTGCATATATTCTTGTTTCAAGTGAAACGACATATGCCATAGCATCGATAGCTTTCAAATATTTAAGTAATTTATATTTATCCTTATCAAGCCATAATTTTATGCCGTCTTTTATACCATTATGCTCAATTCGTTCAAATTGCTTTCTGCTCCAACGATGATTATTGTGTACACTAATATGCTCATCCGCAATCTCTTCCAGACCAACTGAAAACCTATCAATGATATTATCCAGATGTTCAGGATGATTCAAAACAAAACGCATTTCTTCTTCAGTAAAGTTATGCTTATCAACTACCTCTTTTGGCAAAAGGCTATCGATTCCACCATTATCATTTACTTCTTGAATAAACTTTTCAACTTCATCCCTATTGTCAATATCAAGCCCACGTCGTTGCATTTCTTGATAAATCACCTTGCTGGCACCATAATTTCCTGGGTCCTTAGCCGCTTCTAACATGTCAGCTTCACCAGCTGCTAAATATTTTTTATAATTTTCAACTTTTTTAGAATTAAGTAATGCTCTTTCACCAAGATAATCTAACATTGAGGACATTGCAGGGACAATCAATTTATATTCATCAACACTTAAATCTAATTTCTCTACAAATTGATTTCTCATTATTTCACAAATAACAAATTTGGTCCAAGTTTTGGGAGTTTTCCGGTAAACATTATAGGCACTCTCTGTCATCAACTTCATTAAAATTTCTATCATGCCCTTGTCCACACCCTTAGGACGTTTCTTCCAAGCTGAGCTTTCTTCATAAAGTTTCAACCATTGTGAAACATAAGTAGAAATATTATCTGCTACATGAGGTGTCCATTGTGGTAAATATGGATCTTGATATTCTGGCTCTAAGATAAAACTATCGGTTTTTTCAAATAGAGTTTGTGCTTCAATAAGTTGAAGCAAATTATCCATCATAACAGCTGACATTTTCACCCGTTTGGTTCTGGCCAAAAATCTCAAAACTGCCTTTAAAACTTCATAGGTCAGATTGAACCATTCCAAAGAATATTGTGTTTCGTTGCTTAAATTCCTTATCAATCCCAACGTAAAAGGAGCAATAAAATCAGCATCCCATTTCGTATAATCTCCATGACCAGTATATTCAGCTGTATCTCCAATACCCTTCACTAATGCCCGAGCATTTTCTTTGGATTGACTACTCAATCTAAAATATTCTTCACTTTTTAAAAAATCTGGCGTTATATCCGCTAAATGTCTTTTTTTCATAATTTCTTCTCCTAGTAATAGGATACCGAAAAGCATCAAAAAAAGATGGAATTTAATTTAAAAATCCCATCTTTCCTTATTTAATTCTCTATTTTGGAAAAATTATATCTACTATCTCTATAATATTATCCCAATTCCACATCCTGCGACTCAATTAACTTCTGAAAATGTAATTGTGAAGCATTATTGATTACCTTTTCCTTGAAAGGAAATTGCGCATCAAAGGCATCCACTTCAGCTTGGTTGACACCATAAACTTCATCTTCAACGTATCTACCAGCACAATTTTTTAAAGCATCTTGATACAATGGAACAACTTGTAAAACTGTCGCAAATTTGTCGTTAGCCATTCTGATATTGTAATTCTTAGCTGGTTCAAAGCCTTTTCTACTATAATAATTAGGATCTCCGTACAAGATAATCCTGTTGTAACCTAATTTCAAAGCCAGCTTTTTCGAATGTTCAATTAGTCGTCCACCGAGGCCATTTTGTTGATATTCCGGTGCTACTGCCAAAGGTCCCAAACACAAAATAGAATGAGTTTTGCCATCATCACCTTGGATTTTATCCTCCAAAAAGGCGGCACAACCGACAACTTCATCACCCACTACTGCGACCGTGTCCAATTTTGATACGAAACGAGGATGATTCCTAATCTTATTCATCAAATAATGTTCGACACAGCCCGGTTGAAATTCATTCCAAAAAGTGTTGCGCAACATGATTTCTGTTTTCTTATAATCTGATTTTGTTTCTAGTCTTAATTTAATTTCTTTAGTCAATTTTTTATATTCCTTTTTAATTAGTAAATTGCCTCTCAGAATACAAAAAAAGTGCAGTCGACAAACTGCACTTAAGGACTTTTATCAAAACACTTTGATAATATCTGTAAGGCAATTTGGGTACAACAAAGAAAGCTATTTTTCTCTGTTCAAATTTTTTAATCCTTACTTAGATACAATCATCGAGCATTTCTCCTGAATTTTTATTATCTTAAAGATAACACGTTGCTCTAGATTTTACCACCGAATACTGGATAAGCACTAGCATCTCCGTAATTCATTTGGTCGATTTTTGTCAAAGTCTTCATATCTTCGTCTGAAATTTCAAAATCGATATCAGCGTTTGACTTCATGTGATCTGGGTTAGCTGTCTTTGGTAGAACGACAACATTTAATTGCCAATCATAGCGAATGCACAATTGTGGAACGGAAACATTATATTTGGCAGCCATTTGCTTGATTGTTTCATCATTCATAGCAGCACCGTGAGCGATTGGTGAGAAGGCTTCAACAACAATGCCGTTATCTTGAGAATACTTAATCAAATCACTTGGCGTATCACCGATGTGAATTTGGATTTGGTTAACAGCGGGCTTAGTGTCAGAATTTTTGATCAAATTGTCCAAGTCTTCTTTTTGGAAGCTAGAAACACCGATAGTCTTTAACTTACCAGCTTTGACAGCATCTTCCATTGCACGCCAAGTTTCCAAGTTACCCTCAAAGTGACGGTCGTTACCTTGATTTACCTCTTTCCAAGGTTGAGGATTGTGGATAATCATCATATCCAAATAATCTAAGCCCATCTTTTCCAAAGTTTCATCGATTGATTTCTTAGCTTCATCATAGTTTTTGATTTCGGCCGCAACTTTAGAATTTACAAACAATTTATCACGTGAAACTCCAGCATTTTTAACACCTTCACCAACACCACGTTCGTTGCCATAAGCTTGAGCAGTATCGATGTGACGATAACCAATCTCAACGGCAGACTTAACAGCATCAGCTACTTTATCATCAGGGATTTCCCAAACTCCTAAAGCTAGTTTTGGAATCTTAACTCCATTGTTCATTGTGAATGTTTCATCAAAAATTGACATAAACTTCCTCCTCTTTTTTGTATCGCTTTCATTATATATTCTATTAAACTTCTTGTCCTGTAGGACGAATTACCATTTCATTAACCGCCATATTCTTTGGTGTATCAATGACAAAAGCCACTGCTTGCGCAATTTCTTCTGGATTCAAAGATGTCATTTGTGTTCCTGAAGCTTGCATGACTTTTTCCAAACCATCATGAGCCGCACTATTATTAACAGACTTATATAATTCTGTTTTAACAGAACCAGGAGCAATGATAGTAGTTTTGATATTGTTCTTATGTTCTTCTTGACGAAGTCCTTCCATGATTGCTCTAACAGCATACTTAGTTCCTGAATAAGCGGCGTAACCTGGCAATACTTCATAGCCCAAAACTGAAGATGTTGTAATGATGTGACCACTCTTTTGTTTTTTCATAATTGGTAAAGCGGCTGCGATTCCGTTGAGAACACCTTTAACATTAATATCGAGCATATTTTGCCATTCATCTTGTGCAAGTTGGTCTAAGTTGTTGACTGGCATAATCCCCGCATTGTTATAGAGGGCATCGATACGGCCAAATTTAGCAACAGTTTGATCAACGACATTTTGAACTTCTTCAGCTTTAGTAACATCAGCTTCAACTGCTAAAATATCACTGTTAGGACTTGCTTGTTTGATTTCTTCCAAACGATTCATTCTTCTAGCTGCAATCGTAACCTTAGCACCTTTTGAAGCTAATAATTTAGCTGTGGCAGCACCGATTCCACTTGAAGCACCCATAATTACTACTACTTTATCTTGTAAACTCATTAATTTTCTCCTTTAATAGTTCTAATAATTTGTGCCGGTACACCACCAACAATTGTGTTGGCAGGAACATTTTTAGTAACGACTGCCCCAGCACCAACGATAGAATTTTCACCAATAACGACACCTGGAGTAACTGTGACATTACTACCAATCCAAGCATTGTCGTGAATGTATACTGATTTCAAATCCAAATGACGTCTCTGTTCAGGATCAATTCGATGATTGACTGAAGCGATCGTGACATTTGGTCCAATTAAGACGTTATCTCCCAAGTAAATGCCACCCATATCGGTAAACATTGAACCCGAGTTGATAAAAACATTTTTTCCAATGTGTAAGTTGCGTCCAAAATCAGTCCAGAATGGCAATCTGATTTCAGTCGATGGATCAATTGTCTCATTGATAATTTGACTAACAGTCTGACGAATTTCATCACTACTGTGAGCACCAGTATTTAATTCTTGGACTAATTTTTGATTAATCGGAATAATTTTTTCAATTTGTTCATAAGCTTTGGTATCTAAATTCATTTGTGATTCCAACAAAACACCTCACTTCTTTAAGTGTTGAATTCATTATACGAACTGTTTATTATAATGTTAAATACTCATTGATAATGGTTATCTATAACATTTAATTATAATAGAGGTGTGACAATGGATATTAGAGTTTTACGGTACTTCATTAAAATCGCTCAAGAACAAAATATGTCAAAAGCTGCGCGAATGTTGCACGTTTCCCAACCAGCTTTGTCCAGACAAATCAATGAATTAGAAACTAGACTAGGTACTAAGCTCTTCATTCGGGGCAAACGGCAGCTACAACTAACTCCTGATGGTTATTATTTATTCGAACGAGCTCAAGAGATCTTAGCTTTAGTAAACAAGACAACTTATAACCTGCAAAAACAAGATGTCGTTAGTGGCACGCTTGATATCGGTGCTGGTGAAAGTATGGCACTTGATTGTGTCATGGAAACTATCAAAGATATCATCCACAAATATCCTGAAGTTCATATCAACTTCAGAAGTGGTGATGCCGAAACAATTCAAGCCGATTTAAGTAGTGGAATTTTAGAGTTTGGCATCATCATGGGACACCGAAAGCTTGATAATTACCATACCTTACAGTTACCTGCTGAAGACCGCTGGGGAATTATTATGAAACGTGACGAACCACTGGCTAGTCATGAAAGCATCTCTCCGAGCGATTTAATTGGTAGATCACTGTTGGTTTCTCGCCAAGTTCAAGGTAAGAAAACTTTCCAAGATTGGAGTAACGGCTTGATTGAACAATTCAATTTTATTGGAACTTATAATTTGATTTTCAACGCTGCCCTATTAGTCAAAACTGGTGCTTGTATGGCTTTGACTTATGATAAACTAATCGACACGACTTCGATCGATGGACTAGTTTTCCGTCCGTTAAAGCCACAACTGACTGAACCCAATACAATTATTTGGAACAAGAATCGTAATTTACCAACTGTTGGTAAACTATTCTTAGAAACATTACGCAAAAATATTGCTAAAAAGGAAGTTTAATATGGAATTTAAAAAAGTACTCAACGACCGTCATTCCGTCCGTGATTTTAAAGAAACACCGATCAAAATAGATTTAATTAAAGAAATTGTTCAAGAAGCGCAAAAGGCACCTTCTTGGGTCAACTCTCAACCTTGGAAAGTCTATGCCGCTACTGGTAAAACTTTGGACAATATCAAGCAGGCTTACTTAGACAAAGATGCTCAAAAAGGGTATCCTGATTTTCCCGTCATGCACCGAGAAGATTGGAGTGAGGAAGCTCAAGCTAATATGAAACAATGGCGTCACGAAATAGTGCACCATTTTGACGACTTTGACCAAGCTCACGAGAAAATGAGTTTTGCTAGTTCTCACTTATATAGCACTCCTGCTATGCTTTTCATTACCATTCCGAAGAACTCCTCCAAGTGGTCGATTTTTGATGCCGGAGCTTTCAGCCAAACTTTGATGTTAGCAGCTCAAAACAAGGGACTCGACACGATTCCCAATTACACCAGCGTTCGTTTCCCCGATGTCGTTAGAAAATTCACCGATATCCCTAATGATGAAACTTTGGTCGTCGGTATCGCAATTGGCTATGCTCAAGATTCAACTATTAATACTTATCGTTCAAAACGTGTGTCTGTGGATGATATTTTAAAAATTAAAGACTAAAAAAGCCTTGCTAGATTGTAGAAAAACTACATTCTAACAAGGTTTATTTTTTAATCTAACATGAATTTTGTCGCAATGTTCAAAGCTTCTTGACGAGAATTATTAATCTCAAATCCATGATCGGCATCATCTAACAAATGCAGTTTATCATTGGTATAACAATCATCGTAACGCTTTGAAGCAATATTATTTACTACGGTATCTTTCAAACCGTGAACCAAGCAGACTGGTCCGTGATACCGACTAGCAACTTCATAAATTGGCAAGGTTTGAGCTGTTCGTAAGTAAAATCCACCCAAAGTTAAGCCTTTTTTGATAGGCAATGTATCAGGAATATTCTTAGGATCATAAGTATATCCTTGAGTATCACCTTTTAAGGCATCATCCTTTAAAGTTGCGGCCGGAGCTAACAAAGCCAGTTTAGCGATTTTTTCAGGATAATAACCGGCTAACATGCTAGCTACTACTCCACCTTGAGAATGTCCCAGTAAGTAAATATTTTCGACACCTTCAAGACTGCGAGCATAATCCAAAATAGCTTTACCATCGGCGATTTCGTTCAAAACCGTCATATCTTGGAAGCGACCATCACTTTCTCCATGCCCGTTGAAGTCAAAACGTAATGTACCTAACCCTTCAGCCACAAAGCGTTGAGCTAATTGATACAATAATTGACTAGGTTCTATCCCCCGATTAGAAGTAAAGCCATGCATCAAAATAACTAAATTAAATTTATCAGTTTGTGGTTTAACGAAATCCCCCCGTAAAGTTAATCCATCTCGTTTAATTTCTACTTTCATTTTTCCAACTCCTTTTGATTATTCTAATACTAAAAGATATATGATAGAGATAAAAATAATTGTATTGAGGTGGGATAATGGAAAAATTTCTAATTATCGGTGGGACTGGTAACATCGGTTTTCCATTGATAGAGTTTTTAAATAAGCAAGAAAATATTCAAATCGTGGCTGGATCACACAATCCTGATAAAGCTCAAACTAAGTTTCAAAATATGGATAATGTAGTAGTTAAGAAATTTGATTTTTTGGACAACACCACTTTTGCTGAGGCCTTTGACGGTGTATCGAAAGTCTTCTTCGTACGTCCTCCACAATTGGGACATCCCAAACAAGATATGTTGCCATTCTTGCGCTATGCTCAAAATCATGCTATCGACCAAATTGTCTTCGTTTCCTTATTAGGTGTCGAAAAAAATCCTATGACACCTCATCATCAAATCGAACAAATGATTTTGGAATTAAACATCCCTTACACATTCATTCGTCCTAGTTTCTTCATGCAAAATCTCGACACGACACACTTATATGACATCAAAAATCATCATGACCTCTTCATCCCCGCTGGTAATTCTCGGACTAGCTTCATCGACACTCGCGACATCGGTAAAATTGCTGGTATCACAATGCTCGATGACAAATATCTTTTCCAAAAACTCAATATCACTGGCCCTCAAGCCTTAAACTACCAAGAAATTGCCCAAGTCATGACTCAGATTTTAGGTGTTAAAATTACTTATAGTAAACCCAGTCTCCTGAAATTTCGTAAAACGATGCTAAAACGTGGTCTCAAAAAGGATTTTGTCAACGTGATGGTGATGCTCTACTTAATTACCCAGTTGGGCAATGCCAAGGAAGTTACCGATACTGCTGAAAAAGTCCTCGGGCACAAACCTAGCAATATCAAGGATTACATCGAAGATTATCGAGATTATTTTATTTAAAATCGTATTGAAATATTTATAAAATCCACCTATGATTAAATCATCCGATACTTAGGAAAAAATTATAGGGGGATTTTTTTTATGAAATTTGGAAAATCAGCTACAATCATTGCTGCTTTGGCGATGGCTACTACTGAAGCCTTAGTAATGTCTCAAAAAGACGCCGAAGCTGCCGGAGTTGCCACAGTTTCAGCAAACAAAATAGCCAATTTATACACTGCTAACGGGGACTTGATTCACAATCGAGCTTTAGCAGCTAATTCAGCGGGCTGTCGGTAAAATTGTCGACATCAATAATGAAATGTACTATCAAGTAGCTACAAACGAATATCTAAATGCTGCAGATGCTTCATACACTGTTAATGTCCCAACAGTTCAACAAAAATTAACCGGTAAGATCATCGGTGGTAACGCTCAATTATATCGTGACGATACTAATTCAATGTCCAACCGTGTTTTAGCTAACGGTTCTTCATGGCTAGTCGGTAAAATTATCGTCAACAAACTGGGACAATATTTTGCTCAAGTCTCAACACACGAATACGCTGACGGTTTAAATATGGCCTTCAACATGCCCGTTCCTCAAGCTACTTATGTGGCTGACTTTGGTATCAATACTCAAGGCAACACGAATACAAACACTGATACAAATACAAATACAAACAATAATAACAATACTTCAACTAACGTTGGCACTAACAACGATAACAATGCTAATTCCAACCAAGATACTTCCGATTACCAACCTAATCTAAGTCAAATCAACAAGTACTTCGTTGCCTATCTAAATGCCCTTCACAAGGCTAACGGAACAGCTCCAGTCCAACTATCTCAAGACTTGATGAGCTACGCTACACAACGTGCCCAACAACAAGATGGTCTTAACCTTGATCACTCAACAGCTGACAAAGATATGTCAGAAAACCTTGAAGGTGGTGGCTTCGACTACATGAAATACGCTGGCGTTAAATCTGACAAAGACGCTGCCTACTTCATGCTCAAGAGTTGGTACGATGAAGATAATAACTACTCTAAACCTGGAGAATCAGGACATTTTGGTCACCGTGCTGCTTTGATTTACAGTGGTCCAAACGTTGGTCTTGGAATTACTAACAAAGATGCCGCATTTGAAGCTGACTGGAATTACGATACATTGAGTTCTTTCCAACAACTTTATAATTTCACAGGAACAGATCCTAATACCAAATTTATTTCTAAAGATGCTATCTAATAAGTGATTCTTTCTAAACTTAGATTAAGATAATATTCAAAACTAAAAAATTATTTTAATTTGCTGGACTAAACAACAATGACGCTATTTAGTCGGTAGTGACAGCTTTGTGGATGCTCAGTACTGAAATTTTTGTTAGCAATTTATTGCTTACAAAAAGACCAATCTTGGAGATGATTCCCGGGCTTGGAATTAGCTTCAAGTTGTGTCCAGTACGTTCCAGCATCCACAAAGCAGAACGGACGACGGCAACTAATAATAATCTAAAACACCTGATTGGCGTGTTTTTTAAATAAATGATACAATTGTCTTACAGATAAATATAACTAGGTTGAGCGCAAGCTTTCAAGATAATACTTCCGAGGGTAAGGAAGTTTCTTGAAGTTTGCGCTTTTTTTCGGCCTAAAATTGAAAGGACTGAATTTATGAAGAAGTTTTACCAACAAACTACAGATGAGGTGTTAGCAAAACTCCTAGTTGATGAAAACACTGGTTTAATCAACGACCAAGTCCAACAAAATCGAAAACTTTATGGAGAAAACAAGCTACCCGAAAAGCAAAACGACCCCCATTGGAAGATTTTTTTGCGTAGTTTTAAAGAACCCATCGTTATTGTTTTGTTAGGTGCCGTCATCTTATCGTTTGCTAGTTCCATCTACGCCTTCCAAACCCAACCTAATCCCCAACATGGTTTTGAATCATTATATGAAGCTATCGCAATTTTAATTTTGATTATCATTAATGCCTTCTTAGGATTTTGGCAAGAAATCAGCGCTCAAAAGAGCCTCGATGCTCTGAAAGAAATGAATGACCGCTCGGCAACTGTCTTTCGAGATGGTGAATGGCAAAGTATCTCGACTAGTGAAATTGTCGTTGGCGATTTATTAAAAGTTCAATTAGGAGATTTCGTCGAAGCTGATGTTCGTTGGCTTCAAACTGACGAGCTCCAAGTAATCGAATCTCATTTGACTGGTGAAGCCGATGCCATTCA
Organism: Companilactobacillus formosensis; assembly: GCF_005405305.1. Classification (GTDB taxonomy): domain Bacteria; phylum Bacillota; class Bacilli; order Lactobacillales; family Lactobacillaceae; genus Companilactobacillus; species Companilactobacillus formosensis. The sequence goes on from NZ_BJDU01000010.1 coordinate 73,487, forward strand.
AAAAAGTACTGACGTTATTAATCAAGATGCTCAACTTGGTGACCGTACCAATATGGGTTACTCTGGGTCAACAGTTGCCAACGGCCAAGGTATCGGAATAGTCGTGGGAATTGGTGCCAACACTGAATTAGGTAACATTGCTAAATTAATCGAGTCAGTCGATGACAAAGTTTCTCCACTTCAAAATACTATTAACAAACTAACTAAGACTTTGATGAAAGTTTCTGGTGGAATCGTAATTTTAACTTTTATCATCGGAATCATTCGAGCTGGAGAATTAAGTATCAACTCTATCACTTCCGTATTATCAACTTCGATTGCTCTAGCAGTAGCGTCTATCCCTGATGCTTTGCCTGCTGTTTTATCAATCGTTTTAACCATCGGTGCCAGTAAAATGGCCAAGAATAAAGGTCTTATCAAATCACTCGACAGTGTGGAAACGCTCGGCAGTACTTCTTACATTTGTTCCGATAAAACTGGGACTTTAACACAAAACGAAATGACCGCCACGAAATTTTATGATGGAAATGCCGTCTTCGATGTTTCTGGATTAGGTTATGCTCCAATTGGACAAATCACTAACCCAGACGATATTAAGCTTAAAAATTCAGCTTTCTTAACTGGTGCGGTTCTTTGTAACGAAGCCGTGATCAAAGAAGAAGACGGTGAATTCAAACCTTTTGGTAATCCAACTGAAATTTCCTTGAACGTCCTAGGGCAAAAAGCTGGAATCACGAAAGATCAATTATTAAAAAATAGTGAAATTATTCGGACACTGCCTTTTACTAGCGACCGTAAAATGATGAGTGTGGTTGTTAAAAATAGCGACGGTTATCAACTCTATACTAAAGGTGCCCCTGACGTACTATTGAAAAACAGCCAAGATATTATTTTAAATGGTGAAAAAGTTTCTGGACTCGATGCCCAAAATGACTTTATGGAAATCGTGAATTCTTTTGCCCATCAAGCCTTACGAACTCTAGCCGTTGGTGTGAAAAGCTTATCAAAAAAACAGGCTCTCAGTGCCACGACTGAAGAACTAGAAACTAACTTAACTATCGTCGGAGTGGCTGGTATCATCGATCCTCCACGCCCTGAGGTTAAGCAATCAGTCAAAGAATTGCACGATGCTAATATCGAAGTCGTGATGATTACTGGAGACCACGCCAATACTGCCCGTGCTATCGCTTTTGACCTCGGCATCGTCAAGTCAAAAGATGCACCAGTAATTAATGGTAGTGAAATTGAAAAAATGTCTGATGGCGAACTATTCAAGAAAGTTCTGCAGACTAACATTTACGCTCGCGTTTCTCCAGAACACAAGCAGCGTATTATCAAACAGCTCCAAAAACATCACCAAGTTGTAGCTATGACTGGTGACGGTGTCAATGATGCACCAGCTTTACGAGTAGCCGATATTGGTATTGCTATGGGAATAAACGGAACTGAAGTTACTAAAGATTCAGCCGATTTAATTCTTTTAGACGATAAATTCACTACGATTGAGAAATCAGTCAAAAGTGGTCGAACGATTTACGCTAATATCAAAAATTTCATGCGCCATGAACTAACAACCAACGTAGCTGAAGTTTTGGCTTTGTTATTAGGCTTACTTTTATTCAGCCAAACAGTCGGGCAAGTTCCTGCCGGTACACCAACTTTGACTGCCTTGATGGTCTTGTGGGTCAACATGGTTAGTGATGCTCTACCTTCATTTGCTTTAGGATACGACGTGGCTGAATTAGATATCATGAAAGAAAATCCCCGTGATCCCAACGAATCTGTTTTGGCTAATCACACTTGGTCTCGAGTATTGATTCGGGGAACTATCATGGGAGCTATGGTCTATCTTGGTTTCTTATGGGCTGCCAACTTTGGTTTGAACAGTAATGAAGCACAAACAGTTGCTTTTTTAACATTAGTTTTTGGTCAATTGTGGCACGTCTTCGATGCTAGAAGTTCTCACACTTTATTCAGAAGAAATCCTTTCAGTAACCCCCGTCTTCTTGTAGCAGTATTGTTTGCTGGAATGAGTTCTGTTTTGGTAACTGTTCTACCATTTTTCAATTTAGTTATGGGAACCGCCACTTTGCCAGTTTGGATCTATTTAGCAGTAATCTTCATTCCTGCTTTACCAACCTTGATTTTGTCCGGTTTGAAAGAAATCTTTAAGATTAAAATTTGGTAAAAAAAAACCACTCAATTTTCAAAAATTGAGTGGTTTTATTATTTTTCATATGTTAAATATGCGATACCATTTACTTTTTTAGCTGTTACCAAGTTGAATTCTTTAAACTTAGTTTTATCGGAAAACAACGGAATACCTTTACCCAAGACAATTGGAACAATGCCAATTTGATAAACGTCAATTAAATCGCTATTAACTAACGGAGCAATCACGCTGCTGCCACCGACGATCCAAATATCTTTTTTCGACGATTCTTGTTTCAGTCCTCGTATTAAATCTTCAACATCCTCATCGATAAAATGGATATTGCCAACATCGTCTCCGGGATGTCTAGTCATAATATAATTTTCAAAACTATCGTATGGATAATCATTGGGAGATAGCTTATTAGCAACTTGATCGTAAGTTTTGCGGCCCATAATTACTGTATCGACGTGCTTGACGAGTTTCTCATACTCACGATCTTTCGTTTCCCCCGAAGTAAAATCATTGTCAATCAAATAGTCGATATTGCCATTTTCTTCCGCAATATATCCATCTAAAGTCTCCGCAATAAATAGAATAACTTTCCGTGCCATAACCCAATCCTCCAATCAGCTTTCTTAAACATAATTATATAGCCAATTGTAGGATTATCCGATAATTATTTCTTTACATTCCGTATTTCACTCTTTGGTAAAATGCAACGAATAATCAATATTCAATTTATCAGCTGATGTCTTAACAAATTTCTTAACTGCGGTTTGATTGTCAGGAGTATCATCTTTTAATTTAACTAAAATCAAAGCCTTGTCACTCTTATTTTTCTCGATTAATTGACCAATATAAACTTTTTCTACCGCATCTGGATATTCTTTGGTAATTTGACTCTTTAATTTCAACAGATTCTTATCGCTACTGCTTGTTGTCGATTGAGTGGTACTATTCTTCTCTTGGTCGACATACTTCTTGAAGGCATTGACACTCAAATAATTCCCCTTCGAAAGTTGTTGGAATTGTAATTTATAATCGCCCAATTGGTAGTCGCTCAAACGATTATCCAAGCTACTGATTTCTGACTTATTCAAATCATCCCCAATAACGACTAACTTGATTTTTTTATCCTCGAATTGCTTATTAACCACATACAAACCAGGCAGTTCGTTATCAATAAAACTCGTTAATTGTGTTTCATTGTAGGTTTGTTTGACCAAAGTCGAAGCTGAAATCAAACTTGGAATCGTAATGACAATTGCCGCAATGATGATCAACACTTGATTCTTTACAGGAATTCCACTAGCACGATGTTGTTTAAAGTTAAAGACCAACGTTCCTAACATCGTTGCCAAGGCAATGAAGAAAGTATTAATTAAGAATAAATAGCCGGCGCTGAAAACTATCGACCATTTAAACTGACTCAAACCGTATCCTACAGTCGATAATGGTGGGATCAAAGCCGTCGCAATCGCAACCCCAGGTAAAATATTGCCAGGATCTTTTTTAGCTGAACCGATAATCCCGGCAACACCACCGAAGAACGCTACTAACACGTCCCAAATAGCTGGCTGAGTTCTAGCGATAATTTGTTCACTGGCATCTTTAATTGGTGAAAGTGAAAAGTAAATCGTTGCCGCAATCAAACCAACAATCATTTCAATCAAATAAACCATGACGGCTTTTCTCAATAATTTCGTATCACGAATCCCGACACCATAACCCATTCCGATGATGGGATCCATAATTGGCGATATCAGCATGGCACCAATAATTACTGCCACCGAATTCATATTCAAGCCAACACAAGCAATTATCGTCGCACAAAATAGTACCGCAAAATTCAACCAACTGAGATTGAGATTTTGTCGGACATGCTGATCAATAATATCCGACTTCAGTAGTTGATCTTCTCCATCCATATCCATTGTTATCCCTCACAAATGTTTAGTTAGTTTTATTTTATTACATTTGAGTAGCTTAAAAAACATTTCCTCAGTATAATAAAATTCAAGAAAGGAGGTTTTCCAAATGAATGCAAAAAGAATTAAGCTTAAGGAATCCCTAAAACAATGGGCTTTTAATATTACAGATCTAAACGATGAAACCTTAACCAAATTGATTTCAAAAACTCCTTGGCTACAAAATAATTCAAAGCTATATTTAAATCCAACTGTTAAACAATTAGGTGATTTTGCGAACCGTCTTCACATTCCTTTTGGTAATCTCCTGTTAAATGAACCACCTCAAACAGATGATATTCGGCTGGCTTTTAGAACTCAAAAGAATGCACCAGCCAATGTAAGTCTGACCGCTAGAGATATTATTTATGAAATGAAACGTAAACAAGCTTGGTTTAAAGAAGAAAGTGGCCTAACTAACACTAAATTATCTTTCATCAATAGTGCTGCAGGATTTAATAATTATGACACTTTAGAAAAATTGACTACCTTAGTAACATTAAATCATTTTTCTACGGCTCGAGAATTATACAATGATTTGCGCAATCAACTTGCTCACTTAGGAGTTCTCAATATGCAAAAAGGGGGAGCTGGATTAGGCAATAACCGCCCACTCGAAATAAAGGAAATGCGAGCATTTGTTTTATTAGATGAATATGCCCCACTAATCTTTATTAACCAAAAAGACAGTTATACGGCCAGAATTTTTTCATTAATTCATGAATTCATTCATTTATTGCACGGTACTGATGAATTACTAAATGATGAAAATAATGATTTAAAGGAAGAACAAAACATAAATAAAATCACAGCTGCTTTCTTAATGCCTTCAACTTCATTCAAAAAAGTTTTTAAACGTAGTAACTATGAAATTGTAAAAACTGCACTTTATTTCAATACTAGTCCAGAAACCACCCTAATTCGGGCAAAAGAATTAAGGCTCATCAATCAGAATACCCAAATCACGGCATTGACCTCAGCTATCGATAATAAAAAAATTACCGGTGGTAATCCTTATAATAATGCCCTAAGTCAAAATGATAGAAGATATATGGGTGCTTTAATCTCTGCACAAGATCAAGGTCTGGTACAACCTACTCAAGCAGCCGCTTTAATTGGAATAAGTTATAAAATGCTCGATAAAACTATTGATTTCTTTAACGAACGTGAGGCTTTCGTATGAATGGTTATTTAATTGATTCAAATATACTAATTAATTCAAATCGCTATTACCGCCAAAAATTTTTCCCAGTAGTTTGGAATTTTTTTCTAACTATTCCAAATTTCTACATGTTAGATAGAGTTTACGATGAACTTGTTTCCAAAAAAGATGATTTATGTACTTGGACCAAAAATAACTATAAAAATAAAATTTTAATTGCTGACAGCTATACTTCTGAATATACTGATGTAGCGCAATACCTTATTTCTTCTGGTCATTGGTCTGCTGCAGGATATCAAGAATGGACTTCCAAATATGAAAAAGCTGATCCTTGGTTAATTGCTTGTGCAATTAATAACTCATATACAATAATTACCAATGAGAGAAATACTGGGCCAAATGGAACAACATCAGACAATGAACCTAAAATTCCATTTGTCGCCCAAGAATTTAATGTTCCAATTTTAACTTTTTGGGAATTTTTAGAAAAAAACAATTTTGTAGCTAATTAAGCTATCTTCATCTAATTTGAAGATAGCTTTTTTCTTCGTAATTTGTTATTAATCAAATATTAATAGGAAAATACTATGAAGCAAAAAAAGCGAACCACTTTACAAAAATTAGGCAATGAACAAAGATTCCGTTTTTATGGGGAATTCAAAAAATACGGTTTTAAATATACTGATTATTATAAAAAGCATGCCGTGCCAACGATCTTGTTACTCAATATTAAATTAATTAATGAAAACGACGAAATATTTATGACCGATCATTTGTGGTTCAACCTAACTAAAGGTTTCAAGCAATTAGGCTTATTGCATGTCGGAGATAAAGTAAGTTTCAATGGTCGAGTGGCTGAGTATACTAAAGGCTATCGAAGAAATGATAAGGATTACGACATTATTCGTCCTAGTAAAGTTAAATTAGAAGAAAATATCATCAGACCTGCATGGTATTTGGAGGAAAGTTGGGAAATGTGTAACTGCATTTATGATATGTATGCTACCGACTATGAGAGTCGAGGGATTGCTAAACCCTATTCTTTCCATTAAAAAAGGAATGCCAGTAAAGACATCCCTTAATCTTAATTATTTGCTTTAATAAATTGAGCAGCTTTACGTCCTTGATGAACGATACCAGAAATAGCTGTACCTGAACCTGGATAATAAGGTCCAATCCAACCGCCGGCATTCAACCCAGCAGCGAACAACCCACTAATTGGTTGGTTAGCGTTATCCAAAACTTGGCAGTTAACGTTGATCTTCAAACCACCGATAGCACCAAGGTTAGCTTCTCTATTCTTATGAACATAAAATGGGGCAGCCAAAATTTGAATACCTGTTCGACGACCAAATTCTGGATCTTTACCAGTAGCGGCGTTGGTGTTCCAAACGTCTAATGTATTTTGCAAATTAGCTACTGGTACATCGATCAATTCAGCCAAATCTTCAATTGAATCAGCTTTTTGAACGTCACCTTTATCCAAATCTTTTTCCAATGATTCTTTATTCCAAGCACTACCTTTAGCAGAAAGTGATTTCTCATCAAAAATCATGTAAGTTGATCCACCGAGTTGAGCTTCTTGTTGGAAAATTGCTCGATAAGTATAGGCGTATGTGGCGTCTTCACAAACGAAACGTTGTCCCTGGCTATTAACAAAAATCGAAGGCATCGTTGGAACACGGTCATCAGTCGCATTACCAGTCTTGTTGTCAAAATCAATCGTTCCACCCATACCAGCAACAGCAGCACCGGCCATTTGGCCCATCTTGATTCCATCACCAGTATCAGTCACGGTTGAAAGGCAGGCGTGGTCTTGTAAGTCGTGATATTGTTGAGCATTCAAATCGTGAGCTAATTCCTCGTTGTGGTCGATACTTGCGGTAGCCAAAATTACACCTTTGTTAGCTTTGACGTAAATATCGCCAGCTTTAGTTTGCGCTACAACACCTTTAACTTCTTTAGTTCCGACAACTTGAATCAAGGAAACGACCGGAGCTTGATACTTGATTTTGGCTCCATTGTCCAAAGCAGTCTTTAACAAAGCTTGAGTCAAAACAATTCCTTGACCCATACCACCACCGCCATCATAGACGTGGATTCTATCAGCGAAATCTTCATCTTTAACATAAGGAATGTGGCAGTGACCATAAACTGAACTCCACTTGATTCCCTGATCAGCTAGCCATTCGATATTCTTAGGAGCACCGTTGGCTAAATCTTTGACCAATTCTGGAGTTACACGATTTTCACCAGCAGCTAACCACAAATTAGCATGTTTTTCAGGAGTGTCATCTTGATATTTAGTAAATTCCTTTTGATATTTAGTACCAGCGGCTTGAATAACCCCACCAGAATAGTTAGTTGTCCCACCAGGAACTCCGGCTTTTTCTAAAATCAAAACTGATAAACCATCTTGAGCAGCTTGTGCTGCAGCAGCCAATCCAGCCCCACCTGAACCAACTACTACGACGTCAGCCGAATCATCAAATTTCAAACTGTCACTATAATAAACTGGTCCTCTAGCAGGTGAAGGTTTGGGACGATTGATAGATTTATCCTTGCCACCATCATTTGGTGCTAAGACATTAACGTCTAAAGCATCTTCTTGTGATAATTCACCACGATAAACTGCCAAGGCTTTTTCGACAGCTTTTTTAAAATTACTAGTACTGGATGAAGCACCAGAAATGGCATCAATATCCTCAGTTTGTCCAGATGTCATTTGGCTTTGCATACTTTCAATCGCTAGTTTTCCAACAGTGTTAGGAGCGATATTATCACTCTCAACTTTGGAAATCTTTCCGTCTGTAACTGTTACGATGGCAGTCACTGGTCCATGGAAACTTTGAGCGGTTCCCTTGAATGTTTGTACATTACTCATAAGCATCATCCTCCATTTTATGTAATCGATTACTTAAAATAGTAGCATAACTTTTCTTCATAGTGTAATTGATATTGCTAAATTGCTCACAAAAAAATAAGCCTCAACAATTGAGACTTATCGAAATAATTATATTAACTCATGAAATCTTCTACAAGATAGTAAGTACCATTTGAGTTATAAACTCCGAGACCTACTTGAGTCATATGTGAATTCATCAAATTTGTATAATGACTTGGCGTGTAGTCTTCAGCTCTGAACGATTCCATCAAACTTTCAGCCATTTGTGCAGGAGTTCCTGTATAACCCATAGCAATATTTTCTGCTTCATAACCTCCACCTGCTGGGAAAGCTGTAAAACAGTCACCACCGCCTGGTCTTTGATGACTAAAGTCAGTTGAAATTTCTTTAGCACGAATTTGAGCTGTATTATCTAGTGCAGCTGTTTGTGTTACTGGAGCAATTCCCCTTGTAGCACGTTCGTTATTAATTGATGTTAACAAAGCTGCTTGGATACTAGCGACATCACTCGTCGATGTAGTATTATTCGATGTTTGGTTATCATCATTAGTTGTACTATCACTATCTTTCATACCCAAATATCCAGGGAATTTAACATTAATTGTCATCGTATCAACTGGTTTATTAACTGTTATATGATCAGCACTGATAAAGTCACCTAGAGCTACTTCATAATAAACATTTCCATTAACATCTTTAATAGCTCTATCAACTTGCCATTGACTGCCATTTTTTAGAACACGGTACTTTTGAACGTCACCTTTAGTTTGTGTGAAGTACATTGGAGCATCGCCATTAACGATAGTACCAACAGCCATCGAATCATCCGTTGATGTATTGGTATTGGTATTGGTATTTTCATCATTAGAACTATCATGAACGTTGAAATTACTACTGTTACCAAAATCCGCTACATAAGTTGGTTCTGGTAAAGCCATGTTAAATGACATCTTTGTTGCATCAGCATATTCATTAGTTGAAACTTGAGCAAATAACTGACCATCTTTATTAACGATATACTTACCAACGATCCAAGCTGATCCTTTAGCTAAAGCACGACTGGACATGGCACCATCTTTACTGTTATATAAATTCAATTGAGTTGTGGTTGTTCCAACTAATTTATTTGATTGAGTCTGACCATTTAAGCTTGAATCACTAGCTTTTAAATATTCGTCAGTTGCGACTTGGTACATCGTTTGATTGTTGATCGTAACGATTTTTCCAACGGCCCAAGCTGAATTAGGCGCTAAGGCGCGATTGGTCAAAGTTTGTCCCTTACCGTTGTAAAGTAATGCGATTGAACTAGAGTGAACGGTTGCGACTGTTGAAGCCTGTGCTTTAGTTTGATTGAACATTGCTGCTCCAGTAGTAGCTACTGCCAATGCGGCGAGAACTGCTGCTGACTTTCCCATAGAAAATTTCATGAATATACTCTCCCCTATATTTTTTTTGATTATTAATTTAATCACGTCATTAAAAGTACTCAGTAAAAAAATTTAATTTTGGAATGTCATTCGTTATCGATATCTGGCATTCTGTTAGCAGTATCTTGAACTAATTGTTTTTGTTCCGATGTTGAATAGTACTTTGAAATTAAATCGTTCAAACTAACAGTATGATCAATCAGTTCAGCAGTAGCTGTCGATTCTGCATTAGGATCTTTAGTGAAATAGTGGATTGTATCACCATCAATTGTATAACCGACATTCGAAGCTGAAGTTCCGATACCAATCCAATATTTACCATTAGCAGTATAAACTCCTAGTTGACTTTCTTGAAAAACATCATCACCCGGCATAGCTAATTCGTGCACCATAACTCCAATCATTTTTGGATCAGTAACCGTTTCTTTACTGGAAGAATCATCTGTCTTTGTATCAGAAGTATCTGATGAAGCATTTGAATCAGCTTTATAATTGCCGTCAACAATGGCATCGAAGCTTTCCTTTACCTTAGTATTCTTTGTTTCAAGTAAATTAGGCGTACCATCCCGACTCTGATCAACTAATGCAACTGGTTCACCATTATGAAAGGTGAAGAAATACGTAATATGATTTGGAAGTGGTGGTCTAGTACCATCGTAATTATAAATGGCGACCACATTGTATGAATAATTTCCTTTACCTGTCTTACTCCAACCAATCGAACTATTTGTTCCTTCGACACTGGCTTTCGATAAGTCATCCGGATAAGTTGTCCCTACTGAAGTCTTCAATGAATCAGCTCCATTGTATTTAACATACGATTGTTTCATTGTTGGTGCCCACTGATTGATGAAACTCTCCAATTGCTTATCTTTTGTATCATTCCACAAAGTAGTTGATTTTTGATCAGTCGTGGTTTTCTTTTTAGAATCATTCTTTTTAACTTTAGTAACTTTACTGGATTTATTAGACGTCTTAGTAGAACCAGTTTGACTATTGCTACATCCCGTCATAGATGCTATCGCAAACATGGCAGCAAAAAGTACCAGACTCTTTCTCATCTCTGATATCCCCCGTTGAATAAAATTACTTTAAAATCATTTATCTAAAATCCTAATGTCGCATAATCAGTAAAAACATAATTAACCGTTGTTATATGAATTGCACGGTTTACAGTCATATTTTTATCACTAACCCACTCATTATTGGCAATTTCATAATAAAGCTTACCTGAATCATCTTCTAGGCCACGATCTACTTTCCATTTTGAACCATTAGGTAATGTTCTTGCTTTGGGCACGTCACCCTTAGTTGTACTGTAATAAATTGGTGCATCACCGTTAGTAACAGTACCTGTAGCCATTTCATTTCCAACATTTAATCTGGCATCGCTTTCTTTTAGATACTCATTTGTAGCAACTTGATAATAAGTCCAACCATTAATATTTACGATATTCCCCACAAGCCAAGGTGTATTAGGTGCTAATGCACGATTGGTAATTAAATTACCTTGTAAAGTATACAAACGAGCAACTACACCAGGATTAACAGTTGCCACATTTGCTGCAGCTTCTGTTTTTATTGAATCTAAAGTTAATGCTCCAGTGGCAGTCATTGCTATGGCAGTGGCTAAAGTAATTAATTTCTTAATTGAAATTTTCATAACATATTCTCCCCTAAACTATAGATTTTGTATTTCACGTCGATTATACATCCATCCCCAGTCGTTTAAAAAGTACTAACATAAAAAAAATTATTCTCATTCAGGAATTAATAGTCAAAAAAAATACCTTTGAACTTAATCAAAGATATCTTTTAGTTATTTGAGTAATTAACTATTTTTTCTCCAGCATTCTTACCATAAACGATTTCTTGAACGTTCTTAGCGATTTCCGCAATTCTTGAGAAACCACTCAAGCCACTTTGGTTGTGTCCATCCGTCATGATAACGAGAACGTATTTTTGACCGTTTGGTAAAGTGACGATAGCCGCATCATTGTTAGTATCATCAAGAAAGCCAACTTTATCCTGAACAGTTGTACCTGAATCAGCTTGTGCTACACCAGTTGGAATCCCTGTTCGATAAATCTGCTTGCCCATGAGATTGAGCAATTTTTGTTGATCAGATGAATTCTTAAATGAACCTGTTCCGTTTTCCAAATCTCTTAACAATAGTTCCAAACTATAACTAGTAGTTTGAGCTGCTTGTCCTTCTTGGAAAACATTGCCGTAATAGCCTTGTTTCTTCAAGTAAGCACTGATTGTATCGGCACCATAATTATCAATTTGTTCTTCAGCGAAATCATTTTCACTATTAACAATCATTTTTGTGAAACCAGTATTATTATCACTAGTCCAACTAAAATTGCCTGCTTGTTTTTGACCCATCAAGAAAGCTGATAAGTATAGCTTGTACGTACTAGCCGCCGTTTTGACCGTTGAAGCATTGGATTCAACTTCCAAACTACCCTCTTGATAAACTTGGTTGTACTGACTATTAGAATTACTATCGTCATTTCCTAAATTGTAAAAACTGACACTAGCTGTTCCGTCAGCAGTCACAGTATTTAAATAGTTAGTTAGATTAGTTTTGATAATTTTGCGTTTCTTTTTAACAACTTTTGTTACTTTAGAATTGTCACTACTACTTATTGAAGCTTGTGAATTGTTGTGATAGTAACCAAATCCAGCAACTAATAAGCAAACCACTAAAAATAAACGTAAGTATTTTTTGCGTCTTCTCTTTTGAACTCTTATGAGATTACCTCATTTCCTCAATTACAAATCTTTCAGTAATTCCATTATACGAGCCATTTTGAGAAATGATTTATACGTTTTCTTTACGTTATTTTTACATTCGGGCGTTTTGTTATCGATTTGCAATAAATACTATCAATCAAAAACCTAAACTTTAGATCTTACATATCCGCTCGCTTGTGCCTCTGCTTCAGAATTGAATTTAACATAATTATCAGAACAAATTTTATAATTTTTCTGAGTTGGTAAATGGTACTTTCGACTTAGCGAATCACCTACGACGGGACCAGCATTACTATTCAAACGAACACATTTACTTGAACCATAATTTCTTTGACCATTATTATATGGATAATTAGTTCTTTGATGATAGTTTTGATATCCTGAATTATCATATGTACGATTACCATTATTGTATGGATAGTTAGTTCTTTGATGGTAGTTTTGATATCCTGAATTGCTGTTATTTGTTTGTCCATCATTATTTGTGGTTCCATAAAAAGATGTTTGAGAACCAGAATTTTCTGAATAGTTGTTATTCGTAGTTTCACTCTCTACTGTTTCTTTTTGATTATCAGATGTTGCTAAATCATCGTTTTTTTCTTCATTATTATCAGTAGTACTATCGTCCTTTTTAGTTTCTTCTTTGGTTTTTTTGGGGAAATCCACTTTAGATTTTTTCTTTGATTTTGGTTTTTTACTTTTTGGGGAATCATCGGTTGATTTGATTTTAGATGAAGTCACTTTTTCCTTACTAGCAGATCCCTGATTGTTGGAACATCCTGCTAACCCCAAGAAAAATATCAAACTTAATACTATTAAACTTGCTTTCTTAAAAAAATACATAATAAAATTTTCCTCTTTTCAATTTTGTGGTAGAGGAAATATAATTTTTCTAAATTATAAAATTCTACCTAGAAATATTTTACTCAATTAAATTGGTATATTCCATTTTAATTAGATATAACAATTTATTTCTTTTTTAGTAAAAATATTCATCATCAAGTTCTCTTTCCTGGTGATAGAAACACTGCACCAATATTAAAAGACATCTCATTTTAAAAAGAGATGTCTTTTAATATTCTAGTTATTCAAATGATTAACTGCGTAATTAGCTTCTTCTGGTGTAAATTGTTCTCCATATTCTGATGTTAATTGTTCCCTAACCGCTTCTGGAGACATATTCTGGTCCTCTTGATATGATTTTGCTTTTTTCAAAGCATTTTCATTCCAATCGGCTTCAATATTATCCATGGCATAATTAGCTGCCTCTTGAGAAAATTTTTCTCCATATTCTGATGTTAACTGCTCATGTATACCTTGTTTTGACATATGAAAATTTCTAGAATACGATTCTGCTTTTCTTAAGGCAGATTTATATTCTGTTGGTACAACTGCCTGTTTTGATTCGACAGATTCTTCCTTTACATTTGAAACTTTCTTTGAAGAGTTTTTTTTCTCCCTTACAGAAACTTGAGATGAATTATCTTTATTTGAGCCATTGCTTGTATTGCTCATACCATTAACTCCTATAGAAATAAACACAAGTATAGCAATAATAAACCAAGTACGTTTTTTCTTAAACCATTTCCTTTTTACTTTTTGCCGACTTCTTTGCATAATCTTCCCTCCGAATTTATCATAAACAACATTCTACCGGGTAATATTCACATATTCCATTTCAATTAGACATAAATGATTATTCATTTATTTGATTGATACAAACATTATGTTATGCAATTTTAATCAATAAAAGCCATACAAGAAAAGTCTTCATTTTATAATTTACCATTATTTTTTATCTGAAAACAATTTGGATAGTGTATTAAATAATTCTTAAAATATTAATTATACTTTTTCATTTCATCAGAATCTTTAGAATTATTGATCTTTTTAGACCGTTTTGAATGTGGAACTAATTTTTTAGAAACTTTCAAAACCTTATTAGCTCCCATTGCAGTTCCATGACCAACTTTATTAACCAAAGCTTTAGCTGAATCTTTGCGAGATTGTTTCTTGTGAATAACGTCCGCTAAAATTCTTTTACTTTCTTCTAATCCCTCGTCATCTAGATAATAAACTTTCACAAAACCTCCGGCTGGCAAGACGGTTTTAGGCTTAGGAACAGTTTTCATAACCGTATCGGTTTTAATAGTTGCCAATTTAATATCTGGATCAACTTTTACAAAAGCATATTTAAGACCTATCGAATCGAATAAATCTTTTGTCTGATCCAAACTTAAGCCATTGATATCTGGCAGCTTAATATCAAATTGATGGCGTTTATTGCGTTCGTCTATTTGATGATTAGTAACTTCGGCTGTAGAACTGATTATATTGCCAGCAATATCTATCGTTTTAGTTAAAGTTTTGCCTAGTTTTGAAATTCCTTTGGAATCTGTTAACTTATCTACTACTTTAATAAATTTGTCCACTTTACCGTCTTTTGCTGACATAACCATTCCCATCCTTTCAAAAAGATATAATGTACTATATTTAATTTTAACAATAATAACTGAAAGCAGAATAAAAAGCATCCCTGAACTTAATCAGAGATGCTTTTAATCTACGGAATATTATTCCCACTCAATGGTTGCGGGCGGCTTAGAAGTAATATCATAAACTACACGGTTGACGTGGTCTACTTCGTTTACGATTCTTACGGAAATCTTTTGCAAGACATCCCAAGGAATTTGAGCGAAGTCAGCTGTCATACCGTCGATTGATGTAACGGCACGGATACCGATTGTGTAATCGTAAGTTCTACCATCACCCATAACACCAACTGAACGAATACCTGGTAAGACTGTGAAGTATTGCCAAATTTTTTCGTCTAGGCCGTTTTTAGCGATTTCGTCACGAAGAATCCAGTCACTATCACGAACGATTTGTAACTTATCTTCTGTAACTTCACCGATAACACGAATTCCAAGACCTGGTCCTGGGAATGGTTGACGCCATACTAATTCATGAGGCATGCCTAGTTTTTCACCTAGTTCACGAGTTTCATCTTTGAACAATGTACGAAGAGGCTCGATCAACTTGAAGTGCATGTCTTTTGGAAGTCCACCAACATTGTGGTGAGATTTGATTGTTTGAGCAGTACTTGTACCACTTTCGATAACGTCAGTATAAAGTGTACCTTGAGCCAAGAAGTCAATTCCATCAAGCTTTTGAGCTTCATCATTGAAGACTTGGATAAATTCGTTACCGATAATCTTACGTTTCTTTTCTGGATCAGTTACACCAGCAAGTTTGTCTAGGAAACGTTTTTGAGCATCAACTTTAATGATGTTCAAACCAAACTTACCTTCCAAACTGTCCATAACTTGGTCGGCTTCGTTCTTTCTTAGAAGACCGTGATCAACGAAGATACTTGTTAATTGTGTACCGATAGCTTTGTGTAGCAAAACACCAACAACAGAAGAATCAACACCACCTGATAGTCCAAGAAGAACCTTCTTGTCACCAACAGTGTCACGAATCTTTTGAATTTGTTGATCAATGAAATCATCCATTGACCAGTTAGCTTCTGCGCCACAAACGTCAAATGCGAAGTGTTTCAAAATTTCTGAACCGAATTCAGTATTTCTAACTTCAGTATGGAATTGAACACCATACATTTTACGTTCGTCATCAGCGATTGATGAAATAGGTGCATTTTTACTTGTAGCTACTACCTTGAAACCAGTTGGTGCTTCCTTAACAAGGTCACCATGACTCATCCAAACGAATTGTTTTTCTGGTAAGTCTTTGAATAATACGGCATCCTTATCAGTAACTGTAATATCAGCACGTCCGTATTCACGGTTATCAGCTGATTCAACTTTTCCGCCAAGGTTATAAGACATCAATTGCATACCGTAACAAATACCTAAGATAGGAATACCTAGCTTGTAAATGTCTTGGTCGATTGAAAAGGCATCCTTGTCGTAGACACTCATTGGTCCACCAGAAAGGATAATACCTTTAGGATTGATTTCTTTAACTTCTGCAGCAGTAATAGTGTTTGGTAGTAATTCAGAGTAAATTCCAATATCTCTGATACGACGAGTAATCAATTGGTTATATTGACTACCATAGTCTAGAACGATGATGCTATCAGCATCAGGCCATTGCTTGCTCAAATCAATTTCCCCCATTTTTTTATTTATTCTATTGTATACGAAATCACGTTCCATGTCATATATTGTATACGCTTAATATTTTCTTAGATAAATTTTATCGATCTGATGGTCCTCAGATTTGTGTAAAATCAAGTCTGCCCGATTCATCGTTGGCTTAATATAATCACGTAAATTTGGATAGTTAATCGTATCCCAAACGTTCTTAGCCATATCCATTGCCTCTTTTTCCGGCATCTGAGTAAATTGGTAGTAGTAACTGTTGGGATCATTACGTGCCAAATCCAATAACGTTTCAAAGCGATTCAAGAACCATTCCTCAATATCATCTACTTCAGCGTCTATATAAATTGAAAAATCAAAGAAGTCACTGACATAAATTTGTTCATTCTGAGGCAATTGTAATACATTTATTCCTTCAACGATCAAAATATCCGGATTGTCAGTTTCTTCATATTTTCCTGGAATAATATCATAGATGTTATGTGAATAAAGTGGATATTTGATGCGACCACCTTTAGTTTTGACATCACCTAAGAATTTCAAAAGTTTACCCATATCATAAGTCTCTGGGAAACCTTTTTTATTCATCAAATGACGTTCTTTCAATATTTTACTAGGATATAAAAAACCATCAGTCGTCATCTGTGACACTTTATATTGCGGATAAGCCCGCTCCAACATTATTTTTAATAATCGAGCCGTGGTACTCTTTCCAACCGCTACTGAACCGGAAACACCAATAATAAACGGAACTTTTCGAGTATCTCCACCCAAAAATTCAGTTTTCAACTTGGTCAACTTGCGATAATTTTTCAAATAAATATGAAGTAAATGGCGAATTGGTGCATAAATCGAACGAACATCGTCAATTGAAATTTCATCATCTAACGACTTGATTTTGCGCAATTCTCCATCCGTAATCGCCTGCTTGGTATATTCACCGTGGAAGTTTTCCCATTGCTCTCGAGTAAATTCATCATAGTTAGCTAAACTTTGCATATTGTCAAACCTACTTAATATAATAATTAACTTTTATTAGATTTCTGGTATTCTAGTATAGTATAGAACTTTTTTGAAAAAGGAAACAATATATGAAGAGAATAGTATTATTTGGGGACTCGACCATGATGGGTTTTCGTGATGGCAAAGCTAGTGATATCTTGGCTAAATGCATCCGAAAAGACTTTCCTGGTTATGAAGTCATTAATATGTCGATTTCCGACTATAAGACCAATAATGCTATGACACGTGTTGATCGAGTTAAACGTTTAAATCCCGCTGTGGTGATTTTGGGATTTGGCGTCAACGATATTTCGACGGACGATGAAATCAAACCTGGTAAATTTGCGGCCAATTTGACTAATATAATAGAAACTTTAGGATCAAACAAAGTTATTTTATTATCTCCTCCTTATATTGACTGGATCAAAGATCCTACTAGACCTTGGACCCGCCAATTACAATTCGAGTTGGTAACAGAACATTTGAGCAAGCAACTAGACGTATCGTATATCGACTTGCTACATGACATGGCAAATTGCGATAATCTTAATGACTTGCTACAAGCAGACGGTTTGCACTTTACCAAGCAAGGTTATAGCCTCTTAGAAGACGAGTTAATACCAGAAATAAAAGCCACATTAACTAATCAGTTAGTGTCGAATTAAAGGAGCACTTTATGGATTTAAATATTCCTCAAAAATATTTTATTTTATCGTGTAACGAAAAAGGTAGTATTCGTATTTTTAAGAATACCAGACGTCGTGCTTATTTAGCCGAAAGTTCATTCTTTGATCTAGCGCTAAATGACATTATCGATTTGACTGACAACAGTGTCATCATTAATAAGGTTTTGCCGGATGACAAAAAATATTTGAACGAATTTTTCCAGATTATCAATAAAAATCAAGGTAAAAGCGTTACTCACGTATTGCGTGCCATGGCTACCAACGAAAAAATCACTCGAGCTATTTATAATGAAATCGGTGATTCTTTAGTTGATCAAGTTGATGTTACTAAGGCTGTGACTGGATTAGTTTTCAAAACTAACAACTACTTGCCTAACAGAAACGTCAAACGTGAATTAGTTTCTGACTTGCGTAAAGAAATCTTGACGGCTGATAAAATCTCACCGGAAGCTTTCGCATTGTTGGCCACACTTTACGGCAACCATGACTTGAAGTTTTACTTCTCACAATTTGAACAAAAACAACTCAAAGATAAGATGGTTTCGTACAACGATGACCCTACTTATGAGAAATTATTTGAATTGTCAAAACGTTTGAACCGCGTTACTTTGACACTTTTGAGTTAGGAAAACTAATGGCATCCTCTTGTGAGGGTGTCTTTTTTTATAAAAAGGAGAAAATCATGAACTTCACTCGTTTACATTACTTTTGCGATGTCGCTCGTCTACATAGTTTTTCAAAAGCCGCTGCCGAAAACTTCATATCCCAAACAGCCATTAGTCAACAGGTCGCAAAATTAGAAAAAGAACTCAATGTCACATTGATTGACCGTAATAAATTGCCAATTGAACTAACTAGAATCGGTGAAGTAGTCAATCGACGTTCATTAATAATCCTTGAACAATACGGCGTTTTAAAAGGCGAGATTGCCCAACTACGTCAAACTCAAAATACTTTAACCGTGGCCTACCCTAACGGTGCTGTAGAACCTGTCGAACAACTAGTTTTACCAAAAATTCAAACCATCGATGATTTAGAGTTGTATTTAGTAAAAAGCGACCTAAACGATATTCAAGATAAATTATTAAATCAAACCGTCGACTTGGCGATTACCTTTGATTCAGAAATCACTGATAAAAATCAATTAGCTACAATTAACCTTGCCAAAGGAAATTATGACGTTGTAGTCGGAACCAAACATCCTTGGTATCAAAAATCTACTATTGATCCTGAAGATTTGCTCAATGAAAAAGTTATTTACGTTGCCAATCGCCCAAATACTAACTCCTATTTAAAAATGCGTGATCATGCCAGACAAGACAATGTTCCACTTAATATCGTAGCAACTGTCTCTGACATAGACACCGCCTTTTTACTAGTCCAGTTAAACAAAGGCATTACCTTTATGCCTGATTATAAAAAAATCTCCAGTGAATTTAACAACCTTCATCGTATTCATATAAAAAATACGAAACATACTTATAAAATTTGTTTGGCTTGGCGAAAAGATAATACTAATCCTGATTTGCAAAAAGTTATTAGTTCATTTCGTAGTTAGAAGCATTCGCTTATACCGCACTTTAATTTCATATTGGATATTGTTAATTTATTCACATAAAATGAACTTAATAATTAATCAAAGGTGGTATTGAACTATGGATAAATATATTTTTACTGGTGTAGATGGTAACTTCGGTGGTATAGCTGCAGAAACGGCCATTAAGTTACTCGACAAGTCTCAATTGATTTTCACCGCTCCTACTGAAAAAGGAATCGCAAAATATCGTGACCAAGGTTATGAAACTCGCGTTACTGACTTCAATGATCCAGATGGATTGGCAAAAGCATTCCAAGGAGCTAAAAAAGTATTACTTATTTCCATGCCTTTCGTTGGTGAAAAACGTCGTCAAGCTCACAAAAACGTTGTTGATGCTTGTGTTGCTAGTGGCGTTCAACAAATCGTTTATACTTCTTTAGTTAATTCAACTGACCCAACTAATCCAAGTATTGAAAAACTAGACCATGCCTGGACAGAATCTTACGTTGAAAATACAGAATTGGATTATATTTTCCTACGTAATTCCCAATACGCCGAAGCAATGATTACTAATTACTATACAATGGCAAAAACCGGTGTCTTAGCTAACAATCAAGGCGATGGTAAGATGGCTTACATTTCCCGTAAAGACTGTGCTATCGCTGCTGCTTACGCTATGGCTTCAAATTTGGAACACTCAATTCTAAACATCAACGGACCAGAATTAATGACAATTTCTGACTTAGTAAATATCGGAAACAAGGTTACTGGCAACGATGTTAAATACCAAGAAATCACCGATGAACAAGATTATGAAGTTTTCGATAAAATGGGTGTTCCCCGTACTACTGATGGTAAATTCAAGAAAGACAGTTCCGCTCCCTTCTCATCAGATGGTATGGTAACTTTTGGTAAAGCTATTCGTGAAGGTAAAATGGGGACTTTCTCTAAAGACTTCTTCAAACTAACTGGTCAACAACCACGTACCGTTCAAAACATGTTTGAAAACTCTGACGAATATCAAATCGGTGCACGTCATTCCGTTGATGCATAAAAACTTTGCGAGGTAGAAAAATGAATGAATTACAAACAGATGTAGTAGTCATCGGTGCCGGAGCTTCAGGAATTGGAGCTGCTCTTGCCGCATCAGAGAATGGTGGAAAAGTTATTTTACTAGAAAAAGGCGATAAATTCGGTGGTGCCGGCATGTTTGGTGCTCAAGGTTTATTCGCTGCTGGTAGTAAATTACAAAAACAAGACGGAATCGACTACTCCCCTAATGATGCATATAAAGAAATGCTTAATTATACTCACTACCGTTCTAATACTCGTTTGACAAGAGCCATTATCAACAAATCAGCTGACACAATCGATTGGTTAGCAAAAAATGGTCTACAAACAGAATTAGTGAATAATACTCAAGAAGTTCATCAAGAACATCCTCGTGTTTATCATCAATACATTGATAAATTCGATGGTTTTCAAAAATTAATGAATAACTTCACTAATAATGGTGGACAATTATTAACTAAAACTGTTGTTGAATCAATCAATTATTCAGACAAGAATTTAATTAAATTAATCATCAATCAAAATGGTGACAGTAAACAAATATCATGCTCTAAAGTGATTTTCTCCGATGGTGGCTATGTTGGAAACCAAGAAATGGTCGACAAATATTTAACTATCAACAGTAAAGATCTCTACAGCATGGGTGAACGTAAAGCTACCGGCGATGGTATTAAGATGTTGACAGAATTAGGTGCTGACAACAGTGGCCTAGGTGTTTTTGAAAATCATGCCGCATCAGTCGTTTCTAAAACTGATTCTAAGTGGCACAACAATACTATCTTTTCTTTAACTAATTTACCTTTCTTGTGGTTGAATCGTCGTGGCGAAAGATTCGTTAATGAAGATATCGTCTACGATTTCGCCTTGTGGGGCAATACTACTTACACTAATGGCGGATACTATTATTTCGTACTTGATCAAACAACAATCGATTATTTGAAGAACAATAAATTAAATTGGACTGATTCTTTTGAAAGAACGTTCAAGACTCTTTCACATGATCCAATGACTCATGCAGTTGGTCCTTTTGAAAATATTGATTCTGACTTACAAGAAGCTATTGATCAAGGTGCCGCTGTTTGTGGTAAAAGCATTGCAGATCTAGCTAAAAAATTGTATCTTGATCCTACTATTCTTGAAAAGAACTTTGAACAATACAATCATGTTATATCTGAAAAAGATGATAGTGACTTCGGTAAGAATTCTGAATTCTTGAAATTTACTGTTTCAAAAGCTCCTTTCTATGCCATTAAAGCTCAGTCAACTACTTTAGGTACTATTGGTGGAATTGCAGTCGATGATAAACTACACGCTTTAAAGACCGATGGACAAGTTTTACCTAATTTATTCGTTACTGGAAATAATGCTAGTGGTATGTATGATACTTCTTATCCAACCCTTGAAGGTATCAGTTGTGCCTTTGCTTGGAACTCTGGTCGAATTGCTGGTGAAACAGCCGTTAATGAACTAAAAAAATAAAATTATTCTCTAAGTATCAAAAAAGAGGTTAGTTGCAATCGCAATTAACCTCTTTTATTATGGCTGTTCGTCAAATTAAGTTGATGGCAGTTCACATAAGCAGTTAGACCATAATTGGTCTAGCTGTTTTTTTATTGGGCTGAAGAGCTTGCTCTAAGCCAAAAGATTTGAAGATCAATCCTCTTAATAAAGTTAGTCCAGTTTCGATAACCATATGCGCTATTTTTTATTTTCTTTATTCTTCCAATGGTTCCCTCTAAAAATCC
>NZ_BJDU01000011.1 GCF_005405305.1 Companilactobacillus formosensis
AATCGTGGTTATAAAGGATATTATATATGTCCTTTTTTAATTGGTATAAAAAAATCGCGCCAGTAGAATTAATCTACCAACACGATAAAGTGTAGACCCATAATTTTAAGGGTTGGGGACAATAGTCTTCAGCCCTTTTTGTTTTGACTTTTTAGTTCGATTATGCGGAGTTTTTTTATCTATTTATTTGGTGGTATAATCGTTATATCAGATTTTAGGAGTTAAAATGTGAAAAAATTAAAGAAGATAGACTTATGGATCGTGATTCCATATATTCTGTTATTGGGTATAGGCATCGTAATGGTGTATTCAGCCAGTTTTTATAATTCTTTAATGGCTGGAGGTAGCACTAATCAATATTTGGTTAAGCAAGCCATTTATGCGGTGTTGGGGATTTTTCTATGTTATGTAACTTTTATGCTGAAAGAGCGAATTCTGAAGAGTCAGCGAATTTTGAGTATCGTAATGCTGATTACAGTTGGTTCGTTATTTTATTTGTTAGGACGCGCTTTTGTTGATCCTAGTAGTCGTGTTAATGGGGCTTCTGCTTGGATCAGTTTGAAAATATTTAACTTTCAACCTTTGGAATTCGCTAAATTGTTTTTGATTATGTTTTTGGCGCTAGTTTTAACTAATAAACAAAATCGCTTAATTAGGAAACAAGGTTGGAAAGAAGTTTTTCGAGAGGTTTTACAGCCAATGATAATTGTTGCAGCAATTATCATCATGGTACTCGTACAGCCGGATATTGGTGGAGCTTTGATTTTGTCGTTGATAACTTTAGTATTGTTGGCTTCGTCAACTATTCCTGGAAAATTAATCGCTGAACTAAGTGGCGTTTTGTTAACAGTTTTTATTGCCGTTGTAGTTATGATCACGAAGTTTCCACCTAATTTTGTAAAGACGAATTATGCTTACCAACGATTTTTGGCTATGCAACATCCATTTCAATTGGAACAAAAATCCGGAGCACAGTTAGTTAATTCTTTTTATGCAATTAGTAACGGTGGAATTTTTGGGACTGGTTTAGGAAATAGTATTCAAAAGCGTGGTTATTTACCTGAACCACATACCGATTTTATTTTGTCGATTATCAGTGAAGAATTGGGCTTAGTTGGTGTAGTTTTTATCTTGGGCTTATTGATGATTATTATTTTGAGAATGATTTCCTTAGGATTCCGTTCTAAAAAAACTTACAATTCATTAGTTTATTATGGTGTGGCAACGATGATTTTGGTCCAAATCATCTTAAACGTTGGTGGATTGTTAGGATTGATTCCTTTAACTGGGGTTACTTTGCCATTTATTAGTTATGGTGGATCCAGTTTATTGATTTTATCAGTCGCGTTAGGAATCGTCTTGAATCTTGAAGCAACAACGAAGTTTGAAAAAATGAAAAAAAGGTGATTCTATGTACAAAAAAGTGGAACGCCAGGCGCTGTATGTCTGGGTCTACTCACTAAAATGGAGAAAAAAATTGCAACGTTATGGAACGATTTATTACACTTCTCCTAAAATGAAATATGTTATGTTGTACGTCAATTCAGAAAAAGTTTCAGAAGTTAGAAAAGAATTGATTTCTAAAAAATATGTTAAATGTGTGGCATTAGCTCATCGTAAAGAGTTAGATGAACATTTTGTTTTAAAATCTAAGAATACTGAAGAGGAAGATTAATGAAGGTAGTTTCAGGTAAATTTCGAGGTCTTAATTTGAAGGCGGTGCCGACTAATAACACTCGTCCAACTTCGGCCAAAGTTAAGGAAGCTGTCTTCAGCATGTTGTCACCTTATATGGTTGATGGCAATGCCCTAGATTTATTTGCTGGTACTGGTAGTTTGGGCATTGAAGCTGTTTCTAGAGGTTATGAGAAAGCTTATTTGGTTGATAAAGCGTACAAAGCCATCAATACAATCAAAGAAAACGTCGAAAAGACTCGTGAAGAGGACAATTTTGTCGTAATCAAATCTAGTGCAACTGAAGCATTGAAGAAATTTGAAGATGAAAAAATCAAATTTGATTTAGTATTCTTAGATCCACCATATCGAATGAAGATCACTGAACAAATTATTTCTGATTTGGTCACTAATAATTTGCTAAATGATGGGGCAATCATAGTCGATGAAACAGATTATGATATTGATTTAGAATTAGAACAGATCGAATTGATTAAAGAAAAAAGATACAAAGATACTAAAGTGGCAATGTATCGATTTGGAGGTTAAAATGTCTGAAAGAATTGGTCTTTATGCGGGAAGTTTTGATCCAATTACCAATGGTCATTTGGATATTATCCGTCGGTCAGCTAAGTTGTTTGACAAATTGTATGTAGTACCGATGACGAATACTTCAAAAAATTATTTATTTACATATCAAGAGAAAAAAGCTTTTATTGAAGCAGAAATTACTGATTTAGATAATGTTGAAATTATTGATGGTAAAAATGAGCTGTCTACTAAGTTAGCTAAGGATTTGGGAGCACACTTCTTAGTGCGTTCTATGCGTAATCCTGATGATTTTGGTTATGAATCAGGAGTTGCTTCAATCAATAAAGTTTTGGATAAAAATATTGAAACGATATTCCTGCTAGCTAATGGCAAATATGCTACGATATCATCATCAATGATGAAAGAGGTAGCAAAATTTGGTGGCGATATTTCTGAATTTGTTCCTCCAGCTGTTGCTAAAACATTGATAAAGAAGTTGAGGAAGGAATAATTCATTTTGAAGTTCAACAAAACTAGAAACAAAGTTTTTGGTGCTATTTTTATTTTCATAGTTGTGGTGGCATTTTTCTTCTACCCAACTAAATATTATTTGGAAGTACCAGGTTCAGCTGAAGATACTTCGCAGTTCGTCAAGGTGGCTGGCAAACATGATCAGAAAAAAGGTAATCTGTTATTGACCACAGTAGGTATTGTTAATGGAACGCCGTTTACGCTTTTGAAATCTGTCGGCAATAACTTTGAGACTATTTATTCGCAACAAGAGTTGATGGGTGACGAAACGAATGAAGAGTACTTGCGAGTTCAACAGTATTATATGAAGTCAGCTACAAACAATGCCATTCAAGCTGCATATTCTAAAGCTGATAAACCCTTTACGAAAAAGTATTTGGGTGTCTACGTCATGGATGTAATGGATAATTCTGATTTTAAGAATAAATTAGCGATTGGCGATACGATTACATCGATCAACGGCTACCATTTTAATAACGCTGATCAATTTATTAAATACGTCAAAAAGCAGAATAAGAAATCAACAGTAAAGATTAAGTTTACTCGTGATGGCAAGCAAAAAACTGCCAGCGGAAAATTAGTTAAGCTAGCTGATACGAAACGCTTTGGTTTAGGTATTACTTTAACTGATAATACCGAAGCAAAAGGGAAACCAGCTACTAAAATCGATGCCGGTAGTATTGGTGGTCCGTCTGCTGGATTGATGTTCACTTTACAGGTTTATTCACAAATTACGAATAATAATCTAAAAGCTGGCCGTACGATTGCCGGGACAGGAACTATTTCTCCTGATGGTACAGTTGGTCCAATTGGTGGAATCGAGAAAAAAGTTTATGCTGCTTCTCAAGAAGGCGCAACGATCTTCTTTGCTCCCGATGATCCAGTTACCAAATTGATTAAAAAATATGAACCAGGTTATGTTAATAACTACCACTTAGCTTTACGTGCCGCTAAAAAAATTCATACTAAGATGAAGATCGTTCCTGTTAAGAATTTGAACGATGCAATTAATTATCTTGAAAAAACTAAACAGTCCAAATAAGGGCTGTTTTTTTTCGTAGTTTCTTTTGAGGTGATAAAAATGAATGATTTTTTAGACTATATTAAGCGTAATAAAGTGATAGTCATTGTTATAAGTGTTTTGATTTTAGGATTGGGAGGCTATTGGTGGGTTAATCGGGTCCCAGTAGTCAAAAATGATATCAAAACTGAAATCAAGGCTCCTAAAAAAGTTTCTGAGAAGAAAACTTCAGCTCCCAAAAATAAATTAGTGGCAGTTGATATTCAGGGAGCAGTGAAAAAGCCGGGTGTCTACCAGCTTAAAGAGAATTCATTAGTTCAAGCAGCAATTCAGTTGGCAGGCGGTCTAGCGGATAATGCTGATACTAAGCAAATAAATCAAGCCAAACGAGTTACTGACCAAATGCAAATTTATGTGCCGGTCATTGGCAATAATAATTCTGTATCAGCAAATGCTGTACCTGCTAAAGGTGAAAAACTCAATATAAATAATGCAAAAGTTGAAGATTTTAAGAATGTCACTGGAATTGGACCTAAGAAAGCCGAGAAAATTATTGCTTTTCGTGAGAAAAACGGCAATTTTAAAAATTTACATGATTTGACTAAAGTATCCGGTATTGGTGAAAAGAGTTTGGATTCTTTAAAAGATCAATTGACTGTTTAGCTTATGAAGAATTATTTTATTTTTCCCGCCGTTATGACGAGTATCATTGTAGCAGCGCTGTTTGAATCAGTATGGTTTTGGTGTTTGGCAGTAATTTTATTGCTTAGATTAATTTGTTTGAAAAAATCAGTAGTGTTAATTGTCACGATCGTACTAGCTGCAATTACAGGCATTCGTTGTCAGAGTTTTATGCAAAAGCCAAAACCAGAAAATTTTCAGACAGCTGTTTTTTCTCCGGATAAAATATCAGTGAATGGTGATATTTTGAGTGGTGAATTAAAAGCCAAACAAAATGTACGTTTCATTTATCGAATTAAGACCAAAAAAGAACAAAAAATTTGGAAAAATTTATCTGAATTAACAAGCGCTCAAGTAAAAATAGCAACGAAACAACCATTAATGGGGCCACGGAATCCAGGGGAATTTGATTTTAAAAAGTATGCACAACATAAAGGTATTTTTTATCAAGTAAATTTGAAAAGTATCAACCATTTGCAAGTAGCCGAACCTCAAACAATATCAGAAAAAATAAATGTTTTACGAATACATATAATCAAATATTTATCGCAATTGCCAAAATGGTTAAGGATTCACGCACAAAGTTTACTAGTGGGTTATGTTCCTAGTTCAGAGAAGGATTTTCTTAAAACTCTGAGTATTTTAGGAATTATCCATTTGTTTAGTTTGTCAGGATTGCATGTATTAGTAATTTTAACTTTTCTGAGAAAGATAACTTCGTTTTTCAAAATTCCGGTTGACTGGGTTGATGGTACATTTTTATTGATTCTCCCATGTTATGGATTATTGGTAGGATCAAAAAGTGGAATTTGGCGAGCAATTATCTTGGCGATGTTGGCAATAGTTTTGAAGAAATTAAAAATATCAGTCAGTAAATTAGATTTATTTAGTCTAACTTTGTTAATTTGTACATTAATTTATCCATTTGCCATGATCGAAATGGGTGGTCAGTTGAGTTTCCTGTTATCTTTTACAATTTTATATTTATATGAAGGAACAAATTTATTATTAGCCACATTTAAGATGAATTTAGTCAGTCTACCTTTGATTTGCTTTTACACATATCAATTCAATTGGTTAACCATTGTCGTGAATATTATCTTCGTACCATTGTTTATGATGGTAATTTTACCGATTACGATATTCTCGGCTTTTACAGTTCATTGGTCAGTTTGGAATTTTATTAATCAAATTTTCGAGCAATTATATCAATTTTTGGATAGCTTAGCTTTGAATAGACAGTTCACTTTCATTACTGGTAAATTTTCGGTCGTATTAGTGTTGTTACTTGTAATTGTTACGCTTTTTTATGTGGAAAGTCGCAATTTTTGGAATCGGTACTTGTTGAGTTATGTAATTATATTTTGGGGATGCGTCTTCTTGAATAAATTTCCACTTACTGGTTCGGTTAATTTAATCGATATTGGTCAAGGAGATAGTATTTTGATTACTACACCGTTAAACCGAAAAGTAGTGATGATCGATGTAGCAGGTAAGGTTCATTTTCCTACAAAACCTTGGGCAAAACATGATAGTGGCAATCAAGTAGATTTCAACACTTTACCTGTTCTGAAATCGAAAGGAATTAGCCACATTGATAAATTATTTTTGACCCATAAAGACGTTGATCATATTGGAAATTTAGAAACAATTTTGACTAAATTCGATGTTAAAGAAGTCAATTTTGGAATTGGCTTAGAAAATGACGCCAAAATTAAAAAGACAATCCAAAAACATCCCCAAATTAAATTCAAAAATTTGCGTCAAGGTGACAGAATTAAAGTTGGAACTTTGGATTTTCAAGTTTTATGGCCACAAAAGAGTGGTAAGGGTGAGAACAGAGATTCATTGACATTATTAACTAAAATTAAACAAAGAAATTGGTTATTTACCGGTGATTTAGACATCGCCTCGGAAAATAAAATTTTAAAGAAATATCGATTCAAAGTGGATTATTTAAAACTAGGACATCATGGTTCTAAGACCTCAACTGGCGACAATTTATTGCAAGTTACTAAACCTAATGTTGGTCTGATCTCTGCAGGGATTAATAACCGTTATGGGCATCCTAATCAAGAAACTTTGACACGTCTGAAAAACCATCGGGTTCAATATTTTAATACGGCTGAATATGGTATGATATCTTGGTATTATAATTTCTTCAATGACGAAGGAAGATTAACGACATTTTTGAAGGGTGACTTGATTGAAGGTAACAGAACTAAAAAATAATTTAAAGCAAGGTAATTTGAGTAACGTCTATTTAATTACTGGTAAAGAGCAAGTTTTTATCAAAGAAATTCAAAAGTCATTTAAAGAAATCATGTCTGCCGAAGAACGAGAAATGAATTTTTCTAATTTTGATTTGGAGGAAGTGTCGATTGCTGACTTAATCAATGAAGCAATTTCAGCACCATTCTTTGGCGAGCGACGATTAGTTTTTGCTCAGCATCCATACTTTTTGACGGGTGAAAAAGCCAAAAATGTTATTGAACAAAATGTTGATTTGTTGATTAAATACATTCAAGATCCAACACCATCGACAATTTTGGTGATTTTTGCATCATATGACAAGTTGGATGCACGAAAAAAAATAACTAAGCAACTTAAGAAATTAGCCACTGTAGTTGATGCCGGTCAGATGGAGGGGTCAGCTTTGAATCGGACAGTTAAAGCCGATTTGAATAAAGCTGGCTATGAGATTGATCCAGATGCTTTGGGATTGTTGATCAATAAAACTAAGGGCAATTATTCCTTGATTACTAATCAGTTGGATAAATTGAAGTTGTACTCGTTACAAACTAAGAAGATTGATCAAACAGCAGTTAACGAATTAGTTCCCCAATCTTTAGAAGATAATGTTTTTGATCTAACGACCCAAATTCTTAACAAGAATATTTATAAAGCTGAAGAATTGTACGACCAATTTTTATTGCAAAAAATCGATCCAATTTTATTAGTAGCAATTATCATTTCACAACTCAGATTGTTGATTCAAATTCAAATTCTGTCGGAAAAGGGACTTTCAGAAGGAACGATTGCCAAGAATCTACGTTTGAATCCTTATCGGGTTAAATATTCTTATCGACAGGCTAAGGCATTGAATCGCAAACGACTTCAGGTAATGTATTCTGACTGTGTGAATCTCGATTATCAAATCAAATCAGGACAAGGTGATAAAGAATTACTATTTGATTTATTCATTGCTAAGCATGCATAAAAAGGGACCCAGATTAATATCCGGATCCCTTTTTTGGACAAAATAAAAAAGCAACCTTCTGGCTGCTTATCATTAATTCAATTTTGCAAGTCTTGACTTATCACGAGCAGCCTTGTTAGCCTTGATTAGGCCTTTTGACTTAGCCATGTCAATAGCACGGACAGCTGTTCTGAACAATTCATCTTTGTTGTCAGCGTTTTTGGCAGCTGATGTTTCAAAGTTCTTGATTGCTGAACGCATTGAACTCTTTTGTGCATTGTTGCGAAGGTTTGCGCTTTCTGCAGTCTTTACACGTTTCATAGCTGATTTAATTTGTGGCATTAATTTCACCTCCGATTACCTAGTAAGCTTTAAAACTCAATACATAGAATTATACATAATTCGCATTGGCAATGCAACGAATTGTGTATTTTTTTTCGCTATTGCAAAAATATCAAATTTGTAGTAAATTTATTAGTTGTGTTAACCATGCTCTGTTTGACGAATCACCAACGCAAGCATAGTTTGGCTAAATTTATAAGGAAAAGGTGAAATAAATGGCTATTTCAAAAGAAAAGAAAAACGAAATTATCAAGCAATATGCACGTAAAGACGGAGACACAGGTTCTCCAGAAGTACAAATTGCTGTATTAACTTATGATATCAATGCACTTAACGACCACTTGAAGGTTAACAAGAAAGACCACCACTCATATGTTGGTCTACTTAAGAAGATTGGTCACCGTCGTAACTTATTAGCATACCTACGTAACAAGGATGTTCAACGTTACCGTGAACTAATCAAGTCATTGGGTCTACGTCGTTAATAATTATTTTAGGGGTTTCCATTATGGAACCCCTATTTTTTTTGCTTATTTTCTCTAAAACACTGTTGATATGGTAGAATAAAAAACAGGTATAGCTTAAATAGTCTTAAAAGACTTTAAAATCACAATAGAATATTATGATCTATGCTATTTTAATGAAATGAGAGATGAAAATGGATAAAAAAATTAAAATAATTTTGTTAAGTGGCGTACGCGAAAATGGAAAAAATATGTACGCAGTAGAAGTAAATGATGAAATCTATATCCTCGATATTGGTTTGCAATATCCTGATAATGATCTTTATGGAATCGATGTTGTCGTACCAGATATGACTTACATCAAAAAAAACATTGATAAAGTAGTAGGAATTTTCTTGTCACATGGACATGCTGATGCAATCAGAGCCTTGCCATATTTGATAGGTGAGTACGATATTCCAGTCTTTGGTTCAGAAATGTCAATTGAACTTGCTAAAATTGTTTGTGCAAATGATCGTCGTAGTAAGAAGTTTTCAGATTTTCATGTTATTGATGAAAACACAGCCATCGACTTTAACGAAGCTTCAGTATCATTTTTCAAAACGACCCACTCAATTCCCGGATCATTAGGAATCGTTATCAAAACAAGTGAAGGCCAAATCGTTTATACGGGTGACTTCAAATTCGATCAAGCTGCTGCTCCAATTTATAAGACTGATTATGGTCGAATTGCCAAAATTGGTAGTGAACGTGTTTTAGCCTTATTAAGTGACTCTGCTAATGCGGAATCACCATATGAAAATTCCAGCGAAAAAGATATTTATGAATATATTTTTGATACATTTAGCTACCACACAGGAAGAATTATCGTAGCTCAAGTTGCTTCTAACATTCAAAGAATGCAACAAGTCTTAGATGCAGCCGATAAAACGGGTAGAAGAGTCTTTTTGTCCGGAACTGACGCTGAGAAGATTTTGAAGACAGCGATGAGATTGAACTATCTAACTATTAAGAACAAAGAATTGTTAGTCAAACCTAAGGAACTAAAGAATGTCGATAAAGATAAGTTAGTCATTATTGAAACTGGTAAAATGGGTGAGCCAATCAAAGTTTTGCGTAAGATGGCCAATCCTGCTGCTAAGACTAAATTCCAAGTTGAGGAGGGCGATTTAGTCTTTATTGCTACAACACCTTCACATGCGATGGAAACAACTGTTGCTAAAGCTCGCGATGCCATTTATCGTACTGGAGCCGAAGTTAAAGCTTTGAGTGATGATAAGCATTCATCAGGCCACGCTAATAAATCTGATTTGCAATTAATGATCAATCTATTGAATCCAGAAAATGTTATTCCTATTCAAGGGGAATATCGTCTATTAGATGCTCACGCTAGAATTGCTCATGAAACTGGTGTTCCTTATCAAAATATTTTCCTAACTAAAAAAGGTGACGTTCTTAATTATGAAAATGGCCAATTTTATCAAGGAAAAGGCGTTGATGCTGGAGATACTATGATTGATGGTATCGGTATTGGTGATATTGGTAGTATTGTGCTTCGTGATCGTGAATTATTGGCCGAAGACGGGGTCTTTATTGCGGTTGCTACAATTGACCGTAAAAAGAAGAAAGTCGTTGCTAAGCCTAAAATAACTGCTCGTGGGTTCGTTTATATGCGTGCTAGTCGTGACTTGTTGAGTGAAAGTTCAGATATCATCGTGAATACGATCGTTGACTATATGCAAACAAGTAAAGATTTCGATTGGTCAGATTTGAAACAAAATGTTCGTGAAAAATTAAATCATTTCTTGTACGAACAAACTAACCGTCACCCTGTTATTTTACCTGTAATCATGGAAGTAAATCAGAATAGACACAGAAAGTCTAAATCAAAAGCAAAAAAACAGAATAAGTAATTTATTCAGAGATGGTTGAGGTACTTTATGAGCGACTCAGATAATCTAAAAAAAATCCTAGATCAAGCTCAAGATGCCTTTGATCAAGGTGACTGGGAAGAGTCAACTGACTTATTTACACAAGCTTATGCAATGGAGCAGACGTTTGACATTAATAAGGGGTTGGCCGCTTCTTTATTGAATCAGAAAAGGCCTGGGGATGCTGAGGCGGTTATTTTAGATTATTTTAATTACTACCTCAGTGAGCCTGATACAGCTCGAATGGCATTGGACATTATTTTAGAAAATAATGATTTTTTGTTAGCCAATCAATTGTTAAATTTCTATGATACTAATTCGATACCAAATATTAAGCAGGACTTTCTAGATGAAATCGTTAAACGGATTCAAATTTCTGAAGACAGACATGAGCGCGCTTTTAAACCGGAAAAAGAAAAGATAACTAAGCGTCTATTATCGATCGTAACTGAATCAACGAGTGAACAAATTCAATTGCTGCGTAAGTTGCGAGAATTTAAAAAAGATGATTATATCGAAAATGCTAAGATTTTATTGGATAATCCCTTGTTACATCCGCTTTTAAAGAGCGAAGCATTGGAGAATTTATTGAAACTTGGACTCGATGAAAATATCGATATTTCTTTTTATGGTAAAAATAAAACTTGCAATCCAAGCAAGTTAATGCCTATTATGTCAACTGATGTCTATTTGAAAATGTGTGACGAACTAGAAAAATTATTGACTGATAAAAATGAAACTCAGTTGGAAAACTTTAAAGGTGAATTGTCACTTTATGCTGCATTTGTCTATCCTTTTGGGGAAGAAATAATAAAAAGCCCTGAACTCTGGACAAAGGCGATGCTTTTAAGGTATGGTTTAGTTGATGATTCACAAGTAAGTGATAATCAGGGGCTTGATGATGTAAAAACTTGGCTAAAAAGGTTCGATAATTTGATTGATGCCTTTCAAGAGTGAATTTTTTGAACTTTTTTCGCTTTGAGTATTTACAATTATGCTTACGCCCCGTATAATCCAAAGAGTATATTTTTAGTCGGTGATTTGCGTTGAATTAATTTGCTTTCACCTCTGAAAGTAGTATAATTTTTCAGTAAAGAGTCGTCTAAAGAACATTTTCTTTGGATCAATCTTATGAAATGAAATTTTAGGAGGATTCTTTGTAATGGCAGAAAAAGAACATTATGAGAGAACAAAGCCCCATGTAAATATTGGGACAATTGGTCACGTTGACCACGGTAAGACTACTTTAACAGCAGCAATCACTAAGATTTTGGCTGACAAAGGTTTAGCTAAAGCTGAAGATTACGCTGATATCGATAAGGCCCCAGAAGAAAAGGAACGTGGGATTACAATCAACACTGCTCACGTTGAATACGAAACTGAAAAGCGTCACTATGCACATATCGATGCTCCAGGACACGCTGATTACGTTAAGAATATGATCACTGGTGCTGCACAAATGGATGGTGCCATCCTTGTTGTTGCTGCAACTGATGGTCCTATGCCACAAACTCGTGAACACATCTTGCTTGCTCGTCAAGTTGGTGTTGAATACATCGTTGTCTTCTTGAACAAGACTGACCTTGTTGATGACCCAGAACTAGTTGACCTAGTTGAGATGGAAGTTCGTGAATTACTATCAGAATACGATTTCCCAGGGGATGACATTCCTGTAGTACGTGGTTCAGCTTTGAAGGCTCTTGAAGGAGACCCTGAAGAAGTAAAACACGTTGAAGAACTTCTTGATGTTGTTGATGAATACATCCCAACACCAGAACGTGATAATACAAAACCATTTATGATGCCCGTTGAAGATGTCTTCACTATCACAGGTCGTGGTACTGTTGCATCTGGTCGTATCGATCGTGGTGAAGTTAAGATCGGTGACGAAGTTGAAATCGTTGGTTTGAAGCCAGAAATCGAAAAGTCAACTGTTACAGGACTAGAAATGTTCCGTAAGACTCTTGATCTTGGTGAAGCCGGAGATAACGTTGGTATCTTACTACGTGGTATTAACCGTGATGAAATCGAACGTGGACAAGTTCTTGCTAAGCCAGGTTCAATCCAAACTCACAACAAGTTCAAGGGTGAAGTTTATATCATGAGTAAAGAAGAAGGTGGACGTCATACTCCATTCTTCTCAAACTACCGTCCACAATTCTACTTCCACACAACTGATGTTACTGGTGTTATTGAACTACCAGATGGTGTAGAAATGGTTATGCCTGGTGACCAAGTTACTTTTGAAGTTGACTTGATTGCTCCAGTTGCTATTGAAGAAGGTACAAGATTTACTGTTCGTGAAGGTGGCCGTACTGTTGGTGCCGGAGTTGTTACAGAAATCTTAGACTAATTCTAAGTGGTAATGATTTTAAAGAGTTGGTTAATCCAACTCTTTTTTTTATGCATAAATATTCAAAAATGTTGTAAAGTATTTTATAATGTAACAATGATGTCTAAAATTACCTAGAAATGACGACGAATGTTTACAATATTGCCATTTTAGGGTAATATTACAAAGTATGAGATCGTTGAAATACCGGAGGGATAATATAAATGTCTGCTAAGGCTAAATTTACAAAAAAAGAAAACAATACTGGTGAATTGAAATTTGAAATTGACCAAGACACAATCAAACAAGGTTTAGATACTGCATTTAACCGTGTTAAGAAGAGCTTAAATGTACCTGGTTTCAGAAAAGGTAGAGTACCTCGTCAAATCTTCAACCGTATGTATGGTGAAGAAGCATTGTACGAAGATGCTTTGAATGCTGTTTTACCAGCTGCATATCAAAATGCTGTTGACGAAACTAAAGTAGAACCAGTTGATCAACCACAAATCAATGTTGAATCAATGGAAAAAGGTCAACCTTGGGCTATTACTGCTGTAATTACAGTTAAACCTGACGTTGAACTTGGTGACTACAAAGGTATCGAAGTTAAGAAGCAAAAACGTAATGTTATGAAAGCTGACGTTGAAGGTCGTTTGGAAGAACTACAAAAGCAACAAGCTGAATTAGTTCTTAAAGACGGTAAAGCTGAAAAAGGCGATACAGTAATTATTGACTACGTTGGTACTGTTGATGGTAAAGAATTCGATGGTGGCAGTGCTCAAAACTACTCACTAGAACTTGGTTCAGGTACATTCATTCCTGGATTCGAAGACGAATTGATTGGTCACTCAGCTGGTGAAGATGTTGACGTTAACGTTACATTCCCAGAAGATTACCAAGCAAAAGATTTAGCTGGTAAGAAAGCTATTTTCAAGACAAAACTTCACGAAGTTAAGACAAAGGAATTGCCAGAATTAGACGATGACTTTGCTAAGGATGTTGACGAAAATGTTGACACACTTGAAGAATTAAAGACTAAGATCCATGACGAAATCAAGGATCAAAAGAAAGAAACTGCTGAAGAAAACATTCAAGAAGAAGCCATCTCAGGTGCTGTAAAGAACGCCAAAATCGATGACATTCCTCAAGCAATGATCGACACAGAAGTTGAAAATCAATTGAACCAATACTTAGCTAACTTACGTCGTCAAGGTATCGATCCTAAGTTGTACTATCAAATGACAGGTACATCAGAAGACGATTTGAAGAAACAATTTGCTAAAGATGCTGAAGAACGTGTTAAGACTGACTTAGTAATCGAAGCAATCGTTGCTAAAGAAGATATCAAACCTTCAGAAGACGAAATCAAAGCTGAAATCAAGTCATTGGCTGAAGAATACAAGATGGAAGAAAAAGCAGTTAGAAATGCACTTTCAGATGATATGTTAGCCCATGATATTGCTGCTAAGAAGGCAATTGAATTGATCGTTGACTCAGCTGTTGAAAAATAAAGCTAAAAGCTGTTAAACTTAAGGAAGCCGTAAGGCTTTCTTTTTTTATCACGAACAATCTAGAAACTAATTACTTTACTCTTAATTATTACAATGCTAGACTTTCAAAGTATTGGAACTATTGAAGGAGAATAACTATGTTTGATAGTACAGAAAATACTGGCACGATTAGCTGTTCATTTTGTGGTAAAACACAAGATCAAGTAAAGAAAATCGTTGCTGGTCCCGGTGTCTATATTTGTAATGAATGTATTGATTTATGCAAAGAGATTATCGATGAAGAATTAAATGAAGCAACACCACTTGATTTAGATAACATTCCTACACCTGTAGAAATTAAAAAAATCTTGGACGAATATGTGATTGGACAAAAGTCTGCCAAACGTGCTTTGTCAGTTGCTGTTTATAATCACTATAAGAGAATTAATAAAATGGAACACCTTAAAGACGGTGAAACAGAGCTTCAAAAGAGTAACATTGCCTTAATTGGACCTACTGGTTCAGGTAAGACTTTCTTAGCTCAAACATTGGCCCGTATTTTGAAGGTCCCATTTGCTATTGCTGACGCTACTACGCTTACTGAAGCTGGTTACGTTGGTGAAGACGTTGAAAATATTTTGCTTAAGTTACTTCAAAACGCTGACTTTGACGTGGACAAAGCAGAACACGGAATCGTATATATTGATGAAATTGACAAAATCGCTAAGAAGAGTGAAAATGTCTCAATTACACGTGATGTTTCTGGTGAGGGTGTCCAACAAGCTCTTTTGAAGATTCTTGAAGGAACAATTGCTAGTGTGCCACCACAAGGTGGAAGAAAGCATCCTCAACAAGAACTTATTCAAATCGACACAACCAACATTCTCTTTATCGTCGGTGGTGCGTTTGACGGTATTGAACAAATCGTTAAGAATCGTTTAGGCGATAAGACGATCGGTTTTGGTGCTGAACAAAAGGCTAGTGTTGCCGAAGAAAAGAATTTGATGAAACAAATCATCCCAGAAGACTTGATGAAATTTGGTATTATTCCTGAATTTATCGGTCGTATTCCAATCGTAACAGCATTGGATAAGTTAACAGAAAATGATTTGGTTGAAATTCTAACTAAGCCTAAGAATGCACTTGTAAAGCAATATAAGGAACTTCTTGGACTTGATGGCGTTGACTTAGTCTTCACTGATGATGCTCTTAAAGAAATTGCTAAGATGTCAATCGAAAGAAATACCGGGGCGCGTGGTTTGAGATCGATTCTTGAAGAAACGATGCTTGATACGATGTTCGATATTCCTGGTCGCGATGATATTGAAACAGTTAAGGTTACAAAAGATGCTGTTAGAAAAGTTAAAGAACCAGAAGTTATTTTGAAAAATGGAGAGGTTGCCTAGTTGGCAGCCTTTTTTCATACTAAATATGATAAAATTATGAGATTGAGGTGAATTATGCAAGTAAATAATGTTTCGATGAATATGAGTGCAGTTAGTTCCAAACAGTATCCCGATGAAGGATACCCTGAGATTGCTCTTCTAGGCCGTTCTAACGTCGGCAAATCTTCTTTGATTAATACGTTGATCAATCGTAAAAGCTTTGCGAGAACGTCTAGTACGCCTGGTAAAACACAAACACTTAATTTCTACAAAATTGAAGATCAATTATACTTAGTTGACGTGCCAGGATATGGCTTTGCAAAAGTATCAAAGAAGCAACGTGAAGAATTTGGTGTGATGATTGAGGAATATTTGACTACTCGAAAGGTTTTAAAGGGAGTAGTTATTTTAGTTGATGGTCGTCGTAGCCCTAGTGATGATGATGTCTCAATGTATCAATTTGTCAGTTACTATCACATTCCAACGTTGATCGTGGCAACAAAGATGGATAAAGTTAAACGTAATCAATGGAACAAGACCATCAGTCAAGTTAACAAGACAATGAATATCAATCAAACTGATGACTTACAATTATTTAGTTCTGAGACTAAAGCTGGTAAAGACGAGGTCTGGACTTGGATCGAAAATCATATGTAACAAAAAAATCGACTGTAAAGTCGATTTTTTATTTTGAAAAATTAATAATTTTCTGAAAATGAAATTCATTATTTTCAAAAGTAAATTTAAGAATGCTACAGTTCGTGAAACCACTTTGAATAATTTTTTGAATATCAGTCCAAAGATCAGAAAGCATCATCATAGCTCCACCATGACTAACTACTAGTACTGTTTGATTGTCTTGATTCATAATCTTTTGCAGAGTAGTAGCGATTCGTTTTTGCGCATCTTGATTATCCTCGCCACCAAATTGGACATAATAGTCGCCAAAATGTTTTTGAGGATCCATTTTAGGATGTAAATATTCATGTTCGCCTTCGAAGGCACCAAAAGAAAGCTCTTTTAAGCCCTTCAAGCGCGTATATGGCATGTCAGTTACAAGTTCCAACGTATCGCTAGCACGTTCAGCAGTCGAGCAATAAGCGGCATCAAATTGGATATTATTATCTTTGAAGTATTGACCAGCAGTTTTTGCTTGCTCAATACCTCTTTGCGTCAAAGGTGAATCGCACCAGCCTTGAATCTTTTTTTGGACGTTAAATAAGGTTTCACCGTGTCGCATGATATAAAGCGTCTTTTCCATTTGCATTTCCCCCTCGTAGAAAACACTTACATTATACAACAACTTGTAAAAAGACCTTGAAAAAAATTAAGGCTCTGTGTATCATCATACTTATAATAAGATTTTGGTTTTAAAATAATTAATGATTTATTTCAGAGTTCAGAGAATTGACGGTCGGTGCGAGTCAAGCAGGATAAATCACGAAATACGAAATCAAAATTCACGTCCAGTTGATGGAATAAAGTGCAAGTATGATTACTTGAATTTGGGTGGTACCGCGCATAAAAGCGTCCCTGCAATTATTGCAGAGGCGCTTTTTTTATTTCTTGAACTTGGACAATTACAGGAGGAAGATTTATGAACATTATTGATGAATTATCATGGCGTGGTTTGATCAATCAACAATCCGATGAAGAGGGATTGAGAAAATTAGTCGATGAAAAAGCTATTTCTTTATATTGTGGAATGGATCCAACTGGGGATTCAATGCACATCGGTCACTTGTTACCATTTATGACTTTGGAAAGATTTGCTAAAGCTGGTCACCATCCTTATATCGTTATTGGTGGTGCTACTGGTTCAATCGGTGATCCAAGTGGTAAAAAAGCTGAACGTCCTATGCAAACAATGGATCAAGTTAACCACAACGTAGAGGCTTTGAGTAATCAAGCTAATAAAATTTTCAGTAACTTCACCATGGTCAACAACTACGACTGGACTCATCAAATCGGCATTTTGGACTTCTTGCGTGACTACGGTAAATTATTCAACGTTAATACAATGTTAAACAAGGAAATTATTTCTAGTCGTCTAGAAGTAGGTATTTCCTTCACTGAATTTACTTACCAAATTCTACAATCACTTGATTTCTTAACACTTTACCGTCAACACAACGTACAATTGCAAGTTGGTGGTGGCGATCAATGGGGTAATTTGACTGCTGGTTTGGATTTGATCCACAAAGCTGAAGGTCAAGATGCTAAAGTTTACGCTTTGACAATTCCATTGCTTCTTAAATCTGACGGTACAAAATTCGGTAAAACTGCTGGTGGTGCTGTTTGGCTTGATCCTAAAAAGACTTCTCCTTATGAATTCTATCAATTCTGGTTCAACCAAGATGACAAAGATGTTATCAACCTATTGAAGAAATTTACTTTCTTATCAAAAGAAGAAATCGACAAATTGGCTGAAGCAGTTAAAACTGCACCTGAAAAACGTTTGGCACAAAAGACTTTGGCAGAAGAAGTTACTAAATTTGTTCACGGTGAAGAAGCCTTGAAGACTGCTGAAAAGATCACTGATGTTTTATTCTCTGGTGAAATCCAAGAATTAACAACAGAAGAAGTAGCTGAAGCCTTCCATGGTGTTCCTAGTGAAGAAATCTCAAGTGATCCTATCAATTTAGTTGATCTTTTGATTGCTGTTAATGTCGACAAGTCAAAACGTCAAGCTCGTGAAGATATTCAAAATGGTGCTATCAGAATCAATGGTGAGAGATTGACTGATACAACAACTGAAATCGATCCAAAAGATTCATTTGACGGCAAATACATTGTAATTCGTCGTGGTAAGAAGAAATATTTCTTGGCAAAAATTAACTAATACTATTGACTGAGAATGTGAAATCGTTTATATTATTTGCAACGAAAACTTTTAATCGAGTCCTGTGAGGCTTGGAAGGTTACTTACACATTAGACAGAAAAAGTGTAAACTTCCTTTCCTTGTGGGATAGGAAGTTTTTTGTTTACTAAAAAATAAATCGTCAGGGAACTTTTAAATAGATCCAGTGAGGTC
The DNA here is from genome assembly GCF_005405305.1 of Companilactobacillus formosensis. Classification (GTDB taxonomy): domain Bacteria; phylum Bacillota; class Bacilli; order Lactobacillales; family Lactobacillaceae; genus Companilactobacillus; species Companilactobacillus formosensis. Next base: position 18,617 of record NZ_BJDU01000011.1, read on the forward strand.
TGAAAGGTCGGTTGAACACCAAACTTTTAGGGGTAGCTGGATAAAAGCTATCCCTTTTAATTTGGAGGAAAACAATGAAAAATATACTTTCTATGTCACAATTATCAAATGAAGAGGTACTGAACTTAATTGATTCAGCGATTGATTTCAAAGCCGGTAAGAAGTCAGAAATCGGTCAAGATAAATTTGCCATTAATTTATTTTTTGAAAACAGTACAAGAACAAAATCTAGTTTCCAAGTGGCTGAAATGAAGCTAGGAATGAAAGAAATCGAATTCGAAGCATCAACATCTTCAACTTCTAAAGGTGAGACACTTTATGACACTGTCAAAACTGAAGAAAGCATCGGTGCAAGCGTAGCGGTTATTCGTCACAGCCAAGATAAGTATTACGAAGATTTAGTAAATAACCACAATTTAAAGATTCACATCATCAATGGTGGGGATGGTACTGGTCAACATCCTTCACAATCACTTTTGGATTTAATGACAATCTATGAACATTTTGGTAGCTTTGATGGTTTGAAAGTTGGGATTATTGGCGACTTAAGTCATTCACGAGTAGCTCATTCAAATGCTGAAATTTTAACAAGATTAGGAGCTCAAGTTTGTTTTGGTGGTTTAGATTCATGGTACACACCAGAATTTGCAGAAATTGGACCACACATGAGTGTCGACGAGCTTTGCCAAGAAATGGATGTTGTAATGTTACTCAGAGTTCAACACGAACGTCTTTCTGCTGAAGAAAACAAGAATTTCTCAAAAGCTGACTATTTTGAAAAATATGGTTTGGATATGGATCGTGTCAATATGATGAAACCAGATGCTATGATCATGCATCCAGCTCCAGTAAATCGAGGAGCAGAAATTGCTGACGATGTCGTAGAATGCGATAAATCATATATTTTCCCTCAAATGGCTAACGGTGTCTTTATGAGAATGGCAATGATTGAAGCGGTTTTAGAAGGAGACAATGCAGAAGATGAACTTACTGGTCAAAAATGCAAAATTGTTCTACACAAATAAATTAATCAATTGTGATCTCTTGATTGAAGATGGCAAGTTTTCAAAAATTGCCGAAAATATTCATCCTCAAGGCAGTAAAATAATCGATGCCAAGTTCAATCTAGTTACGCCAGGTTTGGTTGATATTCACGTCCATTTCAGAGAACCAGGCCAAGTTCACAAAGAAACGATTGAAACAGGAACAAAAGCCTCAGCTCATGGCGGCTTTACGACAGTCGGTGCGATGCCTAATGTTATTCCCGTACCTGACGATGCCGAAAAATTTACGAAGCAAATTGAATTGAATCAGAAGAATTCAGTTATCCATACTTTGCAATATGCACCGGTCACTAAAGATGAAACGAGTGATGAATTAGTTGATATTGAAAAGTTAAGCGAATTAGGAGCCTTTGCTTTTTCAAATGATGGTCATGGGATCATGAATGCTAAGTCGATGTTTGACGCTATGGAAAGGATTGCAGCTATTAACAGTCATTTAGCGGCCCACGTTGAAGACAAGAACCTCTTTAATAAAGGAGTCATTAATTTTGGACCAGCAGCTACACGTTTAGGCTTGCCAGGTATCCAACAAGTAGCAGAGACATCGCAATTAGCTAGAGATTTGATGTTAGCTAAAGAGACTGGCGTTCACTATCACGTTTGCCACATTTCTACTAAAGATGGTGTGGATTTAGTCAGAATGGCTAAGGACGCTGGAATTAACGTTACTTGTGAAGTATCGCCACACCACTTGTTATTGAGTGAAGACGATATTTTGACCGATGATGCTAATTTCAAGATGAATCCACCATTGCGTAGTGAAAATGATCGTCAAGCTTTAATCAGTGGTCTACAAGATGGCACGATCGATATGATTGCGACCGACCATGCACCACATGCTGAAAATGAGAAGAATCAAGGTTTTGAAAAGAGTGCCTTTGGGATTACTGGTATCGAAACGAGTTTCCCATTGATGTACAGTCGCTTAGTCAAGACTGGCATCATCAGCTTAGAGAAATTATTGAACCTGATGTCGACTAATCCAAGTAGGATTTTTGAATTAAATGAAGCTGGAGAAATTAAGCTCGGACAAAAAGCTGATTTTTCAATCATTAATTTAGATGACGAATTTGAAATTAAAAAGGAGAATTTTATTTCCAAAGGTTTCAACAGTCCATTTATCGGACAAAAGGTCTTTGGTTCAGTGCAACAAACTTATTGTGATGGACAACTAGTCTATTCGAAATAAAGAATGAGGGGTAAAAATGAATAAGCCAGTAATAGTAGCGTTAGATTTTGCAGATGATTTTGAATGTATTAACTTTTTGAATCAATTTCCTAAGGATCAAAAATTGTTTTTGAAGATTGGTTTGGAAATGTTTTGTCAATTCGGTTATCCGTTTGTTAGAAACTTAAGAGAACGTGGTTACAATATTTTTCTCGATTTGAAGTTGCATGATATTCCCAATACAGTTAAGAGAACTTGTGAAATGATTGCTAAGTGGGATGTTCAAATGTTAACCGTTCATGCCAGTGGTGGTGCTGAAATGATTGCTGCTGCCAAAAAAGGTCTAGTAGGTTCTGATACAAAGTTACTTGCTGTTACACAATTGACTTCATTAGGACAAACTGAATTAAGGGATGAATTGCAAGTACCACTTCAATCTCAAGACTACGTTACTCATCTAGCAAAATTAGCGTTTGACAACAAAGCCGATGGCGTTATTTCGTCAGCCTTGGAAGTGCCAATGATCAAACAAGCTACTAGTGAAAACTTTTTATGCGTTACCCCAGGTATTCGTCCCAAAGCATCACAAGTGGAAGATCAAAAGCGTGTCGCTACACCAGCCAAAGCTAAAACTTTAGGTAGTGATGCGATTGTAGTCGGTCGTCCGATTACTTTAGCTGAAAATGGTTATCAAGCATACATGAATATTTGTAAGGAGTGGAATAAATAATGGATAAAATCTCAGTCGCAAACAATATTGCCAGTCAATTATTAAAAATCAAGGCGGTAACCTTGAATCCCAAAGAACCTTTCGTTTGGGCTAGTGGTATTAAGGCTCCGATTTATACGGACAACCGTTTGACCATTGCTTATCCAAATTTTCGCCAAACAATTGCACATGATTTAGCTGAATTGATCAAAGAAAAATATCCCGATGCTGAAGTTATCGGAGGAGTTGCTACAGCAGGAATCCCACATGCTACTGGTGTTTCTAATATTTTGAACTTGCCATTGAACTATGTACGTCCTCAAAAAAAGGATCACGGCAAGAAGAGTCAAATTGAAGGTCGTTGTCAAAAGGGCGACAAAGTTGTTTTGATCGATGACTTGATTTCAACTGGTGGCAGTATTTTAAAAGCTGTCAAAGCCGTTGAAGAAGAGGGTGGTGATGTGATTGGAACTGTCGCAATTTTCTCTTATGATTTACCAGAAAGTACCAAGAACTTTGCCGATGCTCACACTAAATTATTTACATTAACGGATTATCCAACCATGATTCAAGTGGCTCAAAAATTGGATTATGTTGAAGAAAGCGATATGGAATTATTGCAACAATGGTATCAAGATCCAGAAAGTTGGGGTAAATAATGAGTCTATATAAGTTAGTTCGTCCAGTGATTTTCAAAGGTGATCCTGAAGTTGACCATCATTTAGTGGCTAGTGGTTTAAAGATGTTCAACAAGACGCCGGAAGTTTTGGAAACGATGTTTCAAGCTAAAAAGCCTAATAATATTAAGGTGACCGTCAAAGGAGTTACCTTCGACTCACCAATTGGTATTGCTGCAGGTTTTGACAAAAAAGCTGAATTTTATAATAGTTTAGGTGCTTTAGGTGCCGGATTCGTCGAAATTGGTAGTATCACTAAAAATAATCAACCCGGCAATAAGAAAAAACGGATCTTTCGTCTGCCAGAAGACAACGCCATTATCAATCGTATGGGTCTGAATAATTTAGGCGTTGAGGAGACAAGACGTCATCTGGCTAATACTCCTAAACATGTTAAAGTTGGTATTAGCGTGGCCCCAGGACATGGTTTGAGCAGTGAAAAAATGGTCGAAGAGATGGTTGAAGACATCAAAGAGATTCATTCTTTTGGTGACTATATTGCTTTGAATCAAAGTTGCCCTAACCAAAAAGGTGTGACAACTTTACAAGAAATTCCGGTAGCTAAGAACTTGTTGCAAAAGATTCACAATTTGCACATTAAGGAACCAGTATTTTGTAAATTTGGCAATGACATCACTGCTGAACAACTAATTGAATTGATTAATGAGACTGACGGTTTGATGGATGGAATTATTTTGACTAATACAGCTTCAAACCCTAGTCCAATTCATGACAATCTCAAGTCAGCTCATAAAAATGAGGGTGGTGGTCTCAGCGGTAAGCCAATCTTCAAGAAATCATTGAGTTTGACTAGAGCGATTCATGCTGCCTTTCCTAATCTACCAATCATGTTCTCCGGTGGGGTATTTACTCCTGAAGATGCCAAAGCAGCTTTGAATGCTGGAGCAAGTTTGGTTCAAGTTTATACGGGCTTTATTTATAACGGACCTACTTTAATGAAACAAATTAATAAATATTTATCAGAAAATGAAATTATTAATTCAAATGATTACCAAAATGTTTGCGAAGCTCCAATTAGAGATTCTGAAGATATAACTGTTACACCAATTAACGAAGATAAAAAATTGGAATTGGATGCCAACTCTGGCGCATCATTTCACGAATAATAAATAAGAGCCAAGATTGTGTTTTTCTACAATCTTGGCTCTTATTTTGTCATTTTTTAGATAACGAGTGTGAAGATGAAACCAACGATACCAACTACTAGTCCGTAAATTAAAGCCGGTACGGCGGTTTTTCTTAAGATATTTCCTTCTTGTCCAGCAAGCCCAACGACTGAACTAACTGAAACGATATTGTGAACACAGATCATGTTACCAGCAGCTGCACCAATCAACTGAGCCGCTAAAACTAAGTCAGTACCGACGCCAGCTTTTGTAGCGATATCGGCTTGAATTTGTCCGAAAGTCAAAGTCGAAACGGTCGTACTACCAGTTACGAATGAACCTAATTGTCCTAAGAATGGCGCAATGACGATCCAAACAGAAGATAGGTATTTGGAAATAATTTGAGCGATATACATTGGCATGCTAGGGATGTTACTTTGATTTAATTCTGAATTAGTGAAAATTTGTACCATGATCAAAGTAACTATCAAAGCAATCGCCGTAGATTTCATTGAAAAAGCAACCTTTTTAGCAGTGGGTAAGAAGGCCTTGAGTGATTTGACTTGAAGCAATAAACCAATGATAGCCGCAATTGTTAATAGAGTACCAGGAGAATAGAGAAATTCCCAATCTGAATTGATTTGCTTGAAACCAAGAATATTATTCCAAGATAAATTGATATTTTGAGTCAAAAAATTCTTTAGAGGCATGATAGTTCTGGTAGCTAAAAGTAATAAAATAACGACGATGTATGGAGACCAAGCTGTTAATAAGGACATTGAATGATCGGATTTGATTTCTTTTTTAGAAATTGTCCAAGGCTTTTGGAGAATTTTTTTAGGCAATAAGAAGTTAAATTTAATAGAAACAATGGCAATGATTATCGTGAAAAATGGGGCTAAGATTGCTACAAATTCGTAACTGATCAAGAATGAAACCATTAGAGCGAATAAACTGTAAACTAAGCCGATAAACAAAGTCCAAGGTATTAAGGCTAAAAAATCTTTTGATTTATTCTTGTCATTTTTGCCAAAGAGGAATATCAACATGAAGACTAATAAAAGTGGCATGAATGTTCCAGAAAATAAGTCTAATTGAGTGATACGTTGACCGATATTATTTAAAAAATCGCCCTTATCACTGACATTACTCAATCCAACTGTTAAAGGTGTTCCTACAGCACCAAAGGAAGCGGGAGTTGAATCGGCTACTAGCGATAAAGTGACCGCAGCCATGGGTGAATATCCTAAAGCAATCATCAAAGGTGCTGTAACCATTGCTGGCGTACCAAATCCAGAAACTCCTTCGATCAAGCCACCAAACAAGAAGGCTACTAAAATCAATTGGAGACGCATATCACCGGAAATTTGATGGAATCCAGAATTGATACGGTCGATTGCTCCAGTGTGCTGCAAAATATTCAGCATCATCAAAGCACCAAATAATATCCAAAGAATGGGAAGTGCCTTGTGAATGGATTGAAAAATTGATGCTAACAATACTTTAGTAGGCATTTTCCAAAAGAAATAACCTTCTAACAAGACAATCGCTGCACTGATCGACATCCCTTTGGTAGCTGGCAAGTTGAGAATACCTAAAAGGATTAGTGGCAAAATAACAGCAGAAAGTGCGATTAAAATCATAAAAAACTCCCTCTTTTAAATTAATTTTATATATTATATAATTTTTTACTTATGTTTGGGAACAGATTTTGAAAAAATTTTAATCAAAAAACGAACCTAAAATAAATATAGGTTCGTTTATAACATTTTAAGAGGACCGCCATCGATTCCTTTGGTAACGGTTACATCGTCAGGATTGATTTCAGTATTCTCAGTCAATAGTTTATTCAAATGTCTGTTGAAGTCTTCTTCATCTAGCTGTGATTTAACATGCCAAGATGAGAAATCTCCATTAGTAAAAATATCACCGAGTTTTTCAAAAGCGTCGATTTTTTTAGGATCGATTAAATTATCAGATTTAATGTCTACAAAATAGTTGGTATACCACAATAAGAACGCCATAATTTCCTCCGAAAGTTGTATTACTACTATCATAATATAATTTATTTGGTAGCGGTTAACTTTTTGGCAAAAAAGATTGTTAGAATTGAATACTACTATTAGAATATCCCTAGAGAGGTAGATTATGACTCAAAAGACGTGTCAACAAACGAGAACTATTAGTGAACGAATAATTTTTGATAAAGATTTAAATGATAAAAAAACGCTCTTCGGTGGAAAAACTTTGAGTTTATTGGACGAGAATGCTGGCCTAGCTAGTTTTAAGTTCGTCAAAGGCAAGATCGCTACCGCCGGATATGATCACGTTAATTTTTGGAATCCAATCACGACTGATAAATACATCAAGATGGAATCTTTTGTGACGGGTGTACATCACCGACAGATAGAAGTCTTTACGAAAGTTATTAGTCACGATTTAAAAACTGATAAATCTGAAATTGCTTTTACCAGTTTTTGCACTTTAATAGTCTTAAAATCTAATGATGAAATGGAAATTCCCAAAATCATTCCTGAAACTGCTGAAGAAAAATATCTTTGCCAAGGGTTTGAAACTCGTTTAAAACAAAGAAAAGCTGAATATTTACAAAAAAATGAATTCTTAGGACATTTGAGCCTAAATTAAAGGAAACTGAGATGAAAATTAAAAGCCGCAATAGAGTGTATGATAGACATTCTATTGCGGCTTTTTTGATCAATCGATTTTCTCAGCTAATTTTTTTAAGACATTGCTTAAACGGAACAAAGTATTTTTGGAATCGTGAAATTGATTATAACTCAAATCTAAATCAATTTTGTCTTGATTGATTTCCAGTCGTAGAAAAAATGGCTTTCTCAAAAAAGGCAAAAAAGACTGCTTGGCAGGTTTAATGGTCAAAAGATTATCTAAATCATATTGATTGTTGCGTTCAATAATTTTGAAGCCCTTGATCTGCGAGTAACTGATAAATTGAAATTCCGTTCGATTGGGAAAGAGAATCATTTTTAATTTATCCCAATATGAGTTCATTTTGTAGTACGAAATTCCATGATTTTCTAGTTGCCAATGACCAAATATTTTTGGTAAATTGACCGGAAAATAGATGCAAAGTAACAAAAATAAAACTGCCAAAAATGATATTATTGCAATTTTAATGTTAGCGATTAACCCCAGACCACCAACTAAAAAACCACCAATGAAACTGACAATTAATGGACGATGATTGATTCTTTTTCCGAATTCGATCGTATCAGTCATTCTAATGTCTCCCTCTTAAATCTAATAATATTGTAATATTTTGTAATCGTTTACACAACTGGCATTAAAGGAAAATTTATTTACAAATATTTCCATGGAAACCATTGTAATAGTTTATTTTATCGTATATCCTGAAACTATATTATAAATATATATAGGAGGGTTGATTCATGGGAAAAAAAGCTAAAAAATGGCAAATGCCGTCGGCATATACAATTTTATTCTTCTTAATTATTTTAGTTGCCATTTTGACTTGGATTATACCAGCAGGTGAGTACGCAACCACTAAAGCAGGAAATATTATTGCAGGTACGTACAAAGCCCGCGCAAGCAGTCCTCAAGGTATTTGGGACGTATTTTTAGCACCGATCAACGGAATGGTTGGTACCGATGTTACTGAAGGGTCAATTTCAGTCTCGCTATTTATCCTAGTTATCGGTGGATTTTTAGGTGTCGTCAATAAGACTAAGGCCTTGGATGATGGTATCAGTTCTACCGTTCAAAAGTATAAGGGTAAAGAAAAGGCACTTATTCCTATTTTAATGACATTATTTGCCATCGGTGGTTCTACTTATGGTATGGGGGAAGAAACAATTGCTTTCTACCCAATTTTGATCCCAGTTATGATCAGTGTTGGTTATGACTCGATCACAGCGATTTCTCTAGCTTTAATTGGTTCACAAGTTGGATGTTTGGCTTCAACAGTTAACCCATTTGCGACTGGTGTTGCTTCACAGACAATCAATATTTCACCTGGTGACGGGTTGATTCCACGTTTCATTCTTTTGATTTTAGTAACTGGAATCAGTATTTTTTACGTTATGCACTATGCAGACAAAATCAAGAAAGATCCATCACAATCATACGTTTTTGAGCGTCGTCAGAAGGATTTGGAAGAATTCTCTATGGCCGATAGAACTATTGGTGAAAAACTAACTAAGAAACAAAAGAGCGTTCTTTGGTTGTTTGCACTTACTTTCGTAGTTATGATCACTAGTTTGATTCCTTGGTCAAGTTTGAATCCAAATTGGACATTCTTTGACAGCTTTACAAAATGGTTAACAAACGTACCATTCTTAGGTGCTTTGATTGGTAAAGACATTGCGCCACTTGGTACATGGTACTTTACAGAAATCACAACATTATTCTTCATGATGTCAGTTATCATTATGTTCATCTTTGGTATGAAAGAATCAGAATATATTGATGCCTTTTTGAATGGTATGAATGAATTCTTAAGTGTTGCGATTATCGTTGCAGTTGCTCGTGGTATTCAAGTTATCATGAACAATGGTTATATTACAGCTACAGTTCTACACGCTGGTGAAACAGGACTTCAAAATCTTTCTGCCGGTGTCTTCATCGTTTTGACATACATTTTCTACATTCCAATGTCATTCTTGATTCCTTCAACTTCTGGACTAGCTGCCGCTACAATGGGAATTATGGGACCATTAGGTAAGTTCTCTGGTGTTGACGGATCATTAGTTATCACAGCTTATCAATCAGCTTCAGGATTGGTTAACTTGATTACACCAACTTCAGGTATCGTTATGGGTGCTTTAGCTATTGGACACGTAAGTATCGTTAAATGGTGGAAGTACATGTGGAAGCTGGTTGCCATCTTGTTCGTGGTAATTGCAGTCTTCTTAGTTATTTGCTCGATGTTTAAGTAATTTTATTTAAATAATTTTTTGGGGGAAAGAACAATGGAAAAATTTATTACAGATGAAATTCAAGATGCAGCTATTAAGGATTTAGGCAAATTAGTTGGTGTTGCTTCATACAATGAACCAGCTGAACCTAATGCTCCCTTTGGTAAAGGTCCGAAAGCTGCTTTGGATAAAGTTTTGGAAATTATCGGTAATTTAGGTTTTAAGACTTACGAAGATCCAGATGGCTATTATGGCTATGCTGATATTGGTGAAGGTGATGAAACCTTTGGTATCGTTGGTCACGTTGATGAAGTGCCAGCCGGCAACTTAGAAGCCTGGGATGTAGAGCCTTATCAATTGACTGAAAAAGATGGCAAGTTGTATGGTCGTGGAACTCAAGATGACAAAGGACCTACAATTGCTGCTATTTATGCCGTTAAATCTATCCTCGATAAAGGTTATAAATTAAATAAAAAGATTCGTGTGATTTTTGGTACTGACGAAGAGATTCTTTGGAGATGCTTAGCAGAATACAACAAGAAGGAAGATCCAATCGATTTAGGTATTGCACCAGATGCCGAGTTTCCATTGATTTATGCTGAAAAAGGTTTGCAACAATCACATTTGTTTGGACCTGGATCAACAGAATTAAATATCGATTTGGAAAATGCCTTCAATGCTGTACCTGGCAAAGCTATATACAATGGTCCAAAGCAAGACGAAGTAATGGCTGCTTTGAAAGCTCATAATTTTGAAGCCGACCAAACAGCTGATGGTATTGAAGTTCACGGTCATTCAGTTCATGCTATGAATGCTCCAGAAGGAACTAACGCTGTGGTCAGATTAGGAATTGCTTTGGCTGACGTTTATCCTGATATCAAAGTATTGCAATTCTTGAAAGACTTTGGCGAAGATGCTAATGCTACTAACTTGTTAGGTGATATTTCTGATGATGTTTCTGGTAAATTGACTTTCAACATTTCTAGTTTGAAGATCACTCCAGAAGAATCTAAGATGCAAATCGATATGAGAATTCCTGTTAAGATCGACCATGACGAGTTGATTCAAAAAGTTTCTGATGCAGTTGCCAAATACGACATGAGATATGAAAACTTCGATTATGTTGCACCACTTTATGTGCCAACTGATAGCACTTTGGTTAAAACTTTGATGCAAACTTATCAAGACTTAACCGGCGACACGAAGTCACAACCAGCTATTTCTGGTGGAGCAACTTTTGCTAGAACAATGCACAACTGTGTAGCTTTTGGTGGAATGTTGCCTACAACGCCTGATTTCATGCACCAAGCTAATGAAAATTGGAGTAAAGCAGATATGAGAAAAGCTATGGAAATATTTGCAGAAGCAATTTATAGATTGTGCTTCTAGAATGAAAATTTGATAGGGCGAAAGCCCTATTTTTTTGTCTTCAAGACTAAAAGTTTGTTTTATATCCCAAAATTAGGTAGCGTAACAGTAAGAAAACAAAGAGAGAAGTAAGATAATGAACAGCTTATTAATGAGGTGTATTTAAATATTTAACTATAATACGAAAGCACACAAGTTCAAGTTTCAAGGTGAAGTGACGGTTCCAGGTGATAAAAGTATTGCCCACTTAGCTATTACTTTGGGATCTTTGGCTAGTGGCGTTACTCAAATTGGCAATTTTAATTATGCCGATGATTTAGCTGTTACTGCTAAAACCTTTCAACAATTAGGGGCTAAGATACATACAGAAGTTAGTACCAAAGCAATGGTCATTAAGGGAGTAGATCATCATCTAAAGCCTTTAGACAAACCATTGAATATCGAAAATGTTGGAACACTAGAGAGTTTGTTGCTCGGCGTTTTGGCAAGCAGTCCCAATCAGTATGAAGTAAGAGGAGGAGACTATCTTTCAAAACGGCCTAATGATCGTCTAGTAGAACTTCTTCAAGAAATGGGTGCTAGTTACCAGACTTTGGGAGAAAATTCGTTACCGGCTAAAATAACTGGTAGTGAGAACTTAAAGGGAATAGTTTATCATCAAGATATTTCTAGTGCCCAAATTAAAAGTAGTCTGATGTTAGCTGGCATTTATGCTAAAAGCAATACGACGATTATTCGTAAACAAGCAACGCGTAATCATACAGAAGTATTGTTAAATTATTTTGGCGGGAATGTTTCAGTCGATCCTGATACGATTATTGTTCATCCCGGAGCTCAATTAAAAGGTCAAAGCATTACGATTCCAGGCGACTTTTCTTCAGCTGCTTTGTATATTGCTGGAGCTTTATTGTCTAAAGGAAGTCAAATAACTTTGCCACGAGTCAGCTTGAACTCTACAAGAATTGGACTTTTAAATGTCGCTAAACAAATGGGAGCTAATATTTATGTCGATCATCGTTCAATCAATAGTGTCGAACCTTATGGCGATTTAATTATTAAATATCAAAAATTGCACGGTACTAAAATCACGAATAAGCAAGTACCTTTTATTATTGATGAAATACCTTTAATAGCATTGATGGCTTCACAAGCCAGCGGACAAACGGTAATTGAAGGTATTCACGATGTTCACTTGCAACTAGCCGACCGTATCAGAAATATGCGTGTGGAATTAGCCAAGTTAGGCATTGTTATGCAAGTTAATGATGATACGATCGTAATCGATGGCGACCAAAAGATTAATGTTAAAGATGATGTTGATAGTCACAATGATCATCGTATTGCCATGATGCTCTGTATCGCTTCAATTTTGACTGATAGTCCTTTTCAAATTAAAAATATTGAATCAATCGACGTTTCCTATCCAAGTTTTATTGCTGACATGAATAAAGTTCTCGTTAACAAGTAATTGGGTATTTGTTTTTTATAGGCAGTGTCGTATGATTAATGTAAATTGATTTTATGTAAGGGGTTACTTAATTAATGATCAAATTTATAGGGACTGACCTAGATGGGACGTTGTTAAACAGTTACAGTAAAATATCAACACAAAATGCGCAAGCCATCCGTGATGCGGTCAATTCTGGAATTGATTTTGCGATTTGCTCGGGGAGAACGTTGCATTCAGTTAATAAATTTTTTGAAAAGGACTTAAAAATTGACGGTTATCGAGTTGTTTTAAATGGTGCCGTTGTAATAGGGCCAAAAGGACAAAAGATAATCGATCAACCAATGGATCCAGTTATTATTGCTGAAATCCTGAGAAGGGCAGAATTTAGTAAGTTTAAAGTCGTTTTAGATGGACTCAATGATATTTACGTCTACGATCCTAACCACAGTTGGACAACTTATTTTGAAGGAATGGATCGTCATCACAAAAAAGCCCATTCAATCGCTGATTTGATGAAAATCAACCAAGATCAACAGATCAACATTTATAAAGTCTGTTTTAGTTGTGTACCAAAACAATTGCCATTTTTACAAAAGAAACTAGAATCATTCACTTCTATGCCGATAACTATTAGTCGTTCAGGAAGCTATTATTTTGAAATAAATGGTCAAGATGTCACTAAATTATCAGCTTTACAACGGATTTCTGAACACTCTGGAATTCCTATGGCTGATTTCATGTGCTTTGGTGATTATGGTAATGATTTAGATATGATCAAAGAAGTCGGTTATGGAGTAGCGATGGAAAATGCCATTGAGGGTGTTAAAAAAGTTGCTTGGAAGGTAACGGACAATAACAATCACGATGGTGTTGCTAAAATGATTCAACGTGTATTGAAAAAAGAATTTTAATTTATAGAAGCATCTATTCAGATTTTTAGTCATGAGACGAATTTGAATAGATGTTTTTGTTTGTCTGGAGAAAGTTTTTGAATAATTCTTTTAAAGAATATTTGTTTTTCGATAAAAACAACTTGATAAAATTTTTGATGAGTTATATACTCTAAGTGTTCTATGAAAGCGTTTTTAGTAAACGTTTTAGATAAAAAACAAACAAATAAATTTTATAACCAAGAGGGGTATTTCATTATGGCTGAAAAAACAATTATGTTATGTTGTGCCGCAGGTATGTCAACAAGTTTACTAGTATCAAAGATGCAAAAGGCTGCTGAAAGTGACGGCATCGATGCTGAAATCTTTGCTGCTGCTGCTGCCGATGCAGATGCAAAATTGGAAGAAAAACATCCAGATGTATTAATGCTTGGACCTCAAGTAAGATACATGGAAGGTCAATTCAAAGATAAGTTGAGTATTCCTGTTGAAGTTATTAATATGCAAGACTATGGAATGATGAATGGTGAAAAAGTTCTACGTGAAGCCGTAAAGCTAATCGGCTAATCATCAATAAAAACCAAACAAAAGGGGCGCAAATTGCACCCCTTTCGTTATTTAAAAATAAAGTAAGCGCTTAATTATTGAGGGAGAAATAAAAATGGCTGAAGAAAAACACGACGAACAACTACAAACAGTAATGGGATTAATTATTAATGGTGGAAATGCTAAGAGTTCTGCTTTTGAGGCAATTAATGCTGCTAAAAAAGGTCACTTTACAGTAGCAGATCAAAAATTAAAGGAATCTGATGACTTCTTAGTAGACGCTCACAACTCACAAACAGATATGCTTACTAAAGAAGCTAATGGTGAACATGCTAAAGTTACTTTGTTGATGGTTCACTCACAAGATCACATTATGAATGCTATTACATTTAGAGATCTAGCAGGAGAAATTGTTGATTTGTACAAGAAATTAGCCAAAGAAGGAGAATAATTTCTATGAGTGAAGGAATCAAAATGCCCAAAGGATTTCTTTGGGGCGGTGCCGTTGCTGCACACCAACTAGAAGGTGGTTGGAACGAAGGTGGCAAAGGTGTCAGCATTGCTGATGTCATGACTGCTGGTGCTAAAGGTGTCGCTAGAAAAGTTACCGATGGCGTTGAGGAAGGTCAAATTTATCCTAACCATTGGGGTAATGATTTTTATCATAAATATCCTGAAGATATTAAATTGTTTGCTGAATTGGGTTTGAAATGTTTCAGAACTTCGATTGCCTGGACGAGAATTTTTCCAAATGGCGATGAAACTGAACCTAACGAAGCTGGTTTGAAATTTTATGATGATATGTTTGACGAGTGTCTTAAATATGGTATTCAACCAGTAATCACTTTGTCACATTTTGAAATGCCATATCACTTAGTAAAAGAATATGGTGGTTTCAGCAACCGTAAAGTGATTGAATTCTTCGATCGTTTTGCCGAAGTTTGCTTCAGACGTTATAAGGACAAAGTTAAGTATTGGATGACTTTTAACGAAATCAATAATCAGACCGACTGGCGTGATCCACATCCATTGCTTCAAGACTCAGGTTTACAACTAGGCAAAGATGATAATTGGGAAGAAGCAATGTTCCAAGCAGCTCACTATGAGTTTGTGGCTAGTGCACATGCAGTTCAAATTGCCCACAAGATCGACCCAAGTTTAAAAGTTGGTTCAATGATTGCTATGTGTCCAGTCTATCCATTGACTTCTAAGCCAACTGACATTATGAAGGCTGAACGTGCAATGCAATATCGTTATTACTTTGGCGATGTACAAGCACTTGGTTTCTATCCTGAATGGATTACTAAGTATTGGGCTCGCAAGGGTTATAACCTAGATATTACTGCTGCTGATTTAGCAGATATCAAGGCTGGTACAGTTGATTACGTTGGCTTTAGCTATTACATGTCCTTTACAACAAAGGCTAAAGATGGGGAAACTCATTTTGACTATGACGAACACAATGATTTAGTTTCTAATCCTTACGTAGAAAAATCTGACTGGGGTTGGCAAATCGATCCAGTGGGACTTCGTTACGCAATGAACTGGATGACGACTCGTTGGCACAAGCCATTATTTATCGTTGAAAATGGTTTTGGCGCTTACGATAAATTAGAAGACGATAACAGTATTCATGATCCATATCGTATTTCATATTTCCACGATCACATTTTACAAATGGAGAAAGCTGTTCATGAAGATGGTGTTGATTTGATTGGATATACTCCATGGGGTCACATCGACTTGATCTCAGCAAGTACTGGGGAAATGAAGAAGCGTTACGGCATGATCTATGTTGACCAAGATGATGAAGGTAACGGAAGTCTCAAGCGTTACAAGAAAGATTCATTTGCTTGGTACAAAAAGGTTATCGCTTCTAATGGTGAAGATTTAACAGAGTAATAAAAAAGAATTGAGGGTTAATAAATGACTGAAACGACAAAAAGTGGATTAAGAAAAGATTTTCT
This sequence comes from Companilactobacillus formosensis, assembly GCF_005405305.1. GTDB lineage: Bacteria > Bacillota > Bacilli > Lactobacillales > Lactobacillaceae > Companilactobacillus > Companilactobacillus formosensis. The sequence goes on from NZ_BJDU01000011.1 coordinate 34,496, forward strand.
TTGGGGTGGTGCTGTAGCTGCTAACCAACTTGAGGGTGCATGGAATGTCGATGGCAAAGGTGTCAGCGTTTCAGACATTATGACAGCTGGTGCTTATCAAAAGCCACGTGAAATTACTAAGGGAATCATTCCTGGTAAAAACTATCCAAACCATGAAGCAATTGATTTTTACCACCAATACAAAGGCGATATTAAATTATTTGCTGAAATGGGTTTCAAATGCTTTAGAACTTCTATCGCTTGGACAAGAATTTTTCCAAATGGTGATGAAGATGAACCTAATGAAGCAGGATTGAAATTTTACGATGATTTATTTGATGAATGTTTGAAATATGGTATTGAACCTGTGATCACATTGTCACACTTTGAAATGCCATATCACTTAGTTGAGAAGTATGGTGGTTGGAGAGATCGTCGTGTGATCGACTTTTTCGTTAAATTTGCTACAGTATGTTTCAAACGTTACAAGAATAAAGTTAAGTATTGGATGACTTTCAACGAAATCAACAACCAAACTACTTATACTAATGACTTTTCAATTGCAACTGATTCCGGTTTGATTTTCTGGGACAATGAATCAGAACAAGAACGTGAAGCTCTAATGTATCAAGCATCTCATTATGAAGTTGTTGCTAGTGCTTTGGCTGTTAAAATTGGACACAAGATCAATCCTGACTTCAAGATTGGTAATATGGTCAACTTTACACCCGTTTATCCAGCCTCATCAGATCCTAAGGACATCTTGTTAGCTGAAAAGGCTATGCAAAGACGTTACTGGTGGTCAGATGTTCAAACATTAGGCGAATATCCAGTTGGTATGGAAGCTTACTTCAAGAATCACGATTTAAGACCAGATATCACGGCAGAAGATCGAGTTGTTTTACGTGAAGGAACAGTCGATTATGTTGGTTTCAGTTATTACAATTCTATGACCGTCAAATACAGTGATGATAATCCAGAATTCAAGTTTGTTGGAGACCGTGAAACTGTTAAGAATCCTAATATGAAATACAACGATTGGGGTTGGCCAGTTGATCCCGTAGGACTTCGTTATTCAATGAACTGGCTTACTGAACACTATCACAAGCCTTTGATGATTGTTGAAAATGGTTTTGGTGCTTATGATAAAGTAGAAAAAGATGGTTCAATTCACGATGATTACCGTGTTGACTATTTGAGAGCACACGTTAAACAAATGATAACGGCGGTTAATGAAGATGGCGTAGATCTTCTAGGTTACACACCTTGGGGATGTATTGATTTGGTTTCTGCTGGAACAGGTCAAATGTCCAAACGTTACGGTTTCATTTATGTTGATAAAGATGATGAAGGTAACGGAACACTTGAACGTTCAAAGAAGGATTCATTCTACTGGTATCAAAAAGTTATCCGTTCAAACGGATCAGACTTAGACTGAATCTATTAAAATAAGCTGAGACAAAGCCAAATTGTTTGTCTCAGCTTATTTGTTTTCTGGAATAAGTAACTTGTTACATTTATAATTAAAATATCTTTACTAAAAGCGATATAGACCAATTAAAAGAGGAGGGAGATTTATGTTTCCATATCAAAAAGTACATGAGCTCAATCGCTTGGAACTAATAGTTTATAAGTACATTATTGGCCACACCAAAGAAGTTCAAAACATGACGATTCGTGAGATGGCAGATGCGGCACATGTTTCGACCACGACAATTTTACGTTTCTTGAAGAAAATGGACTATAGTGGTTTCTCAGAATTCAAATTTGCTTTGAAGCAGAGTCTTAAACAACCGGCCAAATCCCAACAGGATCCTAGTATGGAGCCTATCAAAAACTTTTTCCAACTAGTGGCTGATGAAGAACCATTTGATGACAAAATCAATCAAGCGGCCGATATGATTAATGCATCAGACTTAGTATTGTTTTTTGGGGTAGGTAACAGCGGCAGAATTGCTCAATATGGTGCTAGTATCTTGTCAAGCTATGGGGTTTACTCTTTGCCGATTCTTGATCCTTTTCAACCAGAACCATTCTCAGACCGCGATTTTTCAAAGACTTTATTGATTTTAGTGTCGATATCAGGCGAAACGGATCAAGTTTTGGAGCAAGCTCGTTACTACAAAAAAAACGGTGCTGAGACGATTGCTTTGACAGCTAATTCATATTCTGTCTTGAATCAAATTACTGACTTTTCGATCTCTTATGATACGCCGCAAAACCGCAAGGGGCACATTAATGTCACGACTCAAGTGCCAATTGTCTACACTTTGGAACAGATTGCTAATTGTTCGTATCATAAAATGGTAGACCACATCGATAATCGTTTCACGGAACATGTCACAGAAAAGTAACACGTTTTTTCTACGTTAACTTATTATTTTGCTTATAAAAACACACATATTTTAATGTAAAGGGTTACAATAGTTCTTGTAAGCGGATAACAGTGTTTCTGCTTGGTAACAAATTTTATTTGAGGGGGTTTTGCACATGGCTGAAAAGAAATCCGGCAGCTTCGTCCAAGAGAAAATTATTCCTCTTGCTGGTAAGCTTGCTTCTTCTCGTCATTTGATTGCATTGCGTGATGGTATGACATTAGCCGTTCCAATGATCATCATTGGTTCTATCTTCATGATTATCGCGCAATTCCCAATTCAAGCCTATCTAGACTTCATGGCTAGTATCTTCGGTAAGAACTGGGCAACAGTATTACAATATCCAACAAACGCATCATTCCATATTATGGGTCTGATTGCTGTTATTGGTATTTCTTATAACTTGGCTAAGAGTTATAAGGTCGATCCTATCTCTGCTTCAATTGTTTCATTAGGTGCTTTCGTCCTAACAATTCCATTGAAGACAGACAAGGCTGGAGCATTGTGGATTCCATTAACACAATTTGATTCAGCTGGTTTATTTACAGCTATTATTGTTGGTTTGTTTATTACCGACTTTTATGTTTGGATGGTCCACAAGAACTGGACAATTAAGATGCCTGATACAGTTCCACCAGCAGTAAGTAACTCATTTGCCGCTTTGTTCCCAGGTTTCATTGTTTTACTTCTTGTTTGGGTAATTCGTATGGGTGTTGAAGCAACTCCAATGCAAAGTATTCCAAATATCATTTCATTCTTCTTAGCTGATCCACTAGGTCACTTGAGTAACACATTGCCAGGTGCTTTGGTAGCTGAATTCTTGATTTCCTTCCTATGGATTTTTGGTATTCACGGTGCTAACGTTGTTTCTGGTGTTATGATGCCTATCTGGTTGACAGCTTTGAACCAAAACCACGCAGCCTTTACTGCTGGTAAAGCTTTACCAAACATTGTTACAACATCATTCTTCGATAACTTTGTTCACATGGGTGGTTCAGGTGCCACAATCGGTTTGGCATTCTTGTTAGCCTTTGCTGCAAAGAGTAAAGAATTAAAGACCTTAGGTAAGTTGGTTGCCGGGCCTGCAATATTCAATATTAATGAACCTATTCTATTCGGACTACCAATTGTTATGAACTATAAGATGTTAGTTCCATTTATCCTAACACCACTTATCAACGTAACAACAACATATATTGGTATGGCTACAAACTTAGTTGCAAGACCAATGGGTGTTTATATCCCATGGACAACTCCACCAGTTCTATCAGGATTTATTTCAACTGGTCACATTTCTGGTGCTGTAATGCAAATTATCAATATTGTGCTTGATACTTTGATGTACTGGTACTTCTTCAAGTCAATGGATAAAGATAAGTTGGCTGAAGAATTAGGTCAAACAAAAGAAGCTGCTAAATAATAACTTTTTGGAGGTCATGTTTTGAGAAGACTAGGATTGTCACTATATCCTGAACATTCAACTTTAGAAGAGGATAAGAAATATCTCGATACTGCTAGTAAGTTAGGCTATTCAAGAATCTTTGCTTCATTACTTGAGTTAGGTGATGACAAGGATAAGACGATCAGTCGTTTTAAAGAAACTATTGCTTATGGAAATAAACTTGGTTTTGTGACGATTGTTGATATGAATCCTAGACTATTTAAAGCATTAGATATTAGTTACGATGACTTATCATTTTTCCATGAATTAGGAGCCTTTGGTATCCGTTTGGATGAAGGTTTCTCTGGAATGGAAGAAGCTAAGATGACGCGTAATCCTTATGGTTTAAAAATTGAAATCAATATGAGTTCTGGTACACACTACTTAGACAATATTCTTTCCTACCATCCTAAAAAGGATAATCTACTCGGTTGTCATAACTTTTATCCTCAAAGATATACCGGTTTAGGTGAAGAGTTCTTCATTAAATGGTCGAACTTCTTTAAAGAGCGTAACATTCACTCAGCCGCTTTTGTCAGCTCGCACAATGCTACTTTTGGCCCATGGCCAGTTCAAGATGGTTTACCAACACTTGAAGATGATCGTGACTTACCAATTTCTACCCAAGTTAAACATTTATTGTTGAGCGGAGTAGTTGATGATGTCATCATTGGTAACACATACGCATCGGATGAAGAATTAAAAGAAGCTGCTGATGCTTTCTATGCACCATTCCCAGTATTGAAAGTTGACTTATCTTCTGACATTACTGATTTAGAAAAAGAAGTTATTTTAAAATCTACTCACGTTTATCGTGGTGATGCATCTGATTATTTGTTACGTAGTACAATGACTCGAGTAGTATACAAAGATGGGAATTTCCCTGCCCATGATACTCAAGACATTAAACGCGGCGATATCATTATAGTTAATGAGGACTACGGACAATACAAAGGTGAAACGCAAATTGCACTTCGTGATATTAAGAATGACGGACGTCGCAATATTGTTGGACATTTGAATTCGAACGAGGCTTTCTTGTTGAGTTATATCGAGCCTTGGAGTAGTTTTAAATTAGCAGAATAAAAACAAAGAAATACTATTCTCAATTGAATAGTATTTTTTTATAGGGAGAAAAACATGAATAAATATTTACTCAGTAAAGATAAATTTAATCAATTTTATGAATTGTACTTATATTCTTTTAATCGACCCGATTCACCACACAGAAGATCAGTCTTAAAAGAACGCTTTGATCATGCAAAAGTTTATGGAATTATGAATGAAGATAAATTAGGCAGCGGTTTATTTAGTATTCCATTCAATGTCAATTTCCATGACGTTGATTTTAAGATGAATGGTATCGGTGACGTTATGAGCGCCCCAGAATTTGGCGGTCGTGGAGGAGCCAGCTCACTAATGGAATCAGCACTTTCAGATATGTATAACGATGGTGTAACGATTTCTTACTTGGCGCCTTTTTCATACGGCTATTATCGTCAATTTGGCTTTGAACAAGTCTTTGATCACACGAAGATAACTATTAAAAATGTTGATTTACCCAGAGTAAAAAATGCTCAAGAAGGGCTAGTCAAGCGAGCTAGGATCACCGAATTGCCATCCATGGTAAAACAATTGTATCAAGAAAAAAATCATCTTGGTGGCATGTCTCGCGCTGATTGGTGGTGGGATCATATGATTGATAAACATCCAGAATATCAATTAGCTTTGGCTTACCAAGACAATAAATTAATAGGTTATTTAGTTTATTACACTGAAGGTATTAATTTTGTTATTCATGAATGGATTAACAGCAATCCCTTGAGTTTACAACTATTATTAAAATTTGTTACTAAGCATCAATCTATTTTTGAAAAATTCATTTACGAATCTCCAGATGCTGATTTTAAGGCTGACTTATTAGAAGACCCCAATTCAGCTAAGTTAGAAGTTATTCCATATATGATGGCTCGAATAGTTAATTTAGAGGATTTTTTGAAACGTTATCCAATTCAAAAGATGAATTTGGCTCGAATTAATTTTAGAGTAGAAGATTCATTGACTTGGAATGATCACATATGGTCATTAGCAGTTAATGATGGAATTGTTGATTTGAAGGTGAATGATGAACTGAAACCAGATTTTGTGCTTACCATTCAAAACTTGACCAAAGCAATGTTTGGCTATCGTAGTCTTAAATCATTATTTAATTACGGATTAGTCAGTGGTGATGCAGAAAAGATTGCTGACTTGTCGAATCTCTTTGTGCAAGAAAAGCCTCAATTGATTGATTACTTCTAAGTGGTGATCAAAATATAAAAATATTTATCGCAATTACCACTTTTTGTAGTAATATTAGAAAGTACTAGTCTTTTTATGGATTTAATCGATGGTTTACTACAAATAGGAGGTACAAGTATAATTGACTTGGCTTGTATGGCGAGTTTCACCATTTATCACTAGTATTTTCTTTATTTTGGGTGTTTTTACACTTTTTGAAGTATTAGTTGATTGGATTAAAGTAAAGCTTCATTCAAAAGACATTAATATCAAGGATCATACGGTTGAATCTGTTGTTGGAATTATTTACATGCTGATTTTTTCTTTTGGAATGCAATATTCTATTTTGGGACAGTCGTATTCTTGGGAATTTATGAATTTTCAGTTGATAGCGATAGTGTTTTGTGCGTATTTTTTGAATATTCGCATCCCATATTATTTTCTTTTACCGATTGTTTTACTATTTATGATCTATAATTCTTCAGTCGGATACTGGGAATCATGGTGTCACGCAATTACGTTAATAATATTTTATGTAACGATGAATAAAGGATATTTATGGTCACAAAAACTTAAATCGCCTTTATTCTTTTATTTAGGTGCAGGGATATTCTTTGGGGCATTATTATGGTATTTCATGAAATTAAAATTTGACTTATCTTGGACTACGTATGTTCAGGAATTATCATATTTAGTAATTTTTGAATTATTATTGTATTCCTATGTCAGAATGCTCTTTAGAGATGATCGACTCAAAGCTCGCTTAGCTGAAGTAGCTAGTCATGATGCATTGACAAAAGCTTTGAACTATTCAGCCTACGAAACAGAAGTTAAATATTTATTTAAAAACAGCAAAGATAACAATTTAAGTTTTTCTATGGTCATGTTCGATATCGATCATTTTAAACGAGTAAACGATACTTATGGACACCTAGCGGGTGATCGAGTTTTACAGCACACCGTTGACGTTGTGCAAACGGTTTTGAATGCTAATGATTCTTCAGTGAAACTCTACCGAACTGGTGGAGAAGAATTTAATATTCTATTTCCTAATTATGATCTTAAGGGAACGCAAGTAATTGTTGAAGAAATATTTACCGCTTTAAATCATTTAAAAGTTGAGACAGATGAAAAAAAGATTGAAATTTCTGTTTCGATGGGAGTTTCTCAAATTTCAAACAAAGATGTTACACCAAATGATTTTTATAAGCGCGTTGATAATAATCTTTATTATTCTAAGAAGCACGGCCGTATGCAAATTACGACCATTTAAAGGGAGCATCTTATAATTGATGTTCTCTTTTTTTAATGTAAAAAAGATATTAAAAATAAGACTTTTTATAATAAAATAAATATAAAATTGTAGTAGAATAAGGCTAGTGAGTTAATACCTGAGATGGGAGGGATGATTAATGACTTGGTCTGTTTGGCAAGTAACGCCAGTAGTAACGAGTGTCTTTTTCATTTTGGGCGTTTTTACGTTATACGTAGTTTTAGTCGATTGGCTGAAATCTAAAATACGTTTAAAATATCCGAAAATCAAAGAACATACGATTGAATCATGGTTCGGCGTAATCTATATTTTGATTTTTGTTTATAGTTTACAAATAGGTATTGCTGGACAAGATAATTCTTGGCTATTTATGAACTTCCAATTGATTGCGGTTATCTTTTGTGCCTACTTTTTGGCTATTCATATTCCATTTAAAGCTTTTCTACCAATTGTAGTATTGTTCATGTGGATCAATTCATCACTAACTTATTGGGAATCGTGGACTTATTCTTTGATAATTATTTTATTCTATTGGTGTATGAATTATGTTTATAAGTGGTCACAAAAACATAAATATATTTTTGCAATTTATTTTATTACAGGAACCTTTTTTGGATTAATATTGTGGTTTTTAGTTAAAATTAAGTTCTCATTATCATGGTATATTTATTTTCAAGAAATTAGCTATTTCTTAGTATTTCAAGCGTTATTGTACAGTTATATTAGAATGTTGAATAAGAATCAACGTTTGGAGAATAATTTAGCCCGCTCCGCTCATCACGATGCTTTGACGCAAGCCAAAAATTATGCAGCTTATATGACGGAAGTCAGTGATCTGTTCCAAAATAGTCATAAAAATAAATTGCATTTATCAATGATGATGTTTGATATTGATCATTTTAAGCGAATCAATGATACATATGGACATTTAGCAGGGGACAAAGTTTTGCAGCACGTAGTGGATGTTGTTCAAACTGTAATAGATGAAAATGATTCAAGAATCAAATTGTATCGGACCGGTGGAGAAGAATTCAACGTCTTGTTTCCTAGTTATGATTTAAATGAGACTCAAAAAGTTGTTCCTCAAATCTTTAGTGCTCTGAATCACTTAGGAATTGACTTCAATGGTCAGCACATTAATATTTCCGTTTCGATAGGTGTTTCTGAAGTATCTAAAAAAGATAATGATCCTAATGATTTTTACAAACGGGTCGATGCTAATTTGTATCATTCGAAGGATAATGGTCGAATGCAAATAACTGCAAAATAGAAGAGGGAATCTTCTAAGTTAGATTAGGATTCCGTCCTTCATAGTGATGCTATATTTTTTTATGATCAAACAAATAAGCATCTATTCAGATAATTACAGCCGGTAAATTGACCATATCTGAATAGATGCTTTTTAATTTTGATTTACTTGAAATAAATGTCGTTATTCAGTGTAGCAGCTTTGTAGATGATCAGTAAAGCAGAACTAACGATGACATTTAACGGTAAACTAACTTAAGAAGGAACCATAAAGATTTCCTTTTCTAAGCAGTTTTTACTTCTGGACTACTCTTAGGCATGACCAAATTTAAGATGATAGCAGCAATAGCAGCCACGGCAATTGGAGAACCTAATAAGTATTGTAAAATTTGAGGTGCATTCTTAGTAACGCTTGCAGGTAAAAGAACCAAAGCTAATGTTAGAACAATTGGGATACCGATAATATAAAGGTCACGATCAGTTGTCTCTAATCCGCGAATGACATTAAGACCGTTTAACATAATAGTAACGGTGATGATTGCAAAGACTCCACCAATTACTGGTGCAGGAATAGCAGCTAGAAAAGCGGATAACTTACTGAAAAATCCTAAAATTGAGAACCAAATACCGGCGAATAAGAAGACACGTTTACTAGCAACACCAGTAATAGAAATGACACCGGCGTTTGTAGAATAACCAGTAACTGGAGTAGTTCCTAATAGGGAAGCTACCATACAGCTAAGTCCTTCACCAATGATTCCTCGATTCCACTGTTTATCAGTAATTTCATGATTTGTAACGGCACCCATAGCGAACCAAGTACCAGTAGTTTCAGTCGTTATAACGGCATAAATGATGATGAAAGTAATGATTGCTGATGGACTAAAATTGATACCCCAGTGGAAAATAGTTCTTTCTGGAAAACCGAACCAAGCGGCTTCATTGACTTCTTTCCAATTGAACATGCCCATCATAGTTGAAACAATCGTACCTACACCTAGTGCTAAAATAATTGAACTAGTTCTGAAAAAGCGACGAACTTTTTTGAATTTCAAACTGATACCGACAGAAATTAACAAGGTTAGAGCGGTAACTGAAGCTAAGATGATGTTGTTATTAACATTGCCGCCAGCATTAAAAATATTGTCATTCAATGCTGTAGGGATCAATGATAATCCAACACAAGTAATGATAGTTCCACCGACTAAAGCAGGGACTAAACGGTTAATTATTTTCTGGAAGATTCCAGTTGCACCCAGGATAATCAAAATAATTGAACCAATTAGAGTAGCTCCAATCAAAGTGCCCATCCCATTACCTTTTAGACCACCAGATGCTAAAACAACACCGGCAGCAGCTCCTAATGGAACGAAGGAAGGACCTTGAGAAACAGGCATCTTCATGAAGACAAAAGTTTGTAAAATTGTACCGATTCCGGCAGCTAAAAATGTTGATTGCAACAAGCCCATTTGGTCACCCAAACCCATTGCCATCATACCGGCCAAAACAATTGGTGGAACATAAATATCCATTGCTAAGACGTGTTGTAATCCTAAGAAACCAGCTTCTCCCATGCCGATTTTGTCGTCAGGACCAACGAGTAAATTACTCTTATTATTATCCATTATTCTTCTCCTAAGTTGTCATGTACTAGTTTTCCAGATACATAAACTTGTTTGATATTTTCTTTATTCGTATGGTAAATCAGTCTTTCAAATATTTCTTGTGGTTCATTAGATGAAATGTTGAAATATTGATCTTGAACAATTTGTAAATCAGCTTTAAAGCCAGATTTAATTTGTCCTGATTTAATGTGTAAAGCATTTGCTCCACCAACAGTGGCTAGATAAAAAGCATTTGCGGCTGAAATACGTGCGTTTTCATGTCCTTGTTCAGTTAAAATTTGTGAAGACATGATACTTTGTTGCATATTGCGATAAAGACTAGGAGAGAAACCTCCGGAGATATCGGTACCTAAACCGATTTTAACGTTTTTTTGATGAGCGTCTTGGACTCGCATAACGGAGTTGCCAAAATAAATATTAGAGATTGGACAATGTGCGATAGCTGTTTTGCGACTACTAAAAGTATTTAAATCTTGATCACTTAGTTGAGTGCCATGTGCCATAACTGATTTATCAGTCAATAATCCAAATTTGTCTAAAACTTCAGTATCCCTCAAATGATAGTGTTCTAAAGCGTAGTGATCTTCCCAAATACTTTCGCTGCAGTGCGACTGAATTGGTAAATCATATTTCTTTGCTAATTGCCCAAGTCCTTGTAGAGTTTCTTCGGTACAACTAGGAACAAATCTTGGCGTTATAACGGGTGTTATCTCAGCACTGGTTTGTTTTTGCATTTCGAACATTTTCTGGATAAATGTTTCAGTTTGTTCTAAGGCAACTTGAGAATTTAGGTCACGGTAATAATCTGGCGTTTGATCAGGATTGTCCATCGCAACTTTTCCGATAAAAGCTCTTTGACCAAGTTTTGCACAGATTTTAGCAAGAATCAGATTAGCATCATTATGAATCGAACCGAAAAACAATCCGGTCGTCGTTCCATTTGCTAAAAGTTCTTTAATTAGACTGTAGTAAACTTTTTCGGCATATTTCTTATCTTTGAACTTAGCTTCCAGTGGGAAGGTGTAAGAATTTAGCCATTCATTCAATGGTTTATCCAAAGCTAAACCAGATTGAGGCCATTGTGGCGCATGAATATGTAAATCAGTGAATCCTGGTAGAATGTAACTACCGTTTGCAACTCGATGATAAGAACCATTTTGTTGAGCAGCTTGTTTAACAGACTGATAATCGCTATCAGTAGCGGATATAACTCGGTCAATAATTCCTGACTGATCTACACATATAAGTACTTCTGGTGTAAAATCCGCCTTGTCAAACGAAACTGAAGAAATAATAGTTCCCTCAATAACTATTTGATAGGTGATAATCTAACACTTCCTTAAATTTTATATACGTAAGAATAACATGAATGATTATGTAAATAAATAGTAAATAGTTCGTATTTTGGATGCAAGATAAATAAAAGTGTGAAATATTAAGTTTTATCGTTATGAAAATGCTAATAATATATATGTTGAATACGATTACAAATACTGATATAAATAAATTTACTTTCTTTTAAAAAACTGTTTAAACCGTTATAGACAAACGAAATTATTTTTTTGAAAAAAATTTGACCGATATGGTGTTGAAAAAGGTTGAAGGTTATAAAAATAATGACTTGTCAGATAAAAATTATCTAACGTATACTTTTATCAGGGATTATATGGGGGAGTATATTTGTGCAAGAAAAATTTGAAAAAAAATTAACGCCGCTAGCTAATAAATTAGCAGAAAACGTCGTTTTAAAGTCGTTACGTGATGGCTTTTTGATTATTACGCCATTAATTATAGTTATTTCAATATTTTTATTGATTGGTAATTTTCCAATTCCAGGTTGGACGAAGTTTTGGACTGGAATCTTTGGTCACAAGTGGATTGAATGGTTTAGTGCAATTTCAGGATCGGTTTTTAATTTTACCGGCTTGTTATCGTGCTTTGGAATTTCTTATGCTTATGGAAAAAATCGAGGATTAGTACCGGTCCACGCTACAGCGGTCGCCTTAGTTTCATTTTTTATTTTAATGCCGATGACTGTAACCTTAGGCCAGCAAGAAATTGGAGCTGTTAAAACTTTGTATCTTGGACCTAATGGGATCTTCTTGGGTCTTTTTACAGCTTTGGTCAGTGTTGAATTGTTTAGATTTGCTAAAAAGCGTAATTGGACTATTAAAATGCCAAAAGGTGTACCAGATATGGTCCGGGAATCATTTGATGTTCTATTGCCGAGTGGTTTTGTGATTTTAATTTTCTTTTTGATTAGAATTTTCTTTAGTTTAACAACTATGGGAACCGCCTATAATTTTATTTATACACTTTTGCAAGCACCATTAAAGCACGTTGGAAATTCATTAGGTTCAGTTTTTTTGTATATTTTCATCGCCTCAATTTTGTGGTGCTTTGGAATTAATGGACCGTCTGTTGTCAATAGCGTGTGGTCGCCGATTTTCTTTGTTTTGAGTCAAGATAATTTAAAGGCTTTTCAAACTGGTCATCCGTTGCCACACATTTACACTGAACAGTTTATTGAAGATTTTGCAACATATGGTGGTGGCGGTAGTGTCTTGTCACTAATCATTGTGATGGTGTTTGTATGTAAATCTAAACGGATCAATGAATTAGGTAAATTGACGATTATCCCTAGTATTTTTGGAATTGGTGAACCACTTATTTATGGGCTACCGGTCGTTTTAAATCCAATTATCGCAATACCGTTTATAATAACGCCGGTAGTGAACGTTTTATTGTCTGGATTAGCATTTTCGACTCATTTGGTACCATATACTAATGGCGTTATGCTGCCATGGACTACGCCACCAATTATTTCGGGCTGGTTGACAACTGGTAGCTGGCGCGGTGCTGCATTACAAATTATTGAGATTATTATTGGCATTATGATCTATTTACCATTTATAAAAATGTTAGATAAAAGGTATTTACAAGATGAAGCAACTGCTGAATAGACGGTTGCTTTTTTTGTACATGATTGAAAGCGCTTAAATTTTAAGCTAATATCAGTAATAAACACGAGGAGGATAGCTATGTCAAAAATTAAATTAGTTGCAATGGATATTGATGATACTTTGTTGGATGATAAGAAGAATATTTCTTCACAAAATAAAATGGCCATTCAGAGCGCACTTAATAATGGGGTCAAGGTAGTACTGAGTTCTGGAAGAACCTTTAATGGAATGATTGAATATTTGAATGAATTAGAAATTAAAGGCGATGATCAATTTGTAATTATTGACGGTGGTGGTGTCGTTCAAACAGTAGCAGGTCATATTATTTATCAACAAACTTTGTCCAATGCTGCTTATCGTAAGATTGATAAATATGTGGTTGATAACGGACTACATTACAATGCAGTGGACGTTGAAGGAAATACTTATACGAGTAATCGAGATTTTATTGATAAATATACTGTTTTACAAGCATTTGAAAATAATAAAGGTTTAATTATTAAAAGTCCTAGTGAATTGCCTAATGATTTTGAGATAGTCAAAGCCATTTTAAATGAAGATGGGGATAAATTGGATGCTATTACACCCGAAGTTAATCGTATTTTTGGCAAAGATCATTATGTGGTAAGAACAGATGTTGGATTTTTGGAAATTATGCCACAACATGTCGATAAAGGGAATGCTTTACTACACTTGGCTGAGTATTTAGGAATTGGTATAGATGACACTTTAGCAATTGGTGATGGAGCAAATGATATCCCAATGTTAGAGCAAGCTGGTGTGGCCGTAGTGATGGAAAATGCGGATGATTCAATAAAAAAGTTGGCTGATTTTGTTACTAAAAATAATAACGAAAGTGGCATAGCAACAGCGTTTGAGAAGTATGTTTTAAAATGAGATAATATTTGATTTAAAAATAATTAACTGAAACCGTTTACAAAACATTGTGAATGTTTTATACTAACTTGTGTTGAAAGAAAAAATATATTTTTAGTGAATTGTTACTATTAAATTAGGCGAGATCACTTAACGAATTTTTAAATGGATACTCTATTGGGGGTATTGTTTGAAAAATCGTTAGTGGTCTCTTTTTTTGTTAGAAAGGGGGGAATGAAATGGTAGAGATTGCCCAAGTCTTTAACAACAACAGTGCGTTAGTCAACCTAGGGGACCATCGTCAAGCAATTGTGAAAGGCAAAGGAATCGCTTTTAGAAGAACAAAGGGAAATGAAATTGATTCGAGCAAGGTGGAAAAGATATTTTATCTCAATACCAAAACGGCGCAAGAAAATCTATATTTTCTAATTAAAGATATTCCAATTGATATAGTTACTACTACTTACGAAATAATTGATTATGCAATCAAAAAATTTGATTATAATGTTTTGGATTATGCATATATAACTTTAGGAGATCATATATTTGGATCATATCAGCGTATTTTGTCACATACATATCAGGAAAGTTTAATTCCAGATATGAGTAATCAATATCCAATTGAATATTTAATTTCACATCACGCATTGAATATTATTTATAAAAATTTGCATGTGAAATTTCCCGAATCTGAGACTAAAAGTATTGCTCTACATTTCATAAATGCCAAGGGTGCTGAAAATCAAAAGAGTGACTTAAAAGAAGATACTACGAAAGAAATAAATCAAATTGTTAAATCAATTTTGAATGCAAATAATATTTTTCGTATTGATGCAAATAGTAACTATTTTGATAGATTTATGATTCACCTCCAGTATTTAGCGGGACGTCTTAATGATAGTGATGATGATGATAAAGAATTTAGCAAGAATCTTGAGAAAGAAATGAGAAATTCATATCCGGAATCATTTAAGATAGCTAAAGAAATTTACGATTCATTACAATCACAGTTAAGTGTCGAACTTAATAGTAACGAACTGTTATATTTTATTATTCATATTCAACGATTAATTCAAGAAAAATCTAATTAGGAGGGGTTAGTTATGGCAGTAACAAAAGAAGATATTTCAATGACTGGTTTTGCAATTGTTGCTTATGCCGGTGATGCCAAAACTGCTTTACTTAAGGCTTTAGATAATGCTCGAGAAGGAAAAATTGAAGAAGCCAAAAAATTAGTGGAAGAAGCAAATCAATCTATTGTTGATGCACATAATGAGCAAACCAAACTACTTGCTAATGAAGCCGGTGGTATGGATATGGATGTTACTTTCATTATGGTTCATGGTCAAGATACATTGATGACAACAATGATGTTGATGGATCAATGTAAATTCTTCATTGATGAA
This sequence comes from Companilactobacillus formosensis, assembly GCF_005405305.1. GTDB lineage: Bacteria > Bacillota > Bacilli > Lactobacillales > Lactobacillaceae > Companilactobacillus > Companilactobacillus formosensis. Next base: position 49,962 of record NZ_BJDU01000011.1, read on the forward strand.
TATGAAAGAATCAACAAGATTGAGAGTAGATTAGATATTAAAAAATAATAATAGGGGGAAAGTATTATGAGTAGTGATAGCGCTAGTAGTAATGGTATTTTTGATAAATTAAAACCCGCTTTTGAAGCGATTGCTGCTAACAGATATGTTTCTGCAATTCGTGATGGGTTTATTGCTTGTATGCCAATTATCATCTTCTCCAGTATTTTTATGATGATTGCATACGTTCCAAATGCTTGGGGGTTCTATTGGCCCACTAAGGTTACTAATATTATTTTGATTGCTTACAATTATTCAATGGGTCTATTGGCATTGTTCGTTGCTGGTACTACAGCTAAGAACTTAACTGATAGTAAAAACTTGGATTTGCCTAAGACGAATCAAGTTAACCCAGTTTCTGTAATTATTGCTTCAGAAATTGCATTTATTATCCTTTCAATCATTCCTTTGAAGACAGGTAATGATTTAACTTACATGGGTACTCAAGGTTTGATTTGTGCTTATATTGTTGGTTTGATTGTTCCAAATATTTATTATATTTGTATTAAAAACAATGTAACAATTAAGTTACCTCCACAAGTACCACAAAATATTTCTCAAACATTTAAAGATCTTATTCCTATGGCTTCAGCTGTAACAATTTTCTGGTTGTTCGGTGTTGCTTTCAAAGCCGCAACAGGAACGATTCTTCCTCGTTGGATTATTCAAGTATTATCACCACTATTCCAAGCTAGTGATTCCTATATTGGACTTTCAATTATTGCCGGAGCTATGGCTTTCTTCTGGTTCTGTGGTGTTCAAGGTCCATCAATTGTTCAACCTGCTGTTGTTCCAATTATGATTGCTAATACTGCACAAAACTTACAACAATATCAAGCTGGTGCACATGCATCACACGTTTTAGCAATGAATACAATGGATTACGTTATGAACTTTGGTGGTACTGGTTCAACTTTCGTTGTTGCCTTTATCATGTTGTTTGCAGCACGTTCAGCTCAATTAAAAGCTGTTGGTAAGGCTGCCTTTATTCCAGGATCATTCTCAGTTAATGAACCTGTATTATTCGGTATGCCTATTATCATGAACCCTATGTTCTTTGTTCCATTCTTATTAACACCTATTGCTAATATTTGTATGTTCAAGTTCTTTGTTAACGTATTAGGTATGAATAGTTTCATGTTCACTATGCCATGGACGGTTCCAGCTCCTATTGGTATCTTGATTTCAAGTAGTTTTGCCCCATTAGCGTTTGTTTATGTTCTATTGGCATTGGTAGTAGATATTTTAATTTACTTCCCATTCATCCGTACATATGACAGTACATTGCTTGCTCAAGAAAAAGCTAAAGAAGCTGAAATGGATAATAATGATGCCTCTGTTGCTGTTGAAGGTGGAAATGATGCCTCTGGTGCTCAAGTAGCAATGTCTTCAGACAATAAAGATGCTGTTCCATCTGCTGATGCAAAAGATTACTTCAAGAATAACGAAGTCGATGTCTTAGTTCTATGTGCTGGTGGTGGTACCTCTGGTATTTTAGCTAATGCATTGAATAAGTTATCCAAAGAGCAAGATTTGAAACTATCGGCAACTGCTCGTGCTTATGGTCAAGATATGGATCTAATTCAGGACATGGATATGGTCATCTTGGCTCCACAAATGGAAAGTATGAAAGGTAATTTGAAGAAAATTACTGATAAATATGGTGTCAAACTAGTTACAACAACTGGTAGACAATATATTGATTTAACTAATAATGGAGACAAAGCTTTGAACTTTGTTGAAACCAACTTGTAATTTAACTTTTGAGGAGGATATATTCTATGAGTAAGACATTACCAAAAGATTTCCTAATGGGTGGTGCCAGTGCTGCTTATCAAGTCGAGGGTGCGACTAAGGAAGATGGAAAAGGAAGAGTTCTTTGGGATGACTTTCTTGAAAAGCAAGGACGTTTCAGTCCAGACCCTGCAGCTGACTTTTACCATCGATATGATGAGGATTTAACATTGTCAGAAAAATTTGGAGTACAAGCAATTCGTGTTTCCATTGCTTGGTCAAGAATTTTTCCAGATGGTGCTGGAAAGGTTGAGCAACGAGGAGTTGATTATTACCACCGTTTGTTTGCTTCTTGCGCCAAACATAATGTCATACCGTTTGTTACACTACATCATTTTGACACACCTGAGAGATTACATAATGAGGGTGACTGGTTAAGTCAAGAAATGCTTGATGATTTTGTTGAATATGCTAAGTTCTGCTTTAATGAATTTAAAGAAGTTAAATATTGGATTACAATTAATGAGCCAACTTCTATGGCCGTTCAACAATATACTAGCGGAACATTTCCACCAGCAGAAAGTGGTCGTTTTGATAAGACTTTCCAAGCTGAACATAATCAAATGGTAGCGCACGCAAAGATTGTTAACTTATATAAGTCAATGAATCTTGGTGGAGAAATTGGAATTGTTCATGCTTTGCAAACTGTCTATCCATATAGTGATACTCCGGGTGATAAGCATGCTGCTGATTTACAGGACGCCTTAGAAAATAGACTATATTTGGACGGTACTTTAGCTGGTGAGTACCATAAGGAAACTTTGTCTTTGGTCAAAGAAATTTTGGACGCCAATGACCAACCAATGTTTAAGTACACTGATGAAGAATTAGCTGAATTAAGAAAAGCCGCTCATCAACTTGATTTTGTTGGTGTAAATAATTACTTCAGTAAATGGATTCGCGAATACAATGGTGCTTCAGAGACCATTCATAATGGTACAGGTGCTAAAGGTACATCGGTTGCTAGACTACATGGTATTGGAGAAGAAAAGAAGCCAGATGGTATTGAAACTACTGATTGGGATTGGTCAATTTATCCAAGAGGGATGCACGATATTTTAATGCGCATTCATAATGATTATCCTTTAGTTCCTGCCATTTATATTACTGAAAATGGTATTGGTTTAAAGGAATCATTGCCTGAAAATGCTAATGATGATACAGTTATCGATGATCCTAAGAGAATCGATTATCTTAAGAAATATATCGGTGCCGTTGCTGATGCAATAAATGAAGGTGCTAATGTAAAAGGTTACTTTATTTGGTCATTGCAAGATCAATTCTCATGGACAAATGGTTACAGTAAACGTTATGGTTTGTTCTTTGTAGATTTCCCAACTCAAAAGAGATATATCAAGAAGAGTGCATATTGGTTTAAAAAACTGAGTGAAACACACGTAATTCCTGATTAAAATTTATAAAAAGGTTGAAATGTAAGTTTCAATCTTTTTTTATTTAATTTTTTGTAAACGTTTACAAAAGTGTAATGAAAGTATATACTTATTGTTATAGAGAAATAGTGATTAGTAAGTTGTTACTATTAAATTAGGCGAAATTACTAAACAATGAATGGAAGGATATATTTCATATTCTTGCTTATCATTGTTTGTAGTTTCGTCTTTTTCTTTTTAAAAATATAAAATCGAGGTAATAAGGATGGCAGTAACAAAAGAAGAAATATCAATGACAGGATTTGCAATCGTAGCATATGCAGGTGATGCAAAAACAGCTTTAATAAAAGCATTGGATAACGCTCGTGAGGGTAAAATTGAAGAAGCAAAAAAGTTAGTAGATGAAGCTAATAAGTCTATTGTAGATGCACACAATGAACAAACTAAACTATTGGCAAACGAAGCTGGTGGCATGGATATGGATGTAACGTTTATCATGGTACATGGACAAGATACTTTAATGAATACAATGATGTTGATGGATCAATGTAAGTTCTTTATTGATGAGTATGATCGTATTAATAAGATTGAGGAAAAATTGGGAATGAATAAATAAATTTTAGGAACCTCGAGACAATAAAAAAGTCTCAAGGTTCTTTTTTCTATTACAATAGAAAGTAAATAGACAGGAGGATTGTGATGACTTACAAATTAATTGCATTAGACATGGATGATACGCTTTTAACATCTCAAAAAACGATATCGGATAAGAATAAAGAAATGATTCAAAAGGCTCTTTCTAAGGGAATCAAAGTAGTTTTGTGTTCAGGAAGAACTCACAATGCAGTGGTAGATTACGCCAAAGAATTAGGTATCAAAGGTGCTGATCAATATATGATTACTAATGGTGGGGCGATTATTGAAAATCTAGAAGGTAAAATTATTTATCAACGGATGATGAGCAATGATTTTTATCGTAAATTTGTGCACTTTATTAAAGAGAATAATCTACATTATAATGTTGTTGATAATCAAGGCAGCACATACACTAGTCAAAATGATTGGTTTGATAAATATACTATTATGCAAGCATACGAAAATGATAACGGTTTGTTTGTCCGCGAACCAGATGATTTACCAAATAATTTTGAAATTACTAAAGCAATCATTAACGGCGATGAGAAGAAATTGGATGATATCACTCCAATGGTCAATGACAAATTTGCCAAGGATTATTTCGTAGTAAGGACTGGAGTAGGTTTCCTAGAAATTTTTCCTAAGGACGTTAACAAAGGCAATGCTATCAAAATTTTGGCCAAAGATTTAAATTTAGATTTGTCTGAAGTAATGGCGATGGGTGATCGTGATAATGATATTCCAATGTTAAAAATAGTTGGTAAAGGAATTGCTATGGAAAATGGGATGCCAAAAGTAAAGGCAGCCGCTGATTTTGTGACAGCCGACAATAATCATAGTGGAGTAGGTTTAGCAATCGAAAAGTTTGCTTTGTAAAAATATAATCTTTTATTAGCATGCGCTTTCATTATTTTGCTTGATTTAACCGCAAACGTCTGAAAGTACTTTATAATTAAAGTTATGAGGAGGGGATTATGCGATTACTGATTGAGCAAGTTTTTAATAACAATACAGCTGTCGTTAATTTGGGGGATGACCAACACGCGATAGTTAAAGGCAAAGGGATAGCCTTCAATAAATCTAAAAAATCCTTTCTAGATAGTTCCAAAATAGAGAGGATTTTTTATTTGGATTCTGAGGAATCACAAAAGGATTTATATTTTTTATTAAAGGATATCCCCATCGATGTAGTGACTACGACGTATGAAATAGTCGATTATGCCAAGAAGAAATTCAATTATTCAGTTATGGATTATATCTATATAACGCTCAGTGACCACATATTTGGAGCGTACCAGCGTTATAATAATGGACAATATAAGGAAAGCCACATTCCTGATATGAGTGATAATTATTTGGATGAATATTTGATAGCTAGTAAAGGATTAAGTATCATTAATCATAATTTAAATATTCACTTACCAGACTCAGAAATTAAAAACATAGCGTTACATTTTATCAATGCCAAGACAGATAAAAAAATTCCAAAGCATAACGATAAAGTTAAAGTGGATTTTGATAAAATTATTAAAAGGGTAATGATTAAAAATAATATTTTCCGAACTAAAAGCAACAGTAATTATTATGATCGTTTCATGGTTCATTTACAGTATTTGTCCCAGAGATTGAATAATAAAACTCAAGATACTAATTTTGATAAAAAAATCGAATTAGAAATGGAAAGAGACTATCCAGGTTCAACGAGTATTGCCAAACAAATTTCATTTGAAATCAAACAAGCAATGGGAGTGGAATTGAGTAGTAAAGAATTGTTGTATTTTATTATTCATATTCAACGAATCACTCAAGAAGATGGCTTAAATCAAAAATAAGTAAAATTCTAATAAAGTAAGGATTTATTTTTCATAAATGATGCAATACTTGTGTCGATTTATTGGAAATAAGTCCTTTTTTTCTTTTATTAAATAAAAATTAGAATCACAGCAAACCCCATGGAAATTCAAGAAAAATTGGAAGATTATTATGTTTTGAATGATTGATACTTGAATTATAATTAGAAAATATTTAATATTATTAATAAATGGTTTGACAGATTAAAATAGAGTGCTAATCTAAAATAAAATTGGAAAAGGAGCGATTGCTCATGAGTAAATTAATTGGAATTACCGCAGATATTTTTTTAGGTGCTACAGACGTGATCAATCAAAAGCTAATGGATTTCGTTCCACGTCCGCTCGTTAATGGAGTTATCGCTGCCGGTGGTATTCCAGTTAGTTTACCCTCAATTCCTAAAGAAGAAGTCAATGGTTTGATAGCTAGATTGGATGGAATCATTTTTCCTGGTGGTCCTGATATTGATCCAATTTTTATGGGTGAAGAACCGATACCTAGTCTTGGTGTGACTAATCGAACTAGAGATTTATTTGAAATCGCTTTGGCTAGAACAGCAGTCGCTAAAAAGATTCCCATTTTAGGAATTTGTCGTGGGGCTCAAGTTATTGACGTAGCTTTGGGTGGTTCCGTCTATCAAGATCTGCCAAGTCAATATCCAGGAAAATTATTAAAACATCACCAGCAATCACCTGGAGATCAACCAACTCATTTTGTTTCGGTCAACCATGATTCTAAATTATTTAAGTCAATTGGAGATAATGTCTTCGTTAATTCTAGACATCATCAGGCAATTAAGAACGTCCCAGAAGGACTAAAAGTTGTCTCCAAAGCAACTGACGGCGTGATTGAAGGAATTGAAAATGATGATGCGACTGTTCAAGCTGTTCAGTGGCATCCAGAAAATCTATGGCAGCATGATTCTCAACAATTGCAAATTTTTAAGGATTTTATTGCTCGAACATAATAATAAAACAAACTTGTCAAAAATATTTTTGTGTTGTAGTATTTTTAACTGAAAACTGAATAGATTTCTTCGGGGCAGGGTGTAATTCCCGACCGACGGTGACAATTCAACGAAATTGAAGTCCGTGACCCACGCAAGTGGTGGACCTGGTGAGAATCCGGGACCGACAGTATAGTCTGGATGGTAGAAGAACAATGAGATAATTATTTCATGCTATTAGTCGGCTTATTTGAGTCGCTCTCGTGTGAAATCTTATTTAGCTTATCTTGGACCCCGCATATTTTTATGTGGGGTCTTTTTTTGTGGGGTGAATAGGATTTGGATAGATTTATGAAATTAGCTTTTGAACAAGCAAAGAAAGGGAAAGATACTTGGACGAATCCACAAGTTGGTGCTGTGATCGTAAAAAACAATCGAGTTTTAGGTCAAGGATATCATGCAACTTTTGGACGTGAACATGCAGAAATCAATGCTTTCAAGTCATTAAAAAATATTGATGATGTCAAAGATGCAACGTTATATGTAACTTTGGAACCTTGTTCGCATTTTGGTAAAACACCACCTTGCGTCCAAACAATAGTTCAGCTAGGTGTTAAAAAAGTCGTCATTGGTCAAATTGATCCTAATCCACTGGTAAGTGGCAAAGGTGTTAAGTATTTACAAGATCACGGAGTGGTAGTTGAGGAACAGTTGATTAATTCTGAATTAAATCGTTCATACAATTATTTTTATAAGAATAATCGACCATTAGTGACAATTAAATACGCAATGACTTTGGACGGTAAGATTAATAAAAATAAAGGTCAACGGTCAATCGTATCCAATCAGGCTGCTTTTGAGGATTCTCAGCAATTGCGCAGTCGACAACAAGTTATTTTGATTGGGGAAAATACCTTAAAAGTCGATGATCCAGCTTTGACCGTTAGGGACAAAAAAATGCTCTTTCCACCTATCAGAGCGGTAGTCGTTAAAGATATCAATCAAATATCCTTAGACTTAAAGATTTTTCAAACAAATGAACCAATCTGGTTTTTTAGTGAAAAGGGTAATCGCCGAACTCTACCAGAAAATACGCGCGTAATTGTCGGCGAGTGGACACCAGAAAATATTTTGAATTATTTGGCTACTCAAAAGATTCAAGCGGTTTTAATCGAAGGTGGCAGTTTCTTGCAAGCTAAGTTTTTATCCGCAGGTCTGGTAGAAAAATTAGTAATTTATTTAGCAAATAAAATTTATGGTTCTGGCTTACCAGCAGTCTGGGGCGTGGATTTTGATCCTATAGATTTTATTGAACCAACTGTAGAAAAATTAAGAGATAATTTGAAAATAACGACGTGGAGGAAAGACTGATGTTCACAGGAATCATTAAAAATATTGGAACGATTGTTGATATAAATCAAGAAAATGACAATTATCGTTTAACTATCGAACATGGTTTGAAGGATATAAATTTAGGCGACAGTATTGCTATCAATGGAATTTGTCTAACTGTTGTTGATTTTCAAACTAACCAATTTCAAGTTGATGTCATGCCGGAGACCATTAAAAGAACTAATTTAACGGAAATGTCAGTTGGAACAAAGGTAAATCTAGAACCAGCGTTGAAGCCAAACTCTGAGATTGGTGGTCATTTTGTTTTAGGACATGTTGATACGACAGGAAATTTATTATCCAGAGAAGTAACTAAAAATTCAGTATTATTAACCTTTTCAATATCTAAAAAGTACAATCCTTATTTAGTTGAAAAAGGTTCAATTGCTGTTGATGGCGTGAGTTTGACCTTGATTGCGGTAACTGACGATACTTTTCAGGTGGGCATCATTCCTTATACCCAAGACGAAACAATTCTGGGTTCTTTAGAGGTTGATCAGACAGTTAATTTAGAAACTGATATTTTAGGAAAATACATTTATAAAGATTTGAAACGGAGCTATCCAAATGAAAAATAATGAAATCATTGCCAAAGTTGAACGGGCAATAGCAGATTTGAAACAAGGAAAACTGATAATTGTCGCCGATTCTGAAAAAAGAGAAGCTGAAGGAGACATGGTCGGGTTGGCAGATTTCGTCACTCCAGAAAACGTTAATTTCATGATTACGCATGCCCGTGGTTTATTATGTGTGCCAATGGCTAAATCAGTTGCTGAGAAATTAAACTTGCATCCGATGACTAAATCACACGATGCTTTTGGAACAGCTTTTACTGTAAGTACTGATAGTAAAGAAACCACGACAGGAATTTCAGCCTTTGATCGTGCTAAAACGATTCAGAAACTAGCTCAATCAAATGACGCCAATGACTTTTATCATCCAGGTCATATTTTCCCACTGATTGCTAGAGATAATGGTGTGATTGAAAGAGACGGTCATACTGAAGCAGCGATTGATCTGGCTAAAATTGCTCAAGTAACACCGGTAGCTTATATTTGTGAAGTAGTTAGAGAGAACGGTCGCATGGCTAGAAGACCTCAATTAAAACAAATTGCTCAAGAAAATAATTTAGCGTTTATTACGATTGCTGATATTATCAATTATCGCTATTTAAAGAATTTTAATATTTTGCAAGCAGTATCAGATGTTGATCTGCCGACAAAATTTGGTCATTTCCGCCTGAAATCATTTACTTACAAAGATGAGCCAGTCTTAGTAATTTATAAAGGCCAAATTGAAAATAAGTCTGATTTATTATTGCGAGTCCACTCAGAATGTTTGACTGGAGATATTTTAGGTTCAAGGCGTTGTGATTGTGGTGAACAATTAGAGCAATCACTTCAAAGAATTGAAAAAAATGGCAGTGGTGCCGTAATCTATTTGCATCAAGAAGGCCGAGGCATTGGTTTAATCAATAAGCTACGTGCTTATCAATTACAAGATGAAGGTTTAGATACGGTTGAAGCTAACTTGAAACTTGGTTTTAAAGCTGACCAAAGGGACTATCGCATTGTTTTAGCAATTTTGGAAGAGCTAGGCGTCGAATCAGTTGATTTATTGACAAACAATCCTGAAAAATTAAAGCAACTGGAGCAATTTGATTTAAAAGTAAATCGTATAGCTTTAGAAACGAAACCCAATGCTAATGACATTGATTATTTAAGAACGAAGAAACAAAAATTCAATCATTTATTAAACGAGGTAGATTAGGATGAAACAAATTAACGGAAATTTGAACGGTCAAGGGTTAAGAATTGGTATCGTAGTTGCTAAATTTAATGAAGTAGTTACCAATAAGTTATTGTCTGGTGCGTTGGATAAACTGGAACAACTTAATGTTGATACAGAAGATATCACGATTATTAAAGTTCCAGGAGCTTTTGAAATTCCTCGAATGGCAAAAAAATTGGCAAATAGTGGTCAAGTTGATGGAATCATTACTTTAGGAGCAGTTGTCAGAGGTGAGACCGCTCATTTTGATTATGTTTGTTCTCAATCGGCAGCCGGAGTCAGTCAAGTATCCTTAAATGGTGAAGTTCCAGTCATGTATGGTATCTTGACTACTAATGATATGTCGCAAGCTTTGAATCGAGCTGGGGGGAAAGCTGGTAATAAAGGCAGTGAATGCGCAAGTGATGTCGTTGAGGTCATCAATGCCGAAAAAAATATTTAACAATCCCAATTGTCTATTAACTCTATATAACAAAATCGTTATTTTGGATTACAATTTTAATAGAAAGAGTAATTTAAGGAGTGTTATGTATGGGTTATAAATTAATTGCAATCGATATGGATGGTACGCTCTTGAATTCCAAACAGAAGGTTTCTCAAAAAAATATTCAGGCAATTCAAGAAGCTAAATCAAAGGGAGTTTATATAGTACTTTGTTCAGGTCGAGCTTACGATGGGATAATTGACAGTGCCAAGGTTTTAGGAATCAACGAGTCAGATCAATATATGATTTGTTATGGTGGTAGCGTTATTCAAAACTACGATCAAGAGGTCCTTTATCAACGGACTTTGAAGAATGAAAATTGTGAAGAAATTGCCCGCTTCTTAACGGATAAAAAAATCCATTACAAATTTATTGATAATACCGGAACGCTATATCAGTCGTATCAAGATTGGATTGAAAAACACATGCTAAATCCAAAACTAGGTATCGTCAAAGTATTATTAAAAACTAGAAAGCATAAGTTACCAGAAGTTTTGAAGCTAGTACATGAACAATATGATAGTAATTATTTTGTCGTTCAAACGAGTGAAAAAGAATTGGAGATTTTTCCAAAAGATGTCAACAAGGGAAATGCTCTAGAAAGATTAACTAAATATCTAAAAATCAGTCCCAAAGAAGTCATGGCTATTGGGGATTATGATAACGATATGCCGATGTTTAGAACTGCAAAATTCAGTGTTGCTGTTGGCAATGCCATTCCGAAAGTAAAAGATTTGAGCGATGTTGTAGTAGCTGATAATGATCACGATGGTGTAGCGGAAGCAATTGAAAAATATGTTTTGAAGTAAGCAAAAGGACATCCAAATTTGGGTGTCCTTTTTCATGTAAAAATTAAAATCGTAATTGCGGTAACAACGTTTTGACTAGCTGAATCAGTTTTTGAATTTCATTTGAATTAGAAAGTTTCGGGTTGATCAAATAAAATTCATTGCAGAAATCGTTCGATAATTGTTGATATGGCAACAGGCTATTAGTGATTGAACGTTTAGAAATGATAGCTTTGCCGATATTTCTTGAAATGAGTTTAATAATGAGATCATTGTCATATACTTTGATTATTTTTGTAGGGCGCAAGTGGTGCTCGTTGAAGTATTTGTCAGAATATTCTCGTTGAGTAGACCCGGGTTTGCCAACTATCCATTCAGGATTATCAATATCGCCAGCTAAAACCATTTCGTCAGTAGCAAATGAAATTTGTTCGATTTCATGAGTTACGATAGGTTTTTCGATTATTCCAAAGTCAATTTCACGTTTGATAATTTCTTCTAGAATTTTTTCTGAATCTCCAGTTATCAATTGAAAGTCAAAGTAATTGAGATATCTTTTGAGGCTTTGCATTAATGGTGGTAGAACGTGGCTAGCAGTAGTTGGTGAAGCTCCAATTACACACTTAATACGATTACTTTTGTGTTTTTTTACTAAGTGATTGAGTGAGTTTTCCCAGCTATTCAAGACTAACTGTGAATCACGATAAAAACGGTTAGCATTTTCAGTGGGAATGAGTTGTTTGTTGCCATTACGCTTAAATAATTGAACGCCTAGTTCTTTTTCTAGTTTTTTAATTTGAATCGAAACAGTCGGTTGCGTCACATATAATTCTTTAGCTGCCCGAGTGATACTTCGAGTTTCGTATACTTTTTGAAATGCAATGATGTCCCTAAACATAGCGGTTTCTCCTCAATATAAAAAATATTTATTAATGAATATATAAATATAATAACACATGAACATTGTGAAATAATTATGAAATAGAAATCCTGTTATGATTGCAAAAATACCAATTATGAGTGATTGATATTTTTAATATAATAAAAAATTCACAATAAAACAAGAGCAAAATTGCGTTAATTTAAGTAACGTATAAATAAATTCTATGCTACATTAAAAGCATAAAAATAAGTTAGGGGGCTATATTATGGAAAATGTAGATGGAAGTATAGAACCGAACCCTATCAAGTGGGATAAGGCTATAGGTTTTGTTTTATTCTTTATTTTAATTATCGGTGCACCATTTGTTTTGCCATCGAATATGCATTATTTACGACTTTTGATGGGCTTAGCACTAGGGTACATATTATCTAGATCTTATACGGGATTTGCAGGGAGTGTTAATCGAGCTTATAAAACTGGTTCGACTAAACTGATGAGAACAATGATGTTCATGTTTTTAATCACTGCAATTGCCAACGTTACATTCTTAATGTTTACAAAGGATTTAACAACTTATGCATTGTCGATTAATCCGATTAACTTGGGTTTGATTTTGGGTGGTTTGTTGTTCGGATTTGGAATGGCATTTTCATCTTGTTGTGCAACAGGCGTTATGACGGATTTGGCAACAGATTTACCAAGAGCCGGCGTAACTTTAGTTTTCTTCTGCTTAGGAGTGTTCCTAGGTTTTCCACTTCAAGCCACACAATCATGGATCAAGGGCTCAATTGCAACTTCAGCCACTGGTAAAAAATTTGCACAAGGTATTTATATGCCCGACTGGTTTAAATGGGACGGATTAGATGGATATCTTGGAGCGGTAGTTTTAACAGCACTTTTGGTTAGTTTTGTTATTTATCTTTCTTATCTTTATGAAAAAAAGCGCCGTCAAAAAAATACTTATTCTGGCGTACCTTCAGAACGTGTTCAAGATAGTCCTCAAGACGAGGACATTGCTAATTTCACTATGGGTAGCGAATCAACTTATAACGTTTTATTCAAGAAACCTTGGACTTTGAAACAAGGCGCTGTGGGGATGACAATTATTTTTGTTTTGATGATGGGACTAACTAAATCAGGCTGGGGAGCATCAACTCCTTATGGTTTCTGGTTTGGAAAGGTTCTTAACATCTTTGGTGTTTCTGCTACATCATTAGCAAACTTTACTCATCAACCAGCTGCTGTTTATTCGGGACCATTCTTAGCTAATGGTGTGACGGTTCAAAATATGGGTATTTTCTTAGGAGCTATCATTTTCATTTTCACAGCTGGATTATTTAAGCAAACTATGCATTCCGTTTCTACTTTGAATTTCAAGAGTGCTTCCTTATTTGCACTAGGTGGATTCACAATGGGGTTCGGAACTAGATTGTCTAATGGATGTAATGTTGGAGCTCTTTATACTCCAATTGCTCAATTCTCAGTTTCTGGTTGGATTTTCTTGGCAGCCTTAGTGTTAGGTGGAATTATTGGTAACAAGTTGTCTAAAACTATTTACGGATATTAGGGGGATATAATAATGGATAATAAAAAAATTGTCGTCGTAGGTGGAGTTGCCGGAGGTGCTTCTTCAGCCGCTAGAGCCCGTCGTTTGGATGAATTTGCTGAAATTACGATGTTTGAAAAAGGGCCTAATGTATCTTTCTCAAACTGTTCATTGCCATATCATTTGAGTGGTGTTATTCCAAATGCCGACAGTATTGTTTTGATGACACCAGAACAATTCAAGAATCAATATGATATCGATGCTGAAGTAAATTCTGAAGTAACCGACGTTGATACTGATAAAAAAGAAGTAGAAGTTAAAAATACTCAAACAGGTGAATTGAAGAAGGTACCTTATGATGAATTAATCCTATCACCAGGTGCTAACCCAATCATGCCAAATTGTATCAAAGGCATCGACAAGGATAATGTCTTTTCAGTTAGAAATGTAGTCGACATCAAGAAAATCCAGACTTATTTGGAAGTCAATAAAGTTACTGATGTTGCTATCATCGGTGGTGGATTCATTGGCTTGGAAGTTTGCGAAAACTTAGCTCAAACTGATAAGAATGTTTCCTTAATTGAAGCTTCTGGTCACGTAATGGGAACAATTGATGATGATTTTGCGGAATTAGTTCATAAAGAACTTTACGATCATGGTGTAAATGTAGTCTTAAATGATGGACTAGCAGAAATTACCGATGACCATATCAAACTCGGTTCAGGTCGCGAAATCAAATCACAGGTTGTTATCATGGCAATCGGTGTTAAACCTGATACTGCTTTAGCAACTAAGATTGGCTGTAAACTAGGTTTAACTGGTGGTATTGCAGTTGATCATCAATACAGAACTTCTATTCCTAACGTATATGCAGTCGGTGATGCTATCGAGGTGAGTCATATGATTACTCGTAAGAAAACTCGTTTAGCCTTAGCATTCCCAGCACAAATGGAAGCAAGAGATGCGGTTGACCATATTTATGGTAGAACAGTTGAAAATAAAGGAGTTATTGGATCACAAGCAATCCATGTCTTTGGTATTAACGTTGCATCTACAGGTTTGACCGAAAATGAATGTCAAAAGGACGGTATTGATTATCGAACAGCGGTAGTAATTCCAAAGAGTCGTGTTGGCATCATGCCTGATGCTACGCCACTGTACTTCAAATTGATCTTTGGTTATCCAAGCGGAGAAGTTCTAGGTGCTCAAGCCTTAGGCGAATCCGATGTTGATAAGCAAATTGACATTGTTTCGACAATGATTTCTATGCATGGGCATATTTCGGACTTAACACATTTGGAAGTTTGCTACTCACCATGGTTCAGTACTGCCAAGAATGCTGTTAATATGGCAGCCTTAGTTGCAGAAAACGTTTTGAATGGTGAATTTGAACAGGTCCAAGTTCAAGACGTTCGTAAATTAGTCGAAAAAGGTGCTTTCATTATTGACGCACGTGAACCAGAAGAATATGAAGAAGGACACATCAAATCAGCTGTTAATATTCCTTTGAGCCAATTCCGTCAAAGATTAGATGAGATTCCAACTGATCGTCCAGTATACGTACACTGTCTAACGGGACAACGTAGCTACAATATGGTTCGTGCTTTAAACAATCGAGGATATAATAATATTATTAATATTGATGGTTCATATTTAGGATTGTGCGAGTATGAATACTTTAAAGATCAAACAACAGATCGTAAACCAATCGTGACAAATTATCGTTTTGATTTGTTGTAAAAATTAGAGGAGTGGTGGAATGAAGAAAAAATCTAGACTAATAACGAGTAGTGTTTGGATTGTCTTGTTATTGATTTGGTTTGTGGTAACCAATCTAAAATTAGTTTCGCCAATCCTTTTTCCATCGCCACAAGATGTTTGGTTTACATTCACTGGCATCTTGACTCATGGTTATAACAACATTTCATTTTGGCAACATCTGGGAATTACCTTATTTAGACTATTTTCAGCTTTGATTTTGGCGATAATTACTGCGGTACCTTTGGGATTAGCTTCAGGAATGTCGGAGTGGGTTCATGCAATCATCGATTCATTGATTCAGTTCTATCGTCCCATTCCACCATTAGCTTATTACACGATTTTGATACTTTGGTTAGGAATCGGTGAAGGGTCAAAAATAATTTTGCTGTACTTAGCGGCTTTCGCACCTATTTATATTGCTTGTGTCGAAGGAGTTCGTCACTTGAATAAGGATTACGTTTTGAGTGCGAAATCTTTAGGTGCTGGCAAGTGGTCAATTTTTAAGTGGGTTATTTTTCCTGGCGCTTTGCCAGATATATTCACTGGAATTAGAACTGCCATGGGAGTTTCCTTTTCGACATTAGTTGCAGCAGAAATGGTTGCTTCAACCTCAGGAATTGGTTGGATGGTCATTGATGCTTCCAAATATTTGAAGGGTAGCGTAATGTTTTTGGGGATTTTTATTCTTGGAGGTCTAGGTCTGTTGTTAGATTGGATTTTACAATTGCTCGAAAGAAAATGGATTTTCTGGAAGGGTAAAGAGTAATGGAAAATTTAAAACGTTTCGTTCTAATGACCTTGTTGCTTTTTATACCATTGTGTTTGAGTGGATGTTCTTCAAAAGATAAAGTTCCCAAAAATGAAATTAGAATCGGTATTCTTAATACGCCTAACGATGTAGCTGTTGCGAGAAATAAAAACTTCTTTAAAGAAAAATTTCCTAATAAGAAAATCACCTTTATTACATTTGATTCTGGAGTAGATGCGAATAAAGCTTTAATGTCAGGTGGAGTTGATTTTGCGACGATGGGTGATACTAATGGTATCGTAGCTTTAACAGCTGGCATTCCGGTGAAATTACTATGGATAAATGAGATGTGTGGTGCCAACGAAAGTCTAATTGTCAAAAAGGGATCAGGTATTAACTCTCTGGCAGATTTAAAAGGTAAAAAAATCGCTACGCCATTTGCATCGACTTCGCATTACAGTTTGATGATAACTTTGAAAAAAGTGGGTTTAGAAAATAAGGTCCAACTATTGGATATGGATACGCAAAATATCGTGGCAGCTTGGAAACGTGGCAATATTGATGCAGCCTATACTTGGCAACCAACTTTGTCGCAATTGCAAGCTGATGGCAAAGTGTTAGTCGATAGTTCTGATTTGTCAAAAGCTGGTTATTCGACAGGAAATATTACCTTAGTCAGCAAAGTGTTTCTAAAAAAGCATCCACAAGACGTTAAAAAATTTGTTTCTGTCTTGGCAAGAACACATCAATTACGAAAAAATAATTATAAGGAGACTGTCAAGGCAGCAGCTAAGCAGACGGGTATCAGTGCAAGTGATGCCGACAAACAAATGCGAGGAACCCAGTGGCCATCGTTAAAGGCGGAATATTCAGAAGAATACCTAGGTCAAGCTGGCAACTTAGGACAATTTGTGATTGAAATGCAAAGAGCTGGTAAATTTATGTATGGACAGCAAACTATCAGTTATGCACCGACATTAGAGCAATTTAGAAAATTCGTTTATCAGGAGGGTGAAAATGGCGTTAATTAAAGCTGATCATTTAAATATTAAATATAAAAAAACCGATGAATCAGTAATAGTTGATACTAATTTTTCGATTGAGAAGAATGAGATTTTCGTCTTAGTTGGACCCTCAGGTTGTGGTAAGAGTACAATTTTGCAGGCTTTAGCTGGATTTATTCCGGCAAGTGGCACCTTGACCATGAACGACCAACCAATTACCAGTCCAGATTGGCAGCGAGGAGTAGTTTTTCAAAATTCTTCGTTGTATCCGTGGTTGAAGGTAAAAGATAACGTCGGCTTTGGTTTGAAATCTCGAAATTTCTCTAAAGAACAAATTAAACAAAGAGTTGCTTATTTATTAGATTTGATTGGCCTGAGTGATCAAGCAGATGCAAAGACGTTTGAACTATCTGGGGGGATGAGACAAAGGGTAGCGATTGCTCGAGTTTTGGCCAATAAATCACCATTGTTGCTGATGGACGAACCATTTGGAGCTTTGGATGCTTTTACTAGAGCAAAGATGCAACAATTGATTTTAGACATTTGGCACAAGGAAGATACGAGCATCTTCATGATTACCCACGATTTGAATGAAGCTATTCGTTGTGGCAACAGGATTGCTATCATGAATTCTCATGATAAAAAGATTGTAGAAATCTTGGATAATCCTTTTCAAAATATCGATATAGAAACACTTGATGATTTTAACATTGAACGAAAAATTGACTCTTTCCGTAAACAGATTTTAGAAGTTATCAATCAATGATTGTTACAAGCATTGAAGACATCCGTTTGGATGTCTTTTTTGAAAAAATCATTATTTTTTATCCGCAAGGATTTTCATCGTGTTGGCGTTGTTAGAATAAAAGCCAAATTAAAATTACCTAAACCAATGTAAGCGCTATTGCAAAATTCATATTTTATGTTACTATAATTTATAGATTGTGACTTCAAGTAGGCAATCTTAATATTCTAGAATATTTAAATATCGGGATTGTTATCATAAAAGTAAATTTATGAGCTAAACCCAGTTATACCTCTTGTAGAGGGGATAACTGGGTTTTATTTTTTGGACAGGGAAAGGGGAATATCTCTTGAGAATAGTTAAAGTAATCAATAACAATATTGTTACGTCAACTCAAGACGGCAATGAAGTAATTGTTATGGGTAAAGGATTGGGATTCAACAAAACTGGTGGAGACATTATTCCTCAAGCAAAAATTGATAAGGTTTTTGCTTTGAATGCTTCTGCAAGTGTTGATAGATTCAAATTACTTTTGAAAGATGTTCCAATGCAAGAACTGCAAGCCAGTGATGAAATCATTTCGTATGCAAAATTGTCATTAGGCAAAAGACTAAGCGACAGTATTTATGTTGCTTTAACTGATCATATTCATTTTGCAATTCAACGTTTCAAAAAAGGTATGGATTTTGGTAATGCATTATCTTGGGAAGTTAAGCATTTTTACAATCATGAATATTTGATTGGTAAAGAAGGACTGAACATTATTGAAAAAAGAACTGGCACACGTTTACCAGATGATGAAGCAGTAACAATTGCTTTACATCTAGTAAATGCAGAATTAGACAGTTCTATGGATTATACAGTCGGGATGACTAAGCTTATAAAAGAAATATTAGGAATAATTCAATACACATTTCATGTTGAATTGTCAGATACCAGTTTGGCTTATGAACGACTTATGACCCATCTTAAATTCTTTATCCAAAGAGTTATGACGAATCAGCCACTACCAGATAATGATGACAAACTATTCAATATGATCAAAGAGACTTACCCTAATGAATTCAAATGCTCATTAAAAATTAGTAAATACGTTAAGAAGGAATTGAATTACGATTTGACTGATGCCGAGTTATCATACTTAACAATTCACATCAATCGAGTAATTACTGAAAATTAAATAATAGGATTGTAATCGTTAAGAGCAAAACCTAAATCAAAGTCTAGTTAACTGGGCTTGGTTTAGGTTTTTGTTCTTTCAGGAGGAAAAATGGATTATAAAAAATCAGCCGATAAAATATTGAAAGATGTCGGTGGAACAAAGAATATCGATTATGTAACTCATTGTATGACTAGATTACGTTTTGGATTAAAAGATGAATCTAAAGCGAAAGGAAAAGAAATAGAAAAGATTGATGGCGTCAAAGGTGTAATGAGTCAAAGTGGTCAATATCAAGTCATAATTGGAAGTGATGTGACCAATGTTTTTGCCGCTTTGCCAGATAATATAAAAGATGGAGATTCAATGGAATCAGACTCAAAGCCTAAGGAGAAATTAACACCAAAAGTTATATTCAAAAATATACTTGATTATCTTTCATCATCTATTACAGCTGCCCTAGGGGTAATTATTGGTAGTGGTATGATAAAACTTCTTTTAGTTATCCTTGATCTAATTGGAGTGCAACATAATTCTACTTATAATTTATTGACTATTTTAGGTGATACAGGTTTTTATTTCTTACCTTTGGTTCTTGCATATACTGCTGCTAAGAAGTTGAAAACCGATCCAGCTTTATCGATTGTTGTATCGGCCTTTTTAATCCATCCAAACTTAATTTCCACGCTTGCTAAAGGGGATGTTACTTTTTTAAATGTGCCTGTATATAGCACAACATATGCATCAACAATCATTCCTCCATTGTTGGCAACATGGATCTTATCTTTAATAATTCCACTAGTCGATAAATTTACACCTAATTGGAGTAAGACAATTCTTAATCCGATGTTATCCTTACTAATCACTGTTCCAATTGTACTAGTGATTTTCGCACCTATTGGTGCCATTATTGGTCAAGGATTAAGTATTATCACAACTACTATGACAAATTATGTACCATGGTTGACAATGGGAATCGTCGCAGCATTTCTACCTTTATTGGTAATCGCTGGATTACATCATGCTTTCGATCCAATTTATTTATCGAGTTTTGCCAAAGTTGGATATGATCCATTATTTTTGCCAATGATGTTAGCAATGAATTTTTCAATTACTGCTGCTGTCTTAGTAGTTGGAATTAAATCTAAAGATGGTAAAAAGGAATCATTAGCTTATTCCTCAGCCGTTTCAGCTGGATTGGCAGGAATCACAGAACCAGGATTATTCGGTGTTTTATTAAAAAATAAAAAAGCTTTAAGATCTGCAATGCTTGGTTCAGGTGTTGGTGGCGTTCTAGTAGGTTTGTTGCATTTAAAGATTTTTGCCGCCGTTTCACCCGGTGTTATTGCTATGGTTTCATTTGTTTCTAAGAAATATCCAGCAAATATTATTTATGCATTAATAGTTGCTGTTGTATCATTCATTGCCGCCTTTATATTTACTTGGTTATCTTACAAAGAAGAAACAGAAGACAACGGTAATTCTATTAAATTAAATAATCATTCAGTTTTAGCACCAATTAAAGGTAAGGTAGTTCCATTGGAACAAGTAAAAGATGCTACTTTTGCTGATAAATTATTGGGAGATGGAATTGCAATTGAGCCATCTGAAGGAAAGGTTTACTCCCCTGTAGATGGGACTGTTCAGGTTATGTATAAAACCGGCCATGCGATTGGTTTATTATCTGATTCTGGGGATGAAATATTAATTCACATTGGCTTAGATACTGTCAAATTAGAAGGAAAGGGCTTTGAAAAAATTGCCAAACAAGGTGAACACGTTAAAGCTGGACAATTGTTATTGAAATTTGATATGCCTTTTATCCAAAAGCAAGGTTATGATTTAACGACTCCAATTGTCGTAACAAATCTTGATTCGACTGGTAAGAAAATAGTAGAAAATAATAAATCACAAGAAATTGAATCTTCAATGCCAATTTTTGATATTCAAGGAGGAAATTAAAATGTCTTTACCAAAAACTTTTTTATGGGGTGGCGCTACAGCTGCTAATCAATCAGAAGGTGGTTATAATCTGGACAATCGAGGTTTAGCAAACGTTGATTTGTTACCATTAGGTGATGACAGAAGATCAGTCGTCATGGGCGAGCAAAAGATGTTTGATTTTGATGATAAACATTTTTATCCTGCACTCAATGCCATTGATATGTATCATTATTATAAAGAGGATATAAAAATGTTTGCCGAAATGGGATTTAGTGTTTATAGAATGTCTATCGCTTGGACACGAATCTTTCCTAATGGGGACGAAAATGAGCCTAATGAAGCTGGATTAAAGTTTTACGAGAATATTTTTAAAGAATGTAAAAAGTATGGAATTGAACCATTAGTGACCATTTCTCACTTTGATACGCCAATGCATTTAGTAAAGAAGATGGGTTCATGGCGAGATCGTCGGATGATTGATTATTATCTTAATTTTTGTAAAGTTCTTTTTACAAGATACAAAGGATTAGTTAAGTACTGGTTAACATTTAATGAAATCAACATGATTTTTCACGCACCATTCATGGGAGCAGGCTTATATGTCGGTGATTTAGATGAAAGAGAAAAGAAGCAAGTTCTTTATCAATCAGCTCACAATGAACTAGTAGCAAGTGCTAAAGCAACTAAAATGGCTCACGAAATTGATAAGAATAATCAAATAGGCTGTATGGTAGCAGCGGGAAAATATTATCCATATAGTTGTGATCCAAAAGATGTTTATGCCGCGATAGCAAGTGATAGGGAAGATTATTTTTTCTCTGATATTCAAGCAGGTGGTAAATACCCAAAATATGTATTAGATATGTTTGAAAGAGAAAATTTGCGGATAGATATGCATGAAGGTGATTTGAAATTGTTATCTGATAATACTGTAGATTTTGTTTCATTTTCTTATTACATGTCTAGAGTTGCGACTGCTAATGAAAAAGTTGCCCAAATGACTACTGGTAATATTTTTGACTCTGTAAAAAATCCATATTTGAAGGAACAATCGGAATGGGGTTGGCAAATTGATCCACTAGGATTAAGAATCACAATGATTGATTTATATGACAGATATCATAAACCACTATTCATTGTTGAAAATGGTCTAGGTGCTGTAGATAAACCTGATGAAAATGGAAAAATTTATGATGATTATCGTATTAAATATTTGGCAAGTCATATTAAAGCTATGGAAGATGCTGTCGAATATGACGGAGTTGAATTGTTAGGATATACATCTTGGGGCTGCATTGATTTAATTAGTGCCGGTTCTGGTGAAATGAAGAAACGTTATGGCTTTATTTATGTTGACCGTGACAATCAAGGAAATGGAAGTTTAAAGCGTAGTAAAAAGAAATCATTTAATTGGTATAAACGAGTAATTGCAACAAATGGAGAAAACTTAAATTTAGATATCGAGTATTAGATATCAGTATATTTATTTTTGATAAGATGATAATCCATCAAAATTGTAGTTAGGCAACTAAAAACCAGCCCAAATCAATGGACTGGTTTTTAGTTTGCATTTTAAATCGTATCAAGTGGTTTTTCACTTTCAGGAGCTGGATAAGTTTTATCGAGTAGTTCCAATTCATCCGCTGAAAAACTAACGTCGACAGCTTCGATGTTTTGTTTCATATGTTCAACAGAAGAAGATTTAGGGATGCTCAATAAGTCGTGATTTCTAATTACCCAAGCTAATAATAGTTGGTAAGCCGTGATATGTTTTTGCTTGGCCATTTCTTGAATAACAGGGGCAATCTTTAAATATTCACTGCCATCTGAACCAAAAGGTGAGTAGGCGATAAATGACATATCATGCTCTTTTTGCCAAGGCAAGATGGAATACTCAATACCACGACTGCCGATATTGTAGAGATCTTCATTAATGCGGCAATTTTTACCGTTAGGTAGAGCATTTAATTCTTTGAGGTCCTCGATATCAAAATTGGAGACACCCCAGTTTCTGATCAGGCCAGCTTGGACCATATTTTCTAAGCCTTCAACCGTTTCTGCCAATGGAGTTTGACCACGCCAATGTAATAAATAAAGGTCTAGGTAGTCAGTTTGCAATCGTTTGAGACTGGCTTTAAGACTTTGCTCAATTAATTTCGGTGTAGCGTGGAATGGATAGAACTTTGAGATTAATTGAAAGTCTGAGCGTGAATAATCTTTAATGACATTGCCAATCAAAGTCTCCGATTTACCTTCTCCATACATTTCCGCTGTATCGATGACGTTGATTCCATGGTCAAGGCCAAATTTTAAAGCTGCCATTTCTGATTCAGTTCTAGCGTGGTTGCCTTCACCGATGTGCCAAGTACCCATACCAATGGCAGAAGTATTTTGATGATTGAATGTAATTGATTTCAAAACTATTCCTCGCTTTCGATATTAAATCGGTAATTATAAAACATAATATTGTAAGGGATAACATTACTATTATAAAGCCAATCCTATTAATTATAAAATGAAGACGATTTAATTGTGCCGAATTGTAAAAATTCATTTACAAAGAGTTTTTTGCCATGTAATATAAAAAAAGAAGTGAAAAGTTTAACTAATTCTGACTTCAAATAAAAAAAGGGGTTAAGTATAGATGAGTATGTACCTAGTAGTTAATATTTTAGGTCTTTTTGTTTTTCTAGGCATCGGGTTCCTCTTTTCGAAGAATCGCAAAGGAATCCAATGGAAATCAATTGCCATCATGGTCGTTTTGAACTTGTTCTTGGCATGGTTTCTAACTAGTTTTGGTGCCGGTCGTGCAATCGTCTCGGGGGCTGCTGATGGTTTTAATTGGCTAGTTCAAGTTGCATATACTGGGATCGAATTTGCTCTACCTAGTTGGGTTCATGTGAAGAGCATGGACTTCGTAACTAGTGCTCTATTACCAATTTTGTTGATTGTGCCATTGTTTGACATTTTGACATATATTGGAGTTCTACCTTTTATTATTAAGTGGATCGGTAAAGGATTGTCATTCATTACTGGTCAACCTAAGTTTGAATCATTTTTTGCCGTTGAAATGATGTTTTTAGGTAATACGGAAGCTTTAGCTGTATCAAGTTTGCAATTAAAACAAATCAAAGCACAACGTAACGTTACTTTGGCAATGATGTCAATGAGTTGTGTTACAGCCTCAATCATTGGATCATACATCCAAATGATGCCAGGTCAATTTATTTTAACAGCTATTCCTATCAATATTATTAATGCAATTATCGTAACAAGTTTGTTGAATCCTGTTACAGTTGAACCAGAAGAAGATACTATTGCTAAGCTTCATGGTGAAGATGGTAAGAAAGAACCATTCTTCTCATTCCTTGGCGATTCAATCCTTGGTGCTGGTCGTTTGATTTTGATTATTACTGCTAATGTTATCGCATTCGTTGCTTTGGCAGCTTTGATCGATAAGATTTTACAATTAGTTAATCCATGGCTAACACTAGAACACATCTTGGGTATCGTAATGTATCCATTTGCTTGGTTGCTTGGTTTGAATGGTCATGATTCATTCCAAATGGCTCAATACATGGGAACAAAATTAGTTACTAATGAATTCGTTGTAATGGGTAAAGTTACAAGTATCATTAAAGACTTTGATCCTCACTTCAAGGCTGTTTTAACAGTCTTCATCACATCATTCGCTAACTTCTCAACTTTGGGAATGATTATCGGATGTTTCAAGGGTATCGTTGATAAAGAAAAGAATGATGCTATTTCTAAGAATGTTGGTTACATGTTGCTATCAGGTATTTTGGTATCACTATTGTCGGCTGCATTCGTTGGCTTGTTCGTTTGGTAAAAATAAAAAACCGCTAACTTCAAATTAGCGGTTTTTTTGTGCTCATTTTTCTAGCCAATCAAAGACACGGTTGATATTTTGACTCCAAGTGTTCCAAGAATGGTCTCCCTCGACTGGCATCCAAGTGTAACGACCTTTGGCGTGAATTGATAAGAAATTTTTGAACATAACGTTATCTTCATGCATGAAATCCTGATCGCCACATAAGGTTAAAATCTCTTGCTTAGGTTGGCGATTGTTGTAAATATTAGTCAATTGATTCTTAGCTATTTTTTCTGGACTATCGAAGATACTGTCAAAAGTAGCTTTAGCCATCGGACTTTTCGGATTATTACGGAAATGTTCGATATCAGTAATTGGTGATAGGGCAGCGACTTTACTGAATTTATCATCATTCTTAAAAGCAATTTTCAAAGCTCCGTAACCACCCATGCTGGAACCTACGATATAATTTTTCGATCTGTCCTTTGAAATAGGTAAGAGATGCTGCATTTTAGGGATGAATTCATCGATGAAATAGGAATAATAAGGTATGAAATTAGAATCAGAGTAAAATGAATTTCTCGCTTCAGGCATGATTATCGCAAAATTGTGTTCACGAGCAATTTGTTCGATATTGACATGACGGATCCAGGCAGTATCGTCTCCAGTGTAGCCATGTAACAACCAAACTGTTGTATATTCAGTTTCATTTGTATCTGGAATTACCACAGTCGTTTTGAAGTACGTGTGTAAATAATTAGTTCTGTAATTCAAATTCATTAATGCCATTTGATAAACCTCACAATACGAATTTATTCACTAGAATAATAAGCAATTTGTCAGAAAATATCAATTTTTAGCGATGCTCATATTGGTATTTTTTGAAATAAAGGAAATTAACGTATAATTGCAACACATCGGTTAAATCTTTTAAATCTAAACCAAAGTACTCTGAAATATTATTGAGACGGTAATTAGTAGTGTTACGGTGAACGTTTAAAGCTTTAGAGGTTTCCGTTACATTGCCGTTATGCTTGAAATAACAATCGATGGTGTCAATTAGTTCTAAACCAGATTTAGTCTTGAGAAAGCTTTTAAACACGCTCAAGGCTTTTTTTGAATATAAATTACTATCAAGAATGTGGTTGAGGAAGCGAATCTCTTTAAAATGATAGAAGCCATCTAGTTGCAATTCTTTACTAACGGTAATAGTATCTGAAGCTTGGCGTACAGCACGTTTAAGATTGGTTAATTTATCGCTGATACCAATCATTAGCCGATTTTCTTTGCTGAATTTAAGATATCTATTTAAATCATTTTCATTTCTAACAATTAACAAAAATTCCCCGGGAGTTTTCTTGAAAGAGAAGTCAAAGGGACTAATTTGTAATTCGTTTAAATCATCTGTTTCAATCAAAACAATATATCGATTGATTGATAAATCAATGTTTAAAGTTTCAGCTCGTAACTGTAATTCATCGTTTACCGAAGCGTCTTCAGTATTAGTCCATTCATATAAGAAATGGTTCAAGCTTTCTTTACGACGACCTTCAACTTTGGTGTTATTAATTTGTGAGATCAACAACTCGGTCGAGATTTTCAATAATGAAGCTAAAGGAGTAACTTTTTCAGGATCCCCAGTAATACCGATAACGCCAATCGTTTCATTATTAAATTGTACGGGGATGTTAACTCCGGGTTGACCATATTTACCAAAAGACTGGATCATTGGTTTAGTTTTTCCACTTTGAATAGTATCAACGGCACCAATATGTAAAGTATGGATTCGAGATTTATCGCCACTGGCAATAATAATTCCTTTTTCGTTCATCATATTAATGTTGTAAGGCACACTCTTCATCATTTTATCAACGATAGACTGTGCCAGATTCGGGTCTAATTTCATAATAGTATTCTTCCTTGTTAAAAAATATTCAAACTTTAATGAAAACGTGAAGCATGAAATTGTGCATATATTTATTTTACAATATTTTTAAGCAATAAAACATTGATTTATCAGCTAAAAAAAATAAATTTTCATCATTTTGACATTATAATTTGTGCATGTGTACATTGATTTTAAAAAAGCAAAAAGGTATTATACACACGTTGCTCAATTGTTAATTATTTAACAATTGGCTAGAGAAGTTAGGAAAGGGTGTTAATTTAGGATGGTTATTGCATGGTGGGCAGCTCTTTTGGGGTTGCTTTTAGCAATTGGTTTGATTCTATTTAGAGTTAATCCAGTTTATGCTTTGATCTTTGGTGCAATCGTTGGTTGTTTAGTTGGTGGAATGTCTTTGACACAAACAACTGATACGATTGTCAAAGGTAGTTCCGGTGTTATGGGGACGATTATTCGAGTAATCGCAGCCGGAGTTTTAGCTGGTGTCATGATGGAATCGGGTGCCGCTAACGTTATTGCCTCTAATATCGTGAATCATTTTAGCGATAAGTTAGCAATTTTAGCTTTAGCACTTTCAACTATGGTTTTGACAGGTGTTGGGATCTTTATCCCGGTAGCAGTCTTGATTGTAGCGCCAATTGCACTAGAAGTTGGTCAAAAGATGCATTACAGTAAGCTTTCGTTGTTAGTGGCTCTATCTGGTGGAGGTAAAGCAGGAAATGTTATCTCGCCTAATCCCAATACAATTGCGGCCGCTAAAGGATTCAATGTTGATTTATCACAAGTAATGATTGCTGATTTCGTACCAGCAGTTGTTGGTTTGATCGTCACAGTTTTATTAGCTACCTTAATTAAGCATCGTGGTTCTTTTGTACCAGATGATCAAAAATTTGAGTCAAAGAAACAAGATGATTTACCAAGCTTAAAAGCTGCCATCGTTACACCTTTGGTAGCGGTAGTGTTACTTTTGATTACACCAGTCGGAGATATTTTTGGAATTAAAGCCTTAGCTTCATTTAATCTTGATGCAATGTATATCTTGCCAATTGCTGGTTTGATTGGAACTCTAGCCATGGGTCAAGGTAAGAAGTTTTTGCAATACATGGCTAAAGGCTTGGCTAGAATGACAGATGTAGTAATGATTTTGATTGGTGCTGGTGCGATTGCTGGCTTAGTTTCAGCTTCTAACTTGCCACAAAAAGTAGTTGAAATCGTTCAAACAACTGGAATTTCTGGTACTTTCTTAGCTCCAATCGCTGGTATTTTGATGGCTGCAGCAACTGCTTCAACCTCAACTGGTGTTATCTTAGCTTCAAACTCATTTGCCAAATCAATTATGTCATTTGGAATTTCTGGAACTGGTGCAGCCGCAATGGTTCACACCGGTGCTACAGTAATCGATCAATTGCCACATGGTAATTATTTCCACGTCACAGCCCAAGCAGTTCAAATGCACTTTAAAGAAAGAATGAGTGTTGTTTTGTGGGAAATGTTAGTTGGACTTTCAATGACAATTGTTGCAACATTGATGTATGGAAATCTGTTCTAGAGGTGACGTATAAATGAAAATAGTATTAGCTCCAGATTCATATAAGAACTCGTTAACTGCCAAACAAGTTGCTCAATCAATGAAAAAGGGCTTTGCCAAAGTTTATCCTGATGCCGAATTCGTCAATGTACCAATGGCTGATGGTGGTGAAGGAACAGTCCAATCATTAGTTGACGCAAGAAATGGTCAAATGGTCACTGAAACCGTGGTTAATCCTTTAGGCAACAAAACACAAGCTCAATACGGTCTGATTGATGACGGCCAAGTTGCTGTCATCGAAATGGCCCAAGCTAGTGGGATTCAATTTATCAATCAGTTCACCAAAAATCCTTATGTTACAACGACTTTTGGGACTGGTGAATTGATTAAGTCAGCTATCAATAAAGGTGCTAAGACAATCATTATCGGAATCGGTGGTTCGGCCACAAACGATGGTGGTGCTGGAATGGCTCAAGCCTTAGGTGCTAAATTGTTAGATGACAAAGGTGAAGAATTACAATATGGTGGTGCTATGTTGAAAAAACTTGACCATATTGATATTTCTGAAATGTTACCAGAATTAAAGGATGTCAAAGTTATTATTGCTTCTGACGTTACTAATCCTTTGACTGGTAAAAATGGTGCCAGTCACGTTTTTGGACCACAAAAGGGTGCTAGTCCAGAAATGGCTGACTTCCTAGATGAAGCTCTATCGCATTATGCCGATGTTTTAAAGCGTGATCTAGGAAAAGATTTAGAGCAAACACCTGGTGCCGGTGCCGCTGGTGGATTAGGGGCAGGACTTTTGGCTTTCACTAATTCACAGATGCGCTCAGGGGTCGACATAGTTGTTGACTACACCGGTTTAAAAAATATTGTGCAAGATGCTGACGTCGTTATAACTGGCGAAGGTCAGATCGATTTTCAGACTAAATTCGGCAAGACTCCCATTGGGGTTGCCAAGGCTACTAAAGCTGTCAATCCCAATGCGACTGTAATTGCCATCGCTGGTTCCGTCGGCGAAAAGATTTCTGAGTTATATCCTTTGGGTATTGACGCTATCTTCACTTGTGTTCCGGGGGTAGAAGATTTATCCAAAGCCATTGCTGATACTGATAAAAATCTTCAACAAGTATCAGAGAACATCGCCCGTTTAATCAAAAATACAAAATAAAGAACTGAGTATTCTATCATCTGCGGATAGGGTACTCAGTTTTTTTGTTATGATATGACTAAGGAAGTGATAATTTGCAAATTGATGAAAGTTGGTATCAAGAACTTAATTTAGGTCAAATTTATCAAATTACACCAGTATCAGGTGGTGATATTAATTTAGCTTTTGCTGTTGAAAGTGACCAAGGTAAGTACTTCTTAAAGGTTCAACCAAACAATCAAGCTAGTTTTTTTGACCATGAAAAAGAAGGACTAGATTTAATCAATACAGTTGCTAATGCTCCTAAGGTTATTCGAACTGGTACTTTTCAAAATTGTGGATACTTGATTCAAAAATTTGTTGATTTTGGAACTGGTTCACAATATGATTTAGGTCAATTAGTAGCTAAATTACATCAAAAGCACGCTCCTAAATTTGGTTTAGATCATGATGCTTTAAATGCTAAGAATCCTAAAATCAATCAGTGGCAAAGTAATTGGAGTGATTTTTATATCAGCCAACGACTGAATGTTTTAGTAAAATTAGTTAAAGAAAAAGGATATTGGAACAATTATCGGCAAAAATTATTTACGGATTATAAAGATATGATTGTCAAATATTATCAAAAGAATCCTATTGTACCAAGTTTACTTCATGGTGATTTGTGGAACGGCAATGTTGGATTTGAAAAAAATCGTCAACCAATCCTGTTTGATCCCGATGTTTTCTATGGCAATCGTGAGATGGATATTGCTATGACTTTGCTATTTGGTGGATTCACGGATGAGTTTTACCAAGGTTATAACAGTATTTATCCTTTATCAAATGGATGGCAACAGCGCATGATTTGGTATCAAGTATATTATTTATTGGCTCATTTGAATTTGTTTGGTGAAACTTATGGTCCAAGCTTAGAAGCGGCACTAGAACGTAGTCTAAGCAAATAAGGATTATCCCTTGTCAATTTGACGTTAGTTGCGTGATACTAATCATAAGGATATTAGGTGGGAGTGAAGCTAATGAATAATGAAATAAAGTTTATTATCAGTGAATTGGAAGTTATTTATGGGTTCTATCAAGATAATTTCAGTCTTAAACGAATCAAAAGTTATATTCTCAGTATGCCTGAAGGGGCTAAAATCGTGAAAGTTGAAGCGGGTAATGTTCCTATGTATGACCACAATGTAACTTTACCGATTGCTAAGTTTAATGATGATACTGACTCAATTGGGCTTTTACAAGTAACACATACGATGATCAACAATCGTGGGGTCGACGTAATTGCCAATGATGCTAATCGTGTGACTCAATTGGTCAACCGTTTGATCGATTTAATTGCACCAGCAAAATAATAAGTATACAAAAAAGCCGCCAAACCGCAGAATGTTTGACGACTTTTTTTTAAAATTTATTTGAGGAGGATCTGATTTTTTGTTTTAAATGTGTGAATGTGAATTGTTTTCAATAAATTTTTGATTTTTTGGATTATTATTAATGATCAATTAGATCAAGTTTGCAACTTGCATCAAGATAGGAACAACGATTACGAACAAGACGGTTGAAGTAGTAACCAAGTTCGTTGCGTAGTCGACATCACCATGCGATTGATCAACTAGGATAGGTAATACGGCAAGACCAGGAGCAGCTGATTGGATGATGAATGAGCTACTTTCAAGTTGTGGCATTGAACCCATCATTGAACCACCGATAAGGATGATACCAATCATGATAACAGGAGCAACGATAAATCTACCAACTAAGGCAAGAATTGTATCACGGTCAAATCTGATAGATTTCAAACCAGCATCGGCTAAGATAATACCAATGTAGATAAGTGACATAGGTGTAACGATACCACCGACCATGTCTAAGGTCTTATTGATCCATTCTGGAACAGGAATTGCTAGAAGTAAGAATACTAATGAAACTAAGAAACCAACAAGTGGAGCAGGAAGTAATTTCTTCCAGTTGAAATCTTTTTTCTCACCTTTTTCAACGGTTGGATCATCACTTGAGATGAAGAAGATACCAACAGCCCAAGTTGAAATTGTATTCATAACATAGTAGATAAGGAAGTAAGGTAAACTCTTATCTCCAAACAAAGCCATGTTTAAAGGTAAACCAATGAAGATTGTATTAGCATTAACGAACATGTTAATGAAAGTACCACGACGGCCTTTTCTAATACGGAAAACTTTCGTTAGGAGCCATGCGACAATGTATCCTATAGTGAAACTGGCGAAGGTGAAGACCAAACCACCAGAAAGACTTGCTAATTTGTCTCGGTTCAAATACTTAAGAACAGAAACAAAGATTGAAGCAGGTAGGGCAATCTTCATAATAATGAATGAGATATTACCCTTAAATTCATCACCTAAACGGCCTGACCCTCTAAGCCAATAACCCAAGGCGATAACTAGTACGATTTCAGCAACACTCTCTAGAGAAGTGATAAATGCAGCCATAAAATAATTCCCCTTTATTTTACAAATTTATATATTAATATTTAGGTTCCCACTTGGCGTCTTCAACAGCCTTCTTAGCATCAGTAGCAGATGTAAGTTTTTCATCAATAGCTTGTTGAGCAACACCTTCAGCAACAGTAATACTGAACTTGTCTAGTTTTGAAACTGGAGGAAGTACAGCGGCACCTGGTTGTGTAGCATCGACGATACCACCCAATGAGTGAGCAGCCTTGTTGATCATACCGTCTGAAAGAACTTTAGCATTAACAGCTAATGAACCAAGACCAAGACCAGGGTAAACCAAAGCGTTGTTAGCTTGACCAATGTTGTATGTAACACCTTTGTATTCGATTGGATCAACTGGAATACCAGTAGCGATAAGAGCTTTACCATCAGTCCACTTCAAAAGATCTTCAGCCTTTGCTTCAGCAAGTTTTGTAGGGTTTGAAAGTGGGAAAATGATTGGACGTTCTGTGTGAGCAGCCATTTCCTTGATGATAGGTTCTGTAAATGTACCAGGTTGTGTTGATGTACCAACTAAGATTGTTGGGTGAACTGCTTTAACAACAGCTTCCAAGTTAGTTAATTCATCAGCATTGTCGAATTCACTACGTTGTCTTGTGAATGGCTTTTGTTCTGGTGTAAGGCCTTCTGTGTCATCGAACAATAGACCTTGCTTGTCAACTAGGTAGAAGTGTTTCTTAGCTTCTTCTTCAGAAAGTCCTTCTTCAACCATAGCATCAAAGATTCTCTTAGTAATACCAGCACCGGCAGTACCAGCACCAAATGATAGGTAAACTTGATCAGTAAGTTTTTCCTTAGAAATGTTCAAAGCTCCTAAGATACCAGCTAATGTAATGATACCTGTACCTTGGATGTCATCGTTGAATGTCAAGATGTCATCTTTGTACTTGTTCAAAATATTAGCAGCGTTGCTACGACCAAAGTCTTCAAAGTGAAGATACATGTCAGGGAACAAGTTTTCAGCAGTTTGAACGAATTTGTCAACGAATGCATAGTACTTGTCGCCTGTAACACGTTGGTGGTGATTACCCATGTAAAGGTCATCTGAAAGAAGTTCTTTGTTGTTAGTACCAACATCAAGAACAACTGGAAGAACGGACTTAGGATCAACACCAGCAGCAGCTGTATAAACCATCAATTTACCAACAGAGATGTCAACACCTTGAACACCCCAGTCACCAATACCAAGAATACCTTCACCGTCAGTTACAACGATAAGTTTGATGTCGCGACCCTTAGTAGCATTCTTCAATGAAGCTTCTAATTCGTCTTGATCATCGATTGATAGATAAACAGCATTTTGTGGGTCCAAGAAGAAGTGACTGTAGTTTTCGATTGTGTCAGCGATTGTTGGATCATAAACAACTGGCATAAATTCGTTAACATGTTCACTGAACAACTTGTAGAACAAAGTAACGTTCTCGTTAAACAAATCCATCAAGTACATTCTCTTGTCAAGGAAGGTAGCCTTCTTTGAATAGTTTTCGTAAGCTTGTTCTACTTGTTGGTCCAAAGTTTGAACAAATGGTGGAAGTAAGCCTTCAATATGATTTTCTTTTCTTTCTTCCTTAGTAAAGGCAGTACCTTTATTGAAGAAATGATTATTGAGTAAATCTAAACCTTCATATTTCATAAAAAAAATTCCTCCTAATTAACTTTTTCAACAGTTAAACATTAATATATTTAATACTCCTATACATATCATATTATATAAATTAATTTTATAAATATTGGAATGAGCTTTTATTCCTTGTTGGCATATTAAATATTCAATGTCTTTAATTAACTTTCGAATGTATAATAGTACATGATAAAAAATATAGTCAAATATGTGTACTTTGATAAATAAAATTTATAGGTGGGAAAATGAACTTAAAAGATTATCAATATTTTAAAAAATTATCTGAATTAAAAAACTTTTCTGATACGGCTAACTTCTTTGGCGTCAGTCAACCGACGATTACTTATTCATTAAAAAGACTGGAAGATACGTACGGTCTTTCCTTAATTAAGCGTAAAAGTTTTGCTAATTCTTTATCACTGACGTATGCAGGGCGACAATTGTTAGTGCATATTGATCGAATTCTTTTGGAAAATGATTTGATCAGTGATGACATGGAACGAATCAAACGCGAAAAAATTGTTATGGGCTGGCCACCAATTATTACAAATTACGTTATTCCCAAAGTTTTTGATCGCTTACGAGATGCGGATCTGCTTAATGCAATTATTCCAATTGCCGATGGATCAGGGGAATTATTAGGTAAATTAAAAAATGGCGAAATCGATCTTTCCTTATTAGGAACGACAATTTTGCCACAAGAGAATCATTTGGACTATCAATTAATTAAGGAACATCATTTTAAATTTATCGCATCAGCGGATCGGGATGTTTCAAAAATTAAAACGATTGAAGATTTATTTGCGGAAGATTTTATCTCATTAAATGAAGGTTCTGTTCACAATTTAGTTTTACAAAGAATGATTGAACGATACAATGTCACGCCACACACCTTATTTCAAACGTCAGATTATCGATTAATGCTTAGTCTAGTTAAAGAAAATAAGGGGATCAGTTTTGTTACGGAAACAGCTATCCAAGGGGTCTCTGGTATTCAAGAAATAAAGTTACCTGAAATTCAACTACCACCATTTTATATCCTATTTGTTTATCGTCATAATATGATAGGAAATGAAACACTGGCCCAATTGATGCATATTTTCAAAAATATATAGATAAATGAATATAAAAAAATTATGGTGTACAGGTATAGCCCAATAAGGGTACAATGTATTTACCAATTGGTATTGGTGGATTAATCCTTAGATAGTTTTTTATAACTGTCTAATTGTCGACTGCGTGATAGTAATGCACTATAATAAGAAATTTATATCTCATCAGTATAGATATTTTATTATGCTTTCATTACATTTTTATCACTTTTTTTAAATAAAATGGATTAAAAATTGTGGGATAGTACATGTTTAAATAAATCCATTTTACTGTCAGAAAGCCATTGTAACGGCTTTCTGTCTTTTTTTATCATGTTATTTATAAAAATATGGCGACTTTTTGAAATTGTCTGTTTTTAAAAATGAGTGTGTTATTATATTAATTGAAGAGGAGATAAATCCTACATTTCCTCTTTCTTGATAATTTCATGATAATAATTGGTTAAAAACTATTGTCGATTTAATGGTGGTTCCTCCCTGAGCTACCATTTTTTTTGTGCTCTTTTTTAGATAAATCGACTGTTAAAACTTTGTTACATCAATAATAGAGTTATTTTGTATGGTATAATTTTTTGTAATAAGCCGTTTAGGAGTTTTTAGTATGAATTACAATGAGAGTCAACAAAAAGAAATTGCTCAATATGCAATTGAACATGACAACAATTACAAAGCTACAGGTGAAAAGTATCAAATTTCTTATCAACAAGTTGCCGCTTGGGTTAGAAAGTACAATAAAAAACCTACTACTAAAAAAGTAACTGCTAAGAAGGTTACTAAAAAAGAAAACAAGACTTCAACACCACAAGCTAGTGCACTAGATGTCTTGAGTCGTAAAGATCCTGTTTTGGAAGCTCAATTAGAAGACGTTAAGAAGAGACTAGGATTGATTTAAATGAAAAAAATCATTTTTGTTTGTTTAGGTAACATTTGTCGTTCACCAATGGCAGAGATGATGATGAATCACTTAATCGAACAAAAGAACTTGTCAGACCAAATAACAGCCGTTTCTCGCTCGACATCCACTTATGAAATCGGTAATCCACCACATCCTGGTGCAATTGCTGAACTAAAAGACAAAAAAATTCCAATCATTAACCATCGTGCTCAACAGATCACCCGACAGGATTTTGATGAGGCTGATGTAATAATTGGAATGGATCAACAAAACATTGTCAATTTGCAAAAAATGGCACCGCTTGCTGATAAAGATAAAATTCGCTTAGCTTATGAAGCCTTGGGACAAACAAAAGTAATTGAAGATCCTTGGTATGATCATAGATTTGATCGTACCTATCAACAATTGGCTGAAGTTTTACCCGCTTGGTTGAAAATATTGATGAACCAATAGAGAAATCTATTGGCTTTTTTGCGTTCTAAGAAATTTTTAGCATTAATAACTAATTCCGGTTGGATTAGTGGTTTTTTTATTAAATGAAAGCGACAACTTAAAAATAATTGTATGATAAAAGTAGAATAATTATTTGATGGGGGATGAGCAAATGGCCTTTTGGAAAAAAATTGGAGATTTTTTTACTGGGAAATCCGCTGATGAAGATAAACCTAAGAAAACAATTGTAGTAGTAGCACGTGATAGCAACGTTCCGAATCAAAAGCAAGTCGATAAAATGATGGATTTATCTAAAATTTTAAGTGAAGATAGTATCGTTTTGGATGTTGAAGCTGATACGAAGGAAAAAGTTTTGAAATATTTAGCTAACTTTGCTCAGCAATTAGATAATAAGATTGACTCTGAAGCTGTTTACGGTAAGTTGTTGATGCGAGAAAATGAATCATCCACAGCTTTAGGCAAAGGAATTGTTATGCCACATGTCCAAGATGAGTCGGTTACTAAATTAAAAATGTATGTATTAAAATTGCAACAACCGATAATTTGGGATGATCAAAGGTCGACTGATGTGATTTTGGCGTTGTTAGGCCCTGATCCAGAAGCAAACTATGAACACGTCCCATATATGTCGACAATTGCCCGCCTATTGCTAAGAAAAGATTTCATTGTTACACTAAAAAGTGCATCCACAAAGGAAATAATATTTAAATTATTCGAAAATAGTTAATAGCTTTGAATCTGAAGGACATTGGAGGGGTTATTTGATTAGTCAATTAAGTGTTCTTACAGTTATCACAAGATTATTAGTTTCAGTTTTATTTGCTGGAATAATTGGAATTGATCGTGCTTATAAACACCGCCCAGCTGGGTTGAGAACTCATATTTTGGTTTGTTTGGGTGCTTGCATAATTGCGATGATTCAACAGAATATCGGTTTTAATGCTATCGAGATGGCTCGACAATATCCAGAGGTAAAGGGCGTCTTGAGAGCTGATGATGCCAGATTGATTGCTCAAGTTGTCAGCGGGATTGGATTTTTAGGTGCCGGAACGATTATTGTTGAACATCATTCGATTAGAGGTTTAACGACTGCAGCTAGTTTATGGGTCGTGGCTTGTATAGGTTTGGCCGTTGGTATGGGAGACTATATCATTGCTATCGCAGGCTTTTTAGTCGTCTATGCCGTGTTAGGATTCTTAAAGAAAATCATTCGTATCAGTCCAGTTCGAAAATTAAAGGTTGAATATTTGCATAAAGTTGAAACGAAGAAATTCATCGATGATTATTTCAAAAAAAATGAAATTACAGTCGAAGGAGTTCGTTTCAGTGTCTATAAACGTGATGACGAAAAGGTTTATACGAATGTTTATTCAATAGATTTTGGGAAGAATCTTGATTACGTCGACATTGTTGAAGGCTTGTCGATGAATTCCAATATAATTAAAGTTGAGACTATTAATGTTTAAAAAAATATTCCTAAATACAGATTTAGGAATATTTTTTATTGGTTCGTTTATATGAAAATATTTAAATAATTAAATGGTCTAAATCAATTGTAATTTGTCTAGACCTTTGCTATCTTTGGACTATTGGGGGAATTAAATGATAAGAAATTTACCGACCAGGCTCTTGATCATGGTCTTATGTTTGTTTGCTTTGGTGGCAATTTTTTTGATTTCATCAAAAGATAAAATATCTGGAAGTATTATGGCAACGAGAATTAATCTAGTTGATAAATCAAAACAAATTACTGCTGCAGAATTTGCGAATAAGCGTAAAGATTATTCCTATGTTTCTTTTGATAATCTTTATTCCAATACGAGTTTGTATTATGGAACGAAGGTTCATCAAAAAGGACATATCAAGGATCTTGACATGGAACATAAATACTTATTAATTGCTTTAGACGGGAATGATGAGTCAAAAACTATCAAATTGAAATATAATCTATCCAACTTTGAACGGGGAAACGTTAGTTTGCAGGAGAATGATCTTGTGAAATTTTACGGTCGTGTTTTGGCAACTGATAATTACATCAATGACAAAGGGCGAACTGTTCAACGACCAGTTATTTCCGCTGATTTTATTCAATCTAAAATATGAAGGGGATAAATTATGGCGTTATTCAATGGTGTATCAGACGCTTATTTTGAATATTTGATGTATCAGGAACTAATTGATTTGCGACAAGAAGAAACTGATGTGGATATTCGTTTTGATAACAAAAAATTTGAATAAATAAAAAGGGGTCTACACTTTATCGTGTTGGTAGATTAATTCTACTGGCGCGATTTTTTTATACCAATTAAAAAAGGACATATATAATATCCTTTATAACCACGATT
>NZ_BJDU01000012.1 GCF_005405305.1 Companilactobacillus formosensis
ATGCGTATTCAACTTATAAGAGCGTAAAGAAAAAGAACCATACCAATTAAGGCATGATTCTTAGTAAAAGGTCTTACCAACATGATTTGACTTAGACCCAAAATTATCAATTATTTAGTGTTTTTCTTTTGTTTGTCGAACTTCTTACGTTCGTTTGTGTTCAAGATCTTCTTACGTAATCTAACACTCTTAGGTGTAACTTCACAAAGTTCGTCTTCGTTTAGGAATTCGATTGATTGTTCAAGTGACATATCCTTAGGTGTCTTGATTGCAGCAGCGTGGTCTTTACCAGCAGCACGAGTATTTGTAAGGTTCTTACCCTTTGTAACAGTAACAGCGATATCTTGATCACGGCTACTTTCACCAACGATCATACCTTCGTAGACATCAACACCAGCACCGATGAACAATGTACCACGATCTTCAACTGATTGTAATGAGTATGTTGTTGATTGACCTTGGTTGATTGAAACCAAAGCACCAGTTCTTCTACCTGGGTTCCAGTTCTTAACAACTGGCTTGTATTCTGAGAATGTATGGTTAAAGATACCATAACCACCAGTCATTGATAAGAATTCAGTAGCATAACCAATCAAACCACGTGAAGGTGCAGAGAAAATAAGTTTTGTTTGACCATTTCCTGTACTTTCCATGTTTTCCATGTCACCTTTTCTTTGAGCCATTGAATCGATAACTGAACCAACGTATTCGTCAGGAGTATCAATTGTAACCTCTTCGAAAGGTTCGCATTTTTGATTGTCGATAGTCTTGTAAATAACTTCTGGACGTGATAGTTGCAATTCGAAACCTTCACGACGCATTTCTTCAACAAGGATTGACAAGTGAAGTTCACCACGACCTGAAACCATCCAAGCACCAGCTTGATCAGTATCTTCAACCTTCAATGAAACATCAGTGTGCAATTGTTTTCTCAAACGGTCTTCGATCTTTCTAGCAGTAACTTCTGTACCTTCACGACCAGCAAATGGTGAATTGTTTTGTAAGAACATCATCTTCAATGTTGGTTCATCAATACGTAGCAATGGTAGTGCTTCTTGGTGGTCAACTGGTGTAACAGTTTCACCAACGAAAATATCTTCCATACCAGAAACAGCAATTAAGTCTCCAGCTTTAGCTTCATTGATTTCAACACGCTTCAAGCCCATGAAACCAAATAATTTAGTTACACGGAAGTTCTTTGTAGAACCATCAAGTTTCATAACAGTAACATTGTCACCAACCTTGATCTTTCCACGGAAGATACGTCCAATACCGATACGACCAACATAATCGTTGTAGTCTAGTAGGGCAACTTGGAATTGTAATGGTTCATCTGAGTTGTCGATTGGTGCAGGGATTGTCTTCAAAATTGTGTCAAACAATGGGTCCATTGTGTGTTCTTGCTTAGCAGGGTCATCTGAATAACTTGATGTACCATTGATAGCTGAAGCGTAAATAACAGGGAAATCAAGTTGTGAATCATCAGCACCTAATTCAATAAACAATTCAAGTACTTCGTCAACAACTTCTGCAGGACGAGCACCTGGTCTATCAATTTTGTTAATAACAACGATTGGTGTTAAGTGTTGTTCCAAAGCCTTCTTCAAAACAAAACGTGTTTGAGGCATTGTACCTTCATATGCATCAACAACTAGCAATACACCATCAACCATCTTCAT
Source organism: Companilactobacillus formosensis (assembly GCF_005405305.1). Classification (GTDB taxonomy): domain Bacteria; phylum Bacillota; class Bacilli; order Lactobacillales; family Lactobacillaceae; genus Companilactobacillus; species Companilactobacillus formosensis. Next base: position 1,680 of record NZ_BJDU01000012.1, read on the forward strand.
GATACGTTCAACTTCACCACCGAAGTCCGCGTGTCCTGGTGTATCCAAGATATTGATCTTCTTACCCTTGTAATCAACAGCTGTATTCTTTGAAAGGATTGTGATACCACGTTCTCTTTCAATAGCATTTGAATCAAGCGCACGGTCTTGGATTTCGTAGTGCTTTCCTAGTGTGTCTGATTGTTTTAGCATTTCGTTAACTAATGTAGTTTTACCGTGGTCAACGTGAGCGATGATCGCAATGTTTCTAATATCTTCTCTTCTCTTAGTCAAATTAGTTCTTCCTTCCATAAATACGTGTTTAGATTACTTGCAATAAAAAAACTGTGAATGACTGTCACAGTTCACTAACGCGCTTTAAGTGTCTTTAGTGCTTCAGAAGCAACCTTCTGAGTACCAACTATTACGACTTGTGATTCTAACATATTTATTGGCGAATCGTCAATACTTACGACACTCATCCCCGCTGCTTCACACAGAACGCGTCCAGCGGCTAAATCCCAAGGAGCTAAGTATGACATATACATGACTTCTTTTCCAGTTAAAAGGTGTCCAAAAATAATTCCAGCACTACCGTAAACTCTTAGTCCACTGCTCTTCTTAACAACTTCTTGAACGCCAAATTTATTAGCCAGAGCCATTGGAGCTGATATGTCAACTAACCCTTCTATCAAAGGTAAATTCTTTGGAGAATCAATCGGCGTTTGATCGATAAATAATCCAATTTCCTTACCACCATGATAAATTTCATTATCCATAACGTCTATAATAGCACCAATTAATGGTTCACCGTCAATGTAAACGCCAATCATTGAGGCAAAATCGTCACCGCGCTTTACAAAATTCATCGTACCATCGATAGGATCGACAAAGAAAACTAAACCCGACATATCTTTGACCAAATCGCCATAGCCTTCTTCACTAACAATCGTAGCCTCTGGATAAGCCTTTTTAATTTCTGAATTAACAAATTGTTCAGTTTTTTTATCGAAATTAGTTACTAAATCATTACGATTTTTTTTCGTACCAACAGACATTTTCTTAATAGAATCTTCTCGTAAATTGGCGCCGACTTTAGTTAATAATTCTACTAGAAAAGCGTCGATTTTTTTACTATCTACGTTCATTTCTAATCCTGACTTTCTCACTGTTTTTAGCTTTTTGACACTGCTTGAAGACTTGATAAATTGAATAGCCCGACTCACTTTCAAATTCTTTGTCGAGGCGCTTTTGTTCCATCTTCATTGGCACTACTTGTTGGAATGAGCGGTATTTTTGCAAAAATTCATCCCGCTTGATACCAGACTCATAGGCTTTTTCGACGGCATTATATAAATCTATCACTGTCACGATATCTTCTTGACTCCAAGTCTCATCAAGCGGATAGCTGTAATTATCTTGCATTGAAATAACCCCTTTCATTTATTCTACTATACAAAAAAAGCGGTGCAATTGCATCGCTTTTAGTCAAATCATTTTATTTAGTTTACAAAACATCTTATTTTGGTTTCTAAACGCAAGACTGATTTAAATATGTGTTGGATAACCAATCAAAATATCGGCAGCTTCTTGAATTGGTTCACCTAGAGTTGGATGTGGATGAATTGTGAGAGCAATATCTTCAGCATTTAGTTGACAATTAATTGCAACACTCAATTCAGAAATCAAATCACTAGCACCAGGTCCAACAATTTGCCCACCAAGAAGTGTGCCAGTATCTTTTTGAGCAATCAACTTAACGAATCCTTCGGCAGCATCCAAAGAGACTGCACGAGCATTACCGGCAAATGGGAATTTAGCAACTTTGACATCGATACCTTGATCTTTAGCATCCTTTTCTGTCAAACCAACGCTTGCTAATTCTGGATCAGTGAAACAAACAGCTGGAACGCCAATATAATCATTAGCTGTATTCTTGCCTGAAATAGCACCTGCTGCAGTCTTAGCTTCAAAGAAAGCTTTGTGAGCTAGAGCTGGTCCGGGAGTGATATCACCAATAGCATAAATATGATCAACTGAAGTCTTGCCTTGTTCATCAACTTCAACTAGACCTCTGTCAGTTGTCTTTACATTAGTCATCTCAAGACCAAAGTTATCAGTATTGGGACGACGTCCGACTGTTACCATACAATAATCGGCACTGATCGTAGTTGGAGTACCGTCTACTTCATAGGTAACATCAACGTGATCGCCTTTATTTTCACTCTTTTTGGCCATAGCGTTAGTAATGATCGTAACGCCCTTTTTCTCGAGGTTCTTCTTAACGATAGAAACCATGTCTTTTTCGAAGTTAGGAATGATATTTGGAGAACCTTCAAGAATTGTTACATGAGCGCCAAGGTCAGCATAGGCACCGGCAAGCTCTGTTCCGACATAACCACCACCGATGATGATGAATTCCTTAGGAACTTCCTTCAAGTTCAAACCACCAGTTGAATCGATTACTCGATCATCGAATTTGAATCCTCTGATTTCGATAGGACGACTACCAGTTGCTAAAATCAAATTCTTGAACTTGATAGTTTGACCGCCACCGTTGTCCATGAATTGTCTAGGACCACTTGGCATTACACGTAATTGTGTATCGCTATCCAAATATGCTTCACCATTGATCAACTCAACGTGATGCTTTTTGAGTAGCATTTGAACACCATTAGTCATCCGAGCAACAACTTTTTCATCTTTCCAAGCTTGTGTCTTAGTAAAGTCGATTGTGGCATCGCTAGTTGTAATACCGTAAGTCGATGAATCTTTAGCTTGTTGTAGTCTGTGACCGGCCGTGATCAAAGCCTTTGAAGGTACACAACCAACATTCAAACAAACACCACCAACGGTATCTGATTTTTCAATAACTGTTACATCTTGTCCTAATTCTGAAGCTCTGATTGCTGCAACATAACCACCAGGGCCTGATCCAATAATAACGGTATCTTTTTCTATTACATTTTCTGCCATTTTAAATTAGCCCTCCATCAATAACATGTCTGGATCGTGCAACAATTTCTTCAATAAGTTCAAAGCATTTTGAGCTAAGGCACCATCGATCAATCTGTGATCATAACTTAGTGATAGCTTCAACATCTTACCTACTTGAATGTTGCCATCTTCATCTACATAAGGTTCATTAGCAATCTTACCAACACCAAGGATTGCTACTTCAGGATAATTGATAACTGGAGTGAACCAGCCACCACCGATTGAACCAACATTACTGATAGTGATTGAACCACCAGACATCTGGTCCATACTCAACTTGTTGTCATAAGCAGCTTGTGAGTTTTCAGTGATTTCTTTGGCAATTTCAAACATGCCCTTAGAATCAACGTTCTTAACATTTGGAACGTAAAGTCCATGTTCAGTATTTGTGGCAATTCCGATATTGTAATAGTGTTTGTAGACGATTTCTTCTGTTGAATCATCGATTGAAGCATTCAATTCAGGGTACGCCTTCAAAACAGCTACCAAAGCTTTGGCAATGTATGGCAAGAATGTCAAATGGATACCTTTATCAGCAGCAATTGCCTTGTACTTCTTACGGTTAGCCATCAAAGCGCTTACTTCAACGTCATCAAAACTAGTTACGTGAGGAGCTGTGTGTTTACTATTGAGCATTGCCTTAGCAATAGCTTTTCTAGTCATAGACATCTTTTCACGAGTCTCTAATTCAGGAGTTGCTGACTTGTAAGGAGTAATTGGTTGAGCTGGTGCACTTGGGGCTGCAGCTGTACTTGGAGCAGTTGCTGAAGTTTGGGCAGCTGCTTGTGGATTGCCACTCTTAAAGGCATCAACGTCTGCTTTAGTAATTTGACCATGCTTACCACTAGGAGTTACTTGGCTCAAATCAACACCTTCGTCTCGTGCATATTGACGAACTGATGGCATTGCCAAATATTTAGCGTTGGCTGATCCTGTTGCAGGTCCGGCTTCTTCTTTAGCTGCAGCTGGTTTAGTTTCTTCCTTAGTCTCAGTCTTCTTTTCAGTTTCATCGTCGCCATCGTCTGGTGAACCATCATCGATAACAATCAAAGTATCGCCGACTTCAACTGTCTCTCCTTCTTTAGCTACAATTTGTTTGACAGTTCCGGCAACTGGAGATGGTAGTTCTTCAACTGATTTATCATTTTGAATTTCTACCAAGGAGTCATCTTCTTTTACGGTGTCTCCTTCTTTAACTAGCCAGCTAGCAATTTCACCTTCGGCCATCCCTTCGCCAAGTTCTGGTAATTTAAATTTGTAAGCCATAGTTGTTTTCCCTTCCTTCGATTAATTAGTAGTTGAGAATCTCATTTACTTTTTCTTCAATTTCTTTGGCACGTGGGATCCAAATGTCTTCACCTAATGCAAATGGATAAACACTGTTTGGTGCTGCAACTCTACCAACTGGTGCATCGAGAGAAAGAATAGCGCCTTCAGCAATGGCTGATGCAACTTGTGCGCCAACTCCGGCCATTTTTTGAGCTTCTTGAACGATTACAACTTTGTGAGTTTTTTCAATTGACTTGAAAATTGTTTCCGTATCGATTGGTGACACGGTTCTAAGATCGATAACTTCAACTGAAATATTCTTTTCAGCTAAACTATCAGCAACTTTAAGGGCTTCATTAACTTCAGCACCATAAGCGACAATGGTAATATCATTTCCTTCGCGAATAACATTAGCTTTATCCAAAGGAACTGTGTATTTACCATCCGGAATATCATCCTTCATTGAACGATATAGCTTCAAGTTTTCCATAAATAGTACTGGATCATTATTTTCAACTGATGAAATCAACAAACCTTTAGCATCATAAGGATTACTTGGCATTACAACACGAAGTCCGGGAACACCAGTAAAGAAGTTTTCTAGATTATCAGCATGCATTTCAGCTGTATGTGTACCACCACCATATGGTGTACGAATTGTAACAGGGGCATTCTTCAAACCATCGAATCTAAAACGCATTCTAGCTAATTGACCAGCAATTTGGTCGACGGCTTCAAAAGAGAATCCCATAAATTGAATTTCGGGAATTGGACGCCAACCAGTTAAACCAAGTCCTGTTGCCAATCCCATGATTCCTGATTCAGCAAGTGGAGTATCGAAGACTCTATCTTCACCATATTTTTCTTGAAGTCCTTGAGTAGTTCTGAAAACACCACCATTTTTACCAACATCTTCACCGAAGATCAATGTTTTTGGATCGTCTTCCAGAACAATGTCTAAGGCATCCGTAACTGCTTGAATATAAGTTTTCTTAGCCATTTTTACTTCGACTCCTTTGCTTCAAATTTATCAATTTCTTGTTTCATTTCTGGAGTTGGAATTTCAAAAGTACGTTTCAACATATCGGAAACTTTATCGGCAGGAACATTATCTGCTTCCTTGATTGCATCCTTAAATGATGCTTTATATTCATCAACTAATTTATCTTCTTCATCTTCTGACCAAAGTCCCTTATCTGTAAGAACTTTTCTGAGACGAATCAATGGATCTTTTTCAAACCAAGGTTGTTCTTGATCCTTAGTTCTGTAACGTTTAGGATCATCACCCGCACTTGAGTGAGCACCGAAACGATAAGTTAAGGTTTCAATCAAAACAGGACCGTTGCCAGCAACCATGTAGTCACGAGCTGCCTTAGCAACTGCATAACAAGCTAAGATATCCATCCCATCAACTTGAACACTAGGAATACCAGCAGCAACAGCCTTTTGAGCCAATGTAGGTGCGGCAGTTTGTTTAGCACGAGGTGTTGAAATGGCAAAACCATTATTTTGAACAATGAACAAAACGGGAGCTTGATAAGCACCAGCAAAGTTCATTCCTTCATAACTATCACCTTGTGAAGTACCACCATCACCAGTATATGTGAAGGCAATTGTGTCTTCTTCTTTATTCTTCTTGATACCAAGTCCAACACCAGCAGCTTCAACATAAGCAGCACCGATGATAATTTGTGGCATCATTGAGCGAGCTTTAAATTTATTACCTAAAACATGTCCTCTTGACCAAAGATAAGCTTCCGTTACAGTAGCTCCATGTTGAATCAATTGAGGTACATCACGATAAGCAGGTAGAAGATAATCTTGTTTCTTCATTGCGAGAACAGTTCCCATCTCAGAAGCTTCCTCACCTTCAGTTGGAGCATAGAAGCCCATGCGTCCTTGACGTGAAAAGTTCATTGTCTGTTCATGTAGAGCACGTTCCCAGACCATTTTTTTCATGAATTCAACTAAATCCTCATCTGAAAAACTATCAAAAACCTCTTGATCCGTAATTTCAGCATTTTCGTTCAATACTTGAATGGGTTTCGAAACATTTGATAAATTATTTTTTATTGCTTCAAAATCAACAATTGGTTTATTTGCCATTCTCCACAGTCCTTTCATAAAAAACTCATCCCTTGTGAATATTTGTAAGGGCTTTCATATAATTTTAGTCTAACATTGATCTGCTAAAAAACAAGTAGTTTCAACGTTCTTGGCACAAAAAAAATTCAAAAATATTTTTCATAGGTTTGTGAAAATTGTAACTATTTATCCAAATTTATTTCATTTTCAGAGCTTCCATTCTCTAATTCGCTGACCATTGAATTGAGAGAAACAGTTGCCATATTCTTTACGGCCTTAGTTGTATAAAAGGCGATATGTGGCGTTAAAATAATACGATTACTCTTAATTACTTGTTCTAATAATTTGTCGCTAAATTCTTGATCACTCAAATCAGTATTAAATACACCGACTTCTTTCTCATAAACATCCAAAACCGCGCCATATAGCTTTCCATTTGCTACTGCATCATAGAGATCTTGGGTATTGATCAAATCTCCACGTGCCGAATTGACTACAATCGCATTATCTTTCATCTCAGCAATCGTATCCTTATTTATCACGGTATGTCCCTTGCCAAGACTAGGAATATGTAGGGTTACAACATCAGATTCTTTTAAAAGCGTATCTAAATCATCGACGTACAATCCTTGTTTTTCAATTTCTGGATTGTGAAATTTGTCATATGCAATGACTTTTGCGCCAAATCCTTGATAAATTTTTATTGCGGCTCGACCAATTCTACCGGTACCTGCTACACCGACCGTTAACTGATTCAATTCTCGACCAATATCTGGTGCCCATCTGAAATCATGTTGATCCACTTTTCTGATCATATGTTTAAAATTACGTAATAATGCCATCAAACCAGCAACTGAATATTCAGCAATTGCTTCTGGTGAATAGCTTGGAACATTGGTCAAACGAATATTATTTTTCTTTAAAGCCTCAAATGGAACATTATCTACACCAACATTGCGCAACGATAAAACATGAATCCCAAATTCATTCATCGTATCAAAAATTTTTTCATCGTATGGCAACTGTTGATAAGCAACTATTCCATCATATCCTTGAGCCATTTTGACTGTTTCTGGCGTTAACAAATCAGTCACGATTTTTACTTCAATATTGTTGGTCTTTGACCATTCTTGAATATATTTCTTTTCATCTTCCCTGACGCCAAAATCAATTAGCTTCATTAACAAAACCTCCAGCCATCTTTTTTATTTATGCACCAATATGAAATCGGTAACATGTACATTTACCATTTTATCATTATGATGTTTGATATAACAAAGATATGACCCAATAAAAACCTTTTAAAATGATTGCGCTTTCTTACTTGCTTTTTCAAAAAAATTTTCATTTACTTCTATTTTTTAAGAAAAATAATCTATAATAGATATACTAAGGTAATTTTGTACAATTTAACATTTGGAGGAAACTATGTATTTTATGAAAGATATCGTCCGTGATGGCGATCCCGTTTTAAGAAAAGTTGCAGAAAAGGTTCAATTTCCACTAAGTGATGAAGATAAAGCTTTAGCGGACAACATGATGGAATATCTCGTTAAGAGTCAAGATGAAGAATATGCTGAAAAACATCAATTAAGAGCTGGCGTTGGTCTGGCTGCACCTCAAGTTGGCGTTTCAAAGATGATGGCTTCTGTTTTAGTTCCTAATGATGAAGATCCTGACAAGCCACTTCTCAAAATGACTTTGATCAACCCTGTTATCGTCAGAAATTCCGTGCAAAGAGCTGCTCTATCTGAAGGCGAAGGTTGCTTATCAGTTGATAAAGACGTTCCTGGATTTGTTCCTCGTGCTGATCGTATCACTATTAAATATGATGATTTCGATGGCAATTCACAAACACTTCGTGTCAGAGATTATCCTGCTATTGTTTGCCAACACGAAATTGATCATTTAAACGGTCACCTGTATTACGACAAGATCAGTAAGACTGCTCCATTTGAATTAGATCCAAGTACTGTAGTCATTTCGTAATAGTAGTTCAGTATACTTAGATAAATTATTATGGTAGAATTGTGCTATCTATTGAATAGTGCGCAAATGGACTGGAAAAGAATTACCGAATGAGACTGACTTGTTTCATTCAATTTGATTAAAGGAGAATTATATATTGATTTATAAAGTTTTGTATCAAACAAGTGAACTAGATAACCCCCGTCGTGAATTTACACATTCACTCTATATGGACGCTGCTTCAAGTATCGAAGTACGTCAAGCAGTAGAGGACAATACTGACTATGACATCGAATTTATTCAGGAGCTCGATGAAAAACATCTCGAATATGAGAAAAAGAGCCCTGACTTTAAATTAACGGAGTTTTAGTTAATGTCCTTTAAAGTTAAAAATAATGAAGTTGCCGTCTTTGCCATCGGGGGCCTTGGTGAAATCGGTAAAAATATGTATGGAGTTCAATATCAAGATGAATTGATTATAATTGATGCTGGAATTAAGTTTCCAGAAGATGAACTCCTCGGAATTGATTATGTCATTTCTGATTACAGCTACTTAGTAGAAAATAAGGACAAGATCAAGGGTCTATTTATCACTCACGGTCACGAAGATCATATTGGTGGTATCCCTTATCTCCTTCAACAACTTCCTAACATCCCTGTTTATGCCGGTCCATTAGCTTGTGCATTAATTAAAGGTAAATTGGAAGAACATGGTCTATTAAGAACGACCGAAATGCACGTCTTGCACGAAGACGATGTTATTAAATTCCCAAAGACTAGTGTCTCATTCTTTAGAACGACTCACTCAATTCCTGATACCTTAGGTATCGCTGTTCATACCCCTCAGGGAATTATCGTTGAAACTGGTGATTTCAAGTTCGATTTAACACCAGTTGCTGGATTGCCATCACCTAACTTACAAAAGATGGCTGCACTAGGTGCTAAAGGTGTTTTGTGTTTACTATCTGATAGTACTAACGCTGAAATACCTACCTTTTCTAAATCAGAACGTTCAGTTGGTTTAACGATTCACCAAATCTTTGAAACAATTCAAGGACGAATCATCTTTGCTACCTTCGCTTCTAACATCTATCGTATTTCGCAAGCGGTTGATGCAGCAATGCAACAAGGTAGAAAGATTGCGGTCTTCGGACGAAGCATGGAACAAGCGATTGAAAATGGTCGTGAACTAGGATACTTGAATATCCCTGACAATATGTTGATTGATCCACATGCTTTGAATCAAACTCCAGCATCTGAAACTTTGATTCTATGTACTGGATCACAAGGTGAACCATTAGCTGCTTTAAGTAGAATTGCCAATGGTACTCACAGACAAATCACAATTCAACCAGGTGATACCGTTATTTTCTCAAGTAACCCAATTCCTGGTAACACAATCAGTGTCAACCATTTGATCAACCAACTTTCAGAAGCTGGCGCTGAAGTTATTCACGGTAAAGTCAACAACATCCACGCTTCTGGTCACGGTGGCCAAGAAGAACAAGAATTGATGCTTCGTTTGATGAAGCCTAAATTCTTCATGCCAATTCACGGTGAATACAGAATGTTGAAGATTCACACTGAATTAGCTGAATTGTGTGACGTACCACAAGATCACTCTTTCCTTTTGGAAAATGGTGATGTTCTAGCTTTGACTAAAGATACTGCTCGTGTAGCTGGACACTTCCCTGCTGGCGATGTTTATGTCGATGGTAAAGGTGTCGGCGATATTGGAAATGTAGTTATTCACGACCGTCAAGTCCTTTCTGAAGAAGGAATGGTCGTCGTTGTTGCTACTATCGATTACCAAAAGCATATTGTTTTAGCTGGTCCTGATATTCTTTCACGTGGATTTGTTTATATGCGTGAATCAGGTGAATTGATCAACCAAGCACAAAAACGTGTCTTCCATCTGATTAAAAATGCTTTTGACGATGAAGATGAAAAAGTTACTGAAGCAACATTAAAACGTATTATCATTGAAGGATTACAAGAATTCTTGTACAAACGTACAGCTAGAAATCCGGTTATCTTGCCAATGTTAATTGGAACTTCAATCTAAAGTAGATCATTTGATCTACTTTTTTTATTTAAGGGTATTCAAATGAGTAAAACTACAAAAGTCGAAATAATTTTAAATCATCATGCTGGCAATGGACTAGCAATTTCCGCCTGCCGTAAGGTAATAAATTTTCTAGAAAAAAATAAAATTGCTTATGAAATTCATAAAACTTTAAAAGATGGCGATGGTGTAAGAATTGCTAAACAATTAGCCAATCACCCAAGCGATAGTAAAATTATCGTTATCGGTGGCGATGGAACGTTGAACCAAGCAGTCAATGGCATCAAAGAATCTAATTATCCTAATACTGCCTTGGGATATATTCCTGGTGGCTCTGGTAATGATTTTTGCCGTGGCATCAAACTAAAAATTAAGGATCCAGTAATTTTATTACAGGCAATTCTTTCAATGAAGCAACCTCAAATAATTGATGTTGGTAAAGCCTATAATAATAACTTTTCCCATTATTTTATTAACAATATTGGTATTGGTTTCGATGCTCGTACAGTTTATTACACAAATCATTCCGAACGAAAAGATTTTCTTAACAAATTACATTTGGGAACCCTTTCTTATTTCACTAATTTGTTAAAAGTCATCAAAAAGCAACCAGCCTTTGGATTAGATGTTGATTATGAAAATAAAAATAAACATTTTGATTCAGCATACATTGTAGTTGCCACGAACCATCCTTATTTTGGTGGTGGTTTTGCGATTGACCCAACTGCTACTCCTTTCAACCATCATTTGAATTTAGTCGTCGTCAAAAAAATCACTGGGATGACATTCGTCAAATTATTCAGCAAATTGTTGACTAATGGTTCTCATCTACAGGATAAAAATGTTTGGCATATTGAAGATAGTCATTTTTCTCTTCACAACCAAACTGATCAATACGGTCAAATGGATGGCGAAGAATTGAACCAGCATGAATTCAATTTCAATTTCGAAATCAGTCAACATCCTTTTTGGCTACCAGTTAAATAGTCTTTACACAAAAACCTCGCTAGAATGCATTGTTTCATTGCACTCTAACGAGGTTATTTTTTCTCCAAAAAATCTTGAGGAGTTATATGTTCCATTCCAATCATCGGATCAATAGCATTGTTCATTATCATGTCTAAAGTCAAACGATAATCGATTGGTGTTTGTTCTTGTGTTTCTTCTGATGGCGTTTCTGGCTCTTTAATCTTAAATGTCGTAAAAATTCTTTGTTTCAATGTGGTCTGACGTTCACTCGATTGATCTTTGATTGATCGTTCAAAAGCTGATCTGTCACCCACCATGATCAATAATCGCTTAGCACGCGTTACAGCTGTATACAATAAATTACGCCGTAACATTCTGGATTCTTCATTAACTAATGGCAAAATTACCATTTCAAATTCTGAACCTTGAGATTTATGAATCGACGTACAATAAGCAAGTGAAATATTAGTCCAATCTTTACGGTCTAAAGTCACTTCATTGCCATCAAAATCAATTACTAATTGATCAACGTGGTCGGTATTCTCTTTAGCCAAAATTATCCCGACAATCTTTCCAATTTCACCATTAAAAACATTGTCTTCAGGCGTATTGACCAAATAGACGACCTTATCATTGATGCGATATTTAACATTACCCATCGAAACTTCTTTTCTCTTCGGTTTCATTGGATTAACAACGTTTTGAATCACATAATTCAAATTGTCGATCCCAGCTTGGCCACGATACATTGGAGCTAGAACTTGTACATCTGCAATATCAAAACCACGCTCACTCGATTTTGCGATAATTTGTGACAAAACATTAGGAACATTTCGGCTATCACAATTGATGAAGCTTCGATCTGCCCTGTTTTGAAAAATACCATCAACGATAATTCCTTCATTTATATCGTGAGCCAACTGAATAATCGTTGAATCTTCGTCTTGACGATGAATATTTTTTAAGATAGTGGTTGGGAAAGCATCACTATTGATCAAATCTGCAAAAATTTGTCCTGGTCCAACTGATGGCAACTGATCACGGTCACCTACTAAGACAATCTGCGTTCCTGGTTGAACAGCAGTTATCAAAACCTTGAACAATTTTGTATCGACCATTGACATCTCATCGATTATCAATAATTTGCAATCAAGACTTGGTTCAGCATATTCATCATCTTCAGTCCCTGTTAGACCTAGCAAACGATGAATCGTCATAGCTGGCAGACCTGTTGCTTCACCCATATGTTTGGCAGCTCTTCCAGTTGGAGCAGCAAGAGCAATCGCATAATCATCTGCAGCCGGATCAAGCGGCATGTCATTTAATTCAGCGTACGCCGCTACGATTGCATTGATGATCGTTGTTTTACCAGTTCCGGGACCACCAGTCAGTAGAAAGATTGGATGAGTTAATGATTGACGGATAGCCTTTTCTTGCGAATCATCATATTTAACTTTGAAACGCTTTTCTATTTTTTTAAGTTCTTTTTTCATGGCATGTTCAGTCCATGAGACACCTTTGAAGGTATCAGTGATCATCTTCAAAGATTGTGCAATCGACCATTCAGAGTCTGCTAAATCTTTTTGATAAACATTGCCATCTTCAACTAGTAAAACTCCATTTTTGACTAAATCTCGTAAACCAGCTACTAACTTTTGCGATAAGTCTTCAGTGGAATTATTTCTCAAAACTCCCATAACTCTTCTAATCAAATCTTGACCATCAACATAAGTATCGCCAGTTTCATTGATCATTGAGCTTGTCATTTGAATCAAAGCACCCTTGATCCGTCGTGGATCATCGCCAGTAATTCCTAATCTTCTAGCCAATTCATCAGCTCGCTTGAACCCAACGCCTTTGACATCTAAAACCAACTGATAAGGATCATCTTGTATTTTCTCTAATGTTTGAACTCCATACTTTTGATAGATACGTGCACTCAAAGTAGGCCCAAAGCCATAATTGTTTAGTTGATACAAAGCTTGTTCCGTCTGATGATTGCTAGAGATTTGTTCAATAATTTGTTGAGTTTTTTCAGTACCTAATTTTAAGAAATCCAGTGCATGTGGATCTTTAAGGATTTTATCAATAGCATCGTTACCTAATTCATCGACAATTCTTTCAGCTTTCTTTTTACCAATACCAGGGAATTCCTCACTAGAAAAGAAACTTATTAGCTCTTTGCGACCATTGGGACGACTTCTTTGGTACGAAGTAGCTTGAAATTGCTTGCCATATTTGGGATGATCAACGATTCGGCCTTCAAAGCGATACTCTTCTTCTTCTGATATTTCACCAAAGCTACCAGTCACAACAATATCCTTGGCATCCCAATCGGTATTGGTTTTTTTTATTTTAATTGTAAAAATCTTATAAAGATTTTCTGGATTTTCAAAAAAGATAGCTTTGACAGTGCCTAAGAAGTATGGTGTTTCATTACTGTCCGTCATTGCTGTCTCCTTGCTTTTTTATGAATTCTTGTATATCAGCCAATTTCTTTTCGTTTTTCAAATAATACTTTTCGTCCAATTTTTTAGCTTGATTTAAATATGATTGATATTCTTTTTTTAGATTCATCGCACACAAAGCCATATTGAAGTAAAATTTGGCCTCTGGTTGGATTTTATTAGCTGCTTGATAAAACGTTAAGGCTTCTTGAAAATTACCGTTAGCTAGCAATAAATCGGCTAATAATTCGTTTGAACGTAAATCCTTAGGTGCCTTTTCAACTGCTGTCAAAGCATACATAATTGCTAATTGACGTTTACCTTGTTCATCCAAAGTTTTAGCCATCATGAAATATGCTTCAAAATCATAGTCATTATTGACCAATTTTTGAAAGATATCGTTAGCTTTATCATATTTATCAGCTAAATAATAAACATTGCCCAAATTATAAAGTAAATCCTGATTGTCTTTAAAAAGCTCTAATGAACGAGCTAATAATTCCTCGGCTTGTTCTAAATCACCAGCTTGGACTAAATAAGTTGATAACTGTAAAATCTCAGGCAATTGTTTTGGATTCTGTTTCAAATCCGCTACTAATAATTTAACAGCGGCTTCCTTATCGCCTTGATTAAATAATTTTTCTGCTTGTTTGTTCATTGGTTACCTCAAATAGTATCTGAACTGTCTAATTGTTTGTCCAGGTAACTAGTTTCATTCCACTTGATTAATTTAAATTGGCCATCTTGGTATTGTAAATGAGTCAGACTAGTGTTGGAAAGACCACCATTTTTGCGGATATCACAAATCTTAGTTCCTAATAAGGATTGGATCAAAGTCACTAAAGCAGCCCCATGACTAACTATCACAAGATTGCTATCAGGAGAATTTTGAGCAACTATTTCTTTAACTGCCGCAGTAGTTCTCTTAGCAACTTGTTCAAAAGATTCTCCTTTGATCAAATCATAATCATAATCTTTGGGTTGATGTCTAAACGCATAAATTACTTCTGGCATTTCATTTTCTAATTCAGAAAATTTGCGACCTTCCATAATCCCTAAATCAAATTCTCTAAGACCATCAACGACATCAAAAGGTATTTGACGATCCAAATCTTTGATCAAAGTTTCAGCTGTTGTTTTGGCACGTGGTAAAGGACTGGAGTAGATATGATCAATATTTATATCTTGCAATCTTTTTGCCAATAAACTAATATCATGCAAACTTTCTGGCAAAAGTGGTGAATCACCATGTCCACCTTGATATTTTCCTTCTAAATTCCATTCGGTCTTTCCGTGTCTGACAAAATATAATTCCATTTTATTCTCACCTTACAAAGTTAATTACCTTTAATTATCGGTTTTTTGGAAGATTTTTTCAAGTTGGAGTGTTTTTTACTGAAAATATAAAAAACAGTAATCAAAATTGACCTAATTTAGCCAATTTTGATTACTGTTATCTTTTTTAGATATATTGTAACTTCTTTTCTGCCATATAAGCACAATCGATAGTTGCGCCACCTAGACACTCCTCGCCATCATAGAAGACAACTTCTTGTCCTGGTGTAATTGCACGAACTGGATTATCAAACTCAACATTGACCTTGCCATCGCCTAAAACATGAACTGTAACGCCAGTATCTTGTTGACGATATCTGAACTTAGCTGTGGCATGGAAAGTATCGCCATAATCTAAACCTGTAATAAATGACAAGTCAGATGCATCCAAATGATCAGCATAAAGTCTTGGATTATCATATCCTTGGTCGACATAAAGAATGTTCTTACTCATGTCCTTACCAACTACGAACCAAGGCTCGTTTGACTTACCATTTCCACCGATACCTAGACCTTGTCTTTGACCGATTGTGTAGTACATCAAACCAGCGTGATCACCCTTGATCTCACCGTCTGGTGTCATCATCTTACCAGGTTGTGCAGGCAAGAACTCGCTCAAGAACTTACGGAAGTTTCTCTCACCGATGAAACATACACCAGTTGAGTCCTTCTTCTTAGCAGTGGCTAGTCCAGCCTCTTCAGCAATACGACGAACCTCTGACTTTTGCATACCACCGATTGGGAATAATGCCTTTTGTAATTGATCTTGTTGAACAGTACTTAAGAAATAAGTTTGATCCTTATTAGCATCGCCGCCACGAAGCAAGTGAACCACACCGTTGTCATCACGGAATGATTGTGCATAGTGACCCATAGCGATGTAATCAGCGTTTAATTTGTTAGCATAATCTAAGAAAGCCTTGAACTTAACTTCTTTGTTACACATAACATCAGGGTTTGGTGTTCTACCCTTACGATATTCTGCTAAGAAATACTCGAATACGCGATCCCAATATTCCTTCTCAAAATTAACTGAGTAATAAGGAATACCAATCTTGTTAGCAACCTTAGCAACATCCTCATAATCCTCAGTAGCAGTACATACACCAGAATCATCAGAGTCATCCCAGTTCTTCATGAAAACTCCAATAACCTCATAGCCTTGTTGTTTCAAAAGAAGTGCACTAACTGACGAGTCAACGCCACCACTCATACCTACTACAACACGCTTCTTCTTATTATCCATTTGAAAACCTCATTTTATTTAACTAATACGTTTTTTTCTTTCAAAAAGTTCATCAAATAACGATAGTCACTGATTTCCTTTTCTACATCTTTAATTTTGAACATATTGATATTGTGCATACCACTCTTATCAGTGATCGACAATTTCAAACTGTCTAGATTCTTGCTAACAACGGCACGCAAATAGTATCTAGCTTCGTATGGAGATGACCCATTGATTGGGTGTTCCAGACGAAAGCTACCTTTATTTGTTTCCATGAAACCAGAATCCAATAGTGAATATTTCTTTACTTCGGGGTTAAGTTCGTAAACTTCTTGATCCCCTTGTACTTGAGCTTGGCGTTTATCCATAATAATCATCCCTCATAATCATAGTTTTCTTAATTATAAGTTTGAATAAAATTGCCTAATTAGTCAAGTCTTGCACGATTTTAACTAGTTTGTTGGTAAATTCAACTACTTCTTTTTCAGTATTGTCTTTACCAAAACTGATTCTGACTGAATCATTGATTCTAGGGCTGTCTTCACCATACATAGCCACTAAGACGTGTGATGGTTCCAAACTTCCAGCTGTACATGCAGAACCACCAGAAATTGCCACTTCGTCAAGATCTAATCTCGTCAATAAGACGCCACGATCAACTCCTGGCAAATACAAATTCATCACGTGATTCAAAGCATGTTTATCCTTTGGTCCATTGATGTCAAAATCAATTTTATTCTCTGTCAAGATCTTTTGAATCGTTTGTTTAAATCCAAAATAACGATCTTGTCGAGCTTGCTTTTCTTCCGGAGTAATCAACTCAACGGCTTTCGCAAAACCAGCGATGGCAGGCACGTTTTCCGTTCCTGCACGACGTTTAGTTTCTTGATCGCCACCTTTAATAAAAGATGGAATATGAATATCATCGTTGATATACAAAAAGCCGATGAATTTCGGTCCATTAATCTTATGAGCCGAAGTCGATAACATATCAATGTGTTGGTCTTTGACATCAATATCTTCCATTCCAAATGCTTGAACAGCATCAGTGTGGAAATATGCTTGATGATCCTTTAAGACTTCACCAATCTCTTTAATTGGGTTCATCGAACCAACCTCATTGTTGCCATACATAATCGTTACCAAAATAGTATCGTCACGTAAAGCATCTTTGACTTGTTGAGCAGTCACTTCACCGCGTTCATTAGGTTTTAAATAAGTTACTTCAAAACCCAAAGTTTCTAGATAAGCTAACGGTTTAAGAATCGCTTCATGCTCAATCGCAGTCGTTATGATATGTTTACCTAATTTTTGTCTAGATAATGCTGTTTGAATTACAGCGGTATTGTCACTCTCAGTTCCACCACTAGTAAAGACAATTTCTGAGTCTTTAGCGTTGAGACTTTGAGCAATCGTATGCCGGCTTTCATCCAAAACTTTTCGAGCTTGACGACCAAAATAATTGGTAGCAGATGCATTACCAAAATTATTAGCCATCTGTTCACTGATTACATCGACTACAGGTGTAGCCATCGGTGTGGTGGCAGCATTATCTAAATAAATAAATGCCACAATAAATCCCCTCTATTCTTGGTCTAAAAAGTTCAATAACATAGTTACTGATTTGCGTCCGGCTTGTAAAACAAATTCGTCAAAGTTTACACTAGCATTTTCGTCGCCCACATCACTCATTGAACGAATAACAACGAATGGTGTTTTGAATTCAACACAGACTTGAGCCACAGCTGCGCCTTCCATTTCTGCTGCCAAAGCATCAGGGAACGACTTTTTAATTGTAGCAATTTTTTCTTTTCCGTCAACAAATTGGTCTCCGGAAACAATTAAACCAACTTTACTAGTCAAACCAGTTCTTGTGGCTGCTTCAGAAATTGCTTTAACATAATCAGGATCAGCGTTGAAATAAAGGTCTTTTTGAGGAAGTTGACCTACTTTGTAGCCAAAACCGGTTGCATCAACATCATGATAGGCCAATTTATTAGAAATAACTACATCTCCAACACTCAAACCTTCACCGATACCACCAGCTGAACCAGTATTAACGACAAAATCTGGTTGATAACGATCATTCATCAAAGTAGCTGTCATGCCAGCTTGAACTTTACCAATACCACTTTGAGCTAAATATACTTCATGATTCTTATAATTACCGAGTGTAAATTCAACTCCAGCAACTGTAACTGTTTGGATGTCTGTTAGAGACTCCTTCATTAATTTGATTTCTTCTTCCATAGGGACGATTACGCCAATTTTCATACTTTAACTCCTTAAATAAAAAATAATATTAAAAATACTAAAACGATGAGGCCGAATACTGTAATGATGGCAATATTCAACTTCTTTTTCAATTTATTTGTCTTATACTCAAAAATTTCTAAATTTTCTTGAATAGTTTGTTCTGGATGTTGTTGCTGATATTCTTTTTCAGCACGTTGTCTTTCTTGTTCTCTAATCTTTTGCTGTTGTGCTTCAACTTGATCAGCCCGAACTACAGTCTGTGGATGAGTCGATTTTTTAACTTTAGAATTAATAAAATCTTTTACTTTTGAAAACATTTATTTTTCCTTCGCTTTTAATAATTCCCAATACGTAATCGCATAAATAGTTTTGGCATCACAAATGTCACCAGTTTTAATTTGTTCCTTAGCTTCGTCTAAAGTCAAACTCTCTACATTCAAAAATTCGTCTGGATCAAGTGGACGTTTAAATTCTACTTTTTTGAGATCTCTAGCTACAAAAACAGTTAATTTTTCATTGGAATATCCAGGACTAGAGAAAAATGAAGTAACTTGTTTTAAATTATCAGTAGTCAAACCTAATTCTTCATCCATCTCACGCAAAGCAACTTCTTTTAAGTCGCTACCTTCATCTGCATCAATTTTTCCTGCTGGAATCTCTAAAGTTTCTTGTCCCATTGGTGTACGCCATTGTCTAACAAAAATCATTTTATCATCGTCAGTGAACGGAATAATTGCGACAGCTCCACGATGTTCCACAACTTCACGAATATCTGGAATACCATTGGGTAAAACCACTTGTTCTACATTCACATCAAAAATCTTGCCGCCAAACATTTGTTTTTTGGCTACTACTTCTTCATAATATCTTGAATCTTCTTTTTTCATTGCAAAACCTTCCTGACTTGATTAATGAACTTACTAATATCATAACAAACCAACTAATGGACTAAAATGATTCTTTCTCAGTTAGAGCATACCGTCCTCCATAGCAAAGCAAATCTGGCTGGAACAATGCTTACCTTTTGCAGATATTTTACCAGAAATTTAACTGACTACAACCTGTGCCAAAGAAAAAGAAAGCACTAATCAGCGCTTTCTTCATCTTTGATATTAACATTTACCGCTTGTGGACCTTTATAACCTGGTGCAATTTCAAAGCTAACTTCTAGTCCATCTTTGATGAAATAGTCATCACGGTTGAGAACTGAGTCCGCAAAGAAAAAGATATCTTCCTCACCATTATTTATAAAGCCAAAACCACGATTATTATTAAATCTTACAATTTTTCCTGTGAACATTATTCACCATTCCTAATCATCAAAGCCTTCAGCTTTTGTTTCTGGATATTCTTCAGCAACAATTTTAGCACATCTAGCACAGAATGTTGGATAATTACTGTCGCTGCCAACATCAGTCTTGATCATACGACATCTTTGGCAAACTTCACCTTCGGCCTTTTGGACTAAGATATCAGCCAATTCATACTTGTCAGCATTTTCTGGTGTTGCATCAACCAATTCAAATTGAGAAACGATCAACAATTGACCAAAGTTGCTATCGATTTTGTCAAGAACGGCCTTTAGTTCGTCACTTGGATGTACAGTAACTTTAGCTTCAAGTGATTTACCAATTAATTTATTAGCACGAGCAACTTCAAGGGATTTCAAGACGTTATCTCTAAAGTCCATGAATACTTGCCAATCTTTTTGAATTTCTGCTTCATCAGGAATTTCTTCAACAGCTGGCATTTCAGCTAATTGAACGAATTCTTCTGGTTCTTTGAGGTATTCCCAAACTTGTTCCATTGTATGTGGAAGAATTGGTGTCAATAACTTGGCTAGTTTAACAACTGTTTCGTAAATAACTGTTTGCATCGAACGACGTGAATGTGCATCTTCAGCATCGATATAAACAACATCTTTAGCAAAGTCTAAGTAGAAAGTAGACATTTCATTGACGATGAAGCTAACTACGTTCTTAGCTACGTCAGCAAAGTCATACTTGTCATAGTCACTGAGAACTTCTTTAACTAAGTTGTTCAATTTGACTTTGATGTACTTGTCTTCTGGACGAAGATCATCGTAACTAACAGCATTAGTCTTAGGATCAAAGTCAGTTGTGTTAGCTAGCATGAATCTGATAGTATTTCTGATCTTACGATAAGTTTCGGAAACTTGTTTGAATGAGTCAACTGAAACAGAAACATCAGAACTTGAGTCAACTGAAGCGACCCACAAACGAATAATTTCAGCACCAAATTGTCTTTCGATGTCACTAGGGGCAATAACGTTACCAAGTGATTTACTCATCTTAACGCCATTCTTATCCAAAGTGAAACCTTGTGAAAGAATTGACTTGTATCCAGCTTCACCAAAGGCTGCCACTGAAGTTACAAGCATTGAGTTGAACCAACCACGATACTGGTCAGAACCTTCAAGAATCAAATCAGCTGGGTAAGTTAGATTATCACGAGTTTTCGCAACTCCCGCATGAACTGTCCCAGAGTCGAACCAAACGTCCAAGATATCTGTTTCCTTAGTGAACTTACCATTTGGTGAACCAGCATTAGTATAACCTTCTGGAAGAAGATCCTTAGCATCTCTTTCAAACCAAACGTTAGAACCATATTTACCGAACAATTCAGCTACGTGGTCAACAGTTTCCTTAGTCATGATAGGGTCACCATTTTCAGCGTAGAAAATTGGTAGTGGAACACCCCAAGCACGTTGTCTGGAAATTACCCAGTCGCCACGGTCACGAATCATGTTGTAAAGACGAGTTTTACCCCAAGCTGGCTTAAAGTCGATCTTATCGATAGCATCAAGGATTTGTTGTCTGAATTTATCGATTGAGGCAAACCATTGTGGTGTAGCACGGAAAATAACTGGTTTCTTAGTACGCCAATCATGTGGATAACTGTGAGTGAAGAAACTCAACTTCAAGAGTGAGCCGTTTTCTTTCATACGTTCTGTAATCAATTTGTTAGCATCATCGTAGAAGACACCTTGATATTCAGGAACTTCGTCAGTGAACTTACCTTGAGCATCGATTGGTGAGAAGACTGGCAACTTGTATTTCATACCAACAACAAAGTCATCGGCACCAAATCCAGGAGCTGTATGAACTAAACCAGTACCATCATCAAGCGTTACGTGGTTACCTAAAATCAAAAGTGATTCTTGGTCATAGAATGGATGTGTTGCTGTAACATATTCCAATTCTGAACCTTTGAATGTCTTAAGGATTTCAACGTTCTTCCAACCTAATTCTTCTTGAACATATTGAATTCTTTCTTGAGCTACAACATATTTCTTACCATCAGCGTTAACTTCGGCGTAGATGAACTTAGGGTTCACACAAATAGCCTTATTTGATGGAATTGTCCAAGGAGTAGTTGTCCAAATAATGAATGAAGCATCGTCATCGACAACGCCTTTACCATCACGAACTTTGAAAGCTACAAAAATTGATGGTGACTTGATATCTTTATATTCAACTTCAGCTTCAGCTAACGTTGATTCTGAAGATGGTGACCAATAAACGGGTTTCTTACCACGATAGATGTAGCCCTTGTCGACCATTTCACCGAAGACCTTAACTTCAGCTTCTTCAAATTCTTTTTGATATGTGATGTATGGGTGATCCCAATCAGCTGAAACACCTAAGCGTTTGAAACCAGCCATTTGTTTCTTGATTTCACCTTCAGCAAATTCGTAACATAATTTACGATATTCGCTCATTGTCATTTCCTTACGTTTAACACCTTTTTTAGCAAGTTGTTGTTCGATTGGAAGACCATGAGTATCCCAACCAGGAACGTAAGGAGAACGGAAACCGTTCATTGACTTGTAACGTACAATGATATCCTTTGAAATCTTGTTCAAAGCATGTCCCATGTGAATGTCACCATTAGCAAATGGAGGACCATCCAATAGTTCGAAAGTTGGTTTACCTTCGTTTAATTTTTGACGCTTTTCATAAATTTTGTTTTCTTCCCAAGCTTTTTCCCATTCCGCTTCTTTGTTTGGAAGGTTACCACGCATTGGAAACTTAGTTTTACCTAAGTTTAGAGTATCTTTTACTCGCATCTTTTCACCCCTTCTGAAAATAAAAAGAACCCATCCAATTTAGGACGAGTTCTCGCTATACCACCTATTGGTAAATTACATAAATTGTTTAAGAGTTGATATACCTAGATTAATTTTTACTAGTCTCACACCATACACTAGCTCGCTGAAAAAATATCCAAAAGGCACTTGTTCTCTCAAGTTATTTTTTAGGATCATCACCCGATTTATCATCAGAGAAATTGAATGTTGGTTCATTCTGTTGATGATTAATCGTATATGTTTCGTCTGGTTGGTCATCCTGATAATTGTCATTATAGTTCATTTGATCTGAATTGAAAACTGATTCTTGATTATTTTCATAATCTTGTGAAGATTTTTGTTGATTATTTTGATAATTGGTACTTGTGTCACCGTCTGAATGATCGCCAACTTCTTGTTTTAACTTGTCAGTAGAAGTACTGTCGTTGAGTTTTGACCATTCTGGACTATCAACCATATCCAATTGTTGTTTCAACATGCCTTGCAAGCCCTGACGGAATGAATTGACACTCTTTTTCAGATTATCCGTTTCAATCGTCACTTGCCGAGCTCGATCAGAAGCATCTTGTAAAATTTGATTGGATTTTTCGGTTGATTGATTCAACAAGTCCCGAGCCTTCTTCTGAGACTCTTCAACAATAATCTGGGCTTCTTGTTCAGATTCATTTTTAACCTTCTCAGCGGCCTCCTGAGCCACCAAAATAGACTGATTCAAAGCATCCTTCATATCAGTAAAATATTTCAACTGTTCTGAAGTTTCTTTGAGCTCTTTTTCTAATTGAGCATTTTTTTGGAGAGCTAAATTATAGTCTTGAGCTGCTTGTTTCAAAAAACTATCAACTTGGTCGCGGTCATAACCTCGAAATTTACTATCAAATTCTTTATCCTGTATTTCTACTGGTGACAATATCATAACTTCACGCCCCTATTTCTTAAAGATATTAACAAGTAGAATATACTTGCTGTTCTTTGATCGACCCATAATATCATTGATTCGAATACGACCAAAGCCCCTAACACTAAGAGTATCAGTAATGGCAATAAACGCAGACGCATTCTTATTGACGACCCAATTAATTTGGACCTTACCATGATCGACTAAGGCCTTAGCATTTTGTCGAGATAAGTCATAGACTGTTGCAATAATTGAATCCAAACGCAATGATTGCACTAGGATCGTTTCACCAACTGACTCATCTTTTGGCAAAAGAACCTCAGAAAAATCTTTTTTAATCAAATGAATCTTGTAAGGACCAATCTTTTTCACTTGTTCTTCAATATAATCGCTCATCGAATTAAATACAAAAAATTGCCAATTTTCACCATCGGTAATTATATCTCCAAAACGGTCACGTTCTACGCCTGATCCTGTTAATGAGCCTAATATTTGACCGTGATGTAAATTAGCAAATTTTTCTGGATAACGTATTTCATACATAGCAATCTCGAAATCAGAATCTTGCGGTACAAAATAGTCAGGAGCAATTATTCCCCTGACTCTTTCAGAATTTCTAAAACCCCCGAAGTAATGAACATATAAGTCGTCATACTTGTTAATCAGGTTATTCAAAATTGTTTGTTCGCGCAGATTCAAAAAATCAGTCAATTGTGGCGTATACATCGATTGAGCTCTTAATAAAATATCACTTATTTTATCAATGAACGGCTTTTCTTCTGGACGAAAATAGCCGCCGCCAATGATTGTATTTTTATCATCCATAATTAAATTATTAAAAATATCGCTTTCTGCAATAATCGAATCAATATCAGTGCAACTATTGGAGAAAAATCTAGAAAACCTATACTAGTAGGAATAAATCTTCTAATTAAGTTCAAGAATGGATCTACTGCTCTAACTATCAGACTTCCAAAAGCTGAATTATACAATGAAGGTATAAAAGACATTATACAATACAAAAAAATTATAAATTCATACAATTCGAAAGCCAAACTAATAATGAACGGCAGTCCACTTACAATTCGATCCATATCATTCCTCGACTTTATTCGTTTATATCTGGTATGCTTCCGTCGATTTCAAACTTAGGTGGTGTGCAAAGAAAAATCTTATCGCCAACACGCTTAATTTCACCATTAATGGCATAAATAGCACCTGTCAAAAAGTCCACGATCCGTTTTGATTGTTGATCATTGACATTAGTGAAATTAACGATCACAGCTTTATTATTTAAAAGTTGCTTAGCGATAACTTTCGCATCTGAGTAAACTCTAGGTTGGTAAATAGCAATTTTACTGTTGGCCTTAGTTCGAGCTTCACTAGCTGTACTCATAGATACTACCTTTTCGTTATTTGCGTAGTTTTCTTGCTTTGGTTCTGTTTCTGGCTTCTTTTCATCGAAGTCGTCTTCATCATTAATACCAAAAAAACTGCCTAATTTTTCAAATGCCATAGGAAAGTCTCCTTTTATTTTTTGTTACGACGCTTAAAAATTGGAGGAGTTGAATCATCATCGTCATCGCTTAAATCAATTGTCTCTGGCTTTTGGAAAATTTCAAAATCGCCCTTTTCACTAGAAACATTATTATTCTTCGATGCATCACGATTAATATCCCAATCCGCTAAGGGATCATTGGATGGCTTAGCTTGAGGTTTAGGTTGTGCTTGTTCCTCAGATTTTTTATTATTGTCCAACGTAGCTCTTGGATTGTGCAATGGACGTCTAGTTGGTTCCTTCTTCTTGTCGCCACTTTCAACACCTGTAGCAATTACTGTTACTTTGACTTGGTCACCTAAAGTATCATCGATTGAAGTACCAAAGATTATATTAACATCTGATGTGGCTTGTTCGGAAACAATTTGCGCTGCATCTTGAGCTTCAAATAATGACAAGTCTGGACCACCAGTAATATTAAGAAGTACTTGTTTAGCACCATCGATTGAAACTTCAAGCAATGGTGAAGAAATAGCTTTCTTAGTAGCTTCAGTGATTCTATTTTCGCCATTAGCTGTACCGATACCCATCAAAGCAGAACCTTGATCAGACATAACTGTCTTAACGTCGGCAAAGTCCAAGTTAACAAAACCAGGTGATGTGATCAAATCAGAAATACTTTGAACACCTTGACGTAAAACATCATCAGCAACACTGAAGGCTTCATTCATTGGTGTCTTCTTATCAACAATTTCCAATAGTTTGCTGTTAGAAATCAAAACTAATGTATCAACATCTTTTTTCAATTCAGTAATTCCATCAGCAGCAAAACGTGAACGTTTAGCACCTTCAAAGGCAAATGGACGTGTAACAACGCCAACTGTCAAAGCACCACTTTCTTTAGCAATATTGGCAACGATAGGAGCGGCACCAGTACCAGTTCCACCACCCATTCCGGCAGTGACAAAAATCATATCTGCGCCTTCAAGAGCCTCTTTAATGGCTTCTTCACTTTCTTGAGCAGCTTTTTGTCCAACTTCAGGATTCGAACCAGCACCTAAACCTCTAGTCAATTTAGGTCCTAATTGAATTTTAGTTTCAGCATTTGAATTTTCTAGAGCTTGAACATCAGTATTAGCAGCGATGAATTGAACACCTTTGATATCTGCTTCAACCATTCGATTAACAGCATTTCCGCCGGCACCACCGACACCGATAACTTTAATTATCGCTCCCTTGTTTTGGCTTGAGTCTAAAGTATATTCCATTAAGGAGTTCCTCCTACAAATCATTTAATTTATTATTTATTAATCAAAAAATCTACTCCAAAAGTCCTTGAATTTCGACGTCTTTTTCTCTTTTGGTTCCGGCGTCTCTTCTTCAGTTGGTTGGTCCTCTTGAGTCGTATCAACCGGTTGTTCTGGTTGTGGTTCTGGAACAGTCGGTTGAGGTCTACTGTTTGATACAGTAGCACCATTGACAACATTGTCAGCAATTACTCCAATGTCATTCAATCTAGAAGCATAAGTAACTAATCCCAATCCTAAAGAATAAGAAGGATAGCGCATACCCATTTGGGTAGGTACATAGCTTCTTACTTTAACATCAAATATCTTTCGAGCAAGATCTTCAATGTTAGGAGTTGCCGCTACACCACCAGTAAGTACGATACCACCCGGAAGTGATAGCGCTCCAGCCTCTTCTAGTGGTGCTTGCAATCTCGTAAAGATTTGGTTCAATCTAGCTTCAATGATTTCAGCCAAATACTCTTCTGAAATCATGGTTGGTTCATTCTTACCAACCACTTCTACGTTAATGTTTTCTTCAGTTTCTGATTTATCAGCTGATGCATTACCGTAATAGAGTTTTAATTGGTTGGCATTCTCAACCGTTGTATTCAAGACGACAGAAATATCATGCGTTACATAATCTCCGCCTTCAAAATCTACAGTTGACAATTTCAAGTTGTGATCGTGCACGACTGAAGCGGTCGTTTGTCCAGCTCCCATGTCGATAATAACAGCTCCAAAATCACTTTCGCCGTCATTTAGTACCACTTGACTCAATGCCATTGGAGAGATTACTTTATGAATAATATTTAGACCGGCCTTTTGAATGGCCTTTTTAGTATTATGTACGATTGTTTTTGGCGCTGTGTAAATGATTCCCGTCATTTCCAAACGAACGCCGATCATTCCTCGTGGATCACGTATATTAGTAAATCCATCAACGGAAAATTGTTTAGGTATTAGAGAAACTACTTCTCTTTCACTAGGTAAGTTTTGGACCATAGCGGCCAGCATTACTTGTCTGACATCATTTTCATTAATTTCTTTTGATTGAGAACCAACTGCTATCATCCCTTGGCATTTCTCAATCTGTAACATGTTCGCCGATATACCGACTACAACGTTACGAATAGTTATATTTGCTTGTGTTTCGGCCTTTTTGATAGCTTTTTTGATAGCACCTGCCGCTTTGTCTATATCGACTATAACGCCACGACTGACTCCTTCAGAACGTTCACTGCCAACGCCTACGACACTTAATCTATCATCAGACGATTCAGCAACGACTACTTTTATTGAATTAGTACCAATATCTAGACCTACAAAGAATTCAGAATTGTCCATTAATCGTAGCAGCCTCCCTTACCTAGAAAAATCTATTCACTAAAAAATTTTAACACAAATATGATTATATTAAACCTATTTCTTGTCTTTAAAGGGATAAGAATAGGCACCGATCTCTAAATCTATAACGCCTTTTTTCTTCATCTGCGCAGCCATTCCCGGATAATATTTCAACTTCGACTGAACAGTTCTCATATCAGCTATTACTTTATTGCCATCATTCATGTCGATTTTAATGCGATATGGATTCAGCTTTGTCGGAGCGTTACGAATTTCAGAAATGTTAGTTTGAATGTTTTTAGCCAATTTAGCATAAATATTGGAAATTTGTTTCAATCTTTTATGACTAAAATTACTATAAATTGGATAACTTCCAATCGGTGAATTGAGTTTTTGATCAATTATCTGGCCATTATTAATGATCCGATAATAACCACCGTTTTTGGCAATAAATCCAAGCGTTGGACGTTCCTTGACCGTAATCGTTAAATCACGCAAATTACGAGTACGAAATGAAATAGATTCAATCGATGGCAACTTTTTTTCTGTTTCTTTTGATATCGAACCATGGTGCAACAAAACATTGAACAAAGTAGAATGATCGTCAATCTTAGTAGCATCGATAACTTGTTGTGCTCCCAAATCATTGACGCCTTTGACATTGATATTCCTAACTTTACTCAATGGCGAACCAAAATAAGCAATCAAAACTATGAAAAAAACTAGTACGATGATTAAACTATTCTTACTTACTTTGATTTTTATCTTTTTCAACACCTAATCCTCAAATCTTACTTATTTACTAAGTCGACCAAAACCTTGATCAAGCGATCAGTTGCATCGGGCACGCCAATTTTTTTAGAATTGACTGACATTTTTTGTTGCAGCTCAGCATCACCCATAATTTGATTGATTTCCTTAAACAAACTATCAGAGTTCAAATCTTTCTCAGCAATCATAACGGCAGCATCGACTTTAGCAACTGAAAGTGCATTTTTTGTTTGATGATCATGAGTTACGTAAGGACTTGGAATGAAAATTGCCGGAATTCCAAGTGCCGTTATCTCCGCAATACTAGTAGCACCACTACGACCAACAATCAATTTAATATCAGGTAAAATTTCTGGCATATTATCAATATATGGTAATACCGAAATATTTGCACTCTTAAGGTACTTATCATCGATTAGTTTAACAACATTATCATAATGTACTCGACCAGTTACGAACAATACTTGGTAATCACTTTCAACAAATTTAGACATTGTTTCGATCACAGCTTGATTGATGGGCTTAGCACCTCTAGAACCTCCAAAAATCATGACCGTATCTTTATCTGGTTCTAAACCAAATTCTTTCAAACGATCATTTTTTTGAATGTTAACCACTTCTTGAGCTCGAGGATTACCAGTGAAAACAATCTTTCTTTTTTCATTGAATTGGTCTGCTGCTTCAGTAAAAGCAATCGCAATCTTATCAACGAATTTGGCTAAAAACTTATTGGTAACGCCGGCAATTGTATTTTGCTCATGAATCACGGTTGGTATGTGCATCGTGTGAGCTGCGTATACGATAGCACTTGAGACATAGCCACCAGTTCCAATAACGATATCTGGCTTAAATTCTTTGATGATCTTACGGGATTTACGAATACTTGATAAGAATAATTGAACAGTTTTCAAGTTTTCCAAACTCAATTTACGTCTAAACCCTTGAATTTCAATTGTCTTAAAAGCAATGCCAGCATTCTTCACAATCTTGCTTTCTAGGCCTTTTTCTGTCCCAACGTATAAAACATCCTCAATCATGTCACGTTCTTTTAAACGTTTAATTAAGGCCATTGCGGGATAAATATGTCCTCCGGTACCACCACCGGAAACAATTATGCGCATTTTAGTCATGATTAATTTCTCCCTTTAAAGTTTCGACCTCTTGAATAAATTGGTCACCACGTTCTTCAAAGGTGTGGAATTGATCCCAACTAGCTGCAGCTGGCGAAAGCAAAATAACATCTTCTGGATCACTTTGCTTGTATGCTTCAGGAACTGCTTCAGTCAAATTATCAACTTTAACAATGTTACTTACATCAGCCTTTTGAGCTGATTCAATCACCTTATCTGCTGTTTGACCATAAACTACTAAATTATTAACTTTTCCCTTCAAGGCAGGAATAAGTTCGTCAAATCCGTTTCCGCGATCCAAGCCACCAGCAATCAAAGTAATTGGCTGTTTGAAAGCTGTTAGAGCTACGATCGTTGCTTCCACATTAGTGGCTTTGGAATCATTATAAAATTTATGTCCACCAAAGGTATCAACGTATTGGATGCGGTGTTTAACACCCTTGAATGAAGATAAAACGTCAATAATATCAGCATTACTTACATCGAACAATTTAGCTACGCTGATAGCTGCCAAGGCATTTTGAACGTTATGCTCACCAGGAATTTTGATTTCGTCAATGTTCATAACAGCCTCGCCATTGCAATAAATGACATCATCCTTTACAAAAGCACCTTGATCTAACGTCTGGTTATCAGAAAATGGCAAGATTTGGGCCTTTGATTGTTTTGCTAAGCCTCGCCATTCTTCAGTATTGTAATTAACTACGAAGTAATCATTCTCAGTCTGGTTCTTAGTAATATGCATCTTAGCTTTGATGTAATTTGCACGAGTTTTGTGGAAATCTAGGTGAGTTGAATAAATATTATTTAAAACTGCTACATGTGGATGTAATTCAATTGTACCTTGCAATTGAAAACTAGAAAGTTCAGTTACAACGACATCTTTGGCAGTTGCTTTTTGAATAACATCAGAAATAGGAATACCAATATTTCCAGCATAATAAGAATTCTCGAACTTTGGTGAATGCTTGAGCATCAATTGAATCAAAGTCGTTACTGTAGTTTTACCGTTTGTTCCCGTAACACCAACCATTGTGGCATCACTAAAACTATAAGCAATTTCCGGTTCAGTAATAACTGGGATCATCAATTCCTCGGCTTTTTGAATCAACTCGTTAGAATAGAAAATTCCTGGATTTTTAACTAAATAATCAAATGAATCATCAATCAAATCAGCACTGTTAGTTCCAGTGATAACTTTAAATCCTTCATCGATCAAAGCTTGAGCTTCAGTGTTACCTTCAAGGGGATTAGAATCGACAACGGTAACATCAGAACCCATTTTTTTTAATAATTTGGCTACGGCATAACCACTCTTGGCTAAACCTAATACTAAGATTTTTTTATTTGAATAATTACTCTTCTTCATTGCTTAAACTACTTCCCTATACGAATAAAATTAAATAAATTGCAGAACAGATTGCTCCAAAGATCCAAAAGATAATGTCAATTTTCCATTCACTCCAACCCATCATTTCAAAATGGTGGTGAATTGGTGTCATCTTGAAAATACGACGATGGAATACTTTGAATGAAAAGACTTGCAACATAACACTAGCTGTTTCGATTACATAAACCAAACCAATCAACAATAGTGACCAGTAACGACCTAATAAAATTGAAATAGCTGCTAATCCAGCACCAAGAGCCAATGAACCAACATCGCCCATAAAAATCTTGGCTGGCTTGTGGTTGTACAACAAGAATGCCAATAAAGCACCAACTACTGAGAAACAGACGATAGCTAAATCAGGCTTATTTTGGTTCAAAGAAATAATTCCGTAAGTGAAGTAAGAAATTGTTCCTAAACCACCTAATAAACCATCCAACCCATCAGTCAAGTTAGTAGCATTTGAAAAACCAACCAACCAAAAAATCGTGAATAAAACGAAAATCACTACTGAATCGATCGACAAGATTCCAGGAATAGTGAAGTTCATTGGCAATTGATCGTCGTTATAAACGTACAAGAAAATAATTCCAACGATTACTTGTAACAATGCTTTTTGCCAAGCACGTAAGCCTAGGTTTCTCTTCTTGAAAACTTTAATGAAATCATCGATGAAACCAATACATCCGTACAACACGATAACAAAGGTCGTAATCAACAATGAACGATCTAATTGACCTTGCCAAAGTCCGACCCAAATATTTGTGATCAAAGTAGCTAAAATTACTAACAGACCACCCATTGTTGGCGTTCCGGATTTTTTGGCGTGCCACTTTGGACCTTCTTCACGAATCGACTGTCCTTCCTTATGTCTAATTAGATAACCAATTAAAAATGGCATCAAAATTGCAACGATAGCAAACGAGCTAACTATATCGAAAATAATATGACTAATTTCCATGAAAATCCCCTTAATTATTTATTTTTCAATGTGATTATAATTTTACCACTGTCATTTATCACATGACCAGCCTCAACTGACTGTTTGACGACGTATCCATCACCTTTTGTCGTAACTTGTTTACCAGTTATTTCAGCAAACTTCAAAACGTCGTTTTTTGACCAACCTGTTAAATCTGGCATCGTCATTGCCCCATTAGTTAATAGGACCATTCTTTGCCCTGGCATCACTTTTTGACCACTATCAGGTAATTGTTGAACTACTTTATCACCCGTACCAATTACACCTGATTGTAATCCTAAATCTTTGATCTTACTCAACGCTGAGTTCGTCGACTTATCCAAAAGACTAGGTACATTCACGTACTGACTACCCGCTTCAACAGAATCAGTCTGAGATTTTCCTTGGCTAACTAAACGTTTAACTAATGGATTAAAGACCTCAGATAAAATCTTCTCAGCAGATTCCGTCATCTTTTGGGGCTGTTTCATTGTGACATAAACAATGTAATTAGGATCATTGTATGGAATCATCCCCGCAACGGAGAAAATATAATTATTTGAACCTGTCAAATAACCACCA
Organism: Companilactobacillus formosensis; assembly: GCF_005405305.1. Lineage (GTDB taxonomy): Bacteria > Bacillota > Bacilli > Lactobacillales > Lactobacillaceae > Companilactobacillus > Companilactobacillus formosensis. Next base: position 34,249 of record NZ_BJDU01000012.1, read on the forward strand.
CTTGGCGAGGCAATTTGAGCAGTACCGGTTTTTACACCAACTTTAACTCCAGGTACATTATAAACTATCCCTGTACCATAACTCTTCGTTACGACTTGACGCATAGCTTTTTGAACTTTTTTAGCAGTGCTAGCTTTGATTGGTTGGCCAACTACTTCACGTTTAAATTTCTTAGTTGTTTTACCTGTGTCGGCATCAACGATTTTTTTGATAATTTGTGGCTTGATCATTTTACCGCCATTAGCAATAGCCGAAAAAGCTTGCAACATTTGCATAGTATTAACGTTGACACTTTGACCGAACGAAGTCATAGCTTGGTCACTCGTGTGCTCATAAGAAATACTACCCGAAACCTCACCAGGCAAATCTACCCCGGTTTTTTGGCCGATATGGAATTTCTTCATGTAGTTCATCCAAGTTTGTGAACCCATTTCTTGTTCCAATTTAACCATTCCAACGTTAGATGATCTCGTAAAAGCTTCAGAAAGAGGAATATAACCCCAACCGGCAGTATTCCAATCACCAATCGTTCGACCACCGACTTCAACCGTACCTGATTGATAAAGTTGATTAGGATCGTAATTTCCGGAATCGATCGAAGCTGATAAAGTCAAAATCTTCATTACTGAACCCGGTTCAAATTGGTCTTCAACCAACGTATCACGCCAACTATTGCTGAGTCCCTTACCGGTCGTCGGATTAAAGGTTGGGCGTTGTGTGGCCGCTTCAATCGCACCAGTTTTAGCATTCATTACTAAAATCTGTAAATTTTTTGGTTCATACTTCTCTTCAACGGTCTGCGCTAAAATTTCGGCATACTGTTGAATTTTACTGTTCAAGGTTAAGTAAACATTAGAACCATCAGAAGACTTCTTTTCTATCATCTGTGATCCAGGTAATTCATTGCCATTTTTGTCAACTTTAGTGATTTGTTTACCATTTTTTCCAGATAACACTTTATTGAAATACTTTTCAATTCCCATCACACCACTGATATTACTATTTTTATCATTGGCATCATCGGCCTTGGTAATACCGACTAAGTTTGTCGCAAAGACACCATTAGGATAAGATCTTGAAGGCAATTCAATAAAATGGATTCCAGGTAAATTTTTGGACGTGATCTTACGCTTTATTTCAATCGACAAACCACGACCTGATGGACCAAACTCGACTTGATACTGTTTTTTACTAGCAGGTGTTAAATATTTTTTGATCTGTTTCTTTGATAAAGACAGATATTTACTCAAAACTTGAGCCGTTTTATCTTTATCAACCACATAGTCAGCCTTGCCATTAGCCGTTTTCGACTTATGATCCACAATTGCATAAATATTGTAAATAGTTGAATCTCCCGCAATCATATCCCCGTTAACATCTAGGATATCACCACGCTTGGCATTGACTTTTGTTACTCGCTCGTATTTTTGTTTCGTCTTTTGTTCCAAATTAACGCCGTCATATTGCTTACTCATTGAGATATAAGCGAATCTTTGGATAAAAAGGATAAAAGAAAAGGCAGTCGCAATCAAAATTACTATCCCAACAATATAATGATTGCGTCTTGCCTTATTTTTAAATAATTTTCTGAACTTACTCATTTTGAAATATTCCTTACATTGTTGTCACTCATTTTCAAATTATGCTTCTTTGCAAACGAAGAAAAGCGATCAAAACTAGTTAATTCAGAAATCTCTTGTCTTAAATTAACGTTACTGGTATTTGTTTTTGTAATCTGTGTAGTCAGACTATCTAATTTATTTTGAGAAGAAGTCATTGAAACCTTAATACTGACCAAAGTAACCATTAAGCCCAAGGTCAATAAAGCTAATGTCACGATTGAGAAAATCTCAAACTTCGACAAAGCAACACTAGAAGTTTTGGGAGCAGACTGAACCTGCTCTTGTGGTTGTTGTTCAACTTGATATTCTTGTAAGTTTCTGGCAGTACTTTCTTCTCTCATATTATTATTTCTCCATTATATCTTTTCAACGACACGTAATTTCGCACTATGAGCCCGATTGTTTTCAGACAATTCTTCTTCATTAGGCAAGATTGGTTTCCTAGTGATCTGTTTCAAGACAGGCTTGATATCATCAGGAATGACAGGAAGTCCCCTTGGTAAATCAACATGGGAATTGTTTTTAAAAATATGTTTTACAATTCGGTCTTCTTTGGATTGAAAAGTTATAACGCTTATTCTGCCTTTTGGTGCTAACAAATCTATGGCTTGTTCAAGAGATCTCTCTAAAGAACCCAATTCATCATTAACAGCAATTCTAATCGCTTGAAAAACACGTTTAGCCGGATGACCACCAGTTCTTCTAGCTGCTGCAGGAATAGCATTCTTAATAATATCTGCTAATTCCAAGGTAGAAGTAATACGATGATCATCTCTAGTACGTTCAATGGCACGAGCAATTTGTTTAGCAAATTTTTCATCACTATATTTATAGAAAATACTTACTAATTCATTAAATGACCAGTCATTAACGATTTTTTCAGCATCAAGATCTTGTCTCTGATCCATCCGCATATCTAAACGGGCTTCTTTTTTATAGCTAAAGCCTCTTTGGGCATCATCAAATTGAGGAGACGAAACTCCTAAATCATAAACAATGCCGTCAACCTTCTCTATTCCAAGTTCGTTCAAACGTTCTTGCATATTTTCAAAATTATCACGTATTAGAGTTAGTGAATTATCACCAATAATGTTTGGATCATTTTGAATATTCTCACCGACCTCAATGGCAGCTTCATCACGATCAAAAACATAAAGATGACTATTGTGTACGCGACTCAATAATTCTTTAGTGTGTCCTCCACGACCAAAGGTTGCGTCAACGTAAATACCATTATCGTGTGGATTTATTTCATCAATAGTTTCTTTTAAAAGTACTGTTTTATGTTTATATACATTAGAAGTCAAAGTCTGTCATTTTCTCCGATATTTCCTCAAAATTATCTTCAGCCTCTTGGCTAAATTCGTTCCAACGCTCTGCATCCCAAATTTCAATTCGATCTGAAACTCCAACAATTACACAATCCTTTTGTAATTTAGCAAATTTAACTAGTGGTGCCGAAAGATTAATTCGACCTTGTTTGTCAAATTCGACTTCTGCCGCAGCAGAGTAAAAGAACCGTGTAAATGCTCTTGCGTCTTTTTTTGTTAAAGGCAACTTATCCAATTGAGCTTCAAGTTTTTCCCACTGCTCAATTGGATACCCAAAAAGGCAACCATCCATACCTCGAGTAATTACAAACTTATCACCAAGTAGTTTCCTAAATTTTGCCGGGACGATTACCCGACCTTTAGTATCTAGTGTGTGATGAAATTCACCCATGAACACGGACAGTTCACCTCAATTCTTTAACACTTCCTAATTTACCACAATTCCCCACTTTTAACCACACGATATTAATAATTTCACAAGAAAAGTGAAAGCCATTACTATTTGTATGGTTCTAGCGGTGGGTAATTTTTTAAATTATATTGGCAGCGATTGCAAACATTGCATAAAATGAGTTTGTGAAGTAGTATTTCACTATATATTTAATTTGGTGGTGGAACTATTGGACGATAAAAAACCTAAAAGCACTTTGACTAAAATTACACAAGTAGTCGTTTGGCTAATGATCTTAGTAACTATCGGTGGTGTAGTTTTAGGTGCAGTGATGAGCTTTATTTAAAATAAAAAAATCCTCGTAGAAAATGCAAAATACATTTTCTACGAGGATTTTATTTTGTTCTATTTTAATTTTTAACCATAATCAAACGCTTAAAGATCTTATTCAACAATACCGCTAAAATCAATAACATAATCATGTTAGCAATAAAGCTACCACCGTTGATGACCAATGAATAGATCCAAGGATTCATTCCCTTTGGAGCATATGAACCCCAGTAAATACCACCTGCAATAAAATGGAAAAAGTATTTAGCGAAAAATCCAATAGCTGAATAAAAAATGATTAGTCCTAAGGCATTATTTCCTTGCTCAATTGAACGTTTTACTTGTACACTACCAAGTCCAATCAAACCAACCACACCAAAGGCAACTGGATATTCCACAAAACCTTGTAGAGGATTCAAAAAACCACCGTTGCTAAAACCGCGAATAACTAAGTCTAAAATTCCCCAAACTAATCCAGCCATTAATCCAGGCTTCAAGCCGCGGCGTAAAGCAAAAATCGACATTGGAATCAGTCCATAAGAAAATTCCACGGCTGAAACACCAGTTGAATGTGGAATAAATGATAAAACCATTGCCAAAGCGGTAATCAACGCCCCTTCGGTAATGACAACTAAATCATTGCCCCTACCTTTACTAACATTATTGATCATAAAAAAAGAACTCCCTTCTGATTTTCGTCATCACAAGAGAGTTCGAGCTTCTGCTTGAACAACACTATCCCTACGCATGCATTAACATAACAGGTTTAAAGGGTCTGAACTTAGTTCACTCTCAGCCGAATGGCTCCCCCTGTGTTGACTTATTCAATTTACAGAAAAATTGTACCATAGTCTTTATTTTCTTCCAAACACTCTGCCCCAAAAACCGACCTTTTTTGTATGAGCCGATAAATCTAGAGGAATGTTTTCGCCAAGCATCCGACGAGCAATATTTTGATAACTGTGACCTGCATCACTTTGATCGTCAAAAACTACTGTTCTACCTGAATTAGAAGCTGAAATAACTTTATCTTCATCGATTACGATTCCTAACAAGGGAATGCCTAAATGATTAACAATATCATCAATTCGCATCGAAGTACCGTCGTTGATCATATTTTTTCTAATCCGATTAATAATCAAATGTGGCGTAATTGGCATATTCATATTTTCCAAAATACCAACGACACGATCAGCATCACTTACGGAAGCGACTTCTGGATTTGTAACTACCAAAGCTCCATCAGCAATAGATACGGCATTTTGAAAACCATACTCAATCCCAGCTGGACAATCGATCATTACAAAATCAAAACGTTGCTTCAATTCATTAACGATACTACCAACGGATTCTTTATCTAAAACGTATTTATCAGCAAATTGTGAAGCTGCCAACAAATATAAATTATCTTCGAAACGTGGATCTCTGACTAAAGCTTGCGACACTACCACTCGATGCTGTGCTACATCAACAATGTCATAAACAATCCGATTGGTTAGCCCCATGACCGCATCCAGGTTTCTCAGACCAATATCTAAATCAACCATGCAGACCTTTTTTCCAAGGCTTGCCAAGACAGTACTAACATTTGCAGTGGTAGTAGTCTTTCCAACTCCACCTTTTCCAGAAGTTACAACGATTGATATCCCCATAGTTAACCTGTCCTTTTTTTAAACTAACGCTTATAATTTTTCAGATCATCAATGCTGATAGAATGCAAATCATCTATGAAAGCATACTTTCCAGCTTGAAAATCTTCTTTGTTATCATCAGTTACGATTTCAATCACATCAGCAATTCTTAATTGATCAACATCTTTTAAATTACCAAAAATCATTGCGTCTGTGTTATCAGGGTATCCTGCATGAACGATTCCATTCACATCGCCAAGGATATAAATTGACCCGCTAGCTCTTACTTGAGCATCTCGATGCAATGTCCCTAAGAAAATCAAATCGCCCTCATAATCGACTTTTTGTCCGCTGCGAACGATTCCTGATTCAACATTAGTTCGATTAGCTTTCAAAATATCGGCTACTTTTACGTTATCCTCAACATCTGCTTCGATATCTTTCAAAGTTAGTTGTGGATATTCATCAAAGAAACCACGGATATCGTTTTTTTGACTTTCTGTTAATAAACGATGTCCTGTCTTAACAGTAAAATAAATAACATCATCATTTTCATTAGTTGATTTGGCATTTTGTTGGATAATTAAATCCTTCATTTCCTTCAAAGCTGCGCCATAATTGGCTTTATCGTCAATAATGACCGAAAAGCCATTCTTATCACCTTTTAAAATGATGTCACTCATTTACTATCCCTCCGATATTTCACCATCCAACTCGATAAATTTGCCAATGGAACATAAAGAATAAAGAACACTATTACGTTCCATAACAATGTCGGACCCAATGTATATGTGATGAAATCTAATACATCAGTATTAGTTTGTTGCAACAATCGCTCCAACAAATAAATCCCTGACTGCAAAAATGTCAATGACAAGAAATAAATCGAAAGGTCATACCCCATATTGTTCTTTAATAGCAAGAACTTAAAATGATCAATTCCAACCATCAAAAGAGGTAGAAGAACCGTATACAATCCTATTATTCCATAATAATAGGAATCGTACAAAAGTCCAAAGACAATTCCTAAAATTATTAAATGTCTACGATCATCGATTCTCATTGTCAACATAACTATTAACATTAACATCAACTGTGGCAAAACGTTAAATCCACCATGGTTTATGTTGTTCAAAAAGGCCCATTTCAACAAACCATCTAAGTAGAATGCTAATAATAGAAAAATTACTTGTCCAACTACTTTACGAGTTTTAATATTCATTACTTTTCACCGCTAACTGATGATTTGATTACTGTAACAACTGTGAAATTGCGCAATTCAGCTGCTGGAGTAATGTATACCGAGTTAGTCATACCGTAATTGTCTTTCTTAATTCCATAAACTTTACCAATGTATAACCCTCGAGGCGTCAAACCACCTAAACCAGAAGTGATAACGCTTTGGCCTTTTTTGATATTCTTTGTTGAAGTGACGTTTTCCATGACTAAGTCACCAGTATCACTATCGTAACGACTAACAACACCAGTAATATTTTTATTGTTGCCTAAAATTTCCGCCGCAAATTTGTCATTCAATTCATTATCGGTTGAAATCAATTCAACTTTTGAACTTACTTTATCAACTTCAATAATTCTACCAATCAAACCTTTACCAGACATGACCGGCATATTTTTCTTAATGCCACTTGTTTGACCACGGTTGATTGTTAAATAGCTTTGCCAGCTACTTGGTGAGCGTGACAAAACAGAAGCATTGACAGTGGAATAATCTGTCAAAGTGCTATTAAGTTTTAATTCTTGTTTGAGTTTTTTATTTTCTTCTTGAACTACTTCTAGCTTAGCCTGATTTTGAGCTAATTCACCGATACGAGATTTTAATCGCTTGTTCTCAGTATAAGTATTGTACAAATCAGAAAACTCTGAGGTAGCATTTTTCACAGCATTAGTTGGATAGGCAAAAACCCCACCAACTACACTGACAACATCATTACCAACTTGTTGAACTACCGGTGGCGTACTCTTTTTATCACGAATATTGACCGTCACCGCTAAAAGTCCAAAAGTTACGATAATAAGTATCATTAAGATAATCAATTTTTTATTTGAAAAGAACTTTTGCATTGCTTCCTCCTAGTAGATCAAATAAAAAAAACGGGATTAACCCGCTTATTTTTGGCGACGCATTACATCGATATTTTTTAGTGATTCTCCAGTACCGATGGCCACACAATCTAGTGGGTCTTGAGCAATGAATACGGGAACTCCAGTTGCTTCAGATATCACTTCAGGTAAATGATGTAATAAAGCACCACCACCAGTAAGTACGATACCATGATCGATAACGTCGGCGGCAATCTCAGGAGATGTTTCCTCAAGAGTTTCTTTAATTGTTTCAATGATCTCTTCAACATTTTCGTGAATAGCAGTAGCTATGTCTTCACCAGTCAATGAAACTGTCTTAGGTAGACCAGTTACTAAATCACGACCACGAATTTGCATTGATTCAAGTTCCTTTGACTTCTCGATTGAAGCAGAACCAACTTGAATTTTAACGTCTTCAGCAGTTCTCTCACCAATTTGTAGGTTGAAGTTTGACTTAATATATGCAGAAATTGATTCATCAAACTTGTCACCAGCAACACGGATTGAACGTGATGAAACGATACCACCCAATGAAATAGTAGCAACATCAGTAGTACCACCACCAATATCAACAACCATATTACCAGTTGGGTCCATAACTGGTAGACCTGCACCAATAGCTGCTGCAAATGGTTCTTCAATTACATAAGCTTCACGAGCACCTGCATGTTGTGTTGCTTCAATAACAGCACGCTTCTCAACTTCTGTAACACCACTTGGAACACAAACCATAACTGATGGCTTTGAATTATTAGCAGTCTTTTCGATGAAGTACTTCATCATAGCTGCTGTTGTGTCATAATCGGCAATTACACCGTCACGCATTGGACGAATTGCAGAAATACTACCCGGTGTACGACCAATCATTTCACGTGCGTCTGAACCGACAGCAACGATTTCTCCAGTGTTGTTGTTCTTTGCAACGACTGAAGGTTCATTTAAAACTATACCTTTTCCTTCAGCATAAACTAGAGTATTTGCAGTTCCCAAGTCTATACCGAGCTTCTTTGATCCAATACCAAACAATTTATTTTCTCTCCTTTAAAGTACACACCACATTTTACGCTAATCAAAATTATATCATAGAAAACGCCGAATGAAAGTACGACGAAATCATATCCTAAATTAAATTTAAAGACTTTAGACTAGAATATGTCTTTTTCGTAATAATTAAATGGTCTATTAAGTTTATTCCTATTAAATGACAACATTTTTGTAACCTTAAACTGAACTCCTGATCGTTTTGCGAAAACATCAATGAGCCATTTGGATGGTTATGGGCAATCAGAATTTGCGTTGCCGACATCCCAATCGCTTCCCGCAAAATGTCACGAGGGTGGACTGTTGCCGAATCGACTGTACCAATAAAAATAATTTTCTCTGAGATCACGTGATAACTATTATTTAAATATATTGCTATTAGCTTTTCTTGTGGAGCATTCCCAATTTTCTTAATTAAATGTTGACCCATATCATCAACTGAAACAGTTTCTTCTGATAAGGTATCAGCTTTATTTTTTCTTGATCCTAATTCTATTGCCGCAAGTATTTTACAAGCTTGCGCTACTCCTACTCCATTAAAAGACATTAATTGTTCTAAACTCAAGTTTAAACTACTAGATTCAGAAACTATTTGTTTAGCAAGTTTGGCTACAGGATATTCTTTAGTCCCACTTCCCAAAATTACCGCTAACAATTCTTCATCTTTTAATGTAGCGACACCATAACTTAAAATTCTTTCTCTTAAATTTATCATCATAATTGGAAATTACGAAAAATAATTCTCCAAATCTGAAACTAAATAAAATGATCCTGTAACTAACAATATTTGATCATCGGTCAAGTGAGAAATAATTTTCTGCAATTCACCACGATAATTTTCAATGAAAGAAACATTAGAATACTGTGATAAATTATAGTCCTCTTTGGTAGCAGACCTTGCCATATCAAGCTTTGTAATATATATATGCTTAGATTTTGGTACTAATTCGTCCAAAATGTCATGACGATCTTTATCCTTCATCCCTGCATATAAAACAATTATATCCTTATTTTCATAATTTAATGACAAAGAATTGATTAAATTGTAAATTGCTGAAATATTATGAGCTCCATCCAATAAAATCAATGGCTTCTTTTGAACTATTTGACTGCGACCAGGTAATTGATATTTATCGAGATTACTTCTGATCAATTCTAGATCCAAATTCATACCATGTATTTTTTGATATTCCAGAAAAGCTCGTATCGCAATCGAAGCATTAATTGCCGTAGTTTTTTCAAAACCAAAACAAGTTATGTCTTCTATTGATAGCTTATCATCATAATATATAAACGATAAAGATAAATCATTATTTTTATATTTTTTTATTGAAAAATCACGTTCATAACTAAATAATGGGCTTTTTAATTTTTCAGCCTCAGTTTGAATAATACCTTGAACTGATTCATGTAACCTTCCAGTTATGATAGGACGATTAGGTTTGATGATACCAGCTTTCTCTTTGGCAATATCTTGTAAGGTTGGTCCAATTAACTTTTCATGATCCAAGTCGATTGAAGTAATAATTGAGAGAACTGGTGTAATAACATTAGTTTTATCATGTCGAGCACCAATCCCAGCTTCAATTACAGCTATGTCGACACGACCACGGAAATAAAAATAACCCAAAATCGTTACAAATTCAAATTCTGCCAAGGGTATTCCGGCAACTTTTTCTTTAATATAGTTAACTTCTTTAACTAATTCGTCATTAGAAATATATTGATGATTGATTTGAATACGTTCATTGAATTCTTTAATAAACGGCGACGTAAACATTCCTACTCGCTTACCACTGGCTTCTAGTAAGTTTGCCAAGAAATTAGTTGTCGTTCCTTTGCCGTTAGTCCCTGTAATATGAATCGTTTCATAACTATTCTGGGGATTGTCTAAGCGTTTCAGGGCTTCTTTAATATTGTCCAAATCATTAGTTCGTTTGAATTTGGGTAAACTATGAATAAATTTTAATGTCTCTTCGTAAGTTTCTAACAATATTTTTCTCCAATTTTTCTTAAATAAAAAGGGCTGGACTTTTGCCAACCCTCATCATTATATACTCAAACATTATTTATTAGCTTGCAATTGTTGAATTCTTTGTTGTACTTTTGCTTGACGTGATTGATAATCAGCCAATTTTTCTTTTTGTTCAGCAACAACTTTTTCTGGAGCCTTTTCAACGAAGTTCTTGTTAGAAAGTTTCTTGTTGATACGTTCAATTTCTTTATCAAGTTTAGCTACTTCTTCATTTTGACGGGCAATTTCATCATCAATGTTGATAAGTTCAGCCAATGGAACATACAATTCAGCACCATTTGTAACAGCCGTCATTGCTAAAGCGGGAGCTTTGATGTCAGTTGCAACTTTCAAGTCCTTTGGATGCATGAAACGGTCAATATATTCCTTATTGTTCAAGACCACATCTTTAACCTTGTCGTCTTGAGGTTTGATTAAAATATCAACAGCTTTAGACATTGGTGCATTAGCTTCCAAACGAATCTTTCTCAATGACTTGATCAATTCGATTAAAATGTCCATCTGATCCATAGCATCACTATCATCGAATTCTTTATGGTCTTCTGGATACTTAGCTTGCATGATTGACTTACCGTTGTGAGGCATTGTTAACCAAATCTTTTCAGTAACAAATGGCATGATTGGGTGCATCAATCTCAAAGTTTGATCCAAGACATAAGTCAAGATCATCTTCTTTTGCTTCTTAGCAGCTTCATCATCACCAGTTAGAGTAGCCTTACTCATTTCGATATACCAGTCACAGAAATCATTCCAGATAAAGTTGTAAAGATTACGACCAACTTCACCAAATTCAAAGTTATCCATCAAACGGTTAACTTCTTTAACTGTGTGATTCAATTTGGCTAAGATCCACTTGTCAGATAAGTCATAACTAGTTACTTGTGAAAGATCATCCATAGCTGGAGTGTCATCGTCAAGATTCATAATAACGTAACGAGACGCGTTCCAGATCTTATTGATAAAGTTCCAAGCAGAGTCCATCTTGTCGTAACTGAATCTCGTATCTTGTCCTGGAGTTGAACCGTTCATCAAGAACCAACGCAAAGCATCAGCACCATATTTTTGGATAACGTCCATTGGATCGATACCGTTACCAAGTGATTTACTCATCTTGCGACCTTGTTCATCACGAATCAAACCGTGGATAACAACGTGATCAAATGGCTTCTTACCAGTAAACTTCAAACTTTGGAAAATCATTCTTGAAACCCAGAAGAAAATAATATCGTAACCAGTAACTAAAGTATTAGTTGGGAAGTAACGCTTGAAATCTTCTGCGTCAGTATCTGGCCAACCCATAGTTGAAAATGGCCATAGAGCACTTGAGAACCAAGTATCAAGCACATCTTGTTCTTGATCCCAATTTTCAATATCTTTAGGAGCTTCTTCACCTACATAAGTTTCACCAGTCTTCTTGTTGTACCAAGCTGGAATTTGGTGTCCCCACCATAATTGACGAGAAATAACCCAATCATGAACGTTTTCCATCCATTGTGTGAAAGTATCTTCAAATCGATCAGGTACAAAGTTAACCTTGTCATCGCCCTTTTGATTCTTCAGAGCCATTTCAGCAAGTGGCTTCATCTTAACGAACCATTGTGTTGAGAGTCTTGGTTCAACTTGTACGCCAGAACGTTCTGAATGACCAACGCTGTGGACGTAAGGTTCGATGTTGATCATGTATCCTTGATCTTGAAGGTCTTTAACGATAGCCTTTCTAGCATCGAAACGATCCATGCCGTTATATTTACCAGCATTTTCATTCATTGTACCGTCAGCATTCATTGTGTTGATACGCTTTAAGTCATGACGATTACCAACAGCAAAGTCATTAGGGTCGTGAGCTGGAGTGATTTTAACCATACCAGTACCAAACTCTTTATCAACGTAGTGGTCAGTAATAATTGGAATTTTACGATCAACTAATGGAACGACAACTTCTTTACCAACGATGTCTTTGTATCTTTCATCATCGGGAGCAACGGCAACAGCTACATCACCAAACATAGTTTCTGGACGTGTTGTAGCAATTTCAATGTAGCCTGAACCATCGGCATATGGATACTTAACGTGATAGAAAGCACCTTGGTCATCCTTGTGGATAACTTCGATATCTGACAAAGCAGTTTGTAGTTGTGGATCCCAGTTGATGATGTATTCACCACGATAGATCAAACCTTCGTTGTACAACTTAACAAAGACTTTACGGACGGCTTTTGACAAACCTTCATCCAAAGTAAATCTTTCTCGTGAATAATCCAATGAAAGTCCTAATTTACCCCATTGAGATTTGATTATAGAAGCAAATTCATCTTTCCACTTCCAAACTTCGTCAACAAACTTCTCACGACCTAAATCGTAACGAGAAATTCCTTGTTCACGTAGTTTAGCTTCAACTTTAGCTTGAGTAGCAATTCCGGCATGATCCATACCAGGTAGGTATAAAGTGTCATAGCCTTGCATTCTCTTGTAACGAATCAAAGTATCTTGAATCGTCGTGTCCCAAGCATGACCCAAGTGCAACTTACCAGTAACATTTGGTGGTGGGATAACGATTGAATAAGGTTTAGCTTTCTTATCTCCAGAAGGTTTAAAAACATCTTCGTCTAACCAAGTTTGGTAACGACCTGCTTCGACTTCTTGGGGATTATATTTTGTATCCATGTCGATTTCTCTCATAGTTGTTCCTCCATTTTTAACTTTTTTTACTCTGTAATAACTTAATAGTGCATGGAATACGGATGCTTACGCATCCCCATAACACTCTCTAACCGGCTTCACCGAATACCATGGAATACGGATGCTTACGCATCCCCATAACACTCTCTAACCGGCTTCGCCGAATACCATGGAATACGGATGCTTACGCATCCCCATAACACTCTCTAACCGGCTTCGCCAAATACCATGGAATACGGATGCTTGCGCATCCCCATAACACTCTCTAACCGGCTTCGCCGGTAAGAGACTGTAAAAAAAAGAGCACCCATCCCTAATAGGACGAATGCTCGCGGTACCACCTAAATTAAGAGTTTTCACTCTTCACTCAACAGATAACGGTGGCCCGATCATTTAATGATAGCTCACAGGCAACAATCAATTGATTCAATTCGGCAATTCTCAACAACATGCCTTCTCTGAAATCTCCTCAATCAACACTCCTGCTCAAAGCTGATATTCTGATAATAAAACATTCTTTATTAAACGTCAATTAATTTTATAGCAAACTACTGATGTTTTCTTGATCACTTTCCATGAACTTGTCGCCGTGTTCAATAGTTGTAATCTTGATACCATCCATAGCACGTTGAAGCAATCCGTCAATATCTAAGACACTTTCAAAATGACGAGTTTTTTCGATACTTGGACGTGTTTTTGGTGATGGTGGAGCAAAGACCGTACAGCAGTCTTCGAATGGTTGAATTGAAAGATTGAAAGTATCGATTTTTTCAGCTAAACGAATGATTTCTGTTTTATCCATCGTTGCTACGGGACGTAAGATTGGTGTTGTTGTGACATCATTGATGGCTGCCATACTTTCCAATGTTTGTGACGCAACTTGACCGACAGCCTCACCGTTGAAAATTGCTAAACCGTGTTCTTTTTCACGGATCATATCAGTCAATCTCAACATGAAACGACGTTGAATCGTCATCAAGTAACCTTCAGGAACACTAGATTTAATAGTTTCTTGAATTTCAGCAAAAGGTACTTCGATAAACTTGATATTGCCACCAAAGGCAGTCAACTTAGAAGTTAGTTCTTTAGCCTTATTCAAAGCTTGTTCTGAAGTATATGGAGGACTGAAGAAGTGAACCATTTCAATATCCACTCCACGCTTCATAGCCAAGTATCCAGCAACTGGAGAATCGATTCCACCAGACAGCATCAACATAGCTTTTCCAGCAGTACCAACAGGTAGACCACCAGCGCCCTTGACTGTTAAGTAGGATAAATAAATTCCATCTTGACGAACTTCGACAGAAATCTTGATATCAGGGCGTTTCATCTCAACATCAATTCCTGGGAAAGCCTCACAAATGGCATCTCCCAATTGCAAGTTGATTTGATTAGTATCTAGTTCATAAGTCTTGTCTGCACGTTTAGTTCCTACTTTGAAACTCATGCCGGGCTTATAAGCTTCATGCATCATTTCAACAGCTTTTTTCTTTACGTCTTCAAAATCACGTGAAACTTTCACACTGAGTGAAAAAGTTTGGATACCAAAAACATTCTTTAATTTTTCCATTACTGGTTTTGCATCGACACCGTTTAGCTTAATGTGTAGACGGTCACGATGTGGTTGCATTCTAAGATCAGGGTAATCCTTCAAAACTTTAGCTACATTTCCGTGAAGACGGTCGATGAAGCTCTTACGGTTTTTACCCTTTGTTGATAGTTCGCCGTAACGAACCATAATTTCAGTATATTCCATGTATTTCTCCTAGTTCAAAATTTGGAAATGATCATGAATTTCATCTAAATTCTTAATAAATTCATCCATTTCTTTTTCAGTATTGCTTTCGTCTAAACTAACACGTACGGCACTAGTTGCAACATTTTCTCTAACATTCATTGCCTTTAAAGTACCTGATTCCAAACCTTTTTTGGATGAACAAGCACTAGTTGTAGAAATATAAATATCACGATCTTCAAACGTATGCACGATTGTTTCACCACGAACGCCATCGATTGTAAAACAAATGATGTGTGGAGCAAAATTATCAGCAATTTGTGAAAAGACGTGAACATTGTCCATAGTCTTCAAATGGTTAACTAATTTTTCCTTTAGTTGTTCCATCTTGTCAGCTTTTTTAGCTTCATCCTCTTTCAAAAGACGAATAGCTTTAGCCATACCTGCAATTGCTGGAGTATTTTCAGTTCCACTACGAAGATTTGACTCTTGACCGCCACCAGCCATCAGTGGTTCAAGTTGCTTGCCTTCTTTCATATAAATGAAACCAATTCCACGTGGTGCATGGAATTTATGTCCGGAGAAAGTATAGTAATCAACACGTGGATCCATGAACTTATCTTGGATATTCTTACCAATTGCTTGAACAGAATCAACGTGATAACTGATATTTGGATAGTCTTTTAAAACATTAGCAATTTCATGGATTGGTTGAATTGCACCAATTTCATTGTTAACTGCCATAGTTGAGACTAAAATCGTATCGTCACGAATAGCATTTTTAAGATCATCAGCACTGATATGACCAGTTTTATCAACTGGTAAATAAGTGACTTCAAAACCTAATTCTTCAAGTTGATGCATCGTATTCAAAACAGATGGATGCTCAATTTGTGTAGTAATGATGTGTTTACCAAATTCACGCTTCTTAAAAGCCGTACCTTTGATGATCCAATTGTTACCCTCAGTACCACCACTAGTAAAAACGACTTCGTCTTGCTTGAAGCCCATTAACTTTGCAATTTGTTTACGAGATGTTTCCAACAATTCATAAGCTCTTAATCCTAACTTATGCAAACTTGAAGGATTCCCGAAATATTCTTCACTAGCAGCATTGTAAGTTTTTAGAACTGAATCATTAACTTTAGTTGTTGCACTATTATCAAAATATATCATTTTTGCCTCACCAAAATAAAAAGGCCTCAAAGGCCCAAATTTTTATCTATTATAATTTAACACACTTTTAGAAAAATTAAGAATTAATTGTCTCTTTTATCCGATCAACTGAACCAGATTCAACCTCTTCCAAGGCTTTTGAAATTACATCGACTGATTCTTGATAATTGTAATCATCATCAAATAATGAACGCGCATGTGCCAATTCATCGCTGAAAGCACCATCTTTAGTAGCATAACGGTTCGCATATTGAAGCAACTTTTCAGCCAATTGAACGTTATACTTCAATTTAGAAGTTTTTTCAACCAAGTTATTCAAATCTTCTTGAGTGATGATGACCGCTTTACTAATATCTTCCATATTAATTTGATCAGCATCTAAATTATCATATAATTTATTGATCTCATCATAAACCATGTAGAAGTAATCAAGGTAATCATCTGGCAAACCATTCAAACGCAATTGTTCAATCATCTTTTTTTGAATTTCTAAACGTTTGGCATATTCGTCGACACTATTACGAGCAATTTGTTCACTAGTTAACATTTGATTGAGTTCATCGTTGATATCCTTTTCGCTAGTCTCAATCTCGTCCAATTCTTTAACGATATTCTTAAAATCAGTTCTTACTTGTGAAAAAATCACCTGTTTATCAGCAATACTCTGCACGTCAGCATCATATTCACGACGAACTTCATTCAACGTGTCAAAATTGCCCTTAAAAGTATCCAATGTCTTATCCGTTAAGATATAGCCTTCTTGTAGTTTTCGAATTCTCTTATCCAAACGATTGTGCTGAAAAACTGCGTGATTGATGTAATCTAAGACAGGTTTTTGTTCCTTTAAAACGTCACGCTTACCGTCTATTTCCAACGTTAACGTTTCGTACAAGTCATCGATTCTTTGTTTGATATCTTCATTATTAGTATTAACGGCGTCGAAATTCAATTCACCTAATTTATCATTTGATTCATCAATTTCTTTTTGAACTTCTTGAATCAAGGCAACTATATCATCGTTGAATTTGAAATGTTGCTTGTCTAGCTTTTGAAAGACAAACTTGATTTCGTCCACTTGTCCTGGGAAAACTTCATTTAAGTCGTGGAACAAAGGTTCAATAACTTTTAATTGGTCTGTAATCAAACCTAATTTGATTTTAATATCGTCTAAAATTTGACTAGCTTCAATATGATCACCCTTAGTAGTCAATTGCTTTTCGTTATCTAATAAATTAGCGATTTCTGACAATTCATCCTCTAACTTATCGGTTGCTGGACCATAACTAAATGATTGCGTCAAAACTTGTTTACGTAATGTTTGATATTTCTTTTGTAATTCTTCACTATGAGTGGCATTCAATTCATTGCTCTTTAGCAGTTCATCAAATCCTTGCGAGATTCGAGAGAGTTCATCTTCAAACTGTTTCAAACTAGCATTGATTTTTTTCAAGTCGCTATTAGCACCGAAAACTTTAAATTCGGTGTTCTTGTATTCAGCTCCACGCATTTGTCGAAGAATATCTGAAAAAATCTCTTCTTCTTGCTTGTAGTATTCAACCTTCAACTGGTTAAAACGATCATCACTAGCACCAGACAATTTCATCTTAGTTAGTTTCTCAATTTTGCCTTCTAAACGAGCTTCTTTTAAGTGATCAGTTCTATCCTTATATTCGTTTAACGTGGAAGCATTTTTCTTTTGTAAAAACCACATGTACCATAAGAAAAATAGAACGATTAAGATTATTCCAATAATAATTACAAACACATTTACACCCCTAATGACGATTCATTCTTGTCTTTATGAAATTATAACAAATATTACTCCTATTATTATCTAAGTCAGCTTTTCATAATAAAGTTTTAAACTATTCCCAAAATAATTTTGACAATCACTCGTCATCACGGTATACTAGCCTTCGTGTAAAATATGCAGCAAAGAGCGGCAAGAACGTCAACAGTTATCGACGATTTAGTTCAATCAGTAACCTGTGGCTGCACAAGGTGAAATTTGTAACGATAACTGCACGAATGCTAAGCTCTAGTTAATTATTTTACTCCAGACAAACATTTTGGAGGAATTAAAATATGTCAAGATATACTGGCCCACGCTGGAAATTATCACGTCGTTTAGGTATCTCACTTTCAGGTACTGGTAAGGAAATCGCTCGTAGAAACTACGCCCCTGGTCAACACGGACCAAATGGTGGCCGTCGTAAGATCTCAGAATACGGTCAACAATTAGCTGAAAAGCAAAAGTTACGTTTCATGTATGATGTTAACGAACGTCAATTCCGTAACCTATTTAACCGTGCTGGTAAGATGGATGGTATCCATGGTATCAACTTAATGATCCTTCTTGAAACAAGATTGGATAACGTTGTTTACCGTTTAGGTCTTGCAAGTTCACGTCCACAAGCTCGTCAACTTGTAAACCACGGTCACATCACAGTTGATGGCAAACGTGTTGATATCCCTTCATACGAAGTTCAAGTTGGTCAAAAGATCAGCCTTCGTGAAAAGTCAAAGGACCTTGCTATTGTTAAGGAAAACCTTGAAAACGTTGTTGGTCGTCCTGGTTTTGTTAGCTTCGACGAAAACACATTGACAGGTTCACTAGTACGTAACCCAGAACGTGACGAACTAGAACCAAACATTGATGAATCACTAGTTGTTGAATACTACAACCAAGTACTTTAATATTTGGACAAAAATACATTCACTATTTGGTGGATGTATTTTTTTTGCCTTATTTTATACATAAATAAAAAGAACACTATCAGAATGAAATAATCTCATTCCAATAACGTTCTCTACTTGAATTTAATCCTACTTAATGAATTTAAAATAAGTAGCAGACCAACGATACTTGCTATCAAGCCGCTCCACCACATGACTCCAAAGGTTGCGTTAAAAAACAATTGGAAAAACGCCAACGTTATGATTACGCCGAACCAAAATTCCGCACATTTATACCACTCCATCTTCATCATCCCTTAATTATTATTCTCTTAATTCAACATCATTATAGGATGTTTTTTAAACAAATTAAACTAATAACAAAAAATTAATTTTGTGAAGAAATTTCTTGATTGAAGTAAATTAAATACTTACTCAATTGTAAGAACTTATCTTTTAATATTTGATCATAATTACCCTTAGCTACTTCATCGGAACTACTTAACAACTCAAAACCAATTACTAAATCACTAGACTTTACTTTTTGATAACGCTCAACAACTTTTTCAAAATCGTCAGCCGTCAACAATTTACTAGAAGTATGATCATTGGAAACTCCCCAACCTTCTCGAATTATCTGCTTTTGATATTTTCTTAAAATTGGGTAATATTCTTGACGATTCCGAATATCTGCTAAGAGACTAAATGTGATAAAATAACGGTCTGGCCATAAACCAAACTCTAAATGAGGAGTTTTTTTATAACCCTTTTTATCTTGATTAATAGCCAACCACGTATCTGGAGGTGGATTTTTCGTCCGTCGCTGGTGCTTTGCTATTTTCATGAAAAATTGCTGTTGATATTCATCTTCTAGATGTTTTAATAAATCCGTACCAAAAACTTCGAATTTTGGGTCCAAATTTGTTTTAATTAAATCTAAACGTCCAGAAAGTGTCATATCTTCAAAAACTTTAAAATCATTTTTATCAAACATGTTCTCAATCCTTTGTTGTAGAATATATTATATTAATTATATAGGAGGAGCTATGCAAAAACCATTAGCATATCGAATGCGCCCTACTAATATCGATGAAGTCGTCGGACAACAACACTTAGTCGGACCACATAAAATCATTCGTCGAATGGTTGAAAGCAAAATGTTGTCCTCGATGATTCTTTATGGACCTCCGGGGATCGGTAAAACTAGTATTGCCAGTGCTATTGCCGGCTCTACTAAATATGCCTTTCGCATGTTAAATGCAGCAACTGATACTAAAAAAGATTTACAAATCGTAGCTGAAGAAGCAAAAATGAGCGGTACGGTTGTTTTAATGCTTGATGAAATCCATCGTCTAGACAAAACGAAACAAGATTTTTTGTTGCCAATGTTGGAAAGTGGCTCGATAATTTTGATCGGTGCTACAACTGAAAATCCATATATCAATATAAGCCCTGCTATTCGCTCTAGAGTGCAAATTTTTGAATTAAAGCCACTTAATAGTGATGATCTAAAAAAAGCCGTTAAAAGAGCTTTAAACGACTCAGAGAAAGGTTTAGGAAAATACCATGTCCAGCTTGATGACAATGCACTTGAATTATTAGTTAGCTCGACAAACGGTGATTTAAGAAGTATTTTAAACGGACTGGAACTTTCAGTACTTTCGACAAAACCAGAAAAAGACGCTTCAATTCACATCGACTTACAATCTATTGAAGAATCTGTTCAAAGAAAAGCTATTTCTTCAGATAAAGATGGCGATAGTCACTACGACGTTATGTCAGCCTTTCAAAAATCAATTCGTGGTAGTGATCCTGATGCAGCAATTCTTTATCTAGCTCGTCTATTAGAAGCCGGCGATTTAACTTCTGCTATTAGAAGGCTGATGGTCTGCGCTTATGAAGATGTCGGATTGGCTAACCCTCAAGCATGTGCCCGAGCAGTTCAAGCTTGTCAGGTCGCACAAATGGTGGGATTACCTGAAGCTAGGATTCCCTTAGCAGATGCCGTCATTGATTTGTGTCTTTGCCCTAAATCAAATTCGGGCATGGTCGCAATTGATTCTGCATTAGAAGATGTTCGTAGTGGCAAAGCCAATTCCATTCCTGACGATTTAAAAGATGCTCATTATTCTGGAGCCAAAAAATTGGGTCATGGAATTGAATATAAATATCCCCACAATTATCCAAACTCTTGGGTTGAACAGCAATACTTGCCAAATAATTTGCGTAATCGTCACTATTATCAACCAAATGATACTGGTAAATATGAACAAGCTTTAAACCTCAGAATCCAACAAATACAATCTTGGAAAAAGAATTCGAAACGGAGTCAGAATAATTATGATAATTAAAATTTTAATGATCTTTTTTGTGATTTTTTTGTTAGCTTTAGCTTACATTCTTTGGTCACATAGTAGTGGAAAATTTTTAATTTATTCACCAGATGAAAATTTAACACTTAAAAACGTTATGCGCTATACGGCTGTACTACTGGTTTTAGTCGCTATTATGGGAATTGCCATTGCCTTTTTTGGAAGTCGTGAGGCAAACTTCATTACTCTATTACTAGGTAGTTTGATTGCGGCAGGATTTTCAATTTATTTAGCAAATATACGTTAAATATCGTTGGATTACTGTATTTATTTCCCCAAATAAACTAAAATGAAATTATAAAAGCAGTAATATTACATTAACGGGGTGATACTTATGTTACAACAATATAAAAACATTCTCGTACCAATTGATGGTTCATTCGAGGCAGAATTAGCATTTAAAAAAGCTGTCGAAGTAGCTAAGAGAAATAAGGCTGCGATCCATTTAATCCACGTCATTGATACTAGAGCTTTCCAAAACGTTTCTAGCTTCGATTCAACAATGGTAGAACAAATTACTGAAAAAGCTAAGGAAACAGTTAAGAAATACGTTAAAACGGCTAAGGATGCTGGTTTAGACGAAATTGACTACAGTATTGAATATGGCTCACCAAAAGCTATCATCGCTACTGACTTTCCAAAGAAGTTAGGTGTCGACTTGATCATGATCGGTGCTACTGGTCTTAACGCTATGGAAAGACTTCTCATTGGTTCAGTTACTGAATATGTAACTAGAACTGCTGCATGTGATGTCTTAGTAGTCAGAACTGATCTAGATAATAAAACAATTCAAAAACCTAGAAAATAATAAGCATTAAAAAAGAGGATCGGGGTCTAAGTCAAATCATGTTGGTAAGACCTTTTACTAAGAATCATGCCTTAATTGGTATGGTTCTTTTTCTTTACGCTCTTATAAGTTGAATACGCAT
>NZ_BJDU01000013.1 GCF_005405305.1 Companilactobacillus formosensis
GGTGTCTTTTTTGATGTTCTTAAAAAGTATTACTAATAAATGGTATACAAAAATAGAGTTGATGGCAAAATGCCTATCAACTCTATTTATCGTACAACCTTTTTTTGTTGGCTTTCCAAAAGTTCAGTCCTTCAAATAATATGAAGAACAAAATAAAACATTGCGTGAAAAATTCTTCTGGCAAAATATTGATAACTGGATCTTTATCAGGATCAAACAACCAATCGCTGTTCCTAAATAAGACTTCATGAAAAATCACAAAAAACTCATCAAAATTCAGCAGCATTAATATCGCCACAACGATACCAACAATACCTATCCACAAAAACATCTTATTGAATCGAGCACGAACTTTTCTAAATTTAGCTACAATCAAGCCACTTCCGATAAACACACCAAAATTCAACAAGAATAACTTCTTGCAATCTTCAAAGTGCAATCTACCTGAAGCTGATGACGTAAAGTCACTCAATTGAAAATGCCAATTAAAGGGATTAATCAAATAATCCATCATTTGGGCATAATTTTTCATAATCGTAGGATATTTCATACTGACTGCTTGTTCTAAATAATAGTGTTTAATATCAAAAGCAAACAGTAAATAACTAGCAAAAATCGTAATAGTAATAGCCGCTGTCAAAATAAAAAAGGCTAAAGCTATCGTATAAAGCAAATCCTTTTGCGTATTAGACATCCCACTGATCCAGACTTTCTACTTGGTGAGTTGGCTTAATCTTCTCTTTGTCAATATCAGCGTGTGTGCTGACACCAGTATTGACCCACAAAGTGTCAACCTTAGCACTGATTCCGGCCTTAATGTCAGTATTATAATTATCCCCTACCATCACGGAAGTCTTAGGATCAAAGCCTTTCTCTTTGGCGGCAAAGAAAATCATATCAGGTTCTGGCTTTCCAATATAGTGAGCTCTTTGTTGAGTTGAAGTTTCTACCAATGAAATAACTGAACCAGCACCAGGTACTAATCCTCTTTCGTTAGGTAAATTAGTATCAGCATTCGTACCGATGAAGAAGGCACCCTTTTTAATAGCTAAAGTAGCCACTTCAAATTTATGATACGTAACATCATAGTCTAACCCGACGATTACAACGTCAGGATTATCTTCATTTAATTTAATACCAGTATTAAATACAGCACTCTTTAGGCCATATTCGCCAATAACATAAGCGCTGTGATTTGTAATATCATCATCAAACATATTTTGAATATATGCTGCCGTAGCAAGTGATGGTGTAACAACTTGTTCTGCTGTAGCTGTGATTTGATGGTTATTGACCAAATTATCGGCCACTTGTTGTGGAGTTTTCGTCGTGTTGTTCGTCAAAAAGTAATAGTCAACACCAGCTTTATTCAAGTTATCGATGAAGACACGAGCTTCAGGAATCTTTTCCTTTCCACGATACATTGTTCCATCCAAATCAATTAAATATGTTTGATACTTCATTTATTCTTTTCACCTATTTTTCTAATTTTAAAAGTCTTCTTGGCACTGACAGTTGTCTTCTTATGCCGAGTAGGCTTTCTTCTATGTTGATTATTGTGTGGCTTATTTTTACTGCTATTTTTGACAAACTTATTAGTTCTCGTCTTGAAACGATGATTAGTTCGACGATGGTTATTCTTGAGTGGAGCTTTTTTGACCTTCTCCAAAACAAAATAAGCACAACCGAAATTACAGTACTCTAATAGGTAGTCTTCCAAATGTGAAATACGATTATCGAGCGTGCTTTCCTTGCGTTGATCTTCATAAAAACCCTTGAAACGCAATTGATCGTATCCCCAATCGCCAACGATATAATCATATTTATCTAAAACGTTATTGTAACGTTCTTCGATTCTTTCTTCATTAAAACCACTGTCATGATCTTCAACTATTTTGTACTGTGTCTTATTAATAGCAATTAAATTATCAGCCAACTTAATTACGTCAGCTACTTTTGTAGCATTCTTTTCCCCAATATCCTGCAAATAATCACCTCAAATCGGATATTTTTTACTTAAATAGTCACCGAATACACTTCGCAAAAATTTAGGATACAAGATTTCGTTATTACCTGCAATCTCAATTGATGGAAAGTAAGGGACAAATAAATAATGATCCAATAATGCTAAAGTATACTCTTTGTTTTTCTCTAATTCCTGTCCATTGATGTAAACATTACGTTTATTATCAATCGTAATTCCTCGATAAACTAGTTCGCCAAATATCTTACCACGAAATCCCATTCCTTTTTGTGCGTGAGTCCGTAAGTATAGACGATTCTTTTCCATTTCCATGACTAGTCGCCAAACATTATCGCCCGTCATAGTAGTTTTCATTACGTGAATCGCATGTGGTAAAATGTCATGAAGATTTTTTTGAGTAACGATACCCTTTGGTAGATCTTTCAAAAATAATCCCGAACTCAAAACTGCAACATCAGTATTTGCAAATTCCTGAACAGCTGACAAAGCTTCATTCATGATTGAATTAGGAGCTTTATAATCAGCACTCAAGGATTCTGGTAAATTAGCAATCTGCTTTTGATCGAGTAGTTTTTCACCCAGATCAAATTGACTCTTGATCCAAGCTTCATCTCCTGACAATTCTGGCAAGGTTTCTGTCTTAGTAGTAAAGGCAGATTTATTAATAACTTGTTTATCATCATTTAATTCTAAATTAATAGTACCAATATTTTGACCATATTTACCGGCAGCAGCCAATAAAACACCATTATCCATTTCTCCTTTAGGGAAGAGATGATGTGTATGAGCACCAATGATAACATCAATTTCTGGACGTTTGCTAGCAATTAACCGATCCATAGAAACACCTAAATGCGATAACAAGATTATGACGTCGCAATCTTTTACTAATTCTAAAGATTTTGGCAGCATCTCTTGTACTAGACGAATGTCCCAATTCAACAAAGGATATGTCAAAATATAAGGCGCAGTTAAACCAATAATACCGATTTTCGTGCCTTTTTTAGTCTTAACAATTTTGCTGGCTTGAGCAAAGTCTGCCAGACGCGATGGATTCTTTTCAAAAACATTGTTCAACACAACTGGAAAGTTAGCATGATCATATAAATGTTCCAAATGTTCATGACTATTGCCTAGACCTTCATTGTTACCAATCGTTACAGCATCATAATGCAATTGATTCATCCACTCGATGTTTTTTTGACCATTAGTAGCTTCTGACAAAGGATGAGCTCGATCCATAGCATCCCCGATATCAAATAAATAAAAATCATCAGCAGTGCTATTTTTTCTAGATTGTTCAATGAAACGTTTGACCCTTGGAAAGTTCTCAAAATGTGAATGTAAATCATTCGTATGAACTATTTGAATTTTCTCCATAATATCCTACTTTCTTTGTAATCTAGCTAAGTCCTTTTTCTTCTTATCATACATTTCCAAAATTTCTTCACCACGTAAAGGTGAACCCCATGGCAAATCTTCAGATAAGTAGTCTCTTTCTGGTGCATCGACTCCAACATTAATATTTTCAGGAATTGGTACTGCATAATGATGAATGTGCCCGTGAAGATTGATAATCTTTTCAACTTTTCCCAATAACAAAGGATAGTGAGTACAATAAAACTGATGATGATCAAACTTCAATAAAGCACCAACATCTTCAAACTCAAATCTTTTTTTGCCATCAGATAAGGTTTCGTTATGTTTGTCTAAGAATTTGAACAAAGAACGATAATCATGATTCCCTTTGATCAAAGTCATATGACCATTCAATTGACGCAACATATCGTAAGTTTCCTCATCAGTTGGCGTATTCTGAGGACGCATCGAAATGTCACCTAGATGATAAATTCGATCATTTTCATCTACGCGACTATTCCAAGCATCGATCATTGCTTGATTCATTTCATCGACATTGCCAAAATGACGTGGTGCAAAATTATTCGGTTGTAACAATTGATAATGATAAAAATGCGTATCTGCTATAAAATAATTCATTATTCAGCACTGTCCTCTGTGGTAATGTGATTAGCTTTCAAGATTTCATTAAAAGCATCTAACACTTTACCCTCTGGTTTTTTATATTCAACCCATTCTGTTAATTCCATTGGTGGAACTGTATAATTTTGATTAACGTAATCTTCGTAAACGCTAACAGCTGAAGAATGTGGGATATTAAGTTTTAGAATTCTAACTTCCTTGATCAATCCTAATTCAGCAGCCTTTTCAGCTCGACCGTTCATTACGATATTGGCAATTTCATAATACTTAGTTCCATCGTTACGAGTTATTTGCTCAATCATATCTAATGTTTGTTTTTCATTATTCATTAATAAATACCTCACATTTCACTACTTACTCTAGTATATAATATCTAAAAAATTAGGGAGTTAATTATGATTTCAAAAAGTTTCCAAATTTTTAAAGTATCACTAGCTTTATTGATTTTCTTTTTTGCTAGTGGTTTTACCGTTATCGGCCATCGTGGCGATCCAATCAATGCTCCAGAAGAAACCTTCGAAAGTATCGACAAAGCCTTTGATGAAGGTGCTGATTATGTTGAATTGGATATCCACGTTTCCAAAGACAATATCTTAGTTATTTCACACGACCGTGATTTGGAAAGAGTCACTGGAACTTCAGCTATTG
Source organism: Companilactobacillus formosensis (assembly GCF_005405305.1). Taxonomy (GTDB): domain Bacteria; phylum Bacillota; class Bacilli; order Lactobacillales; family Lactobacillaceae; genus Companilactobacillus; species Companilactobacillus formosensis. The sequence continues at coordinate 4,634 of NZ_BJDU01000013.1, forward strand.
TTTCTCAACATAATTTCTCCGAATTATCGCAATTGACACAAAAAAATGGTGAGCCAATCCATAGTTTGAATCAAGTCTTTGAACATTATAAAAATAATCCTAAAGCTAAATTTCTGATTGAAACTAAAAAGACTAAAAAAGGTAATCCTCAGAATATGGAAGAATTACTAAAACAAGTCATTGACCAATATGGCATGCAAGATCGTGTCATGTTCCATTCCTTCTCTACTAAGAGTTTACAAAATGAAGCTGAATTAATGCCTAACATCCCTAGGATTTTCATTGCCGGAACTATTAAGCGTGTCAACTTTGAAGTATTAAGCTATGTTACTGGCGTCAATCTTTCTTCAAAAATCATTACTCCAGAAATTATTGATACGATGCATTTCATGGGCAAAACAATTTACGCTTGGGACGAAATGAACGAAAGTCCACAAAAATGGAATACTCTAATTAACATGCCAATCGATGGTGTGGTCACTAATTATCCCGGAACTGGTAACGAATATCGTGAATTAAAGGATAAGTCTAAATCAGAAGCACTCAATCAAAATGTCTACTACATGTCGACAAAATCAGAACCAATTTACGAAAATCCTTACCGTTTGATCAAAACTAAAAAACACGTTAATCCACTCGATGGCTATCACATCACTAATATCGTCAAAGTAAACGGTGAAAAGTACGTTCAAGTTGGTGAAAATCAATTTGCTAATGCAACAGGCTTCAATTCTGAATACTCACTCAGTGATCTGCGACAATACTTTGGTGCCAAAGCCATCTATCGTAATCAACAACCGAATAACTTGCTTTATCAAGAGCCAAACACTGACGTTATCAGCAATCGTTTGGAAGCTAATAAACCGCAAAGAATTTTAACTATTCAAAAAGTTGGCTCAGAAACTTGGCTAAAATTAAAAGGTGGCTGGATCAACGCTAAAAATGTTTTGATTCAATTGAACCCTAATAACTACCTAGGCAATAATTCAAAAGAAAGTTACGAAAATCTACCTAAAGGTCAACGACTTAAAAATATTGATTTATTGGAAAATATTTCTTTTGCTTTGCCAACAACTGACCAATCGATTCAAAATGCTGATTTAATCAGGGATTTTAATAATTCATTTATTAATTTCTCGGAAAATTTTGACAGCGATTCCATAAATGAAATATAGGTCGATTAGCCTTTAAGCTCAACCTTTGGTAAAATAAAAAAAAACTTCATGTGGAGGTCATAGAAAATATGTCGATAGATTGGGAGAAAGAGGTTGCACATCGTTCAGATGAATTGATCAACGATCTTTCTGAATTAGTAAGTATTGATAGTTCTAGAGATACAGAACACAAGACTAGCGATTTTCCACTAGGTCCTGGACCAGCGAAAGCTCTTCAAACATTTTTACATTTTGCAGATCGCGATGGTTTCAAAACAAAGAATGTTGATAATTTGGCTGGAAGAATTGAATTGGGCGACAGTGACGATGCAATTGCTATTTTGTCACACGTGGACGTCGTTCCTGAAGGACCAGGTTGGGAGACTAATCCTTTTGAACCCGTAATTAAAGACGGTAACTTTTATGCTCGTGGTGCCAGTGACGATAAAGGTCCTGGACTTGCTGCTTATTATGCTATGAAAATCATCAAAGAATTAGACTTGCCTACATCTAAGAGTGTGCAGTTGATTTTGGGAACTGATGAAGAGAGCGAATGGGTCGGCATCAATCACTACATGGAAAAAGAAACCATGCCCGAAACTGGTTTTTCACCGGATGCAGAATTTCCTGCTATCAATGGTGAAAAAGGAATCGTATCATTTAGAGTTAACTTCCCTACACCAACAATTGGTTTAGTCAAAAAATTTGAGGCCGGTATCAGACCTAACATGGTCCCACAAAATGCTGACTGCCAAATTGATCTCAACGTCATCAGTGCTGATGATTTGAAAGCTAAGTTTAATGACTTCCTAGTTGCTAACAAAGAAATCAAAGGTAGCCTAGAAGTCAACGACGATATTGCTGAAATCAAGATCATTGGTAAAGGTGCACATGCCATGGAACCATTCAATGGTATCAATGCTGCTACTTATTTAGCTTCATTCTTAGTAACATTAGATTTAAATGAAAGTGAAAAACTTTACTTCTCATTCATTGCTAATGATTTGCATTTGGACTTTGCCGGCAAACATCTTGGCATCGACAATACTGATAGTGTTATGGGTGATTTGACACTTTCACCTAATATTTACGAATATGATGAAAGCAAAGCCAATATCTTGTTAAATATCCGTTATCCAAAAGGTGACACTGGCGATACTTTGACTGAAAAGATCAACAGTCATCTACCAGAACAAGTCAGTGCTGTTATCGAAGGTCACAATCAACTACCACATTTCGTTGATGCTGATGATCCTTTGGTTCAAGCTTTAGTTGGTGCTTATCGTGATCACACTGGCGACGATACGGAACCATTCACTGTTGGTGGTGGAACTTATGGTCGTATTCTAAAACATGGAATTGCCTATGGTGCAATGTTCCCTGGTGACGAAAATGTTATGCATCAACCTAATGAATATATTAATATTGATAAATTATTGAAGTCGACTGCTATCTACGCAGACGCCATTTACCGCTTAATTAAGTAAATAAAAGAAGTTCTGTTGGACATAATTTCGACAGAACTTTTTTTGTTTTTACACTTCTAAATCAATTTTATTATATAATTACGGTATGTAACTTTTTAAGGGAGCTTATTTTAAAGTGAAAAATTTATGGAATAGCATCGTCAACAGCTTCAAAAGTATTAAAAGCTGGTCTGACTTTGCTAAGAAAGCTAATCTAACGATTGAAGTTATTCGCCGAATTATTCTCTATTCCATCGCTGGAATTTTGATTCTTCTGAGTTTAGCTATCGGTCTTGGTACAGGTTACGTATCTGCTTTGACGAGTCAAGTCGAAGTACCTACTAAGCAAGAAATGAAATCCGAACTTCAGGATGTGAATAATTCTGCCACGTTATACTTTAGTGACGGTTCAAAGGTCGATAATTTGCAAAAAGACCTTCAAGGTAAGAAAATTTCATTATCTGAAATGTCGCCTTATTTGAAAAAAGCCATCGTGGCTACTGAAGATAGTGACTTTTATCGTCACAAGGGTGTCGTTCCTAAGTCAATTTTTAGAGCCATTATTTCTGATGTTACTGGAATCGGTGCACAAACCGGTGGTTCCACTTTGACGCAACAAACGGTTAAGATGCAGATGCTATCATCTGAAACTACTTGGAAACGTAAAGCAGTCGAAATTTTCTTAGCCATGCGTGTTGATAAATATTTCTCCAAAGATGAAATCCTTGAAGATTATTTAAATGCCGCAACTTTTGGTGCTAATAACAAGGGACAAAATATTCAAGGTGTTCAAGCTGCTGCTAAAGGTCTCTTTGGTAAAAATGCTAGTGACCTAAATATTGCTGAATCAGCCTTTATTGCTGGTTTGCCTCAAAGTCCTTCCGTTTATACGCCTTATAATCGTGTCGTCTCGGGAACAAACGGTACTAAACAACGTGGTCAGTTCAAAGATGACATGAGTCTTGGTATGAAGCGTAAAGATATCGTTCTTTATCGAATGTATCGTGACAAGCAGATTACTGAAGCTCAATACAATCGTGCCAAAAAATTTGACTTGAAAAATGATTTCTTAAAGCCAGCTAAAGCTAGTTCTAAAGAGATCAAATATGGTTATATCTACAATCTTTTGACTGAACAAGCTAGAACTATTTTAATGAAACGTTTAGCCAAAAATGATGGTCTCAAATATAGCGACGTCAAAAAGGATAAAAACCTTTACGAAAGATATTACACACAAGCCAATAATGAATTGCACAATAAGAATTACAAGATCCACAGTACGATCAACAAGAAACTTTATGTTGCTATGAACGAACAAGCTCAACAGTTTAAAGGTAATCTAGGAACTACTCATACTGGTTCAGGAACCGATGCTAACACTGGTAAGACTGTCAAGGTCTCAGAGCCCGTTCAAAACGGTTCCGTATTACTAGATAATAAGACTGGTCAAGTGCTTTCCTTTGTTGGTGGAGTCAACTTCAAGAAATCACAATTGAATCACGCCTTCAATACCCAAAGATCCCCTGGTTCATCAATCAAACCTTTGATTACCTTCGGACCTGCAATTGAAAATGGCTTGATTGGTTCACAAACTATGCTAGCTGACTTTAAGACTAGTTTTGGCAAGTATGCCCCAACTGATTACGGTCAAACGATTCAAAACCGTTTCGTATCAGCTAGAGAAACTTTGGAAGAATCGTACAATATACCTTCTGTTAATTTGTATAACTATTTGAAACAACAAGGTGTCAGTTCTAAGAAATACATGTCGAAGATGGGTATTCAATTGAGCAACAAAGAATACAATCAATTAGGTATTACCTTAGGTGGTACTGAAAATGGTGTTACTGTTCTTCAACAAGCCAGTGCCTTTTCTACTTTTGCTAACAAAGGTGTCCACGTTGATCCTTATGTTGTCAAAAGCGTCACTGATCCAACTGGCAAGACTGTTTATAAGCACAAAGGTTCAAAGACCCGCGTCTTCTCTAAACAAACTTCTTACATCATTAAAAACATGCTTCACGGTGTTGTTACTAAAGGTACTGCCTCTGCTCTTTCTTATGAAGCTAACTTCAACACGAAGAACCTCTTTGGTAAAACCGGTACATCAAATGATTATCGTGATAACTGGTTTATCGGAAGTACTGATGGTATGACCTTAGCATCATGGATCGGCTATGATAACTTCTATCATGACAATTACAACCTTGCTAGCAACTCGACTGATATCAACCAGGAACTCTGGGCAAAAATGGCCAACGCTTTGTATGACGAAGATGAATCAGTCTTCAATGTCAATAAATCATTCAAGAAGCCTAGTGGCGTTGAGTCTTATAAGGTTGATAAGGAAACTGGTACTTACACCGGTTCAATCGAGTACAACGGTATAACAACTAAAGTAAATCAACACACAACTAATTCGCTCTACTACAAGGGTCGTCCTGAAGCAATGTCTTACAATAACTTCGCTATCGGTGGTAAATCTAAGAATTATAAACTATTCTGGGATAATTACTTTGGTCGTAGCAACAGTTATTCAGTAGTAAAACGATTAGGTGAAAATTCTAAGTCGGCTGATGAATTGGCCAATGAAAATGGTAGTGGTAGAACCTCCGGCTTTAGTAATAGCACTAACAACAGTGGCTCCTCTGAAGTCACGACTAGTTCTTCTACAACGAGATCTTCAAGTACTACTAATTCAACTACTTCAAATGGTACAACTGAAACTGGTACCGGATCTTCATCTGGTTCAGGCTCAGGTTCTAGTTCTGGATCAGATTCAAGTTCGTCTTCAAGTTCAACTACCGGGTTAGAAACTGGTACTAGTTCTAATCAAGAATCTGCTGGTTCAACTGGTGACACTGTTACTGGCAATGTTGAAACTGGTACTAGCTCCACTGAAAATTAATCTCAATAACTCTAGTGATCATTTGATCATTGGAGTTATTTTTTTACAATTGATAAATTGTGATAGAATTAGAGCGTTACTTTGATTTAAGGAGAAAATTATGTATTTTAGTCCAAGCTTTTTACAAAATACTTTATACATTGTCGCTGCAGTTTTGATTATTTTCATCTTGGCAGTGGTTATTTATAAAATTAAACATAATATTAAAATCTGGGATAAGACGATGACTTTAGCCTCCATCGTTTTGTTAAATACCCTCTATTCAATTCTAGGTGGCTTTATTAACTTACCTTTCACGTTTAGTTCCGTTGTCACAGGTGGTTTATCTTTGGTAGCTTTTGGCTATATTGTCGTTATCATCTGGGACTTGCACAAACAACGAAAAACTAGTCAAAAATAAAAAAACTTGCATTGCCTAAACTGGGCAATACAAGTTTTTATTTTTAATCACGATTTATTTTGTTGAACCACGTTTTACAATGCTATATGGCAATTTAATTGTGTTGTCATCAATTTGTTCTTGATTCATCATCTTAGTTAACAAACGCATGGCAACCGCACCGATATCATACAATGGTTCTTCGATTGAACTCATCTTTGGACGTGTAACTTCACAAAGGATCGTGTCATTACTTGTGATCAATTCAAAGTCATCAGGAACCTTAACGCCAGCTTTAACAGCTGAATTCAAAATACCTGAAGCTAACAAGTCATCTGTTACGTATGCTGCTGTGGCACCACTGCTGTGAACAGCATCCCAGATTGCTTCTCCAGCTCTTACTGAATACTCTGCTTCAAAAACTAGGTTAGATGAGAAGTTAAGATGTGCTTTCTTCAAAGCCTTCTTATAACCATCTAGTCTGTATTTACCATCAATAGGATTTTCAAGGCTGCCACCTACAAAGGCAATCTTCTTGTGACCATTTTGTGTTAATTGACCAACAACACTAGCTACAGCATCAGTGAAATCAATATTTACACTAGCACTTTCATTGTTTTTGTCAACTGAACCAGCCAAAACGATTGGTGTCTTTGAATTTGCAAGGATACGTTTTAGTTTCTTGGACAATTGTTTGCCCATGTAAATAAGTCCATCAACTTGCTTTGATAACAAATTATTCAAGATTTGTTCTTCATCACCAACAGATTCTTGTAAACTAGTCAAAATGATGTTGTATTTGTACATTGAAGCAACGTCATCAATACCTTTGGCTAGAGATGCAAAGTACAAGTTAGTAATATCTGGCAAAATTACTCCGATTGTTGTACTCTTCTTACTTGCTAGACCACGGGCTACCGCATTTGGACGATAATTCAAACGATCGATTACTTCCAAAACACGTTTTCTTGTCTCTTCCTTTACATTGGCATTTCCGTTCACTACACGTGAAATTGTTGCCATTGAAACGTTGGCAGCCTCGGCCACGTCATAGATTGTTACTACTTTTTTCTCCATTAATATTCACTCTCTCAAACAATATTTTCATTAATTATCTCTAATTTATCAAAAAAGTTTACATTTTGCAAGCGGTTTCTACATTATTGTTGCAAGTTTTCATATTTTTTCAAAAAGAAAATCATTTTCAATAAAAGTCCAGATGCACTCTGCTGCCCTATTTAAAGAGAAAACAAGCATTCTTTAATAAAACCACTTTTGAATGATATACTACATATAAATATTATCTGTAAAGGAGCATTTTCATGAAGAAACAATTATTAGCACTACAAGAATACCTAGCACAAAATGGACTTGATGCAGCCTATGTTTCAAATCCAAACGACATTCATTATTTTACCGGTTTTTATAGTGATCCGGTAGAGCGAATTCTTGCACTATTAGTTTTCCCTGACAAAGACCCCTTTGTATTTGCCCCTCAACTTGAAGTTGAAGCTGTTAAAGAAGTTGGTTGGGACAAAGATGTTTTCGGATATCTCGATCATGAAGACCCATTTGCTTTGATGGCTGGTCACATTAAAGACGTTGCCGGCAATCCTGTTAAATGGGCTATCGAAAAAGATGATATGTCCGTTCAAAAACTTGAAGCTTTGACTAATCAATTCCCAGACGCAACTTTCCCAGTTAATCTTTCTCGCTACATGGAAAATGCCAAATTAATCAAAACTCCCGAAGAAATCGAAGAATTAAAAGCTGCCGGTGCCGAAGCTGACTATGCTTTTACCGTTGCTTTCAATGCCATCAAAGAAGGACGTACTGAACAAGAAATCGTTGCTGAAATCGAATATGCAATGATGAAAAAAGGCGTTATGCACATGAGCTTTGACACAATCGTTCAAGCCGGTGCCAATGCCGCTAATCCACATGGTGGTCCTGAAAAAAATCCTGTCAAAAAAGATGAATTGATCTTGTTTGATCTTGGTACAGTTCATAATGGCTATATCAGTGATGCTTCCAGAACAGTTGCTTTCGGCCAACCTGACGCCAAATCACTCAACATCTATAAAGTAGACCTAGAAGCTCAATATGCTGCCATGGACGCTGCTAAGCCTGGAATTACAGCCGCTGAACTAGATAAGGTTGCTCGTGACATCATTACTAAAGCTGGCTACGGTGAATACTTCATTCACAGATTAGGCCACGGTATGGGAACTTCAGAACACGAATTCCCTTCAATCATGGAAGGAAACGACATGGTTCTAAAACCAGGTATGTGCTTCTCAATCGAACCTGGAATCTACATTCCAAATGTTGCCGGCGTTAGAATTGAAGACTGTGTTTATATTACTGAAGATGGTTGCGAACCATTCACACATACAAGTAAGGAATTGAAATATATCAAATAATTCGTAAATATATAAGACATTATGGGAATCGTATTACTAGATTCTAATAATGTCTTTTTTGATGAAAAAATAGTCTTGCTAGAATTTCTTCCAGCATATAAAAAAATGGCATCTATCCAAAATTTCCGAATAGATGCCATTTATTTTTTATACTAAAATTAGAACCACTATCCAGTCCGGAATAGCAAAGGCTCCAAGTTGCGCCTACATTGTTCCAGCCAAATTTTCTTTGCTATGGAGGACGGAATTTTTAATCAATACCCGAAATTACTTCTCGTTATTTAAATCATCTTCATCAAAAACAATATCAGAAGTATCTTCATCCTCTTTGATCTTATCAACGGTAGAAGCCATATGATCCTTCAAAGCATCTGTTTTTTCATTAAAGTGATCAACTAAATCATTATTGTTAAGACCAACGCCTCCATTATTGAAGTCGCTACGAATAGTATTGATATTTTCTAGTAATTTTTGGCCTGACTCGCTAGTTAAATACTTAGAAGCAGCATATCCTGATGCACAACCCAAGGCTAGGCCTAGTAAAAAGTGATTATTTTTCATAATTATTTATTCTTCTTTCTTGGCCAAATCTTGGCAGCTGTTTTGGCAACGGTTGCTAAATTACCGATAGTCATTAGATTTTGGAAATTAAAACCACTGTTTGGCTTTTCTTCAGTAGCCTTAGCAGTCTTCTTACCGATATTTTCAACGGTATCGAACAATGGATTCAATTTGTCTGATTTGTGGTTAACATCTTCTAACAATGTATTAGTTTTATCAACCAACTTTGTACTTTGATCCATAATTTGCTCAGTGTTCTTTGAAAGAACCTCAACCATCTTAGTTGTTTCCTTCATTGTTTCTTGTAACTCTTGAAGCAATTTAGCTGTTTGAACTAAAGTTCTGGCTAAGTATACAACCAATACTACAAAAGCAACGGCTGCAATTAATCCTGCAATTTGTCCACCAGTCATAATATTACCCTCCTATGTTTTAATAGCACTTTCATATTAGCATTATAACAATTTATGGGCAATTAATTACCAATTGATCCAATCTTGCCACTGTTTTTCGAGCTTTTTAATCGCATTGCCCCGATGACTGATTTGGTTCTTCTCATCTACCGTTAATTCAGCCATCGTCTTTTTTAATTCTGGCAAGTAAAACAAAGGATCATAGCCAAAGCCGTCGTCGCCTTGTGGGAATTGAGCAATGATACCTTTGACTTCACCTTCAACGACTAAATCTTCTTCGTTTTTAGGATTAGCAAAAACTAAAGTAGAGACAAAGCGAGCATCTCTTTTTTCCTTTGGAACTCCACCTAATTCGCTCAACAACTTAGCATTATTAGCTGCATCATTGTGATCTCCAGCATAACGAGCTGAATAAACGCCTGGTTGACCGTATAAGGCTCTAACTTCCAATCCGGAGTCATCAGCAATCACAGGTAAATTAAAGCGTTCCATGACAGCATGTGCCTTAATCGTAGCGTTTTCTTTAAAAGTAGTTCCCGTCTCTCTAATTTCTGGAAAATCCGGAAAATCCAACAAAGTTTTCAGAGTAAATTCTTGGTCATCAAAAACTCGTTTAAATTCTCGAGCTTTTCCAGGATTTTTAGTGGCGATGATTATTTCTTTCATTTTTTCCTCCCATTACAACTGCATCTTCTAAATCAACCAAATTGATTTCATCGATTTTTACGTCTAACCAACGTTTAGCAAGTTTTGAAAAATCTTCGATATTAGCTGTTGCGTGCAATTGCAAAACTCGTGTCTTACTGTCAGTCAAAAGATCATTATCTGCTAAATATTTCTTAGCTACCTCGACCGTCTTCAAAGCGGGATCAACTAATTTGATATTAGGCAAATAATTATTGATTTGTTTTTTCAACATTGGAAAATGCGTGCATCCTAAGACCAGAGTGTCATAGTCGCTGTTTTTAAAAGGTTTTAGGGTTGTTTCAATATTTTCTTGAGCTTGTTTAGTATCAGCTGAATCTGATTCAACGATATTGACAAATTTTTGAGCAGCGATACCTAAAACATCAACCGTAGGATCAAGGTTCTTGATAGTTTCATTGTAACTCTTTGAATTAATAGTTGATTGTGTACCAATAATTCCAATATGATTAGTTTGAGTAATATTAGTAGCAGCTTTAGCACCAGGTTTAATTACACCAATCATTGGAATCGTAAATTCTTTTTCCATAGCATCCAAGGCTTGAGCTGTGGCAGTATTACAACCAAAAATAATCATTTTTACATTTTGATTAATTAAATACTGTACCATTTCTCGAGTATAAGATATGATTTGTTCATGAGTCTTTACTCCGTAAGGCATTCTAGCCTCATCACCAATAAAAATGATACTTTCATTTGGTAACTGGCGAATTACTTCTTGGACAACAGTTAAACCACCCAAGCCGGAATCTAATACTCCAATTGGTCTTTGATCACTCATAATATTTACCTCACTTAAGAATTATTTGTACCTATAAAAATAATTATGTGCTATCTTTTACAATAACTTAAAAAGCAATTATTCTAATGATATAATGAATTGTCAGAAAAAGGAGTTATAAGCAATGTCTGCAAAATCTAAAGATATTAATGAATCAACATCAACAGAAGCTCCACAAAAAAATGAAGATACTTTAACAGAGAATTACTTTGCTGTTTCAGTCCTTCGTGATTTTATTCTTCCCGACCTTCTTGATAAAGATACTGTTGAACTACTATACTGGGCAGGTAAAAATCTCAGTCGACAATTAATCCTCGATATGGATAGTTTACCAGAACTATTCCAAAAAGCTGGTTTTGGCAAGTTAGAAATTTCTAAGCAAACTCCAAAAAGTTATACTTACAATTTAACTGGGCCAGAAGTCGTTCAACGTTTTGATACTAATAACGATGATCCAGAATTTTCACTGGAAACAGGGATAATTGCTGAAACTGTTGAAAAAACAATCGCAGCTTATTGTTTGGGAACATATACTGTAAACAGTAAAGCCAAAAGCGTTTCAATTAAGATACAAATTGATCGAAACTAAAGTATACACCAAAAAATGATCAAAATGACAGTCACTAAGCTATTTAAATGCTAATTTATGCAAAAAAACTCCACGATTATGAATAAGTAATCGTGGAGTTTTTTGGTTGTACGATAAATAGAGTTGATAGGCATTTTGCCATCAACTCTATTTTTGTATACCATTTATTAGTAATACTTTTTAAGAACATCAAAAAAGACACC
>NZ_BJDU01000014.1:0-1817 GCF_005405305.1 Companilactobacillus formosensis
TCTTGACATCAACTTGTCAGCTTGATAAAATAATTAAGTCGCTGATGAGCGTAAGCGCTTAATCAGATGGTAGACCTTTGAAAACTGAACAAAGTTTTAACACTAAATTGTGTAGGCCAACATTTATTTGTTGGATTTACAACGAAGTCAATTCGCTAGTATAATTTTTTATGAGTCACAAACTTTTAATATGAGAGTTTGATCCTGGCTCAGGACGAACGCTGGCGGCATGCCTAATACATGCAAGTCGAACGAACCATCCTGAAGATTGAAGCTTGCTTCATGATTCAGATCTTGGTGAGTGGCGGACGGGTGAGTAACACGTGGGTAACCTGCCCAAAAGTGGGGGATAACATTTGGAAACAAGTGCTAATACCGCATAACAACTACTTTCACATGATCGTAGCTTAAAAGATGGCTCTGCTATCACTTTTGGATGGACCCGCGGCGTATTAGCTAGTTGGTGAGGTAATAGCTCACCAAGGCAATGATACGTAGCCGACCTGAGAGGGTAATCGGCCACATTGGGACTGAGACACGGCCCAAACTCCTACGGGAGGCAGCAGTAGGGAATCTTCCACAATGGGCGAAAGCCTGATGGAGCAATGCCGCGTGAGTGAAGAAGGTTTTCGGATCGTAAAACTCTGTTGTTGAAGAAGAACATGCGTGAGAGTAACTGTTCACGTACTGACGGTATTCAACCAGAAAGCCACGGCTAACTACGTGCCAGCAGCCGCGGTAATACGTAGGTGGCAAGCGTTGTCCGGATTTATTGGGCGTAAAGAGAATGTAGGCGGTTTATTAAGTTTGAAGTGAAAGCCCTCGGCTCAACCGAGGAAGTGCTTCGAAAACTGGTAAACTTGAGTGCAGAAGAGGAAAGTGGAACTCCATGTGTAGCGGTGGAATGCGTAGATATATGGAAGAACACCAGTGGCGAAGGCGGCTTTCTGGTCTGTAACTGACGCTGAGATTCGAAAGCATGGGTAGCAAACAGGATTAGATACCCTGGTAGTCCATGCCGTAAACGATGAGTGCTAAGTGTTGGAGGGTTTCCGCCCTTCAGTGCTGCAGCTAACGCATTAAGCACTCCGCCTGGGGAGTACGACCGCAAGGTTGAAACTCAAAGGAATTGACGGGGGCCCGCACAAGCGGTGGAGCATGTGGTTTAATTCGAAGCAACGCGAAGAACCTTACCAGGTCTTGACATACCATGAAAAGCTAAGAGATTAGTCTTTCCCTTCGGGGACATGGATACAGGTGGTGCATGGTTGTCGTCAGCTCGTGTCGTGAGATGTTGGGTTAAGTCCCGCAACGAGCGCAACCCTTATTATCAGTTGCCAGCATTCAGTTGGGCACTCTGGTGAGACTGCCGGTGACAAACCGGAGGAAGGTGGGGACGACGTCAAATCATCATGCCCCTTATGACCTGGGCTACACACGTGCTACAATGGTCGGTACAACGTGTTGCGAACTCGCGAGGGCAAGCAAATCACTTAAAACCGATCTCAGTTCGGATTGCAGGCTGCAACTCGCCTGCATGAAGCTGGAATCGCTAGTAATCGCGGATCAGCATGCCGCGGTGAATACGTTCCCGGGCCTTGTACACACCGCCCGTCACACCATGAGAGTTTGTAACACCCAAAGTCGGTGGGGTAACCCTTCGGGGAACTAGCCGCCTAAGGTGGGACAAATGATTAGGGTGAAGTCGTAACAAGGTAGCCGTAGGAGAACCTGCGGCTGGATCACCTCCTTTCTAAGGATATGATGCTTAGCATCAACGGAAATACACAACGTTAAAACTTTGTTTAGTTTTGAGG
>NZ_BJDU01000014.1:2019-5105 GCF_005405305.1 Companilactobacillus formosensis
CGTCAAACTCGTACCTTGAAAACTGGATATTAAGAATTAATGATTTAAAGAAACACCGAAAACTGCGCGATAAAAGTGGATGTATTTCCATATTTTGTCAAGATTAAGTTATAAAGGGCGCACGGTGGATGCCTAGGCACTAGGAGCCGATGAAGGACGTAACTAACGACGATACGCCTCGGGGAGCTGTAAGTAAGCTTTGATCCGGGGATTTCCGAATGGGGGAACCCAAATATCGTAATGGATATTTACTTGTTTGTGAATACATAGCAATCAAGAGGAACACGCAATGAACTGAAACATCTAAGTAGTTGCAGGAAGAGAAAGAAAATTCGATTCCCTGAGTAGCGGCGAGCGAAACGGGAATAGCCCAAACTATGAAGCTTGCTTCATAGGGTTGTAGGACTGATGTTGTGAGAACAAAAGGTAATGATAGTTGAACAAGTTGGAAAGCTTGGCCAAAGAGAGTGAAAGCCTCGTAAACGAAATCTGACCCACTCCATTCAGTATCCTGAGTACGGCGGAACACGAGAAACTCCGTCGGAATCCGGGAGGACCATCTCCCAAGGCTAAATACTCCCTAGTGACCGATAGTGAACCAGTACCGTGAGGGAAAGGTGAAAAGTACCCCGGAAGGGGAGTGAAATAGATCCTGAAACCGTGTGCCTACAAGTAGTCAAAGTCCGTTTATGGATGATGGCGTGCCTTTTGTAGAATGAACCGGCGAGTTACGTTAACATGCAAGGTTAAGATGAAAAGTCGGAGCCGTAGCGAAAGCGAGTCTGAATAGGGCGACTAAGTATGTTGATGTAGACCCGAAACCAAGTGACCTACCCATGACCAGGTTGAAGATGCGGTAAAACGCATTGGAGGACCGAACCCGTGTATGTTGAAAAATGCTGGGATGAGTTGTGGGTAGCGGTGAAATTCCAAACGAACTTGGAGATAGCTGGTTCTCTCCGAAATAGCTTTAGGGTTAGCCTCGGGGATTAGGATCGTGGAGGTAGAGCACTGTTTGGACTAGGGGCCCGTCTTGGGTTACTGAATTCAGATAAACTCCGAATACCATTGATCTATACCCGGGAGTCAGACGATGAGTGATAAGATCCACCGTCGAAAGGGAAACAGCCCAGATCACCAGTTAAGGTCCCAAAATTCATGCTAAGTGGAAAAGGATGTGGAAACGCATAGACAACTAGGATGTTGGCTTAGAAGCAGCCATTCATTCAAAGAGTGCGTAATAGCTCACTAGTCGAGTGATTCTGCGCCGAAAATGTACCGGGGCTAAGCATGATACCGAAACTGTGGATGTGTCGTAAGACACGTGGTAGGAGAGCGTTGTAAGAGCATTGAAGCTGTACCGTGAGGAGCAGTGGAGTTCTTAGAAGTGAGAATGCCGGTATGAGTAACGAAAGACCAGTGAGAATCTGGTCGGCCGCAAGACTAAGGTTTCCTGGGGAAGGCTCGTCCTCCCAGGGTTAGTCGGGGCCTAAGATGAGACCGAGAGGTGTAATCGATGGATAACAGGTTGATATTCCTGTACTAGTTTATTTTGTTTGAACGATGGAAGGACGCAGGAGGATGATGTGTGCGCGCTGATGGATATGCGCGTCCAAGCAGTAAGTCTTGATATGAGTCAAATGCTTATGTCTTTAAGGACAAGCTGTGATGGGGAGTGAAATTTTAGTAACGAAGCACAATAACTCACACTGCCAAGAAAAGTTTCTAGTTAGAAATAAACTACCCGTACCGCAAACCGACACAGGTAGTCGAGGAGAGTATCCTAAGGTCAGCGAGTGAACTCTCGTTAAGGAACTCGGCAAAATGACCCCGTAACTTCGGGAGAAGGGGTGCTGGTGTAACAGCCAGCCGCAGTGAATAGGCCCAAACAACTGTTTATCAAAAACACAGGTCTATGCTAAATCGTAAGATGACGTATATGGGCTGACGCCTGCCCGGTGCTGGAAGGTTAAGAGGATCAGTTAGCTTTTGCGAAGCTGAGAATTGAAGCCCCAGTAAACGGCGGCCGTAACTATAACGGTCCTAAGGTAGCGAAATTCCTTGTCGGGTAAGTTCCGACCCGCACGAAAGGCGTAATGATTTGGGCACTGTCTCAACGAGAGACTCGGTGAAATTATAATACCCGTGAAGATGCGGGTTACCCGCGACAGGACGGAAAGACCCCATGGAGCTTTACTGTAGCTTGATATTGAGTTTTTGTGTGACATGTACAGGATAGGTAGGAGCCGTTGATTTCGGAACGCTAGTTTCGAAGGAGGCATTGGTGGGATACTACCCTTGTTATATGAAAGCTCTAACCTACATCGCTCAGCGCGATGAGGGACAGTGTCTGGTGGGCAGTTTGACTGGGGCGGTCGCCTCCTAAAATGTAACGGAGGCGCTCAAAGGTTCGCTCAGAATGGTTGGAAATCATTCGCAGAGTGTAAACGTAAAAGCGAGCTTGACTGCGAGACTGACAAGTCGAGCAGGGACGAAAGTCGGAGTTAGTGATCCGGTGGTACCATATGGAAGGGCCATCGCTCAACGGATAAAAGCTACCCTGGGGATAACAGGCTTATCTCCCCCAAGAGTTCACATCGACGGGGAGGTTTGGCACCTCGATGTCGGCTCATCGCATCCTGGGGCTGTAGTCGGTCCCAAGGGTTGGGCTGTTCGCCCATTAAAGCGGTACGCGAGCTGGGTTCAGAACGTCGTGAGACAGTTCGGTCCCTATCCGTCGCGGGCGTAGGAAATTTGAGAGGAGCTGTCCTTAGTACGAGAGGACCGGGATGGACATACCTCTGGTGTACCAGTTGTGCCGCCAGGCGCATCGCTGGGTAGCTACGTATGGAAGGGATAAACGCTGAAAGCATCTAAGTGTGAAGCCCCCCTCGAGATGAGATTTCCCATTCCTTTATGGAAGTAAGATCCGTTAAAGAATATGACGTAGATAGGCTGCGGGTGGAAGTGTAGCGATACATGGAGCTGAGCAGTACTAATAGATCGAGGACTTAATCGAGTAAGAGTTTACAGCAGTTTGAAGTGTTTTAAATCATTAACTTAATATCTAGTTTTGAAGGTACGAG
>NZ_BJDU01000015.1 GCF_005405305.1 Companilactobacillus formosensis
AAGGATACACCTGTTCCCATGCCGAACACAGAAGTTAAGCTTCTCCGCGCCGAAAGTAGTTGGTGGGAAACTACCCGCGAGGATAGGGAGCTGCCACGCAACGTAAGGAATCAACATTAGTTGATTCCTTTTTTTGTGTCTTCAAGTAAATTAGTATAAAAAAGGTTATAATATGAAATTATTAGAAACTTGAAATGAGAAGGTACGAAGATGACAAGATTTAGACAAGCTACCATTGATGATGCTAAAGAACTAGTAGCAATTTATGCACCATATATTACTAATACCACAATTACTTTTGAGACAGAGATTCCAACTATAGAAGACTTTCAACAGCGAATCAAAGAGATTACGGCAAATTTCCCTTATTTAATTGCCGTAGATGACGATAATAAAATTTTAGGTTACGCTTATGCCCATTTATATGGAACACGTGCGGCTTATGCTTGGACCGTTGAAGCTAGTATTTATGTTGATCACAATTACAAAAGTCACGGTTTAGGAAGAGAACTGTATCAACGATTAGAGGCCATTCTAAAGCAGCAAGGTGTTGTTAATCTATTGGCAGCTGTTACTGAAGAAAACAGTGGTAGCGTGAAATTTCATGAGAAACTCGGTTATCAAGAAGTTGGAACCTTTCAAAAGGCAGGTTTTAAGTTTGGCCGTTGGTTAGATGTTATTTGGCTACAAAAGGAAATTAACCCTAAATTACCAGAAATGAAGCCAATTATTCCTTTTGATAAGTTGAGTTAAAATATTTGACCTAAAGTTAACTCGAGGTAATATACTAACTTTATAAACATGGAAGGAGCATTCTATGACTAAATTAACAGATACTTTTGATATTTATAATGGTGTAAAAATTCCTAAGGTAGCCTTTGGTACTTGGCAAATCCCCGCTAATGAGGCTAGACAAGCAGTTAAAGATGCTATCAAGACAGGATATAGACATATTGATACAGCCCTAGCTTACCAAAATGAAAAAGAGGTTGGACAAGCTGTTAGAGAATCTGGTGTCAAACGTGAGGACTTATTCGTAACTTCTAAATTGCCAGCAGAAACGAAGACTTATGATGGTGCTTTGGCTGATTTTGAAACAACCATGAAGAACTTGGACTTAGATTATTTGGATCTTTATCTAGTTCACGCTCCTTGGCCATGGGGTAAAATCGGTGCTAATTATGATAAAGAAAATACTGAAGTATGGCGTGCAATGGAAGAAATTTATAATTCTGGTCGCGTTAAAGCTATCGGTGTTTCTAACTTCAATGTGCACGATTTAGAGAATGTATTGAAGACAGCTACAATTAAGCCAATGGTTGACCAAATTCAATATTATATCGGCTTTACTGAACCTAAGATTACTGAATTTGCCAAAGATAACGATATTTTGGTTGAAGCTTATTCACCTTTGGCAACTGGTGGTTTGATCAATAATCCAGATGTTAAGAAAATTGCTGACAAATATAGTGTTAGTGTTCCTCAATTAGCAATTGAATTTGTCATTCAAAATGGAGTTTTGCCTTTACCTAAGGCAGTCCACAAAGAACATATCGTTGCTAATACGAAGTTGGATTTCACTATCAGCGATGAAGATATGAAGACATTAAATGCATTTCCAGATACTGCTCCATCACATTTCCACAATCCTACACAAGGATAGTAAAAAGGTATTTGACCATAACAAGTCAAATACCTTTTTTTAGATAATTGAAAAAATTAATCTTAAATTCAAAATAGTGATAATTCCGGCCAAAATCAAGCCAACAATGGTCGTTAATTTACTATTAGTATGTTCTTTCATCAATTTAGAATTTGATGTTAACAAAATCATCGGAAAGAGTGTAAACGGCAAGACTATACTTAATGCGATTTGAGCATAGACGATTAGATTTTCGAAATCTTGTTCATTGAAATTAACTAAAAAGCCAATAATCAAAATAGGAATTAAAGTAACGAATCTAGTCAATAAACGTCGTTGCCAGAGTGGTAAGCGGATATTTAGGAAACCTTCCATTACAATTTGTCCTGATAAAGTACTAGTAATGGAAGAGATCAACCCCGTAATCAAAAGAGCAAAGGCAAAAAGCCAACTCATAACCGGACTGGCTAATTTGCCTACGATAGCAGCATTTTTTAAACCGTTAAAAACGTCCTGTAAACTAGCTAGTTGATTATTAGTATGAAAGAATAATGTTCCGCCTAAAATTAACAATAAAGCATTGATTATAAAAGCTGCTACCAAGTGGACATTTGAATCCCAGTTAGCAAAACGTAAAGCTTCATTAACTTGGAGTGGGTCTTTATAATCGTAACGTCGACTTTGAGCTAAAGAAGAATGTAAGTAAAGATTATGAGGCATGATGGTTGCTCCCATGATACTTAAGCTCAAAATTAATTTTTCATGATTATGGATAATGTCACTAGTAGGAACAACACCCTGAAATATTTTTCCGAATGCAGGATTAGCTCGAAAAACTTCGATTCCAAAGATAATTCCAACAGTTAAAATGGCTGCTAAGACAATAAATTCGATTCTGCGGATACCAAAACGTAAAAACAATAAAACTATTAGGACGTCCAAAATAGTTAAGAGGATGCCAAATATTAATGGTAAGCCGAACAACAATTTTAAAGCAATTGCAGTTCCAATGACTCCAGTCAAATCAGTTGCCATCATTGCAATTTCATTGAGAATCCACAAGCAATAACGGATTGGTTTAGGAACTTTTTGAGCAATAGCTTGTGCTAAATCTTGTCTAGCTACAACGCCGAGTTTAATAGCTAGTGACTGCATAAACATGGCAATAATTATAGAAATGAGTAGGACTGATAATAATTGATACCTGAATTGACTACCACTGGATAGAGAAGTTAGCCAATTTCCTGGATCCATATAACCGACAGCAACTAAAGCTCCAGGACCGCTGTAAGCCAGGAATTTTTGTAAGAATGAGGTTTCGTAAACACTAGGTACTTTGACACTTTGATTTATTTCATCCAGACTTTTTTTCATGAATGTTGAACCAGATTTCTTTGTGCTAAGTCAGCTAAAAATTGGCAAAAATCGGGATCGTCATTCATTGGCGAAACTAGTTGAAATTTATTTCCACCGCTAGCTTTAAAAGTTTGATAGTTTTGTACGTAATCTTCTTCGATAGTCTCTAAACAATCAGCAACAAAGGAAGGAGTGACGATTAAGATATTTCTTTTTCCTAATTCAACGGCTTGCATCAAAGCATTCTTTAAGTAAGGTTTTAGCCAAGGCATAGGACCAAATTTGGATTGATAGACAGTTTTGATTTGATTTTGAGGAATAGTTAGTAATTTTGAGACAGCCTCAGTTGTGGCAAGGCATTCTTTTTGATAAGGATCGCCATGTTTTACCATTGCCGTAGGAATACTGTGATAACTGAAGAATAATTCATCATAAGAATCATTATCCCAAGCTTGTTGGATTTTTTTGGCTAAAATTTGTTGGTATGTTTTTTCCTGATAAAAGCGATCGATGATCGTTAAATTGACATTAGCCGTTTTGGCCTGGTCGATAATTGATTTGGTGCTGCTTTGCGTATATTGAGGAAAGAGTGGCAACAAAATTATATTGGAGCAACCATCTTGCTGCATTTTTTGCAAAGTCTGTTTAATATCCGGTTGACCATAAGTCATTGCCATTTGAACGGTCCATTGTGGTAAACATTGTTGAACGCGGTCAGTGACCAATTGAGTATTTACAATTAATGGCGAGCCGTTTTTTAACCAAGAATCTTGATAAAATGTAGCCGAACGCCAAGATCTTAACGGTAGGATGATACCTCGTAAAATGGGTTGCCATAAAGCTCTAGGCATTTCGATAACATTTTGATCACTGAGAAATTCTTGAAGATATTTTTTGACATCACTAGTTTGAGGAGAAGCTGGTGACCCTAAGTTTACTAAAAGTAATCCTTGAGACATAATTTTCCTCCTAGTATTTTTGAGTTAATAATATCACATCGTGAACTACATCGGCACTAAAGTACCGAGCTTCTAGGAACATTCCATACTTGCCAACTAGTATTCCAACCAGTCGGTAGAGGCTAGAACTATTTTACTA
>NZ_BJDU01000016.1 GCF_005405305.1 Companilactobacillus formosensis
GCAAGAACAAGTCAAGCACTTTTTTAAAATAATTTTTGACGTCTTGGATAAGCTGTAAGGCTTGAATCCGTTGACGCCGTTGCTCTGTCGCAACAACAAGATATATATTACCAATTAGAATAGAGGTGCGCAACCCCTTTTTACAAAAAAGTTGAATTTTTTTGCTTTTTTTCTGAAATAAGCTTCATTGCGCCGTTAATCCAGGCTTCTTTATGGGTTGCAATCGTCTTATAACCTATATGATCACGGTAATTAGTCCAAAAATGCTTATGCAAAATCGGTCTGCCTATCTTCTGTGGATGTAAAGCGCGGATCGATAAACTTATCTTTTGATTATATTCATCTATTCCCATTACAATTACATCGACCTGATCTCCTATTTTATATTGATTGTTCAAATCTGAAACGAAACCATGTTTTAATTCAGATATGTGAATCAATCCTTGGTGATCATCATCAATCTTAACGAAAACACCGTATGATTGAATACCAGAAATCGTTCCTGTGATTTTATCTCCTATTTTCACGTAATTTCCTCCTTTTTTCTAATATAAATGTGTGACAATATATCTATAGATTATATAACAGAAAATGGTGACTTTGATATGAATAAGAAAATTTATGACATTTCTATTATCGGTGGTGGTCCTGCTGGTATGTTTGCAGCCTACTTCGGACGTCTAAGAAATCTCGACGTTGCTTTAATAGAAAGCTTACCTAAATTAGGTGGGCAACCAGAAACACTTTATTCTCAAAAACATATTTACGATATCGCGGCTTTACCCAAAGTATCCGGAAGTGAATTAACTCAGCAATTACTCGATCAATTGCAAATTCTTAACTGTGATCAATACTTGGAAACTTCTGTTTCTTCTATTAATAGAAAAGATGACATCTGGGAATTAACTACTAATAAAGAAACTATCTATAGTAAGGCAATTATCATAGCTATCGGTAACGGTGCCTTTAAACCCAGAAAATTGACCTTTGATTATGACAAAGCTTTAGAAGAAAACAATCTTGACTACTTTGTTAACAGCTTGGAAGACTTCAGAGGTAAAGACGTCTTAGTAGCCGGTGGTGGTGACTCAGCAGTTGATTGGTCGATCGACTTAGATAAGATCACTAATCACACATCCCTCATCCACAGAAGAAACAAGTATCGAGCTATGGAATCCAGTGTCAACAAACTAAATCAATCATCAGTTGAACAGCTCAACCCTTATATCATCAAAAACGTTGACTTCAATCAAGCTGATAAGTCTAAGATCGATGTCACCTTAAAAATGATCAAGTCTGACGACATAAAAACAGTTACTGCCGATAAATTGTTAGTTAACTACGGTTTTGTATCCGACTCAAAAATTCTACGTGATTGGGATTTGGAATTAAACGGTCCTTTCATTAAAGTTTCTCAAGAAATGGAAACCAACTTACCTAATGTCTTTGCGATTGGAGACGTCGTGACCTACCCTGGTAAATTACAGTTGATTGCTACAGCCTTTGCTGAAGGTCCTATTGCTATTACTAAGGCTTTAAGAAATCTCTACCCTGATAAAGACTACTTTGAACACAGTACTTCGATTTTTGAAAAATAATCTTTAATTTATCCTGTATTTAAATTTATTTTAAGTTAAGCTGTTATAATGTAGTTTAATTTGAATTTTTGGAGTTGATTTGTTGAGTTACGTGACTGGTCTGATTGATTTCATTCTGCATATTGATAGTCATTTAGTTAATATTGTGAATAATTTCGGTCTTTGGACATATTTAATTTTGTTTGTAATCATCTTTATTGAAACCGGCGTGGTCATTTTGCCATTCCTACCTGGTGATTCTTTAATTTTTGCAGCTATGGCGTTAGCCGCTAATCCTAAATATGGATTGATATCCTGGGTGTTATTCATACTATTTCTAGCAGCAGCCGTTTTGGGAGATTCGATGAACTACGAAATCGGTGAACATTTTGGAGAATACGCGACGAGGAATAAATACCTCAGTAAGTTGATCAATAAGGAGCATTTACACGATGCTCACGTCTTCTTTGAAAAACATGGTGGTAAGACTATTGCCATTGGTCGTTTCATTCCTTTGATAAGAACCTTCGTTCCTTTCGTTGCTGGTAGTGGAACCATGCATTACGGTACGTTCTTGAAATTCAATTTCATCGGTGCCTTCTTATGGGTAACAATTTGTTCTCTTGCAGGCCATCTCTTTGGTAACATCCCGGCAGTTCAAGAACATTTTTCTTTGATTATTATCGGAATCGTTTTAGTATCACTTGTTCCAGTTTTAATCACCGCTCTTAAAAACAAGCGTAAAAAAAGCGTTCAGGATTAATTTCCTAAACGCTTTTTTTGGGCTGTTCGTCAAATTAAGTTGATGGCAGTTCACATAAGCAGTTAGACCATAATTGGTCTAGCTGTTTTTTTATTGGGCTGAAGAGCTTGCTCTAAGCC
>NZ_BJDU01000017.1 GCF_005405305.1 Companilactobacillus formosensis
CTTTTTTTTTTTTTTTTTTTTTTTTTATAATGCTAAGACTTGAAGTATTGAAAATGAGAATTTTGCATTACAAAATGAGTAATTGGTGTGGTGCCCACAAAGATATAAAACTAACATCCTAGTCACCCTCCATCATATCAAAAGATATGTTGTATTTATTTAGCCCTCATACAATTTTATTTCACACAATCACTATAAAAGTCACATCTAAGCAACAACCGTGAAAGGGACCAAGAATTTATTGCACACCAAACTTATTCTTCATTTTTTTTCACTTGATAGATAACATTTTTCTCCTAGCAGAGAACAATGTTGTTGTTGTTTTACTCTTCCATGCGGATAAGGCACCTTATACCCTCCCCTTTTAGCATGTACTCAAATGCTTTATTAATCTCTGAGAATGGAATTGAGTGAGTGATAAATTTCTCCACTTCCAGCTCCTTGTTCATGCACTTCTCCACAACAGAAGGAAGATCCGTGCGGGGTTTGTAGTTACCAAAGAAGGTACCCTTAAGAGTTCTCCCATCCAAGAAATTCATAGGATGAGTTTTAAATTCGGCATCTTTTTTCGGCACACCAACAAGAACAGCAACACCCCATCCATCATGAACACATTCAAATGCAGCAATGGAAGCTTGGATGTTTCCAGTACATTCAACAGCACGATCTACTCCTCCATTAGTCATCTCAGCAATGATCTGTTGTACAGGTTTGTTATGATCTTTAGGATTCACAAAGTCAGTGACACCAAACTTTTTGGCTTCCTCAAATCGGTTCGGAACTAAATCAACCCCGATGATTCTAGATACACCTGAAAGCCTTGCCCCTTCAGCAGCAGCAAGACCAACAGCTCCAAGTCCAAAGACAGCAAAAGAAGAATCGGGCTTTGGTTTTGCAACATTTACAGTAGCACCAAAACCTGTGCAGAATCCGCAGCTGAGAACACAAACTTTGTCAAGTGGAGCAGCAGGGTTGATCTTTGCAACACATCCAGCATGAACAACAGTGTATTCGCTGAATGTAGAGGTTCCGACGAAATGGTAAATGGGCTGTCCATTTTTCGAAAATCTAGTTTTTCCATCATTGAGCATAACACCCCTATCTGTGTTGATTCTGAGTAGCTCGCACAAGTTGCTCTCATCTGACTTGCAATGTGCACAT
Organism: Companilactobacillus formosensis; assembly: GCF_005405305.1. Classification (GTDB taxonomy): domain Bacteria; phylum Bacillota; class Bacilli; order Lactobacillales; family Lactobacillaceae; genus Companilactobacillus; species Companilactobacillus formosensis. The sequence continues at coordinate 1,162 of NZ_BJDU01000017.1, forward strand.
TCTCCGCACTCTCCGGTGAACACAGGGAGGGCATGGTCCCCGGGTTTGAGATCAGTCACACCCTCACCTATGCTCTCCACAATCCCTGCAGCTTCATGACCTAGTATGCGGGGAAATAATGGATTCTGGCCCTTGGCCTCCCACCAGTAAACATCTGTACGGCAAAGAGAATTGTAGAGGATCTTCAAACGGACTTCACCGCGCTGTGGCGGCGCAACCTCGACTTCTTCTATCACTAGTGGCTTCCCGGCCTCCCACGCCACCGCAGCTCTGCACTTGATGACCTTACCAACCTTGCTAGACATGGCTACTAAGTAAGGAATATTATGAATCAAGTGATGATGAGTGTGTTATGGTTCTGC
>NZ_BJDU01000018.1 GCF_005405305.1 Companilactobacillus formosensis
GGGTCTAAGTCAAATCATGTTGGTAAGACCTTTTACTAAGAATCATGCCTTAATTGGTATGGTTCTTTTTCTTTACGCTCTTATAAGTTGAATACGCATAAAGAGATGCATTTGATTTTTGAATCCAAAACAACCACGTTTTAGTGCCTTGATTTTTCTATTGATCCCCTCGAGTGGACCGTTCGAATAACTGTATTTACCGCTGTTTAGAACATATTTTAAATTCTTTTTTAAGGTACTCATGGCAATGTCCATAGGACTGCCATTCCGTTTGTAATGCGTTATGGCTTCGCCTAACGCATCAATATCATTATTTCTTATAGCCTCTAAAACTGATTGATACGTTTCATAACTGTCTTTGAAATTATCATTTTGATTCAGCCCTAAATCAACGATATTTTGTTGTGTAGTATATTCATTTAAACCTCTATAATATTTCGAATCGACCGCGTTTAATGATGATTCTTGTATGTGGAATATTTTCCATTCGGATTTTAGTACTTTATATTCTCTAGAAAAATGATTTAATCCAGACGTAGCGAGAAGTCTGGACTTATCTAAAGCACGGCTTACAAGCTGGATTATATGAAATCTATCTACAATAATTTCGGCGTTTGGAAATAGACGGTGAACAATGGTTTGGTATTGGGCGTTTAGATCGAGTGTTACTGTTCTTACTAACTGTCTTTCTTGCTTAGAGTAATGGTTTAAGAAAAAATCAATAATAGATTTGTTCAACCGATTTGGCAATAATCCAACTAGTTTGTGGTCATTATCCGCATCACAACAAATGAAAGACATATCAGAACCGGTGGATCTAAACTCATCAAAGCAGAGATTAACTGGTAAAACTCTAGCGGATTGTCGAAAAATAATATTATCGTAAAGCGAACGACTAACAGTCGTCGCTGAAACTCCAACTATTTTTGATATCTCTTTAATTGTAAGAGAATCTTTGGCTAATTGGATAATTGAGTTATTAAGAGCAACGGTTACATTTTTGCCTATCAATAATTGAGGACTGTGAGACAAAGTCGTTGTGTGGCAATTATTACAAAAGAATCTTTGCCTTTTAAGATTGAGTCTGACGGCTTTGCCATTCAGACTCAATAGAAAATGCTTAGTGAATTTAAAGCCATATTTGATCATGTTAAAACCACAGTTTGGGCAATTGCATGAAGCGTAAGTTAGCTGCGCTCTTACTTCGAAACGGTGATTCTGTTCGATACAATCAATGATTTTAATATTAGTGTCTGTTATATTTAGTAGCTTTAGGATAAAATCATTTTGGGACATAATAATACCTCTTTATATTTTTTGATTTTCGTTTGGCGGCAAAAATCGTGGTTATAAAGGATATTATATATGTCCTTTTTTAATTGGTATAAAAAAATCGCGCCAGTAGAATTAATCTACCAACACGATAAAGTGTAGACCC
>NZ_BJDU01000019.1 GCF_005405305.1 Companilactobacillus formosensis
TTGAAGATCAATCCTCTTAATAAAGTTAGTCCAGTTTCGATAACCATATGCGCTATTTTTTATTTTCTTTATTCTTCCAATGGTTCCCTCTAAAAATCCATTGGAGTAATCGAAGTGTAGAGCGTTCAGTACCTGTTTTCGATATTTTTTTAGTGACTTCATGGTTGTATCCATTGGTGTGTTTAGTGAATGATAATCAAGTATTGTGTCACTCATTAATTCAACGTCACTTGTTTCAATAGCTTTTAAGATATCTTGATAAACCTCATAGGACTTGGCAAAGCCTTCGTCCAAATCCAAACATTTTGTAATCAAATTTAAATCTGTTTCACAGTAATTTACGCTGTATTGGTACTTAGGCGTTATCTTTTCAATGGAATCGAATGATTCCAAGAATTTCTTCCAATCTCGCTTCATGAATAGATACTCTTTACTGCGTTGGGGCATGGTCTTCATTACCTTGATTCTTGAAGAATTAAGAGAACGATTAGCCATTTGAACGATGTGAAACCTATCAACAACTATCCTTGCCTTAGGAAATAATTTTGGAACGAGATTAATATAACCGGCATTTAAGTCTAAAGAGATAGTCTGTACTTGTTTTCTAGCCTTTAAAGAGAAGTTTTCAAAATATTGTTTAATTTGATAAGAAGTTCGTCTAGGCAAAATATCTCCGGTTCGATGATCATTACTATCTAACCAAATAAAGCTCAATTTATCTGTCGCCATAAACTCGTCAAAAGCCATGTGCTTTGGTAGAGATTCTGTATGTCTGTTTTTATGTAGTTTGGCTTCCTCATCAATGATCCGTTGAACGGTCTTATCTGAGACATTAAAGCGTCTACCAATGTCTTTAAGAGATGCATTGTGAGCGGCCTCAGACAGAATCATCTGTCTGACCGGCTGCGCAATTTGGCAACAATCCCAAACATAGTTGGTTTTAGCTACAAAAATTGAACCACAGGACTTACATATATATTTTTGACGATATAATCGAATAAAAGTTGGTCGTAAAGATAGTGATGGAGCTATTATCATATTTTTATTGAATCCATCTTTAATTACGTGGCCTGTAAGGCCACAATTAATACAACGATCAACGTCTTTAGTAAGTTTCGCAAAATAAACTAAAGATATAGTTCCGTGTATATTCATAAAAACTGAGTCATCAGTGAATACAATATTCTTGTCTTTAATTTCTAAAGCATTTCGTATAGAATTATCTGTTAGGGGCATCATTCAAATTCCTTTCATTGTGAAGCTGTAGAGGGTCGAACATCTAAAGGACATGAGTGGTGTCTTTTTTGATGTTCTTAAAAAGTATTACTAATAAATGGTATACAAAAATAGAGTTGATGGCAAAATGCCTATCAACTCTATTTATCGTACAACC
>NZ_BJDU01000020.1 GCF_005405305.1 Companilactobacillus formosensis
TTTATATATATACCAGGACAATTACTAGTTCATACATTTCAACAACATAACTGAAATATTTAACTAACAATTCAGAAACAGCGTTCACTAAGCTAACAAAAGCAACACCATGTCCAAGGTGGTTTGTGTCACCGGAGCCAGCGGTGCCATTGGGTCATGGCTGGTACGCCTCCTCCTCGAGCGTGGCTACACCGTCCACGCCACCATCCAAGATCTCAAGGATGAGGAGGAGACGAAGCATTTGGAGGCAATGGAAGGAGCTAAGAGTCGTCTTAGGCTTTTCCAGATGGATCTTCTTGACAGTGACTCCATCGCCGCCGCCATAAAGGGTTGCGCCGGAGTTTTCCACCTTGCATGTCCCAACATCATCGGCCAAGTCAAAGATCCTCAGAAGCAGATTTTGGAACCGGCAATAAAAGGGACTGTTAATGTGTTGAAGGCGGCGAAGGAAGCAGGGGTGGAGCGAGTGGTGGCGACGTCGTCTATCTCCTCCATAGTTCCAAGTCCTAACTGGCCAGCTGATAAGATTAAGGGTGAGGACTGTTGGACGGACCTCGATTACTGTAGGGAGAAAGGGTTGTACTATCCCATTGCAAAGACTTTAGCAGAGAAAGCGGGCTGGGATTTTGCGAAGGAGACCGGTTTGGATGTAGTGATGATAAATCCTGGCACAGCCTTGGGTCCCCTGATTCCACCAAGAATCAATTCCAGTATGGCTGTGCTTGTTAAGGTTCTCAAAGGTGACAAAGAGACATACGAAGACTTCTTTATGGGAATGGCCCACTTTAAAGACATAGCCATGGCACATATTTTGGCTTTTGAGAAAAAGAACGCAACAGGAAGGCACTTGTGTGTTGAAGCTATTCGTCACTATGCTGATTTTGTGGCAAAGGTTGCTGAGTTATACCCTGAATATAATGTTGCTACGTTGCAAAAGGATACACAAGCTGGGTTGTTGAGAGCAAAAGATGCATCAAAGAAGCTTATTGATTTAGGTCTTGAGTTCACTCCAATTGACCAAATTATCAAGGATGGAGTGGAGAGTTTGAAGAGCTTGGGTTATGTCTAACTCTCTCTGATGGGGACTGATTGCATTGTCACAAGTAGCGATGGTGTTAATATTTCTCCCCATTACTTTAACTCGTTGTTCATGCCATTTCTGTTTTCCTATTTTTAAAATTTCAGTGTACCTGTGCCTATCGTTTAAAATAAGGGTGAACTTGAAGTCCAGTCCCTGTAACTATCAATATTAGACAAGAGTCTTATGTATGAACTCTTTGTGATAATAAAATGAAATGGTCAGATCGGAAGAGCGTCGTGTAGGGAAAGAGTGT
>NZ_BJDU01000021.1 GCF_005405305.1 Companilactobacillus formosensis
GTTACACCACTGCAATATTACATAAAATTTGTAGCTATAATATATCTTGTATTTCTAAGGAACATGGCTGTCCTAACATTCACTGATGAGTCCACTAGCATTGTCCAAGCAGAGAGGCTTTTCAAGTCTTTGATCCTTGATGCTCATAACCTCATTCCTAAGCTTCTTCCTCAGGCTATTAAGAAAGTTGAACTTGTTCAAGGCAATGGTGGCCCTGGAAGCATTCAAGAGATAACCATTGTTGAAGGTGATAGCATCAAACACTTGAAGCATAGAATTGATGCACTAGACAAAGAGAATTTGGCATATAGCTACACAGTGATTGAGGGGGATAGTGTATTGGAAAAGGTAGATTCAGTTTCACATGAGATAAAGTTTGAGGCCACTGCAGAAGGAGGTAGCAAGACCAAGAATATAAGCAAGTATGAACCAAAAGAAGGGGTTGAGATCAAAGAAGAGGATTTCAAAGCTGCTAGGGAAGAAGCCTCAGCTATACTCAAGGTTGTGGAAGCCTATCTTGTTGCAAACCCTGAGGCCTATGCTTGAAAGTGATCTTATGAAACACCTTAGCATCATATTAATTATATCATGGTGTATTTTCAGTTTAACCTATGGTTTACTATGAAGCCAAATATGATATGGCTAGTAATAAAAGTTATATGTATGTGTGAGTTATTTAAATGGGGGCTTATATAGTTGATGTACCAGTACTATCCACATCATAATTACTAAATCAATGTTGAGGTGTTTAAAATTATGAATTGGG
>NZ_BJDU01000022.1 GCF_005405305.1 Companilactobacillus formosensis
ATTTACGGTAAACATTTCAAGGCAGAAACGATTTCTCAACACAAATTTTGATAGAATAAGCAATAGGACAATTACGAAAATTTAAGGTAAAGTAGCTTGGAATTACAATTTATGTAATTATTACATGTAACAACCAACTGAGACATCAATTATTTGTTATGAAACTATTTGACTTGCTGATAAGAGAAGACTCGCATAAATGGAGCCTTCCCCGCCATCCCTTTATTATTATTAATCAATGCTACAGCATTGTCATACATACTATCCTGCAATAGAAATCTGCTATGGTGCTTGCATCTTTCCCACCACATCAACGCTTCAGAACTTGATGGTATTACAGTCGGTGGAGGGGGTAATCTTGTAAGGGAGATTGACCCCACATTTGCCAGGGAGTGATGCTGCATTCGCCGGATCGAATTGGGTGGAAGAAGCGGCGGATTTGAGGCAATTGCATATGGTTTGTTTGTCAGCGGTGCTCTTAGGCAACGCCACGAGCTCCTTGACTCCATTGCAACATGTTACAGGAACAGCTCCACCGGATTGTAGGTAAGTGAGACATGGAGCTAGGCCACTAACAACCTGATCACATGTTATGGTAGCCTGTGCAATGAGTGCACCCACCACAACCATGCAAATCAGAACCACACATGCTACCTTAATACTTGCCATTACTTCACAAACTAATTGCAAGTGTATATGCTAGATCGGAAGAGCGTCGTGTA
>NZ_BJDU01000023.1 GCF_005405305.1 Companilactobacillus formosensis
GTGAACTACATCGGCACTAAAGTACCGAGCTTCTAGGAACATTCCATACTTGCCAACTAGTATTCCAACCAGTCGGTAGAGGCTAGAACTATCTTACTAAGGCTTGTTCCAAGCCATTGTTCAAAATGTTTTTACTTGCATTAATATCACGATCATGATGAATACCACAACTAGGACAAGCCCATTTTCTTATATCTAACCCATGTTTACCATCATCGTACCCACAGTTAGAACAGATTTGACTAGTTTTGAATGGATTAACAATTAGAAGCTTCTTTCCATACCATTCACATTTGTATTCAAGCATTAATCTTAATGCTCTCCATGATTGATTAGCGATGGCACGTGATAGTTTATGATTACCAAGAAGATTTTTGGTTTTCAAATCTTCAATAACAATCAAATCATT
>NZ_BJDU01000024.1 GCF_005405305.1 Companilactobacillus formosensis
AGCCGTAGGAGAACCTGCGGCTGGATCACCTCCTTTCTAAGGATATGATGCTTAGCATCAACGGAAATACACAACGTTAAAACTTTGTTTAGTTTTGAGAGGCCTACCGGGCGCATTTCGGGCCTATAGCTCAGCTGGTTTAGAGCGCACGCCTGATAAGCGTGAGGTCGATGGTTCAAGTCCATTTAGGCCCATTCTCAGAAAATTTAATAGTACCATGGGGGTTTAGCTCAGCTGGGAGAGCACCTGCTTTGCAAGCAGGAGGTCATCGGTTCGATCCCGTTAACCTCCATTGACAGAGATGTCAAACTCGTACCTTGAAAACTGGATATTAAGAATTAATGATTTAAAGAAACACCGAAAACTGCGCGATAAAAGTGGATGTATTTCCATATTTTGTCAA
>NZ_BJDU01000025.1 GCF_005405305.1 Companilactobacillus formosensis
AGCCGTAGGAGAACCTGCGGCTGGATCACCTCCTTTCTAAGGATATGATGCTTAGCATCAACGGAAATACACAACGTTAAAACTTTGTTTAGTTTTGAGGGGTCTACCCTCAAACTCGTACCTTGAAAACTGGATATTAAGAATTAATGATTTAAAGAAACACCGAAAACTGCGCGATAAAAGTGGATGTATTTCCATATTTTGTCAA